>NZ_FYDM01000004.1:0-497380 GCF_900187415.1 Pseudomonas sp. Irchel s3b6 | reverse complement strand
CAGTTACGGATCGTCGCCTTGGTGAGCCATTACCTCACCAACTAGCTAATCCGACCTAGGCTCATCTGATAGCGCAAGGCCCGAAGGTCCCCTGCTTTCTCCCGTAGGACGTATGCGGTATTAGCGTCCGTTTCCGAGCGTTATCCCCCACTACCAGGCAGATTCCTAGGCATTACTCACCCGTCCGCCGCTCTCAAGAGATGCAAGCACCTCTCTACCGCTCGACTTGCATGTGTTAGGCCTGCCGCCAGCGTTCAATCTGAGCCATGATCAAACTCTTCAGTTCAAACATCTTTGGGTTTTTAAGAAACCCTAAACTTGGCTCAGCAATCGTTGGTTACATCTTTGATTTCTCGCGGAGTAACTTGTGATGCTGATAATCTTGTTGACTATCAGTCTGACTGCACAAGCACCCACACGAATTGCTTGATTCAGTTGTTAAAGAGCGGTTGGTTAAGATCTTTCATCTCAACCGAGCGGCGCATTCTACAGCAGCCTCTGTTGCTGTCAAGTGGTTATTTTCAGAAGTTTTCAAAGAATCCTTTGCAACTTCAACCACTTGCGCTTTCGATCTCTCGTCAGCGGGAGGCGGATTCTACAGCGTTACACACTGCTGTCAACACCTCTTTTTCAACTTCCTTTTGGCTTCGATGACCTGAAGTAACCCGCTGCCGAAAACTTCATAACTCATTGTTTACCAAGGAGCTTTCCGTTTCGACTGCGCCGGAAGTGGGGCGAATTATAGACAGATAAAATTCGCCGTCAACTGCTAATTTCATAAAACTGTCATATTGATCAAATACACCCGAAAACACGAAGGCCGGCCCTCCTCTTCCATAAGAGAGGGGCCGGCCTTCTACCCTTCTACTTACAAGCTAGGGAATGCGAACTGCGACGCTTCATGGCTGGCACGCTGTGGCCAGCGCTGGGTGATCGCCTTGCGACGGGTATAGAAGCGCACCCCATCCGGGCCATAGGCATGCAGGTCGCCAAACAGCGAACGCTTCCAGCCGCCAAAGCTGTGGTAGGCCACAGGCACCGGCAATGGAACGTTCACGCCCACCATGCCCACTTCGATCTCGTCACAGAACAACCGCGCTGCTTCACCGTCACGGGTGAAGATGCAGGTGCCGTTGCCGTATTCGTGATCGTTGATTAGCTGCATCGCCTCTTCCAGGCTATTGACCCGAACGACGCACAGTACCGGCCCAAAGATCTCTTCTTTATAGATACGCATCTCGGGAGTGACATTGTCGAACAGGCACCCACCCAGGAAGAAGCCTTCCTCATGGCCGGCAACGCTCAGGCCACGACCATCGACCACCAGGGTGGCACCGGCCACGACGCCGTCATCCACATACCCGCTGACTTTGTCGCGCGCCTGACCGGTCACCAACGGCCCCATGTCCAGGCCGCAAGAGGTGCCAGCACCGATTTTCAGTGCCTTGATCTGCGGCACCAGCTTGGCCACCAGGGCATCCGCCACCTGGTCACCGACGCACACGGCCACCGAGATCGCCATGCAGCGCTCGCCACAAGAACCGTAAGCGGCCCCCATCAGTGCGCTCACGGCATTGTCCAGGTCCGCATCCGGCATCAGCACCGCGTGGTTCTTCGCGCCGCCCAATGCCTGAACACGCTTGCCGCGCTTGGTGCCTTCGGCATAGATGTACTCGGCAATCGGCGTCGAACCGACGAAGCTCAAGGCTTTGACTTCCGGCGCTTCGATCAGCGCGTCCACCGCGGACTTGTCGCCATGCACCACGTTCATCACGCCTTTTGGCAAACCGGCTTCCAGCAACAGCTGTGCGATCAGCAGCGTCGAGCTTGGATCACGCTCGGACGGCTTGAGGATGAAGCAGTTACCGCAGACGATCGCCAGCGGGTACATCCACAGCGGCACCATGGCCGGGAAGTTGAACGGCGTGATACCGGCCACGACGCCCAGCGGCTGGAAGTCGGACCAGGCATCAATGTTCGGGCCGACGTTACGGCTGTATTCGCCCTTGAGGATTTCCGGAGCGGCACAGGCAAATTCGACGTTCTCGATCCCGCGCTTCAGTTCACCCGCTGCATCCTCCAGGGTCTTGCCATGCTCTTCGCTGATCAACTGCGAGATGCGCGCTTCGTTCTGCTCCAGCAATTGCTTGAAGCGGAACATCACCTGGGCCCGCTTGGCCGCCGGCGTGTTGCGCCAGGCCGGGAACGCTGCCTTGGCGGCATCGATGGCCTGTTGAATGGTTTCGCGACTGGCCAATGGCACTTTATGGATCGGCTGGCCGGTGGACGGGTTGAACACGTCAGCGCTGCGACCGTGGTCGGTCACCAGTTCACCATTGATCAAATGCGGGATGAGGCTCATGCGGGGCTCCTGAAAAATTGTCCACACGCGCCCGTCACCGGGCGCCTGCTGTTTGTACTTATATAGAAGGAGGAATCAGTCGATCTTGTTCAGCACTTCGCCGACCGCGTCGAACAGACGATCGAGGTCTTGCGGCTTGCTGTTGAAGGTTGGGCCGAATTGCAGAGTGTCGCCGCCAAAGCGCACATAGAAGCCGGCTTTCCACAGCGCCATGCCTGCCTCGAATGGGCGCACGATTGCATCGCCGTCGCGCCCGGCAATCTGGATTGCACCGGCCAGGCCGTAGTTACGGATGTCGATGACGTTCTTCGAACCCTTGAGGCCGTGCAGTGCATTCTCGAAATGCGGGGCCACCTCGGCCACGCTCTGCACCAGGTTTTCCTTTTGCAGCAGGTCGAGTGCCGCCAGACCAGCGGCGCAAGCCACCGGGTGCGCCGAGTAGGTGTAGCCGTGGGGGAATTCCACTGCGTATTCCGGCGTCGCCTGGTTCATGAAGGTCTGGTAGATCTCGGAGCTGGCAATGACCGCGCCCATCGGGATGGCACCGTTGGTCACTTGCTTGGCAATGCACATCAGGTCCGGGGTCACGCCAAAGCTGTCGGCACCGAACATCGCACCGGTACGGCCGAAACCGGTGATCACTTCGTCGAACACCAGCAGGATGTTGTGCTGATCGCAGATTTCGCGCAGGCGCTTGAGGTAGCCCTGAGGCGGCACCAGCACACCGGCGGAACCGGCCAGTGGCTCGACGAACACTGCCGCGATGTTCGACGCGTCATGCAGTTCGATCAACTTGAGCAGCTCGTCAGCCAGGGCAATACCGCCCTGCTCCGGCATGCCGCGGGAGTAGGCATTGCTGGCCAGCAACGTGTGCGGCAGATGATCGACGTCCATCATTGCCTGGCCAAACAGCTTGCGGTTGCCGTTGACGCCACCCAGGCTGGTGCCGGCGATGTTCACACCGTGGTAGCCACGGGCACGACCGATCATCTTGGTCTTGGTCGCCTGGCCTTTCAGACGCCAGTAGGCACGAACCATCTTCACCGCGGTATCGGCGCACTCGGAACCGGAGTCCGTGAAGAACACATGGTTCAGGTTGCCCGGCGTCAGCGCGGTAATTTTCTCAGCCAGCTGGAACGACAGCGGGTGACCGTACTGGAAGCCTGGCGAGTAATCGAGGGTGCCCAGTTGCTTGGCCACCGCCTCCTGGATTTCCTTGCGGGTATGCCCGGCGCCGCAGGTCCACAGACCGGACAGCGAGTCATAGACTTTGCGCCCCTTGTCGTCGATCAGCCAGCTGCCTTCAGCCCCCACGATCAGGCGCGGGTCACGCTGAAAGTTGCGGTTGGCGGTGTACGGCATCCAGTGAGCATCGAGCTTGAGCTGGCTGGCCAGGGATGTCGGGGCGTTTTCAGGCAAGTTCATGGGCAAAACCTCGCAAGGCAAAAAGCGGCGTAGGGATTAAAAAGCGCTGTTGCAGCTAAATTGCCACGGGGATAAAGTCTGTGAAATCCAACTTTTATAACCTTCAGTCAGCCACCCACTAAACTTTTGAGTAAGCCACATGAGCAGCCGTCGACCCGATCCACTGGCGCAAGTCAGCGACTTTGATATCCGCCTGCTACGGATCTTTCGCAGCGTGGTCGAATGCGGTGGTTTCTCCGCGGCCGAAAGCGTGCTCGGCATCGGTCGCTCGGCCATCAGCCAGCAGATGAGCGATCTCGAACAACGCCTCGGCCTGCGCCTGTGCCAGCGTGGCCGCGCAGGATTCTCACTGACGGAGGAAGGCCGTGAGGTCTATCAATCGGCGTTGCAATTGCTAAGTGCCCTGGAAAGTTTCCGTACCGAGGTCAACGGCCTGCACCAGCACTTGCGCGGCGAGTTGACCATCGGCCTGACCGACAACCTGGTGACCCTGCCCCACATGCGCATCACCCACGCCCTGGCGCAATTGAAGGAGCGCGGGCCGGATGTGCAGATCCAGATCCGCATGATCGCCCCCAATGAAGTCGAGCAAGGCGTGCTCGACGGCCGCCTGCATGTCGGCGTGGTGCCCCAGGCCAGTGCCTTGTCGGGTCTTGAGTACCAGCCGCTGTACAGCGAGCGCTCGCTACTCTATTGCGCCGTCGGCCACCCGCTGTTTTATGTCGACGACAAGCAACTGGACGATGAACGCCTCAACAGCCAGGACGCCATTGCCCCGACCTTCCGTTTACCAGCCGAGATCCAGGCCCATTACCAGGCGCTCAACTGCACCGCCAGCGCCTCGGACCGCGAGGGCATGGCGTTTCTCATTCTGACTGGACGCTACATCGGCTACCTGCCGGATCACTACGCCAGCCTGTGGGTCCAGCAGGGGCGCCTGCGCGCGCTCAAGCCCGACACCCGCTTCTATGACCTGAGCCTGGCATCGGTCACACGCAAGGGCCGACGCCCGCATCTGGTGTTGGAAAGTTTCCTGGAGAGCCTGGCGGCGACACGCTGACGGCCTGGAACTTGCGCGCCTGAGCGCTTTTGTCGCGACAAGGCTTGTCGGATTCCCGTGGGTGCGTTATCAACGCACAGGCGCCCCCACTGACCTGCCCGGAAACGTCCATGACCCTTGAAGTCCCTGCCCACGCCGGTAAACCCGCCAGCCGCATTCGCCAGAAAAACGAAGAAGCGATACTCAAGGCCGCCGAAGTCGAATTCGCGCGCCACGGCTTCAAAGGCACCAGCATGAACACCATCGCGCAGAATGCCGGGCTGCCCAAGGCCAACCTGCATTACTACTTCACCAACAAGCTCGGCCTGTACATCGCGGTGTTGAGCAACATCGTCCAGCTGTGGGACAGCACCTTCAACACCCTGACGGCCGAGGACGATCCGAGCGAAGCGCTGACCCGCTATATCCGCGCCAAGATGGAGTTCTCGCGCCGCCAGCCGCAGGCTTCGCGCGTGTTCGCCATGGAAGTCATCAGCGGCGGCGAATGCCTGACCGAGTATTTCGACCAGGACTACCGCGCCTGGTTCCTGGGCCGTGCACGCGTGTTCCAGGCCTGGATCGACGCCGGCAAAATGGACCCCGTCGACCCAGTGAACCTGATCTTCCTGTTGTGGGGCAGCACCCAGCACTATGCCGACTTCGCCACGCAAATCTGCCGCGTCACCGGTCGCAGCAAACTGACCAAACAGGACATGGAAGACGCCGGCAACAATCTGATCCGTATCATTCTCAAAGGCTGCGGCCTCACGCCTGCCATTTAAGACCCACGCCATGCCTTTTACCCTCGAAGGACTTTGCGAATATCGCGAAGAGATTCGCAAAAGCCGCTTCATTGCTCTCGCGGCGCCGATCACCACCGCCGCCGAGGCGCAGGCCTTTATCGAACAGCACAGTGACCTGAACGCTTCGCACAATTGCTGGGCCTGGAAACTCGCCGACCAATACCGCAGCAGCGATGACGGCGAGCCCGGTGGCACCGCCGGTCGGCCGATACTCGCCGCCATCGAGGCGCAGGACTGTGACCAGGTCGCGGTGCTGGTGATTCGCTGGTACGGCGGTATCCAACTGGGCACCGGTGGCCTCGCCAGGGCCTATGGCGGCAGCGCCAACAAGTGCCTGCAAGGCGCCGCGAAAATCGAGCTGATCAGCCGCGTGCCGCTCAGCTGTGCCTGTGGCTTCAGCGAGCTGGCATTGGTCAAGCTGCGCGTCGCCGAACTGGGTGGCCTGGTGGTGGACGAGACGTTCACCGCAAACGGCGTGGACCTGCAACTGGCCGTGGGCGAAACACAGATCCAGACCTTGCAGGAGCAATTGGCCGGCCTGAGTCGCGGGCGGATTGTGTTACAGCGCTGAACAACCGCCCGCCATGTTTTGGGGCAACGCGGGCATGCCAACTTCGCCAGCACTTGCCCACAGCCGCTGTGCACCCGACTGTGGATAACCTGAGCACACAGCGCTGTAACCCTTCTGACACGTGGCCTCGCGGAGATTGATCGTTTTTTGACCAGAATCATTTCAAACCTTTCAATTCCATCGAAAAACAATGGCTTGGAACGGTTTAGCACCTTTAGAACAAAGCCCTCCAGTGCTTATGCCCAGGCCTTTGGCTTGCGCACAATTACTGTGGAGCAACCTGTGGATAACCCGTTCATGCCTCGCGCAGTGGCATGGCCAGCATAGGCTGCAGCCGAATGATCATTTTTTAACCAAACATTACAGGATCCATCCTGCAGCCAATCTCGCACCTCGCCCCGAAGTGGTGCCACCTGCGGATGCAAAATGCCGCACGCGCTTGAACGAAACCGCGGCGCCGTGCGCACACGTTTGTATGCGCCGGGGCAGGCCGGGCATTCGAAACAAGCCTTGGGTGCCTGCGGTCAGTGTGCCCCTCCAGGCACGAGGCTTGTCCGTGATGCCTGCTTCACAGGCAATGCCTGGGCAACGCCCCACGCCAACTCGAAGACCAGAAAAACCGCCAGCAACAATGTTGCGCCATGGAGCAAGGCATAGACCTGCCAGGCCGAAAACAGAAACCGACCAACTGCGTCATAGCGACCATACAGCGGCTGTGGATCACGAATCCGCAGCACCGACCAGACGCAGACAATCGAGCCCAACAGATTCGCCATCAGCAAGTGCGTCGGTTCGAACGGAGGAAAACTTCCGGGCAGGCCGAGCGCCTGGTTCAGGGCCGACAACAGGCCGTGCAACGCGCTGAAACTCCAGGGCGTGACAAATGCTGCCATCACGATCAGGTCGTACCAGGCGCTGCCGCGTACCAGTCGGCGATACTGTTCAGTCGTCCACATTTCGCTCACTCCAATGATTCAAGGAGCACCAAGGCTAAAGCCTGGACTATGCTCGAAGGTCAACCCCCCTGGAGTCTCGACAATGCGTATCGGTGAACTAGCCCTGGCCAGCGCCGTCAGCCGCGATACCCTGCGCTTCTACGAGCAGCGCGGGCTGATCGCCGCCCAACGCAGCGCCAATGGCTACCGCGACTACCCCGAGGAAATGCTACAACTGGTGCTCTACATCAAGACTGCCCAACGCCTGGGCTTTACCCTTGGCGAGATCGGCAGCAGTGTCGCCGCGCTCTGGCACGCCAAGGATCCGGAAAACGCGGTGACGCAACTCCTCCAGGACAAACTGGCGCTCATCGAAACCCGCATCGCCGAACTCGGTGAGTTGCGTCTTGAACTGCAACAACGGCTGGGACAACCTTGTCCACTGAACCCATGACCCTCTTTTCTCAAGGAAGCCATTCATGTCCACGGCAAAAACCGCATTGATCATCGGCGCCTCCCGGGGCCTGGGCCTCGGGCTGGTGAAGACTCTGTTGGCCGACGGCTGGCAAGTCACCGCCACCGTGCGCGACCCGCACAACGCCGAGGCACTGCAGGCGCTGGGTGACGTACGCATCGAGAAGCTCGACATGGACGATCAACAAGCGGTGATCGCCCTCAGCCAACAACTCAAGGGCCAGGTGTTCGATCTGCTGTTCGTCAACGCCGGCGTCAAGGGCCCCGCCGTACAGACACCCGGTGGCGCGACACTGGCCGAAGTCGGTCAGTTGTTCTTCACCAACGCCGTGGCGCCGATCAACCTGGCCCAGCGTTTTGTCGGACAGATCCGCGAAGGCAGCGGCGTGCTAGCGTTCATGAGTTCGGTACTGGGCAGCGTGACCATGCCTGACGCCCCGGAACTGGCGCTGTACAAGGCCAGCAAGGCCGCGCTGAACTCGATGACCAACAGCTTCGTCAGCCAACTGGGCGAGCAGCAACTGACCGTGCTGTCGCTGCATCCGGGCTGGGTGAAGACCGATATGGGCGGTGAAGGGGCCGACCTGGATGTGGAAACCAGCACCCGTGGGCTGGTGGATCAGGTCAATGACTACGCCGGCAAGGGTGGGCATCACTTCATCAATTACAAGGGCGAGACCATTCCCTGGTAAACATCGCCATCCCCTGTGGGGGCACGTTTGCGCCCACAGGTACTCATCGTCCTGTCGGGCCAGGCTTGCCCGCAACGCACTTTTGATCGAAACTGCGCACCTCGTCCCCCGCGGCGACCCTGGATCAGCAGACAGGGCAACACTGAGCTGGCGAACCTGAACCCAACTTTCAGAGGAGCCGGCAAAATGCCCGCGACCCGTACCTGGTTAAAAAACCCTCTCGCCATCTTCACGGCCAACGACCTCGATGCCCGTGGCGGCCTGGTGCTGCAAGACGGCGTGATCGTCGAAGTACTCAAGCAAGGCCAGCAACCGGCCACTCCCTGCGCACAGGTCTTCGATGCCCGCGAGCACGTGATCCTGCCGGGGCTGATCAACACCCACCACCATTTCTATCAGACCCTGACCCGCGCCTGGGCACCGGTGGTCAACCAGCCGTTGTTCCCATGGCTGAAAACCCTCTACCCGGTCTGGGCCCGACTGACCCCGGAAAAACTCGCGCTGGCGACCAAGGTAGCCTTGGCCGAACTGCTGCTGTCGGGGTGTACCACGGCCGCCGACCACCATTACCTGTTTCCCGATGGCCTGGAAAACGCCATCGACGTGCAAGTCGACGCCGTACGCGAGCTGGGGATGCGCGCCATGCTGACCCGGGGGTCGATGAGCCTCGGTGAAAAGGACGGGGGCTTGCCGCCGCAGCAGACCGTGCAGGAAGGCGAAGTCATCCTCGCCGACAGCCAGCGCTTGATCGCCGAGTACCACGAGCGCGGTGAAGGCGCGCACATCCAGATCGCCCTGGCGCCTTGCTCGCCGTTCTCGGTCACCCCCGAAATCATGTCCGCCAGCGCCGAACTGGCGAACAGGCTCGACGTGCGCCTGCACACCCACCTGGCCGAAACCCTCGACGAAGAAGACTTCTGCCTGCAGCGCTTCGGCCTGCGTACCGTGGATTACCTGGACAGCGTCGGCTGGCTCGGCCCCCGCACCTGGCTGGCCCATGGCATTCACTTCAACCCCGACGAAATCGCCCGCCTCGGCGCGGCAGGCACCGGCATCTGCCATTGCCCAAGCTCGAACATGCGCCTGGCCTCGGGCATCTGCCCAACTCTGGAGCTGACCGATGCCGGCGCTCCGGTGGGCCTGGGCGTGGATGGCTCGGCGTCCAACGATGCCTCGAACATGATCCTGGAAACCCGTCAGGCCTTGTACATTCAGCGCCTGCGCTATGGTGCCGAGAAAATCACTCCAGAGCGGGTATTGGGCTGGGCCACCCGTGGGTCAGCGAAACTGTTGGGCCGTACCGACATTGGCGAACTGGCCGTGGGTAAACAAGCGGACCTGGCCTTGTTCAAACTGGATGAGCTGCGTTTCTCCGGCAGCCACGACCCGGTCTCGGCGTTGTTGCTGTGTGGTGCCGATCGCGCGGACCGGGTAATGGTTGGCGGCAAATGGCGAGTGATCGACGGCCAGGTTGAAGGGCTGGACCTGAAGGGCTTGATTGCCAATCACAGCCAGGCCGCACGGCAACTGATCGCCGGCGTCTGACCGCACGCCATCGTTGCGCTGAACCTCGGCGACAGGATGGCGCGCTGAAGCAATGACCGGTACCTGTCCACGCCGTATCGGGTCATCAGCCCGCTGGGCGTGGATCGGTATTCAATGCTCTTCTTCGCCCAGCCCTACCCCGACACTTCGCGGCTTGCCGACACCTGCGCCTATCGGCGGAGACAGGACGCCGTGTGATAAACCTGTTGATCAGGTTTTACCAATTGTTGCGACGTGCCTCTGTAGAATGGCGCCATTGCACCTGATGAGATTCCAAGCATGTACGACTGGCTGAACGCCCTGCCCAAGGCAGAACTGCACTTGCACCTGGAGGGCTCGCTTGAGCCTGAACTGCTGTTCGCCCTGGCCGAGCGCAACAAGATCGCCCTGCCGTGGAGCGACGTCGACACCCTGCGCAAGGCCTACGCCTTCAACAATCTGCAGGAATTCCTGGACCTGTATTACCAGGGCGCCGACGTATTGCGCACCTCTCAGGATTTCTACGACCTGACGTGGGCCTACCTGTTGCGCTGCAAGGCGCAGAACGTGATTCACACCGAACCCTTCTTCGACCCGCAAACCCACACGGACCGTGGCGTGCCGTTCGAAGTGGTGCTCAATGGTATCGCCGCCGCACTCAAGGACGGCGAACAGCAACTGGGTATCACCAGCGGTCTGATCCTCAGCTTCCTGCGCCATCTGAGCGAAGAACAAGCACAGAAAACCCTCGACCAGGCGCTGCCGTTCCGTGATGCGTTTATCGCCGTGGGCCTGGACAGTTCCGAGATGGGACATCCGCCAAGCAAATTCCAGCGCGTGTTCGATCGTGCCCGTGGCGAAGGTTTCCTGACCGTTGCCCACGCAGGCGAAGAAGGCCCGCCAGAGTACATCTGGGAAGCCCTTGACCTGCTGAAAGTCCAGCGGATCGATCATGGAGTGCGCGCAATCGAAGACGAGCGCCTGATGCAGCGGATCATCGACGAACAGATCCCGCTGACCGTCTGCCCGCTGTCCAACACCAAGCTGTGCGTGTTCGATCACATGTCCCAGCACAACATTCTCGACATGCTCGAACGGGGCGTGAAGGTCACCGTGAACTCCGATGACCCGGCGTACTTCGGTGGTTATGTCACCGAGAACTTCCATGCCCTGCATACCCATCTGGGCATGACCCAGGACCAGGCCCGGCGTCTGGCGCAGAACAGCCTGGATGCACGGTTGGTGAAACCCTGAGGCGCACTGCAAGACGTCTGTACCCGTAGCACAGACGCCAGCCTCGGGTATCGCTAGAGCGCCAGTTCCAACTCGGTTTCTCTGGCGAACCGCTCGAGCTCACGCGCACCTGCCGCCGTCACCACCAAGGCTCGGGAGTCGTTGGGCAAACTCAACCAGCCAGACTGTATGAACAGCTGCAACAGTGCTGCACCCAGCGTGCCGCCCAGATGTGGCCGACGCTCGCTCCAGTCAGGGCAAGCGCAGGCCACGTGCGAGTGGCTACGCGCCAATGCCTGAATGAACACCCCTTGGGTCGCCAACTGCCTGGCGCCCTTTGGGGTCACCGTAACGCGCTTGTCCAGCTGTTCGATCCAGCCAGCATCGAGCAGGCGCTGGAACAGGTCTGCCGCCAGGGTTCCACCCAAATGTTCCTCACAGAGCCTGGCACGCAGCAACGAAGCGGGCGCCGCCTGGACACTGGCCAACGAACTGGCGCGCTTGAACACAGGTGCAATCTTGCCTGGCGAGCTGACCAGGGTGGCGCTGGCCAGTGCCTGGACCGCCGCGCCGATCTCGGGAGCGGCCAGCCGGAAGAGCCGCTTTCGCCCTCGCTCCTCGACTTTCAACAGTCCGCCGCTGAACAGACGTCCCAGGTGGGCGTTGGCCGATGACTGGGATAGGCCTGCCAGCAACGCCAGCTCCTCGGATTGCCGTGCAGTTCCATCCATCAAGGCCCACATCATCGCGCTACGCTTTGGGTCGGCCAGCAATGCGGCAATCTGGCTGATGCAAGGTGCATGTTCCATGTATTCACTCCCTGTTGAATCATTTGTCTACTGCTCGGAGGACATCTTGACCAGTAATGTGACGCCGGCCAAGGCGTGATATCCGCCAAAAATCGGGTTAAACAACCAACTACTGTGACAAACTGCTTCGAAAGCCTGAGATCGCGCCGCTAACGATCCGCGGGAGGATCCGGGGACTCGAGCACGGCCTGGCCTGTTCGCTGACAACAGTGCCGACTCTGGCGGGCGCCTAGTATAAGCGCGATGATCGGCGCTTCCTGCCCCCGGGAAACCGTTGAAGGAGATAGCGCCTGCGAGAAATTTCCCTATATGAAGCGGATTACCGCCGCTCGACAAATCTTGTCGAAAAATGACCGGTTAATTGCGCGCAACGCCCCTTGAGCATTTCTCGTAACAGGTTCACCGGCTTACTCAATTGAGCGCGATGGGCGCACAGCAAATTCAGCGGCGCGCGTTCGCCCGACAACTCCGGCATCAGCACCTTCAGACGTCCGGCCAACACATCACCGGCGACATCCAGCCAGGACTTATAGGCAATTCCGGCACCGGCGAGCGCCCATAACCGCACCACATCCGCATCATCACTGAAACGATCACCACTGACCGTCAGGCTCACTTCCCGCTTGCCGTCATGAAAGCTCCAGTGGTCATGGACCCGACTGCCGAGCATGTACAACAGGCAATTGTGCTGCGCCAGTTGCTCCAGTTGACGCGGCTCGCCACACCGAGCGAGGTAGGTCGGGGCGGCGCACAGCACCCGGCGATTGTCCGGGGCAATGGATAATGCCACCAGGCTTGAGTCTTCCGGTTCACCGTAACGCAGGGCAATGTCGACCGGCTGGCGGAACAGATCGGCAATCCGGTCAGCCAATAGCAGGCGCACCGTCAATTTCGGGTGCTCGCGCTGGAACTCGTCCAGCCACGGCAACAGCAGATTACGGCCAAAGTCAGAGGGGGCCGACAACTGCAAGACACCGCTGACCTGATCCTGTCCACTGGCGAGCAAGCGCCGCCCCTCATCCAACTGGCTCAGCGCCGCGCGGGCATATTCCAGGAATCCCTCGCCCTCGGCCGTCAGGCGCAGGCTGCGGGTCGATCGCGCCAACAACCGCGCCCCCAGTTGCTGCTCGATACGTTTCAACGCCGCGCTGGCCACTGCCGCCGACATGTCCATGCCGCGCGCTGCCGCTGACAGGCTGCCCAGGTCGGCGGCCCGTACAAACACCTGCAAGTCATCGAAACGCAGCATCCACTCACCCGCATTATCAAAGATTCATTGAAAGAGACTGCTCTTTTAGCGGCTTTTATCTCTAAGAGAAATAGCCAATGATCGGTGCCATCCCATGACAACCGAGCCTTCCACGCCATGAAAGCCATCGCCTACTACACCTGCCTGCCCATCAGCGACCCAGACGCCCTGCAAGACATCGAACTGCCAGAGCCCGTCGCCGGCCCACGGGACTTGCTGGTGGACGTCAAGGCCATCTCCGTCAACCCGGTGGACACCAAGGTTCGCCAGAACGTCTGCCCTGAAGACGGCACCGCCAAAGTGCTGGGCTGGGATGTGGCCGGCGTGGTCAGGGCCGTTGGTAGCGAGGTAAGCCTGTTCAAGCCCGGTGACAAGGTCTACTACGCCGGCTCCATTGCCCGCGCCGGTGGCAACAGTCAATTGCATGTGGTGGACGAACGGATTGTCGGCCACATGCCCCGCTCACTGGGGTTTGCCGAAGCGGCAGCCCTGCCGTTGACCGCGATTACCGCCTGGGAGCTGCTGTTTGAACGCCTGCAGGTGCGTGAAGGCAAGACCGATGAGGGGCAAAGCCTGCTGATCGTTGGCGCCGCGGGTGGCGTGGGTTCGATCCTGACCCAACTGGCTAGCCAGCTCACCGCCTTGACCGTCATCGGCACCGCCTCCCGCCCGCAAACCCGCAACTGGGTAAGCGAACTGGGTGCCGACCTGGTCATTGACCACAGCCAGCCGCTGAGTGACGAACTCAAGCGTGCCGGTCATCCACAGGTGACTCACGTGGCCAGCCTGACCCAGACGGATCAGCATTTCGCCCAACTGGTCGAAGCCCTGGCCCCGCAAGGCAAACTCGCGCTGATCGATGACCCCAAGGCGCTGGACATCACCCAGCTCAAGCGCAAGAGCCTGTCGCTGCACTGGGAATTCATGTACACCCGTTCGTTGTTCGAAACCGCCGATATGCTCGAGCAGCACAAGCTGTTGAACCGGGTGGCCGAACTGATTGACGCCGGCATCTTGAAAACCACCGTCGGTGAACACTTCGGTACCATCAACGCGGCCAATCTGCGTCGGGCCCACGCACTGCTGGAAAGCGGCACGTCCAAGGGCAAGATCGTGCTCGAAGGTTTCTGAGGATCAGGCGATCGCAGCCTGCCAGGCGCGGTCGCTTGCCGTCAGTCAGAGAGTTGATCTACATCAGAACGGCGAGTGGATTCAGGACTACAATCGTGACCTCTGCAGTGCAATCGTTAAGCACGGAGGTCAGCAATGAAGATCCTGATTAAAGAACTGGCAAAATCCCAATGGCAAGTCCGTTTGGACGACCAGACAGTGAACTTCCGCTCTGAAGCAGAAGCCCGCGCCTTTACCTCGACCCTCGAGGCCAGATTGCACGCCCCCCATCGCCTCCCGGAACACCAACAACGCGCGGCTGGCTGACTCACGCCACGGTTTGTGCTGCCCGGGTCAGTTGCAGTCGACGGGTGAGCATCGCAACGCTCACCACCAGAATCCCGCACAGGCTGATGACCATCGCCATGGGCACCGCCGTGCCGTCGTGCAGCACCACCACCAACGCTGACGCTCCGGCGGCCACGCTGAACTGCAAACAGCCGAGCATCGCCGAGGCGCTGCCGGCGCGCGCGCCCTGCCCGCTCATGGCACAGGCCGACGCGTTGGGAATGATGCAACCCAGGCTGGAGATGCAGATGAACAGTGGAATCAGCACTGGCCATAACTGCTCGGTATGCAGTGAGCAGACTGCCAGCAAGGCCAGGCCCGCCGTCAGATAGATCCAGACCGTACGCGACAGCAGAAAGGCCGGTCCACGCCGGGACAGCAACCGTGCATTGAGCTGCGCCACCAGGATGAACCCCGCCGCGTTGCTGCCGAACAGCCAGCCGAAATGCTCGGGGGGAACGCCGTACAACTTGATGAACACAAAGGGCGAGCCGGCGATGTAGGCAAACATCCCGGCGATGGCAATGCCACCGGTCAGGGCATGCCCCAGGAACACCTTGTCCGAAAGCAGCCGACCGTACTGGCGCAACGCGCCTGACAACGGCTGACGCGGCTGGTTGGTCGGCAAGCTTTCCGGCAACCCCAGCGCCACCGCCAGGGCCGACAATGCGCTGAACAGGGTCAATGCGATAAAGATCGACTGCCAGCCATGCAGGTTGACCAGCAACCCGCCCAGCATCGGCGCCAGAATCGGTGCCAATCCCATCACCAGCATCAGCTGTGAAAAGACTTTCGCCGACCCCACCGCATCGCACTTGTCGCTGACCACCGCGCGGGAAATCACCATCCCTGCACAACCGCCCAGGGCCTGGACAAAACGTGCGCCGATCAACCACTCAAGGCTTGGCGCAAACGCACACACCAGCGACGCCAGGGTGAACAAGGCAACGCCCACCAGCAATGGAATGCGCCGGCCAAAACGGTCAGCCACCGGGCCGTATGCCAACTGACCGATCGACAGGCCGAGAAAGTAGGACGCCAACGTCAGCTGGACGTGCTTCTCGTCCGTACCAAAAGCCGCCGCCATGGCCGGAAAAGCCGGCAGATAGAAATCGATGGCCAGCGGCCCGAAAGCGCTCAGGGCGCCAAGAATCAAAATGGTACGGATGTTCATCAGGCGTCCAGGTTACGTCAGTCGGCAGCCCGACAGTCTAGCCGCGCCTGAACGCCTTGAACATTCCGATAGCTCGCTAACTAACAAAAACCTTCAGGCCAGCTTGACCCCGTAGCCTTCTTCGCTGATCAGTTCGATCACTTGGTCGGCGGTCAACTGACTCTCGACCCCGACCTCTTTCGCCGCCAGGTCGACCCGCACGCTGGCCGCTGGATCCTTGGCTTGCAGCGCCTGGGTAATGGCCCGGACGCAGTGACCGCACGACATACCTTGAACGTTGAATACTTGCATGAGGCAGCTCCTTTGATGAGATTGAGGGCAGTCTCGAGCTTGCCACCGTGGCAAGGTCAAGTTCTGCGGTGAACTGCCGGGCTGGCAATCGGCAGCGCGCTCGGCCAAGCTGCGTCATCGATGAATTAACAGCAGGAGATTCAGCCATGCGCTGGTCCGTTTTCAGCCTACTTGGCATGCTCGGTCTTTTCGCCGCCCCCCCCTCGGCCAACGCTGAAGACTACGGCGTGCTGATCATTTCTCGCGAACGCCTGGAAGTCGCGACCTCGTGCGAGATTGGCGTGTACATCCAGGATCAATTGTCGGCGCGCCTGTTCCAGGAACAGAGCACCTCGTTCAACTTGCCGCCGGGCACCTTCTCCCTGCGCCTCAAACTGCTCCCGGGCCAAATGCCGGGCTGCAACCCGGGAATGCTACCCCCCGGTTCGCAAAACATCACCTTGCGCGCCGGCGACATCCAGAAATACCGCATCGCCATGAATGGGCAAGGCGTGTACCTGAAAAAGGCCGGGCTCGGTTATTGAACCCCCCTGTCGCCGCTGCCGGACGACAGTGGCGACAAGGATCGCACCCGTCAAAGATTGGCGCTTGACCTTGCCAGCATGGCAAGGTTGATCCTGTAGGTCATTTCTACAGGGAGTAAGACCGATGTCCGATTCCACCACCTTCGACCTGCCGATCGCCGGCATGACCTGCGCCAGTTGCGCCGGGCGTGTGGAGCGCGCGTTGAGCAAAGTGACCGGCGCCAGCGCAGTCAGCGTCAACCTAGCCACCGAGCAAGCCCGTGTCCAAGCG
This sequence comes from Pseudomonas sp. Irchel s3b6, assembly GCF_900187415.1. Lineage (NCBI taxonomy): Bacteria > Pseudomonadati > Pseudomonadota > Gammaproteobacteria > Pseudomonadales > Pseudomonadaceae > Pseudomonas > Pseudomonas sp. Irchel s3b6. Next base: position 480,546 of record NZ_FYDM01000004.1, on the reverse strand, counting down.
CCCCCGGACAGCTTGCCGGCGCTCATGGAAGCGGTGCAGCAAGCCGGTTACAGCGTGCCCGCGCAAAGCCTTGAGCTGAGCATTGGCGGCATGACCTGCGCCTCGTGCGCCGGTCGCGTCGAACGCGCCTTGAACAAGGTGGCCGGGGTCAAGAGCGTCAGCGTCAACCTGGCCAATGAGCGTGCCCACCTGGAGTTGCTCGGCCAGGTCGATCCGCAGCAGTTGATCAGCGCGGTCAGCAAGGCCGGCTACACCGCCAGCGTCTGGCAAGCCGAACAGTCTTCCAGCGACGATCAGCAACAGCGCCTGCACCGTGAGCGCTGGAGCGTACTGCTGGCCGTTGTCCTGGCATTGCCGCTGGTATTGCCGATGCTGGTGCAACCCTTTGGCCTGCATTGGATGCTCCCGGCCTGGGTGCAGTTTGCCCTGGCGACTCCGGTGCAGTTCATTTTCGGCGCACGCTTCTATGTCGCGGCCTGGAAGGCCGTGCGGGCTGGTGCGGGCAACATGGACTTGCTGGTGGCCCTGGGCACCAGCGCCGGTTACGGCTTGAGCATTTACCTGTGGGCCACGGCCAGTGCCGGCAGCATGCCCCATCTGTACTTCGAGGCCTCGGCGGTGGTGATCGCCCTGGTGTTGCTGGGCAAGTACCTGGAAAGTCGCGCCAAACGCCAGACAGCCAGCGCTATCCGCGCCCTGGAAGCCTTGCGCCCGGAGCGGGCGATTCAAGTGGTGGCCGGTCGTGAGCAGGACGTCGCCATCAGTGCCCTGCGCCTCGGTGATCTGGTGCTGGTCAAACCCGGCGAGCGCTTCCCGGTGGACGGCGAAGTGGTCGAAGGCCAGAGTCATGCCGACGAGGCCCTGATCAGCGGCGAAAGCCTTCCCGTGCCCAAGCAGCCCGGCGACAAAGTCACCGGTGGCGCCATCAACGGCGAAGGCCGGCTGCTGGTACGCACCCAGGCCTTGGGTGCTGAAACTGTGCTGGCGCGCATCATTCGCCTGGTGGAAGACGCCCAGGCCGGCAAGGCGCCGATTCAAAAACTGGTGGATAAAGTCAGCCAGGTGTTTGTACCGGTGGTCTTGCTCCTGGCCCTGGCCACACTGGTCGGCTGGTGGCTGTACGGTGCGCCCCTGGAAACGGCGGTGATCAACGCCGTTGCCGTGTTGGTGATCGCCTGCCCTTGCGCACTGGGCCTGGCCACGCCGACCGCGATCATGGCCGGTACGGGAGTGGCCGCACGCCACGGGATTCTGATCAAGGACGCCGAAGCCCTGGAGCGGGCCCATGAGGTCAGCGTGGTGGTCTTCGACAAGACAGGCACACTGACGTCCGGCACCCCGCGCATCGCTCATCTGAGCGCCATCGAGGGTAACGAAGCGACCCTGTTGCAACAGGCCGGGGCCCTGCAACGCGGCAGCGAACACCCGCTGGCCAAAGCGGTGCTGGACGCCTGCGCCGAGCGTGACTTGCCGGTGGCTGACGTCAGCGCCAGCCAGTCGCTGACCGGTCGTGGCATTGCCGGCACCCTGGACAGCCGTCGGTTGGCACTGGGCAATCGCCGTCTGCTGGAAGAAAGCGGCTTGAGTGCCGACCCGCTGGCTGACTCGGCCGCCGCCTGGGAAGCCGAGGGCCGGACCCTGTCGTGGCTGATCGAACAAAGCCCCGAGCCACGGGTGCTGGGCCTGTTCGCCTTTGGCGACACCCTCAAGCCCGGTGCTCTGCAGGCGATTGGCGAGTTGAAGGCGCAACACATCGGCAGTCACCTGCTGACGGGCGATAATCGTGGCAGCGCCAAGGTCGTCGCTTCAGCGCTAGGGATCACCAACGTCCACGCCGAAGTGTTGCCGGCCGAGAAAGCCTCGACCGTCACCGAGCTGAAAAAAACCGGCGTGGTGGCCATGGTCGGCGACGGTATCAACGACGCACCGGCGCTGGCTGCTGCGGACATCGGCATTGCCATGGGTGGCGGCACCGATGTGGCCATGCATGCGGCCGGCATCACCTTGATGCGCGGTGATCCACGGCTGGTACCGGCGGCGCTGGAAATCAGTCGCAAGACCTACGCGAAGATCCGCCAGAATCTGTTCTGGGCCTTCGTCTACAACCTGATCGGGATCCCTCTGGCCGCCTTTGGCCTGCTCAACCCGGTGCTGGCGGGTGCGGCGATGGCCCTGTCCAGCGTCAGCGTCGTGAGCAATGCGCTACTGCTCAAGACCTGGAAGCCCAAAGACCTGGAGGATATTGAATGAACATCGGCCAAGCCGCCAAGCACAGTGGCCTGAGCGCCAAGATGATTCGTTACTACGAGTCCATCGGCCTGCTCAAACCGGCCCATCGCACCGACAGCGGCTACCGCCTCTATGGCGATGACGACCTGCACAGCCTGGCATTCATCAAGCGTTCACGCGACCTGGGGTTTTCCCTGGAGGAAGTCGGCAAGCTGCTGACCTTATGGCAAGACCGCCAACGCGCCAGCGCCGACGTCAAGGCACTGGCCCGCCAGCACATCGATGAGCTGAACCAGAAAATCCGTGAGCTGGGCCAGTTGCGCGACACCCTGCAGGACCTGGTGGAACATTGCCAGGGCGATCACCGCCCCGACTGCCCGATCCTCAAGGAACTGGCCTCTGGCTGCTGCGCCGAACCCTCTCGCCCCTGAGTGCCATTCCCCTCAGCACCAGCAAGGTGCCGAGGGGAATCCCGTGAAACAGTGCCACCACCCCACCCGGTGACCACAGGTTATAGAAGGGCGCGGCAATCAACATGCCGACGCCGAACCCGGTCATCTGCAGCAAGGTCAGGAAGCTGAAAATCGGCAACCGCAGATGGTCCGGTTCACGCTGCAGACGCGACATCAGGCCAACCTCGGAAAAGCCGTCGCCCAATCCTGCCGGCAGGGCGAACAGCAGCAAGCCATAGAGGCTCTGTTGCTGGAACATCAGAATGAAGCCGCTGGACATCAACAGCACGCCGAAGAAGAACCGCCGCTCCAGATTGACGTTCTCCGAGCCTGGCAGGCGACTGGCGATGCGCGCACCGATCAACTTGCCGCAGGCCCATACCGCCAGCATCAGGCCCAACGTGGTGCTGGCCGACTCGGGCGTCAACAACCTGGAAATGATCGGAAAGCCGACGTTGTGCGCGGCACTGCCCAGGGTGTCGGCCATGGACAGCACCAGCATCGCGGCAACCACCGGCGTACTGCGTAAACCATCGCGCAAAACCGCCCACTCACCGCTGTTGCGCTCGGGCTGCACGCGGACCTCTGGCACAGGAAAGCGCAACGGCAACACGAACAGCGCCGCCAACAGGTAAGTGACAATGTTCAACGCGAACACCGCTTCAAAACCAACACCCGCCACCAACAAACCCGATACCAGACTGCCGGCAACCATCGCGCCCGAGGACGCCGACGTCAGCCAGGCATTGGTTTTGAGCAGTTGATCGGCACTGACCATGTTCGGCAGTTGGCTGTTCAGACCGATGGCAAACATCGAGTTGCCCAGCCCGAGGCCAAACGCGATCAGCGGCAACAGCTGCGCGTGTTGGGCTACCGGCAGCAGCACCAGCAACAGCAGCAACCCGGCGCGCAGCACATCGAAGGCCACCAGGGGCGAGCGCCCCATGAAGCGGCGGTAGAAGGTCGTACCGATCAGGCTGGCGAAGATCCCGCCGGCCACGCGGCTGGCCAGAAAAATTCCGACGCTCATGGCACTGTTGCTGAGCAGGTAGACGTAAGTGGCCAGCGCCACCATGTTGAGAAATGCACCAAAGTCCGAGACCAGGCGCGCAGCGATGATCAGGTGGGCATTGCGACTGGATTGCCGGGGCGTGGGCTGAGTGTTCACATTCATCCTTGAGTGTGGGTGTTTCGAATATCGTCAGTATGCAGAAGAGCGCCGGGCGCACAGTAAAAACCCGGCCGAGGCCGGGTTCTTGATTCAACCGATCACTGCAGCCACGGTGGAGGCGGCTCTTCGGTCTTGCTTGGCGGTGCATCGTCTGCGGCGCGAACCGCCTGGCGGCGCTCCTCGTCCAGCCGCGCGGCCTCGATCTCACGCATGATACCGCCGACGTCCGCCAGCTCCTCCGGTTCGTCGAACTCACCGGTCAGGACGCTGCCCGGGTGCAGGGTACCTGCTTCATACAGGGCCCACATTTCCTTGGCGTACTTGGTGCGCTTCAACTCTGGGGCAAAACGCCCGAAGTAAGAGGCCATGTTGCCCACATCCCGCTCCAGCATGCTGAAGGCGTGGTTATTACCGGCTGCATCCACCGCCTGCGGCAGGTCGATGATCACCGGGCCGTTTGGCGTCAGCAGCACGTTGAACTCGGACAGGTCACCGTGCACCAGACCGGTACACAGCATCAGCACGATCTGAGAAATCAGGAAAGCGTGATACTCGCGTGCCTGATCGGCGTCCAGCACCACGTCATTCAGACGCGGCGCGGCATCGCCGTACTCGTCGGCAACCAGTTCCATCAGCAGCACGCCTTCCAGGAAGTCGAACGGCTTGGGCACCCGCACTCCGGCGCTGGCCAGACGAAACAACGCCGCGACCTCGGCGTTCTGCCAGGCATCTTCGGTTTCTTTACGGCCAAACTTGGAGCCCTTGGCCATGGCGCGTGCCTGACGGCTGTTGCGCACCTTACGGCCTTCCTGATACTCGGCCGCCTGACGAAAACTTCGTTTGTTCGCCTCCTTGTAGACCTTGGCGCAACGCAACTCATTGCCGCAGCGCACCACATAAACAGCTGCTTCTTTACCACTCATGAGTGGGCGCAGCACCTCGTCAACCAGACCGTCCTCGATCAGGGGTTCAATGCGTTTTGGAGTCTTCATCAGCTTTTATTGTGGGTCCTTTATTACCAAACACGCGAATGTCACTCGTTATACGGCAATCCTCTCACGGCGGGGAGGGGTTGCCGACCTATGAACCGTGTGGATGCACTCAATGTGCCAGATTTATCAGATTAACCCTGTCGGCCGATGGAAATCATAGCCGAGACTCTGCAGCCTGTTGACCACCGTTTCAGAAGGTATTTGCGACAGAGTCGGAGATCCAGCAGCCAACCCTTCGTAGGGTTTTTCTCGAATGGGGTACCGTTTCACGCTCCCGGGCGTTGGGCTGAGCCTGCGGCCGAACATGACGCCAACCACAGCCGCCTGCCGACCGGGCAACCAAACGGCACGGGCCTTAGCGCTCGATAATCGCGGTCACACCCTGGCCGCCGGCAGCGCAGATCGAAATCAGGCCACGTCCCTGCCCTGCCGCCTCCAGCAGCTTGGCCAGGTTGGCGACAATGCGCCCGCCGGTCGCCGCGAACGGATGCCCGGCCGCCAGGGAGCTGCCTTTGACATTGAGCCGGCTGCGGTCGATGGCGCCCAGGGGCGCATCGAGGCCAAGCCGGCTCTTGCAGTAGTCCCCATCCTCCCAGGCCTTCAAGGTACAGAGCACTTGTGCGGCGAAGGCCTCATGGATTTCGTAGTAGTCGAAGTCCTGCAAGCTCAGGCCATTACGTGCCAGCAACCGTGGCACCGCGTAGACCGGCGCCATCAACAGCCCTTCGGCGCCGTTGACGAAATCCACCGCCGCCGCTTCACCGTCGCGCCAATACGCGAGGATCGGCAAGCCGCGCGCTTGCGCCCATTGTTCACTGGCCAACAGCACCACAGAGGCGCCGTCAGTCAGCGGTGTCGAATTGCCCGCGGTCAGGGTGCCCTTGGCGCTTTTTTCGAAAGCCGGATTCAATGCGGCCAGTTTTTCCAGGGTCACGTCCGGGCGCAGGTTGTTGTCGCGGGTCAGGCCCAGAAATGGCGTCAGCAAATCCTTGTGCCAGCCCTCAGCGTAGGCTGCAGCCAGTTTCTGATGACTCTCAAGGGCCAGTTGATCCTGCTCGGCGCGCGCAATGCCCCAGGTCTGTGCCATCAACTCGCAGTGCTGGCCCATGGACAAACCGGTGCGCGGCTCACCGTTGCGCGGAAACTCGGGGATCAAATGCCGGGGACGCAATTGCAGGAAGGCTTTCAGCTTGTCGCCCGTGGTTTTCCCGCGGTTGGCCTGCAGCAGAATCCTGCGCAGGCCTTCGCTGACGCTGATCGGTGCATCCGACGTGGTATCGACGCCGCCGGCAATGCCGCAGTCGATCTGTCCCAGGGCAATCTTGTTCGCCACCAGCAACGCCGCCTCCAAGCCTGTGCCGCAGGCTTGCTGGATGTCGTAGGCCGGCGTCATCGCTGACAGCCGTGAGCCAAGCACGCACTCGCGAGTCAGGTTCATGTCCCGCGACAACTTCAGCACCGCCCCCGCCACCACCTCCCCCAAGCGCAACCCGTGCAGGTTGTAACGCTCGATCAGGCCTTCGAGCGCGGCGGTCAGCATCGCCTGGTTGCTGGCGGTGGCGTAGGGGCCGTTGGAGCGGGCAAACGGAATGCGGTTACCACCAATGATTGCCACGCGGCGCAACTGAGTCATGAAAAGCTCCTATTCTGTGAAAGCCACACCCCACAAGCGTAGGCCTTATCTCGTGGATCGAACGACTGATCACCAGGCAGGGTCCACACGTTGAACCCCTGCTGCCGGAGCGTGTTCCATGTCAGACCGCTATATCGACTTCGCCAACTCGTCCCTCGGCCACCGTGTAGTCGGTGCCCTGGGCCTGCCGTCGCCGGTTCGACTGGAGCGATGGGAAGCCGGTCGTCTCAGGCCGGTCGAGGGTGCGTTGCTGATCGGCGGCGGCCCGCTGGCACAGAGGGTCGGCGCACTGGCCAGCAAACTCACCGAGCAAATCTACGGCTACGGAGCGGAACCGCTGGTAGCCCAGGCCTGGATTCCAGGCCACGGGCCCAGGCTCAAGGCCGTGGTGTTCGATGCCAGTGACCTGCTGCACACCGGGCAACTCAACGCACTGCGCGAATTCTTCCAGCCACTGATGAAAAATCTCGATCACTGCGCGCACCTGGTGATTCTCGGCCGGGCTCCCGAGACTCTGGTCGACCCGTTTGCCGCCAGCGCCCAACGTGCACTGGAAGGCTTCAGCCGCTCGCTGGCCAAGGAGCTGCGCAGCGGCGGCACCCTGCAGTTGCTGTATGTCGGCGACGGCGCTGAAGAACAACTCGAAGGCGCGCTGCGGTTTTTCCTCTCGCCCAAATCCGCCTATGTCTCAGGTCAGGTCGTGCGACTCGACCCCTGTGCGACACAGGTACAGGACTGGACCCGGCCGCTGGCGGGACGCAAGGCATTGGTGACCGGTGCCGCTCGCGGCATTGGCGCATCGATTGCCGAGACCCTGGCCCGCGACGGGGCCGATGTGGTGCTGCTGGACGTGCCCTCGGCCAGAGCCGACCTCGACGCCCTCGCCGCACGCCTGGGCGGCAACAGCATTGCCCTGGATATCTGCGCTGAAGACGCCGCCACCCGGTTGGTCGAGCAACTGCCCGAAGGCATCGACATCCTGGTACACAACGCCGGCATCACCCGCGACAAAACCCTGGCCAACCTGACGCCGGAGTTCTGGGACGCGGTGCTCGCGGTCAATCTCAATGCACCGCAAGTGCTGACCAAGGCGCTGCTCGACAGCGGCACCCTGCGCGATAACGCACGGGTGATCCTGCTGGCATCGATCAGCGGCATTGCCGGCAACCGCGGGCAAACCAACTATGCCGCAAGCAAGGCTGGGCTGATCGGGCTGGCACAGGCCTGGGCTCCGCTGCTGGGAGCGCGTGGGATCAGCATCAATGCCGTGGCGCCCGGCTTTATCGAAACCCAAATGACCGCGCACATTCCCTTCGCCCTGCGCGAAGCCGGACGACGCATGAGTTCACTGGGGCAAGGCGGACTGCCACAGGACGTCGCCGAAGCCGTGGCCTGGCTCGCCCAACCGGGCAGTGGCGCCGTCAGCGGGCAAGCGCTACGGGTGTGTGGGCAAAGCGTACTGGGGGCTTGATCATGGCGACGGACTGGCAATTATTGAACAGCGCCCCCCACTGGTCGGCGCTCTATTGGCGGGCAGCGACGCGCCGCAAAATCACCGGTACCGCGTTGCCTGATGTGGGCGTGCGCTGCTGGCTCAGCGTCGATGCCGGTCACTTGGCGGCCTACCGTAAAGTCTGCGGTTTTCCCGAAAGCGGCCTGCTGCCTCCAACCTACCCCCAAGTACTGGCGTTCGGCTTGCAACTGCAGTTACTCACTGACAAGGCGTTCCCGTTCCCGCTGCTGGGGCTGGTGCACCTGGCCAATCGTATCCGTGTGCTGCGGCCCTTGGGCGGTGTCAGCCGGGTGTGTGTCAGTGTCCGAGTACAAAACCTGCAACCCCACGCCAAGGGCGCAACGTTCGACTTGATCACTCGCGTGGATGACGCGCTGGGGCTGCTCTGGGAAGCCGAAAGCCAGATGCTTTGCAAAGGGGTGAAGTTGGCCAGCGAAGCCATCGAGCCAGCAGCGGATGCCACTGCGCCCATGAGCGAAGTGACCCGCTGGTGGGCTCCCGGCGAGATCGGCCGCCAGTACGCCAAGGTCTCGGGGGACTACAACCCGATACACCTGAGCACCGCCAGCGCCAGGCTGTTCGGATTCCCCCGTGCCATCGCCCACGGGTTGTGGATCAAGGCGCGCACACTGGCCGCACTGAGCGGCCACCTGCCTGGCTCGGCTTATGAGATCGCAGTACAGTTCAAAAAGCCCGTGCGACTACCCAGCGAGGTCGTCTTGCTGGCCAGCGCTGCGGATGCCCATGGCGAGCTGAAATTGATCGGTGCCGGGGAACTTGAGCACATGCTCGGCACTTGGCGGCCGATAGCCCTGCCTAGCCGCGCCGAATGAGAAAAACACCGACCAGAATCAACACCAGGCCGGCGATCTTGCCGGCGCTGACGGGGGCCTCGCGAAACCCCGCCCAACCGAAATGATCCAGCGCCAGGGCCATGCCCAGTTGCCCGGCCAATACCAGCGCCATGAACAGCATCGCACCGATCCGCGGTCCGGCGAAGGCCGCGGTGGTGATGAAAAAAGCCCCCAGCAAACCGCCGCTCCAGTGCCACCAGGTCAAGCTCTTGAGCGCCGCCAATGTCGGCGCTTCACGCTGGATCATCACCAGCAGCAACAGCGCCATAGTGCCGACAAAAAACGAAATCAACGCGGCGGCCAGCACACTGGAGACCTGTTTGGCCAGTTGCCCATTGATACCGGCTTGCAGCGGTAAAAACGCACCGGCAACAAACGGCAGACACAGTAACCACCAGACGGGAGCCGGCATGTTGTTCTCCAGGGAATCGATTGGGGATGCAGTATACGCACTCGACCCCCGACGTGTAGGCACCGTTTAGTCCGGCTCGGCCCTACATGGTTAATTGTATATATATCACTTAAGTTTTTTACCCACCCCGCAAACCAGTAGAAACACGCCCCTCTTGATTTAAAGGAATTTTCCACAAGCCCCGATCAGAAACCACACCCTTGGTATTAGCCGTTAGGCAGGGTCTCCACCCTTGTATATAAGTTGTTAATACCAAGTTGAGAATGGCGTGAAACTCGTTGAACATATTGAAAACTTCAGTGCCGATCGGTGAGATAAACAACACCACCAACGTGGCGACCATGCAGCAACAATAGCGTACTCAATCGCTGATGCGCCTTCGGTCCGATCGAAAAGCTGACGGGTTTTGAGTACCAACAAGTGAAAGGTCATCAGGCTTCTCCTTGCGCCAAAGGCACGAATGAACGGAACTACGACATGATTCCTCTGTGCCACCGGAGCATTGTCAACAAAGCCCTCTCCAGCAACTGTAAGAACCAACTAATCACAAAGTAGTAACCCGGCCGTAGACGCCAAAATAACTTAGCTTTACAGGGACCTCATCTTTCTGGGGGGATTTTCAAGTTCAGTAATGGCATTTTGGATTAGCTGCGCTACCTGCAAATAGCCAAATCGTTGCCTGTTCATAGCTGCCTGATTGCGAAGTTATCTCGTCGAGTGTCACGAGCCGATGATGCAGCAGGAAAGGGAGAGCCGTCATGAACAGTCGTGTCACCATGGGGCTGGCTGGACTCTTGTTTGTCGCAGCCATCATTGTCGGATACTGGGGACTGGTCTTGAGCCGGCAACCGGCTCCGATTGCAGAATCGGTTGTTCCGCCTCTTGCGCCCCCCACCGTGATTGAAAAAACCATCGCGAATGCCGAAGACCAGACTCGCCAACCGGTGGTGGTGCGTGATGTGCCGCCATTCATCCCGTTGACGGCCGTCGATGTAGCCCTGGAAAAACTTCGTAGCACTCCTGCTGGCAGTTTGAAACGCGGCGATCAATCCAATCGCCCCACCCTGTCGGGCCGGACCGCAAAACCGCGAACGTGGAGACATCGAGCACTCCGTTGCCGGCACACGGCCAAGCGCTACCTCCAGTAGTGCTCGAAGTGTAGTCAAGGCTCGCAGCCGGCGCCGGCAACTTGCCAGCACCGATCACGGATAGCCGGCCTCACCTTGGGTCGGCCTTTGACCCCGGGCTTACTTCGGTGGGTAGTTGCTCAGGATCCGTCGGGCAGTCTCGCGAATCGCATTGCTGCGATCAGTGGGATTCGGCGAACTGCTGAGCATCTGCTCGTCACTGCCGCGCCAGACCAGCTTGCCGTCCTTGCCGTCGAGCAGGTCGATCTGCAGGGTGGCGACCTTGTAGGTCACATTGCGGGTTTCGTTGTACATCGGCGCGCCATAGTAGCCGTTCCAGGGATTGCCCCAGGCGCCGCCGTAGTTGGTGGTGACCTGTTGCTGACGCTCCTCGACGATCAGGTAAGTCTGCACATTGAGATCCCCCTTGCTGCCGCCGGCGGCAGGACGCAGGCCACGCTGGTCGAGCTGATCGGCCACGGACTGGCGAATGCGTTGCTCAGTGAGGTCACTCTTGATCCGCGGATCATCGGGACGGTATTGCAGGGCAGGCTCTTTCCAGGTCCAGCTGCGATAGGCGCTGAAGTCGCGACTGGCGTCATAGTCGTGATTGATCTGATTGGACTGGCAAGCACTGAGCAGCACGACACAGGCCAGTAAAGCGAGGCGGCGAAACATGATTTTTCTCCGGTTCGGACACGCAACCAAATGCGTATCATTAACCGGGAGGATACGCCGCTACCGCCTTTTCTACAGCCTCTCTCAATGATTTCGCGCGCTGGGTTTCGCTGTCGTCGAGGCCGGTTTCGGCGCTGGTGCTCCAGACCAGTTGCCCGGTTTGGGCGTCGTACAGGTTCACCCTGACCACCAGCATTTGCACATTGTAGGTCCGCACAATGGGGACGGTGTTGTACATGCCGTAACCACTGCCATAGCCGCCACCGTAGCGGTTGTAGCCACCGTAGGCGCCATACCCGTAGTCATCCTGCACCTGTTGCAGCCGGGTTTCCTGTTGCAACTCGGCGCTGACCCACAGATCAGCCGCCCTGTTGTCATGCAACGGACGCAAGCCCCGTTGGTCCAGCGCATTGCTGACCAACTCGGCGATCTGCGCCGAGTCAGCCCAGGTCGAACCGCTGGGCAACTGGCCGTCGAGCCAGGCCCAGCTGCGGTAACGGGCATAATCTCGAGGCGCGGCCGGATAGGCGCTGCGGTCAAAGGTCTTGGCGGCTTGCGGCGGGGCCGGTGGTAACGGGTTGGAGCTGGCGACATACGGATTGCTGCCCTGGCAGGCGGCAAGCCCCAGGCACAGCAGGATCAATCCCGGATGGCGTTTCATGGTGCTCTCCACAGGTGCCGGCTTCAGGCCGGACGACAGATCCAGTGCAGGTAACGCCCGAGCCCGGCGAACGTCGGATGACGACGGTGGGCCAGTTCCATTTCCAGCAGGTCGATCAGTTCGGCGCGGGCCTGGAACTCCACCGGCATGTAGTCATGGAAAACCCGCACACCGCTCTGGGTTTCGACCGTCCACAAGCCTTGCAGTTGCGTCGCCAACTCCCGTGGATCCAGGGGCATTTGCGGGGTCAGGCTTTGCTTCTCCCCCGCCATGTCGTTCTTGCGCATCTTGCGGAAATGGCCCTTGAGCAAGTTGCGGTAAATCAAGGCATCGCGGTTGTAGAACGCCAGCGACAACCAGCCGTCCTGAGTGGTCAGCTGATGCAGCACGGGCAGAATCGCGTGAGGCTCAGCCAGCCACTCCAGTACCGCATGGCACAGCACCAGGTCATAAGGCTCTGTCAGTTGCCCCAACAGTTCCTGCCATGGCGCCTGGATGAAGGTTGCGGTTTGCCCGGCGTCGGCGAATCGCTGGCGCGCGCCACTCAGCATGGGTTCGGCAGGCTCGGCCAGGGTGACCTGATGGCCGCGTTCGGCCAGCCACAACGACATGTGGCCCAAGCCCGCTCCGATATCCAGCACCCGTAATGGACGATCCGGCAGGATCTCGGCCAGGTCAGCTTGCAGCACTGCCAGGCGGATCGCACCTTTGGCCCCACCGTAGATTTTTTCGGCGAAACGGGTCGCCAACTGATCGAAATGACGGTCGCTCATCAGCTGAACCTCCGTTCGCTGTCCGCCAGTTTGCTGCGCACGACCTGTTCCAGGTCCAACCCCAGTTCGCTGCACAACAGCAGTAGATAAAGAACGATATCACCGACTTCCTGACCGGCATGGGCGAGCTTTTCCGGCGGCAGTTGCCGCGACTGGTCCTCGCTCAGCCACTGGAAGATTTCCACCAGTTCGGCCATTTCCACACTGGCGGCCATGGCCAGGTTTTTCGGGCTGTGAAATTGCCGCCAGTCATTGCGGTCGCGGATGCTGTGCAGGCGTTCGGTCAGTTCAACAAGGTTCATCGGGCTCTCCTGAAGGCGTATAGCTTCGGGCGGATGGCCGATGAAGGCAAGCTCGGTCAATCGGCGGGTCAATCGACCACGCTGAACTCGACCCGCGCGGTCTGCCCACCCTCGTCCAGCACGCTCAATTCGACGCGCCCCAGCTGTTCAAAGGTGGCATTGATGCTGTCCTGATTGGCGCTGTCGCCCAATGGGGTACCGTTGACAAACCACCAACGCCGCCCAGTGCCACCCAGTGCCGATAACTTCAGCCGCAGCCGTTCCCGACTGGCCGCGGGCCGGCGCACCTGATCACCGTCGCGCACGCCGACAATCGACAGCGGTGAAGACGCCGCCAGTACCGGTCCCGGGCAATCCGGATCATTGGCCGGCACACGTGCTTCACGGCGTTCGATGCGTGGCAGCCAAGGCTCCAGCGGTGCCGGCCACAAGGCGATATCCCGCGCCACGGCGCCCGGGCATTTGCTGTCGACCCGCAGCCCTTTGCCATTGACCCAGATCTTTTCCACCAGGCCCACGCCCAAGGGCTGGTCCAGGGCCTGCAAGGTCGGTGGTGTGGTGCCGTCCAGCGTCCAGGCGAAGCGCTGGCGGCGGCAGTTCGGGTCGTTGCGGCTCATCGGCTGGCCCAGCGGCCAACAGATCGCCGCGACCCCGACATTCGCGGGCACCGCCTGTACCGGTGCGCTGATACCGCGCTGGCGGTCACGGTTGATCAGTACGTCATGCACTTGCAACATCAATGGGGCCGCCGAGGCCAGGCCAAACTGCCCTGGTACCGGCGTGCCGTCCGGGCGCCCGATCCAGATGCCGATCAGGTAACGCGGGCCGACGCCGATGGCCCAGGCATCGCGAAAGCCGTAGCTGGTACCGGTTTTCCAGGCCAGCAGCGGACGCTGCACCAACTCGGCACGCGGGTCACGGTCGGGGCGGGCCTGGCCACTGAGAATCCGCCGCACAATCCACGCCGAGCCCGGCGACAGCAGCGGTCGTTCGCGCAGTTGCTCGTCAGGCTGCAATCGGACAGTGGCGCTCTTGCCGCCACGGGCGAATGCGCTGTAGCCACTGACCAGGTCCTCCAGGCGACTGCCGGCACCGCCAAGGATCAACGACAGGTTCGGCTCGGCCAGCGGTGGCAGGGCCAAGGGCATGCCGCCCATGCGCATTTCGGCGGCAAAGCGTTTCGGCCCATAGGCTTCCAGCAATTGCACCGCGGGCAGGTTCAGCGAAGTCGACAGCGCGCTGCTGGCCGGTACCGGACCGCTGAAGCCCATGGAGAAGTTGCCCGGTCGATAGTCGCCATAACGCCGTGGCACGTCCTGCAACAAGGACTCGGAATGGATCAGCCCGGCGTCCAACGCCATTCCATAGAGGAAAGGCTTGAGGGTCGAGCCGGGAGAGCGCATGGCACTGATCATGTCGACATGGCCAAAGCGTCGGGTGTCGTTGATGTCCACCGATCCCAGGTAGGCACGCACGGCCATGGTTTCTGCCTCGACCACCAGAATCGCCGCCGAGGTGTGCTCCGGCAACCGCGCGCGCCAGCCCAGCAACAAATCCTCAAGCCGTCGCTGCAGGTTAGCGTCTAGGGTGGTGCGAATCAGCGGCGGACTGTCCGGGCGGTTCAACCGCCGCGCCAACAGCGGCGCCAGGCTCGGCTCCAGGCGTGGCGCCAGCAACAAGGGTTCTTCCAGGGCCTCATCGACCGCCGTCTGCGGCCACACCCGGTACGCCGCGAGCCTGCGCAACACCTTGTCGCGCGCGGCTTGCGCACGCGCCGGGTGACGGTCCGGGCGCAAGCGGCTCGGCGCCTGTGGCAACACTGCCAGTAACGCGGCTTCGGCCTGGGTCAGGTGCAGCGGCGACTTGCCCAGATACGCCCAGCTCGCCGCCGCCACCCCTTGCAGCGTACCGCCGAATGGGGCGCGGTTGAGGTACAGGGTGAGAATCTGGTCCTTGCTCAAGTGCCACTCCAGCTGCCCGGTCCGCCACAGTTGACGCAACTTGCCCGCCAGCGTTCGCGAATGAGGATCCAGCAGACGCGCCACCTGCATCGACAAGGTGCTGCCACCGGACAACACCCGCCCGCCGAACAGGTTCTGCCACGCGGCTCGGCCCAGCGCCAGGGGATTGACCCCCGGGTGTTGATAGAACCAGCGATCTTCATAGGTCAGCAGTGCGTCGAGGTAGTAGGGTGAAACCTGCGACGTGTCGACCGGATAGCGCCATACGCCATTGGCATCGGCGAAGCGCCACAACGGCGTGCCGTCTTCGGCCAGCACCACCCGCGCCAGATCGTCCCCGGGCAAGGGCAGCGGCCAGATCCGGTCGGCCAGCCAGAGCAGCGCAACCACCAGCAACGCCCCGCCCACAACCCAACGGCCAACCCGCAGAAGCCTGCTGGCCGGCGAACGCGCCCTGCCTGGTACACCCCGTCGCGCCCTTCGCTGGCAAGCCCGCGCCCACAGGGAACGCATGTGCTGCGTTATCATCCGCACATTCAACACCGCAAACCTCTAGGCCTCAAGGGAACTCCAGCCTGCACGCAACGGCCAAAGGTTCAGCGCTGGCAACGCCCTTACAGACTTTCATCAGGACGCACACATGCAGGTAGAAAGCTTTTTCGAGTGGCTCGGCCAGGCGCTGGGGTCGGTCATCCGGTTCATCGTCGAGGTGCTCAGTGGGTTGTTCAATACCTTGACTTCCGCCGGTGGCAATTTTGTCGAAGGTCTGTCGCAAGCACTGGGCATGGACACTTCGGTCATCAGCATCATCGCATTGCTCATCGGTTTGATGCTGCTGTACTCGGCCATTCGCGCCTTCATGCGCGCATCGGTTATCGTCGGGATTATCTGGCTGATGCTGGGGCTGTGGGTGCTGAGCTGGGTGATTCACTGATTCGGATCAGCGCCCCAACTTGATCGTTCCCACGCGCGCGCGGGAACGATCAATTCCCCGAGGGTATTCAGCGCCCCTTGATCACCATCTGCGGTACGGTTTCACCCACGGCCTGCCAGTTCGGCCGGTACATCGACTCCACTTGCGGTGGCGGTACGCGGTAGATGCCCGGGGTGACGGCCCGTGCCAGGTACAGCAAGTGCGAGGTATCGCGACCCTCCAGATTCATTGCCGCCACGTAACGGTCATCGCGGAACTCCTGGTGCTTGAGGCTGGCGTTCTGCATTGACTCGCGCCACTCCTTGACCTGGCTGCTGGCGTTTTCCAGGCTCGCGGCGCTTTGTGCCAGGTTCTGGTTTTCCAGCTCCAGTCCCGCCGGCAACAAGTCCACCACCAAGGCATCCGGCACGCGCTGTTTGGCGCTGACGGCAATGTGCACCAGCACCAGATCGCCGCTGGCCAGGTCACTAAGGTCCAACAGCTGGCCGTTCATGCCCAGGTATTCACGGCGAATCCTCAGGTTCTCGCCACCCGGTACCGGCGCGTGTTGTGGATAACCGGAGATCGTCAGCTGCTGGTAGACCGGCTCGCTGCCTTCGTTGCGCAGGGACAGCGGCGAGGCCAGCAACGGCCCTTCCAGCTTGAGCCCCGGCTGGTTGTTGTTCAGTTCACGGGTTTCGTTGCCACTGCTCAATTGCGCGCTCCAGTTGGCTTCCGGCTTGCCCAGCAAACCACGGCCAGCGAGGAACAACGCATTACGCTCCTGTGTCGACAGATACGGGCTGGCCGCCAGCTGATCGGACAGCTTGAACAAACGCTCTTCGAGCGCCCCCTGGCCCAGGTCGTTCTCCTCCAGCAACGCCAGGATCAACGCCTGATCCCGCAGCGGGCTACCGTAGTCGGCCAGCCAGTCGTTCGGTTGACGTGACGCTGCAAGCCCGGCCAGCAACGCTTGTTTGGCACGGGGTTGATCGCCCATTTTCTGCAAGGCAATCGACAGTTGCACCAACGGCAGGCCGGAGCGGGCATCGCTACGGCGCTCGAACAGACTGCGCAGCGCCCCCAGAGGGGCCTGTTGGCTGCGAGCCAGCACCAGGCCTGCATACGCCTGTACGGCAAAGCGGGTGTGTTCGGCGTTTTCGCTGTAGTTCACTTCGATCAGGTTGCGCTCCTGCAGGTAGCGCAACAGTCGTTCACTGGCCTTTTTCAGGGCCTCGGGCGGTACGGCAAAACCCTGGTCACGCGCACGCAGCAGGAAGTCCGTGACATAAGCCGTCAACCAGTACTCCTCTTCGCCATCGGCGCCCCATAGGCCAAAGCTGCCGTTGTAGCGCTGCATGCCCAACAAGCGCTCGATACCCAACTCGATCTTGCGCTTGCGCTCGGTATCCGTATCACCTTTCAACCCCAGGCGTTTCAGGCTGGCGGCATCGGCATACAGTGACGGGTAGAGGCCGCTGGCGGTTTGTTCCAGGCAACCGTAAGGGTAAGCCTTGAGCGCGCGAATCTGTTCGCCCAGGTTCAGCGGCGGCCGGCTCGACAGACTGAGCAAGGCTTCACGCCCGGCCACTTCGAACTGCGACAACTGCCCTTCAGGCAAGCTCCACGGCTGGTCCTTGAGCACCGCGCGATAGTGCTTGAGCATCGCTGGATACGCCGGACGCACCCCCAGGGTCCACTCGCGGGTGAACGGCGGCAGGCTCTCGCCCGGCAGATCAAGACCGTTGACCAGGACCTTGACCTTGCCCTGACCGAAACCACCCAGCGCGCGCACCGGGATGTGCAACGTGGTGCGCTGGCCCTGGGTCAATGCCACGCTGTGCGCCGTCTCGCCCACCACGTCCAGTTGGCCCTCGGTGCTCAGTTGCACCTCCAGCGTCTGTGCCTTGCCCGAGAGGTTCGACAGGTCCAGCGCCAGGGTGGTCTGGTCGCCACCGGCGAGGAAACGCGGTGCCGACAGTTCGGCGATCAAGGGCGCGGCGATCACGGTTTTGCCTTCGGCCATGCCATAGCGTTCATCGGTCCAGGCCTGGGCCATCACGCGCAGTTCACCGTTGAAATCCGGGATGTCGACGCTGACCTCGCCTTCACCCTGCTCGTTCAGGGTGACCGGTGCGCTTTGCAGCGCAACGATGGTCACGCTGGTATCAGGGCGCTTGCCACCCTTGGCCAGTGCCGCGTCGCCCCCGAACGCCAGGCTGGCCAGCCGGCCCTGCCCGGCTTCGATCAATTGCCCGTAAACGTCCAGTTGGTCGGCACCATAGGCTTTGCGACCGAACAGGCTGGAGTAAGGATCCGGGGTCGGGTATTCGGTGATATTGAGGATGCCGACATCAACGGCAGCCAGCAGCACATGCACCTGTTTCGGCACACTGCCATCGGCGTTCTTCGCTTGAATCTTCACGCTCAGCGGTTGTTTCGGGCGCATTTTCTCCGGCACCGTCAGGCTCAGGCCGAGCTTGCGCTGAGTCCGGTCCAGCGGCAGATGCAACACGCCAACCGCGCGCTTGGGGGTGACGTTAGCCTTGCGCTCGCCGGGACGAATCACCAGTGCGCTGACATACAGGTCGTGGCGCGACCACTTCGGATCGAGTTTCACCGCAAAGCTTTTACCTTCGGCCGGCACATCGATGGCCTGCCACCACAACGGGCCATCCGCCGATTCCACCAGCAGATACCCTTTGCCGGCCGCCGGCGGCGTGACCGTGACGTTGGCCGTGTCGCCATCACCATAGGCGGGCTTGTCCAGGGCCAGCTTCACCTGGTCCGGACGTACCGCGCCGCCTTCGGCGTTGTCCTGGGCGCGGTAGCCGGCCCAGAAGCGCAGGCTGCTGACGACGCCGGTCTGCGGGTCTTCGACTTCGACGCGGTAAGGTCCCCATTCCACCGGAAAACTGACCTTGGCCGTACCACCGGCCTTGATGCTGACGGACTCTTCGGCCAGGTTGAGGAACTTCTCGTTGAAGTGATAGCTCCAGCCATCGTTGTCCGAGTAGTTCCAGTAGTAGTCGCGGCGCTCCTGGATCAAGCGCACCTTGAGGTTGTCGGCCGCCAGTTTCTGGCCTTCAGGGTTGGCCACCAACAGTTCGAATTCGACCGGCCCGTCGCCGCCGGCTTCTTCGCCATCGAACAAGGCTCGCAGCCCCGGCATGCGGTCCGCCGGCCATACCGGTTGCACCACGCGCCGGGTAATCGGCCGGCCACCGGACTCTTGCAGGCTGGCCTGGACGATCAGTTGCAGCGGCGACTTGACCTCGGCCCACTTGCTGTCCAGGGAGATCAGGACTTCGCCGTCTTCATCCAGGGCGGTTTCTTCCAGTTCCAGGTCCTGGCTCAACTCCTCTTCGGTGACCGAGCCGAACTGATAGCCGGGCAAGCTCTTGACCGCTTCACGCAACGGTCGCACGTACACCTGACCGCTCAAGCGATTACCTGCGGCGGGGGCGCCGTACAGGTAACGACCACTGACCGCGACTTCGGCGGTGTCGGCGGGCTTGATCGGTACATCGCTGCCCTTGAGTTCCAGGGCCAGGCGCTCGGGCAGGAAGTCTTCCACCAGGAACTCGTAGAGCTGCGGTTTGCCGTCACCCAGGTCGAACACCAATTGCCAGCGCCCGGTCGGTGCTTCAGCGGCCAGTTGCAGTTGATACTGATAGAGGCCAGACGCATCGGCATCCCAGACAAACTTGCGGCTGACCTGCTCATCCGGGCGCCGCACTTCAACGCTGACCGGCTGCGGCTTGACCGCGTTGCCGTCCTTGTCTCGCAACAAGGCATTGAGCAGTACGGTTTCGCCGGGACGGTAGAGGTCACGCGGGCCAAACACGAAAAACTGCAACGGGTGGGCCTGCGGGCCGGCAATGTTGAACTCGGCCAGATCCAGTGCTGCACTGTTGAGTCGCAGCAGGCTGGTCTGTTCGCCCTGATGGGCCAGCAGCACTTCGGCCTTTTTCGGCAGCGGCAACTCGGCATGGCCGCCCTGCCCGGTCTTGCCTTGGGCAACCATCCGGCCATCGGCGTCGAGCAGCTCCAGGCTGATGCCGTCGAGGGCCTTGCCGCCATCCAGCGCCTGGGTGAACACGTCCAGGCGATTCTGGTAACGGTGCACCGAGAGGCCAATGTCACTGAGGGTGAACAGGGTAGCCGGTTGCGAGTAGTTGTACGTACCGGAGGCACGCATCACCGCCAGATAGACGCCTGGCTGCTGCAACGGCTTGAGGCCGGAAATCGGCAGCAATAGGGTTTCGCGAGTGTTGCGTGCCGGGTTCAGGTCGAAACGACCGCCATACACTAGCTCGGCCATGGGCAGCAGTTCGCGGGATTCGTAGCTTTGCAGGCTGTTGTTGCGGCCCCACTGGGCGAGGAACGCCGGCAGCGATTCGGATTTGATACGGAAGAACTCGACATCGATCTTGTCGACGTTCAAGGCAATCACAGGTAACCCTTCCGCCAGGCGGGTCGGCAACAAGGTGCCACGACTGGCAAAGCCCACGGTCGGTTGCAGGTCACGGGTTTCCAGGCGGCTGACAAATTCGGCGGCCAGCTTCGCGTCGTTGACCCCCACCAGCCCGGCATCGACGGTGAGTACCAGTTTGCGCTGCGGCTCAAGGTGACGCAGGCGCAGTTCCATCAGGTTGTCGGCAAGCTCCCACGCGCCATCGACCTTGCCGCTCTTGCTGTCCACCAGGTGCAATTTGTCCGCGAATTTCTGCTGCGGGTCCAGCGGCACCGAGAAACTCACCGACAAGGTGCTGGCGCCATCGAGCTGGATTTCCGAGACATCCACCACGCTCAGTTCACGCCCGACATAACGCTGTTTCAGCACGGCCATGTCCTGCACGGCCTTGGGTGCCGTGGCCGTTGCAGCTGGCGCGGCGGGGGCCGCTGTCTTGTCGGGGGTCGATGAATCGCAGGCGCTGAGCAGTGTCAGTACACAAGCCAGGAACAATCCTTTGTTAAGCATGGGGCACTCGCGGGCAGGAGTATCGAAGGGGGTAACTATAGCCCAAGCGCTTGCAGAGCTGATCAGATTGACCGACGGCGGGGGAGATGGGTTCTCAAGCACGACCTGCCCCTTTCCGACTTCCACCCCCTTTCAGGATCTACCGCTACAATACCCGCTCTCGCAAGGAGCCTGAATGTCTACCCTGATCACCGACTGGCGCGATCGTGCCACCCATCGTCGTGTCTGGGCGCTGGCCGCGCCGATGATTCTTTCGAACATTTCCGTGCCGCTGGTGGCGCTGGTCGACAGCACCGTGATCGGCCACCTGCCCCATGCCCATCAATTGGGGGCGGTAGCGGTGGGTGCCAGCCTGTACACCTTCCTGGCCTGGGCCATGGGCTTTCTGCGCATGGGATCCACCGGCTTCGCCGCGCAGGCCGCGGGACGGGGCGACGGCGCGGCGTTGCGGCAGATCCTGCTACAGGGCTTGTTGCTGGCGCTGGGCCTGGCCTTGCTACTCGGTGCGCTGGGCGTGCCGCTCAGTGGCGTGGCGCTGCACTTCATGCAACCGTCCGCCGAGCTTGACCAACTGACCCGGGACTTTTTCCATACCCGTCTGTTTGGCCTGCCCGCCGCCCTCGCCAGCTATGCATTGGTCGGCTGGTTCCTCGGGACCCAGAACGCCCGTGCGCCGCTGGCGATACTGTTGACCACCAACCTGGTGAACATCGCCCTGAACCTGTGGTTCGTCATTGGCCTTGAGTGGGGTGTCGTCGGCTCGGCCCGCGCCTCGGTGATCGCCGAATGGACCGGCGCCCTGCTGGGCCTGGCCATGACCCGCAGCGCCCTGCGTGCCTACCCCGGGCACATCGCCTGGGCTGCACTGGCGCTCTGGCAGAGCTGGCGCCCCCTGTTGGCGGTCAACCGCGACATCTTCATCCGCAGCCTGCTGCTGCAATCGGTGTTCTTCATGGTCACGGTTCAAGGCGCGCGCCTGGGCGACGCGACGGTCGCCGCCAATGCCCTGCTGCTCAACGGTTTGCTCCTGACCGCCCATGCCCTGGATGGCCTGGCCCATGCCGTGGAAGCACTCTGTGGCCACGCCATCGGTGCCCGTGACCGTGAGACCTTGCGCCGTTCACTGGTCGTGGCCTGCGGCTGGTCATTGATCGCCAGCCTGGGCTTTGCCCTGCTATTCCTGTGCGCCGGCCATCTGTTCATTGCCCTGCAGACAGACATACCGAGTGTGCGCGACACCGCCTTCGTCTACTTGCCGTACCTCGCGGTATTGCCGTTGATTGCGGTCTGGAGCTACTTGCTCGATGGCCTGTTCATCGGCGCTACCCGCGCGCGGGAAATGCGCAACGGCATGCTCTTGACGGTCATCCTGCTGCTGCCATTTGCCTGGGCGCTGCAAGGGTTGGGCAACCATGGACTCTGGCTGACCTTCCTGCTGTTCATGGTGCTGCGCAGCCTCACCCTGGCTGCCTTCGCCTGGCACTTGCGCAAGCACGACGGATGGTTTGCCGGCCACGCCCACTGAGCCGGCCACAAATACCCGCCAGGGTCCGAGTTTCAGGATGGGCCGTTCTGCCAACGGTTGCGCAAACTGTCGAGCCGCTCCTGCTGAGTGCGTCCCGGCAACGGCGCATCCAGTGCAACTGACGGGTACTGCAAGCGCAGTCGCAGCCAGCCATCCAGCACGGCTCTGTCGCTGAAGCCCTGCTCGAGCCCTTCCTGCACACAGGACCAGATCAAGCCGTAGTCATACCCTGTAGTCTGGCTCCAGCACCAGGCGTGCCGTTCCAGCATGCACGCCTGCAATTGGCCCTGCTGACGCAAGCTGAGGTTGTCTTCGATCGCCAGTTCGCTGACCGACAAGGGCGGACGGCTCAATTGCTGCCACCCCAGGCAGCCCAGCGCCCGGTCCGCCCAAGTGCCGCCGTACCAGTACAGCTTGTCGATCGGCCCCAGCCAGCGGCTCAAATCGCGGGCATCGCAGCCATCAAAGAAGTAGCTGGCAGTGTAGGGGTTGTAGTAACTAAGCAGGCCTTTGTAGTGAAGCCCGAACGTGACCGTGAGCATCCGTCGCAGGTGTCCGAGCAACGGCTGCGCCGAGGCCGATGTCTCCAGCAACAGGCCCGGCCAGTCCAGCGGCGCCTCGTGAACGCATTGCGCCAGTGTCGGTTGGCTCGACAGTTCAACCAACTGCGGCCCCTGGTCACGCAAGTCATGCAGATCGGTGTTCTCGAACAACCCATGGCACGGCGCTTCGGCAAAGCACTGCTGCAGATTCCGCCCGGCGTCCGGCGCACCCGGGACATCCAGCAAAAACCATTGAGCCGCCTGGGGCGCACTCATGCCACACCACTTTGACCAAACCCGGTGGCCATGCGACAGACGCAGATCGTTAGCCGGCAATAGCGCAAGCTCCCCCCTCCCGGCAACAGGCAGAGCAGCACCAGCGGTTGACTGCACCGGACCTGTGCCAGCCAATCATGGTGCGCAGCCGGAGTTAGCGCCGCACTCTGCGCAGTCATTACCTTGACCGGTGCTGGCTTCGAAGCCTTGAGATGAATGTTCGGGCTGGACAAGCGAATGTCGGCACCGTCAAAACGCACCTCACTGCACCCTACCTTGAAGTGCCGCTGTGAGTGGGGATCAACAGTCAGCGCCTGACCACCGGAGAGCTGAACCTGCTGCTCGGTGCCCACAAACATCGCCGCGTTGATCTGGAGTTGCAGCAAGGCCTCGCTGCCTGAGGCCGGACGGGTTTCAGAAGGCAGCACTGCGTCCCCAGGTCGTATCGACGGCTGAAATATCCCCGTGATCAATGGCTGGTCAGGATCGCCATCGATGAAGCTCACACAGACCTCCACCCCAGCGGTGAGGCCTGCAACCGCCTCGTCCGACAACAGAGTGGAAACCGGTAGCCAGCAATGACTCGGGCTGGCGCCTTCGCCCTGATACAACCAGTCGAACTGCACCGCGACCCGCCTCGCCGAGTCGCTGTGCGCGCCCTCGACATCGACTATCCAGCCACGCTGGATGCTGCTCATTCGAGGTTTCGGGTGTGGCTCGCCAGGCTCGAACGGCCTGTCAGCAGGTATCGCCCACAGGCGGTTGCAGTAATGTGGCACCGGCATGGAGCGGCCGGTGTGCTCGACCCGGGTCAGCAACCACTGACCGTTCCACGCCGCACAGGGATGCTCCGACAACGCCAGAACCTGACCGCTGCGCAGCGTCGACAGGTCTGTTTCGGCTTCTGCGTGGATCGATGCAGGGTACTGCGGGTCACCCTCCCGTGTTTGCGCATGCACCTTGAAGTGCTTGACTGCAAGTGCGGCACCCTCGACATCAAAGGACTCGCTTGTAACAACGGGTTCGCGACTCAGGGTGTCGGTAAAGACCAGGCAATGACTACCCCTGCAATGCAGGAAGTAGTAATGAATCCGCGCCTGTTCGCACAGGCGCTGAACAAATGCCAGGTCGGACTCACGGTACTGCGTACAGAAATCCAGCGCCGGGTAATCGTCCTGAAGCACAAACCGACAGGCCTCCCCACCGATACCATGCTCCCTCAGGACCTGGGCAAGGATCTGCGGGACCGACTGCCGGCTGAAGATCCGTTGACTGAAACGTTGCCCCAGACAGGTCAGCTTCGGTCCAAGCGACACCCGCCAGAGTCCCGGATTCGCGCCGCTGTGAAGCTGCACCAGGTCATGAATCTGTCCGTGGATACCGACGCCCGCCTCCCCCAAGCACAGATAGGCCGGGCGATACATCAGGCTGGCAAGGTCCAGTTGCTTTTCATCGAGTTGCAATTCCAGCCTGAAAACAAAGGGCGTACTGATGGACTCGTAGCCGGTAAAGGCGACAACCGTAAAGGCTTGGGACTGGCCCGCTATCTCCAGGCGAAATGACGGCTCGTTGACTGGATCGGACATCGACGTATCTCTACAGGAGGGCGGCCGGGGATTCTCGCTGAGAGACATGGCCGAGTAGAGTGCCGAAATACAACTTGGGAAAAAGACTACGCGAAATGAAGAAGCGCCAACATTGATTGTGCGACGCAACTAAATATCTCTATAAAAATGAAGAACCGCCGCACCGGGCTATCTGAAACTTCCGTAGCGTACGGAAAACTTTCAGACAGCCTGGTCACAGCGGTGACTGACCTCAGGAAGACAGGTAAGACGAACGAGTCAGGCCCAGACGCAACGCGTCGAGGAACTGAGTGCGCTCGGAAGCACTGATTCGGGCGCTGGCTACCTTGTCGCGGTAGTGCGTCATCAGTTCTTCTGGCGACAAGTGCACATAACGCAGCATGTCTTCGATGGTGTCGTGGGTCTCGATACCGGCGTGGTAAACACTGCCATCGGCATTCTGGTAGATGTTCACCGAGTCGGTGTCACCGAACAGGTTATGCATATCGCCCAGGATTTCCTGGTAGGCGCCCACCAGGAAAATCCCCAGCAGGTAGTCTTCACCGTCGTTCAGTGCATGCACCGGCAAGCTGGTTTCAATGCTCTGCTCGTCGACGTACTGCTTGATCTTGCCATCGGAGTCGCAGGTCAGGTCTTGCAGCACGGCGCGGCGCAGCGGCTCTTCGTCGAGACGGTGCAGCGGCAGGATCGGCAGGACCTGGCCGATGGCCCAGGTGTCGGGCAGGCTCTGGAATACCGAGAAGTTGCAGATGTACTTGTCGGCCAGCTTGTCATTGAGTTCATCGAGCACCTGGCGGTGCGAGCGCTGACGTGCCTTCAACGAGTTGTGCAGGCGACGGCACACGGCGAAGTAGCATTGCTCGGCCAGGGCTTTTTCGGCCAGGGTCAGCTTGCCATCGGCGTACTGGGTCGCCACGTCGCTCATGTAGTGAGTCGCGCGCCAGTAGGTTTCGGTGACCATCTCGATGTCGGTCGGGCCCAGCAGGTCCACCAGCCACTGTACGGTTTCCGGCAGTTCCTCCTTGTTGGCGATCTTCGGCACGTCGTCGTTGTGCTTCTCGACGTCCGTCACTTGCACCACCAGCATGGCATGGTGAGCGGTCAGGGAGCGGCCACTCTCGGAGAAGATGTTCGGGTGCGGCAGGCTCTGCGCGTCGCAGAATTCCTTGAGCATACCGACCACGACACCGGCGTAATCGTCCATGTCGTAGTTGATCGAACTGGCGTTACGCGAGTGCGTGCCGTCGTAGTCCACGCCCAGCCCGCCACCGACGTCGATGTGATCGACCGGCAGGCCCAGATTGCGCAATTCACCGTAGTAACGGATCGCTTCCTTGAAACCGTGCTGGTAGTCCGCCAGGTTGGCGATCTGCGAGCCCATGTGGAAGTGCAGCAGGCGAATGCCCTGGTCCAGGCCCGCCGCGCGGAAGCGCTCGACCACCGACAGCAGCTGCGCCGCCGACAGACCGAACTTGGATTTCTCGCCACCGGTGTCGGCCCATTTGCTCGATGCCAGGGACGACAGGCGAACCCGCAGGCCGACCTGAGGCTTGACCTTCAGCGAGGCGGATTCCTCGATCACCAGGCCGACCTCGGATTCTTTCTCGATCACGATGAACACGTTGTGGCCCAGCTTCTGGCCCATCAGCGCCAGGCGGATGAACTCACGGTCCTTGTAACCGTTGCAGACGATGGTGCCGCCCTTCGGCGCCAGGGCCAGTACGGCCAGCAGCTCGGGCTTGGAGCCGGCCTCCAGGCCGATGGAAACGTTCTGGGTAGCGATGATGTTTTCGATCACCGCTTCCTGCTGGTTGACCTTGATCGGGTACAGCGCGGTGTACTTGCTCTGATATTCCAGGCGTTCGATGTTGGCATCGAAGGCACCGGTCAACTGGCGGACACGGTCTTGCAGGATGTCCGGGAAACGGACCAGCAATGGCAAGGACAGGCCGCTTTTACGCAGCTGGTCGACTTGCTCGAACAGGTCGATAGGCGAACTGGTCGGACCGTTCGGACGAACTTCGACGCGACCGGCGTCATTGATCGCGAAATACCCGGCCCCCCAATGGCGAATCCCGTAAACACTGCGGCTGTCCGCAACTGTCCATTGGCTGCCATCGTCTTTGCGTGTGCGTCGTACGGACATCGAAGTCCCCTATAAATAAAGTCAGAGAGCGCCTCCCGGGTTGAGGGCTGGCGCAGCTTAAAGAATGTAAATGACGATTAGCCTGCAACGAGGGAATAGACCCCGGATGCAGCGCTGAGTTTAGAAACCGGTCAGAACAGGCTCTGTGAAAACCCTGGAGACGACACCACACCTGAGTCGGATCAGGCCTGCATCAAGTCGGAGTGGTCTTCACAGAGGCTGCTAGCCGCCGGATTTCTTCGCTTTGAAACCGTGCTTGATCAGCTCAGCCAAGAGTAGCTCGACATGATCACCCTGGATTTCGATGACCCCGTCCTTCAACGCGCCACCGGTACCACAGCGTTTTTTCAACGTGGTGGCCAACTCCTTGAGCGCGTCTTCAGCCAACGGCACACCGCTGATGGTGGTCACCGTCTTGCCGCCACGGCCCTTGCTTTCGCGACGCACGCGCGCGATGCCGTCGCCGGCCGGGATAACGGTTTGTTTGCAGATGCAGGCTGCCACCGGCTGGCTACAGTCCGGGCAATGTCGACCTGCGTCGGTGGAAAATACCAAGCCACCAAGGGCGGCGAAGGATGCGGCTTTTTTGGCCACCGGCAATCCTCTTGGGAGGACAAAGACTGGTCGCAGCAACGTAGGCACGTGCTATCGACCGCGAAGCCCCACTCAGGCAGGGGCAGCGCTACTGGACCGGTACAACCCTGCAGGAGCGAGCTTGCTCGCGATGGACGTCAACAATAACGCGTGCACTCAGACAGCACCCGTCATCCTTGCGTTCTTCGCGAGCAAGCTCGCTCCTACAAAAAGCAACCCGGTCCAGCTTGAAAAGGTCGCGCAGTGTAACGACAAAAAGCGTACTTGCTAAGAGCCAATCGGCGCCAATTTATACATCTTTTGCGACGTCGGCCCCGATCGAGCGCAGATAGCGTTTCAAGGCCGCCAAAGAGTCCGGGCAGTAAGGCTTTTGGTGGATTTCCTGCATGACCTGTTCGATCGGAATAAAGCGCGCCTGGAGTACTTCCTCCGGCTGCAGGATCAAAGGCCCGTCCCAGACCGCCGAAAATGCCGAACACCAGAGCCGGTTACCGGTGTCTTCGAAGAAAAAGTGGTCGTGGGCGGTCAATGGCACACCACTCACACCCAGTTCCTCCGCCAGTTCCCTGGCCGCCGATTCGGCGTAGGTTTCCGTCGCCAACACCATGCCGCCCGCCGCCACATCCCAGAACCCCGGGTAGATGGCCTTGCTGTAGGTGCGCTGGTGCACACACAGGTCGCCCGCGGAGTTGAACAGCATGATGTAAGTGCCGCGCCCGATCAGGCCGCGCGCGCGCAAATCCGCACGCACCAGGGAGCCGAGCAGATTGTCCTGCTCGTCGACCCAGGCAATCTGCTCGGCATCCGAGGCCGCGCGATGGGCGGCCTCCCGGGAGTTATCGACCATGACTCAGCCCTGGTTGAGCAGTTGGCGCAGGTCGATCACCGCCGCATTGGCCCGCGAAATGTAGTTGGCCATGACCAGCGAGTGGTTGGCCAATGGACCGAAGCCGCTGCCGTTGAGGATCATCGGGCTCCAGAGTGTCTCCTGGGATGCTTCCAGCTCACGAATGATCTGTCGCACGCTGACGGTCGCGTTCTTCTTCGCCAGTACGTCGGCAAAGTCGACTTCAATGGCGCGCAACAAATGCGACAGCGCCCAAGCCTGGCCGCGCGCCTCGTAGAATACGTTGTCGATCTGCATCCAAGGGGTTTCCACCACCTCTTCATCCAGTTGTGGCACCTGGCCCGGGGCCACGACTTCGGTTTTCAACGCTGTGTTGAGTTTGACCCGGCCGACACTGGCCGACAGGCGTTGCGACAGCGAGCCCAAACGGGTGCCCACATCGCCCAGCCAGTTGTTCAGGTTATCGGCACGGGCGTAGAACAGCGCGTTCTTTTGCGTTGGGTCCGACAGGCGTGCCTGGTAGCGGCTCAGGGAGTTGATGCCCTCCTGGTACTCCGACTCACTGGACGGCAGCACCCAGCTCTTGTTGTCGAAGTTGAAGCGCGGCTCGGCCTTGGCCAGGTCGGCGTCTTCCGCCGATTGCGACTGCGAGCGGGCGAAGTCTTTACGCATGGCACGGGTCAGGTCGCGCACCTGCACCAGCACGCCGTACTCCCAGCTCGGCATGTTGTCCATCCACAGGCCCGGCGGGAAACGGTCGTTGGAGATATAGCCACCCGGCTTGTCGAGCAAGGTACCGGCAACGGTCTTGAGGGTTTCCACCGTGGTGTACCCGACAACCATCTGTTTGCCTTCTTTCTCGGCGGCGATTTGTGCGTTCTGCTGAACCGCAAACAAGGCCGGCTCCTTGCTCCAGTACCAACCCAGGGCAATGGTCACCACCAGGTAAAGGCCGATCAACGTGGCCAATGCGCGGCTGAACAGCAAACCACCAAAATAGCTGCGGGTTGCCGACTTGGGTTCGGCGGCACGTTCAGGCGCACTGCCTGCGCGGTTCTTCCAGTCCAGCATGGCGATATCCTTTCAATCACTTGAGTTCATCGGTTCGACCGCAACCCTGCGCCTTCGTGCCTGATGGTGAGCGGATCAATCCTGCCCCGGCACGGCGCTGCATGCATCACAGTCGAGCCGCCACTATAAAGGAAGCGCGGCTCAGAGCCTACGCGACCAGTCGGTCATAAACTGAATAACGTCGCTTTGCAGATTATTGACTTACGACACTCATGCCATCGAAAAGAGGTGCTAGCATAGAGCCACCAGTCGACCTCAGCATGCACCCTCACTAGTAGTCAGGATATGACCGAGCCAGAAGACCCCAGCCGTGAGCGCCTCAAGCAGCACTTTGCCCAGCGGGTAATTCATCAGGCACGTCAGATTCTTGAGATATGGCAGCGCCTGCAACGCAGCGAATGGTCGGCGACCGATCTGTCGGAGCTCAGTGAGGCGAACCTGCGCCTGTTGCGCTTTGCCGAGCGCTTCGAACAGACCGAACACACCCAACTGGCCCACAGCATCATCCAGTCACTGCAGGCCGTCGACGCCAACCGCGGACGCCTGAGCAGCGGGCTGATCACTGACCTGAATCGGTTGATGCAACGCTTGTCACGCACCGGCCTGCGCCAGGGCGACCAGCTCGAACAAACCTTCCTGCCGCCATTGCGCAAGCCAATCTATGTCTTGCTGCAGGATCACGACCGGGCCGAACGCCTGGCCAAACAACTGGAATTCTTTGGCCTCAGTGCCCAGTCCCTGGACAGTGTGGCGGCCTTTCGCTCATCCATGGTCGAGCGACTGCCGGCGGCGATTGTCATGGATGTCGACTTCGCGGGCCCGGGCCTGGGCCTGCAACTGGCGGCCGAAGCCCAGGCCGGGCTGGAGCATAAGCTGCCGCTGCTGTTTTTCAGCCTGCTGGAAACCGACACCCCGACACGCCTGGCGGCGGTACGCGCCGGCGGCCAGGAGTTCCTGACCGGCACCCTCGAAGCCTCGAGCCTGCTGGAAAAAATCGAGGTCCTGACCTGCGTCGCCCAGTACGAACCTTACAAAGTGCTGATCATCGATGACTCTCGCGCCCAGGCCCTGCACACCGAGCGCCTGCTCAACAGCGCCGGGATCGTCACCCGCACCCTGATCGAACCGATCCAGGCGATGGCCGAACTGGCCGACTTCCAGCCTGACCTGATCATCCTCGACATGTACATGCCGGCCTGCACCGGTACCGAACTGGCCAAGGTGATTCGCCACAACGACCGTTATGTCAGCGTACCGATCATTTACCTGTCGGCCGAAGACGACCAGGACAAACAGCTCGATGCCATGAGCGAAGGCGGTGACGACTTCCTGACCAAGCCGATCAAGCCCCGCCACCTGATCACCACCGTGCGCAACCGCGCCGCCCGGGCACGCAATCTCAAGGCGCGGATGGTCCGTGACAGCCTGACCGGCCTGTACAACCACACCCATATCCTGCAACTGCTTGAGGACTGCTCATTCCGCGCACGCCGCGAACAGAAGCCACTGAGCTTCGCGATGCTCGATATCGATCACTTCAAGCGGGTCAACGACAGCCACGGTCACCCCATGGGCGACCGGGTGATCAAGAGCCTGGCGCTGTTTCTCAAGCAACGCCTGCGCAAGACCGATTTCATTGGCCGATACGGCGGCGAAGAGTTCGCCATCGTCATGCCGGACACCGATATCGAATCGGCCTGCAAAGTGCTCGATGAAATCCGCCAGCGCTTTGCCGAGATTCACTACCCGGCCCAGCCGCAGGACCTGTGGTGCACCTTCAGCGCCGGCGTGGTCGACCTGCAGGAAGACTCCGACAGCCTGATAATGGCCAGCCAGGCCGACGCGGCGCTGTACCGCGCCAAGGACGCCGGACGCAATCGGGTTCAGGCGGCACGCCGATCAAGGCAAAGTGCTATCTTTTCATCCGAATCCACTGAATCGGTCATAACGCTGTAACGCAAGCGCAATAACTTCAGGCGCCTCCCTTCTGTCGTTGGTTGCCCACGATGCGTCTGAAGTTGCTGACCAATCTCAATACCCTGCTGTTAGTCGCGGTGTGCATCGCACTCGGCGCCACATTGTGGTGGTCGCAAAAGGCCCTGGAACGCCCTTATCTGTTGATGGAGCGTTACCTGGGCCTGTCGCAGCTGTTCCATAATCATGTGGCGCGCAATGTCGAAGACTACCTGGCCAGCGGCGATGCCCTGCGCCTGAGCGGCGCCAGCCAGGCCCTCGACACCCTGCAAAAAGAGCTGAACGAGATGCCGGTGGACCTGGCACAAAGCCTGCGTCCAAGCCTTGCCGACCTCGATGAATTCAGCAGGACCGAGCTGCTGGCCGCGGGCAAGCTGGCCGGTGACCCGCAAGCCCTACTGCTACAAGCCGAACGCGAACTGGGCGCGAGCCTGGAACAACTCAGCCAATACGCCACCGGCGCCAACACACCCGAGACCGCGGCTTACCTGGTGCCACTGCTGGCCGCCGCGCAGCACCTGGGCAAGCTCTCGCTGGCCCGCGACAAACTGGTCAGCAGCGGTCGTAGCGAACTGGCCGGCGACGTGGAGCGTGAACTCGCCAACATCCGCGCCCAGGCCGCATTGATCGATGCCTTGCCGTTGCTCGGCATCGCCACCCGTCAAGCCTCCAACTCCGATGACTTCGCCGCGATGATGGGCCTGGAAAGCAGCGAAAAAACCGTCGTCGAAGATGCCGGCCCTGGCTTCAAGCGTGAACTGTCCAGCCTGCTTGCCCGCTACCCCGCTGAACTGGCCCGCACCCGCGAGCAGATCCAGAAACGAGCCGACCTCAGCGCCGCCGCCCACGTGAAGCTGGACGCCGTGCAGCAAGCCATTGCGGCGCTGGAGCCGGCCGTCCGCGCACAGCATGGACAAATCCAGAGTGAAGTGCGGCTGATCCAGGGCGTGATGATTGGCCTTATCCTGTTGATTGCGCTGCTGATCGATACCTTGCAACGACGCCTTGCCCGGGTGCTGACCAACCTGGCTCCGGCGCTCTCGACCTGGGCTGAAGGCGACTTCAGCCGGGACATCCAGTTGGGCTCGACCAACCGCGAACTGCACGACATACAGGAGTCGCTCAATCGCCTGCGCGTGTATCTGGTGGACCTGGTGGGGACCATCCGGCAAAACGCCGAGCAAGTGGCGGGCAGCAGTCGCGTGCTGGCCGAACTGAGCCGCGACCTGCACAGCGGCGCCGAGCATCAGGCCGGCGACACCGCGCTGATCCGTGATTCCCTTGGCGAATTGGAGGCGACTATCCAGCAAGTGGTCGGCGATGCCAGCCAGGCTGCCGAAGCCAGCCGTCATGCCGGCCTTGCGGTCGAGCATGGGCAGCAGGTGATCGGCTTGAGCCTGACCGGGCTTCACGCCTTGGTCGGCGAAGTCCAGGGCAATGCCCAAATGATCGAGCACCTGGCCGAGGAATCGGCAACCATCGGCAGTGTGCTGACGGTGATTCGCTCGATTGCCGACCAGACCAACCTCCTGGCCCTGAACGCGGCCATCGAAGCGGCCCGCGCCGGAGAGATGGGCCGCGGCTTCGCGGTGGTCGCCGAAGAGGTTCGCTCGCTGGCGCAACGCACTGCCGGTGCCACGGCCGAGATCCAGACCTTGATTGGCGCACTGCAACTGGCGGCAAGGCAATCGGTGGAGGGCATGCGCGCGCAGGTCGAACACGCCGAGGCCACTGCCAGTCAGGCACAAGCGGCAGACGGCGCGCTGGATAAAATTGTCGGCGCGATCCAGACCATCGCTGACACCGCCGCACGCATCGCCGATGTCACCGCGCAACAAAGCGGCGCGGTCAGCGAAATCCGCGACCACAGCGAACGCATTCACCAACTGGGCGGGGAGAATCTGGTGCGCATCGGAGAGGGCCGCAGCCAGGGCGAGAATCTGCTGGCGCTGGGCGGGCAATTGCATACTGCCGTGCAGGCCTTTCGTGTCTGACGCCTGTTTCGTGGCAAGGGGCTTGCCCCCGTTGGCTCGCGAAGCGCGGCCAAAACCGGCAACCGCATTTCACCTGACAGGCCGCGAGTCCTGAATTTACGGTCGCTGCGCAACCGAACGGGGGCAAGCCCCCTCGCCACAAAGCTCATCGGCACACCCTGGCGCCGTCCGCTATCATGCCCACACTATCGATACGCGAGATTGTCATGCGCCGCCTGCTCTGCCTGATGCTGTTGATCCTGGCCCTACCGGTAAACGCTACCGGCCTGCTGGACAGTCGTCCCAGTTCGACCCTGGGCGCGATCAACAACAGCGCCGATTTCCTGCCAGTGCGCGAAGCCTTCCAACTGAGCCTGGTGGAAGCCACGCCGCAGTCGATCAAGCTGCGCTTCGTCGCCACCGAGGGGTACTACCTCTACCGCCATCGCTTCCAGTTTCGCAGCGAGCCCGCCGATATCGACCTTGGTGCCGTTCAACTGCCCCCGGGCGAGAAGAAGCACGACGAGTACTTCGGCGATGTCGAGGTCTACCACGGCATTCTCGACGTAGAACTGCCTCGCAACAGCGCCGACTCGCGCGCCTTCACCCTGGTCGTCACCTATCAGGGCTGCGCCGACAAGGGTTTGTGCTACCCACCGGAAACCGAACGCCTGCAGATCGATGGCGCAACCGGCAGCAACGCACCCGGCGCAGCCTGGAGCTGGCGTGAACTGGCGTTGTTCTTCCTCGCAGGCCTGGGCCTGACCTTCACCCCTTGTGTGCTGCCTATGCTGCCGATTCTCTCCGGCGTGGTGCTGCGCGGGCAGGTTGGCGGGCTGCGTGGTTTTAATTTGTCGCTGGCTTACATATTGCCGATGGCCGCCTGTTTCGCCCTGCTCGGGGCCTTGATGGGAATGTTCGGTGCCCAGTTGAACCTGCAGGCACGCCTGCAATCAGCCTGGGTGCTGGTGCCGTTCGCCCTGTTCTTCGCCATTTTTGCCCTGGCGATGTTCGGGGTGTTCGAACTGAAACTGCCCCATGCCATCAGCAGTCGCCTGGACCGCATTGCCGGTCGTACCGAGGGTGGATCGCTATGGGGCGCGGCGGTGCTTGGCGTGGTCTCGAGCCTGTTGGTCTCACCTTGCGTGTCGGCCCCCCTGGCCGGAGCGCTGCTGTACATCAGCGCCAGCGGTGACGCACTGGGGGGCGCGTTGAAGCTGTTCGTGCTGGGCCTGGGCATGGGCGCCCCCTTGTTGCTGGTGGCCACCGGTGGGGCCGCCTGGCTGCCGAAGAGTGGGCCCTGGCTGGTCTATGTGAAGAACGCGATCGGCGTTTTGCTGCTGGGACTGGCGATCGGGTTGCTCAGTCGCGTGCTGCCGGGGCAAGTCACCTTGCTGCTAATCGGCTTGCTGGCGGCGGGAGTTGGATTGTTTCTTGGGGCGCTGGAATTCGTCTACAAGCCACCGCGCAAACGCCTCGGCCAATTGCTCGGAATGTTCCTGATATTTTATGGCCTGGCCTGCTGGTACGGCGCCTTCAGCGGCCAGACCGATCCCTTCAACCCGATTGGCCAGCCCCGGGTCATCAACGCCTCCGGTAGCCCACAAGCACCAGATGCCGGCCAATGGCAGACCATCAGCACCCCGGCGGAACTCGACCAGGCCCTCGCCGAGGCGAAAGCCGCCAACACCCCGCTGCTGCTCGACTGGTACGCCGACTGGTGCATCAGTTGCAAAGTCATCGAACATGAGGTGCTCAACGATCCCATGGTCGTCGAACGCCTCAACGGCTACCGGCTGATCCGCTTCGATATGACAGCCAGCAACGCCGAACAACGCGCCCTGCTCGACCGCTACCGGTTGTTTGGGCCACCGGCCCTGATGTTTTTTGGCAAGGACGGCAACGAACGCACCAACGTGCGGGTGATTGGCGAGATCACGGCGCGGGAGTTCGCCGAACGTGTCGCCAGAGCGAATGACCAGATTTAATCAGTTGGTCATATAATTCGCGCAATCATCGGTCATTGTGCTGGCTATTGCAGAGAACTGGACAGTCACAAAGGCTTTGCGGCATAGTCGCCGGGTTCTGATAACTGCACATAGATAACAAGGAACAGCAGATGGCGACCCTTTTGGTGCTGCACGGACCCAACCTGAACCTGCTCGGCACCCGTGAACCGGGCGTCTACGGCGCAGTGACCCTGGCCCAGATCAATCAGGACCTGGAACAACGGGCCCGTAATGCCGGCCACCATTTGCTCTACCTGCAAAGCAACGCCGAGTATGAATTGATCGACCGCATCCACGCCGCCCGCGACGAAGGCGTGGACTTCATTCTGATCAATCCAGCAGCTTTTACGCATACAAGTGTCGCATTACGTGACGCGCTGCTGGCGGTGAGCATCCCATTCATCGAAGTGCATTTGTCTAACGTGCACAAACGCGAACCTTTCCGCCATCACTCTTACTTCTCCGACGTAGCGGTGGGAGTGATCTGCGGCCTTGGCGCCAGCGGTTATCGACTGGCCCTGGAGGCCGCACTAGAGCAGCTTGAAAGACCGGCAACGGCTTGAACAACAAGCGTTAAACGCCCCTGACCGACCCTTGGGAGTTGATGATTCATGGATATCCGTAAAGTTAAGAAACTGATCGAACTGCTGGAAGAGTCCGGCATCGACGAGCTCGAGATCAAGGAAGGCGAAGAGTCCGTACGCATCAGCCGCCACAGCAAGACCCCGGCCCAGCAGTACTACGCACCGGCTCCAATGGCAGCGCCTGTCGCCGCACCGGCCGCTGCTGCTCCAGCCGCTGCCGCTGCACCTGCCGCTCCAGCCGCGCCAGTGCTGAACGGCACCGTTGCCCGTTCGCCGATGGTAGGTACGTTCTATCGCAAATCTTCGCCTACCTCGCCGTCCTTCGTTGAAGTTGGCCAGAGCGTGAAGAAAGGCGACACCCTGTGCATCGTCGAAGCCATGAAGATGATGAACCACATCGAAGCTGAAACCAGCGGTGTGATCGAGTCCATCCTCGTCGAAGACGGCCAGCCGGTTGAGTACGACCAACCGCTGTTCACCATCGTTTGAACCGCGGAGAGCCTTTGATGACTGCGAAGTTGGAAAAAGTTCTGATCGCTAACCGCGGTGAGATCGCCCTGCGGATTCTGCGTGCCTGCAAAGAGATGGGCATCAAGACCGTCGCCGTTTACTCCAAGGCCGACAAAGAGCTGATGCACCTGGGCCTGGCAGACGAATCCGTCTGCATCGGTCCGGCATCGGCCGCCCACTCCTACCTGCACATCCCGGCGATCATCGCGGCTGCCGAAGTGACGGGCGCCACGGCCATTCACCCTGGCTACGGCTTCCTCGCGGAAAACGCCGACTTCGCCGAGCAGGTCGAGAACTCCGGCTTTGCCTTCATCGGCCCGAAAGCCGAGACCATTCGCCTGATGGGCGACAAGGTATCGGCCAAGCACGCGATGATCGCCGCTGGCGTTCCAACCGTTCCAGGCTCCGACGGCCCGCTGCCGGAAGACGAAGAAACGGCGCTGCGCATCGGCCGTGAAGTCGGCTACCCGGTGATCATCAAGGCCGCTGGCGGCGGCGGTGGTCGCGGCATGCGTGTGGTGCACAAGGAAGAAGACCTGATTTCCTCGGCGCAACTGACTCGCTCCGAAGCAGGTGCGGCGTTCGGCAACCCGATGGTCTACCTGGAGAAATTCCTGACCAACCCACGTCACGTGGAAGTCCAGGTACTTTCCGACGGTCAAGGCCATGCCATCCACCTGGGTGACCGCGATTGCTCGCTGCAACGTCGCCACCAGAAAGTCCTCGAAGAAGCGCCGGCACCGGGCATCGACGAGCAGGCTCGCCAGGAAGTCTTCGCCCGCTGCGTCAAGGCGTGCATCGACATTGGCTACCGTGGCGCCGGCACGTTCGAGTTCCTGTACGAGAACGGCCGCTTCTACTTCATCGAGATGAACACTCGTGTCCAGGTAGAGCACCCGGTATCGGAAATGGTCACCGGCATCGACATCGTCAAGGAGATGCTCAGCATCGCCGCCGGCAACAAGCTGTCGTTCACCCAGGATGACGTGGTCATCCGCGGTCACGCACTGGAATGCCGGATCAACGCCGAAGACCCGAAAACCTTCATGCCGAGCCCGGGCACGGTCAAGCATTTCCACGCACCAGGCGGCAACGGCGTTCGCGTTGATTCGCACCTGTACAGTGGCTATGCCGTGCCGCCGAACTACGACTCGTTGATCGGCAAGCTGATCACTTACGGGACCACCCGTGACGAAGCCATGGCGCGCATGCGCAATGCGCTGGACGAAATCGTGGTCGACGGCATCAAGACCAACATCCCGCTGCACCGCGACCTGACCCGCGACGAAGGCTTCTGCAAAGGGGGCGTGAACATTCACTACCTCGAGCACAAGCTGGCTGGCGAAAAGCACTAAGCTTTAGTCGGTACACGACAAGGCCGCCTTCGGGCGGCTTTGTTGTTTCTGGAGACATCACCCCCTGTAGGCGCGAGCTTGCTCGCGATGGTGGTCAACGATAACGAGGGTAGCTGAAGCATAGCGGCGTCTTGTCGATCATCGCGAGCAAGCTCGCTCCTACAAAGTGCCGCGCCAACCGGAAGGCCGTACGGCGAGCACCGAAGTCAACCCACTCCCACAAAACCTCCACTCTCGCGTAAACTTGCGCGCTTCTCGCAGCCCGCTAGGCTGCAATCAATATTTTTCAAAGGTGCCCGCCATGCCTTGGCTGCAAGTCCGTCTCGCCATCAGCCCAGAACAAGCCGAAACCTATGAAGACGCTTTCCTTGAAGTGGGCGCCGTATCGGTGACCTTCATGGACGCCGAAGATCAGCCGATTTTCGAGCCTGAACTCAACACCACCCCGCTGTGGTCGCACACCCACCTGCTGGCCCTGTTCGAAGGCGGCACCGAAGCCGCCGCAGTACTGGCCCATCTGGAGTTGCTGACTGGCAGTCCACTGCCTGAGCATCAGAGCGAAGTCATCGAAGACCAGGATTGGGAACGCAGCTGGATGGACGGCTTCCAGCCGATGCGTTTCGGCCAGCGCCTGTGGATCGTGCCGAGCTGGCACGCGGCCCCGGAGCCTGATGCCGTCAACCTGCTGCTCGACCCGGGTCTGGCCTTCGGCACTGGCACCCACCCGACCACCGCCCTGTGCCTGGAATGGCTCGACAGCCAGGACCTGAAAGACTGCAACGTGCTGGACTTCGGTTGCGGCTCCGGGATCCTTGCGATCGCCGCCTTGCTACTGGGCGCCAAACAGGCCGTCGGCACCGACATCGATGTGCAGGCGCTGGAAGCCTCCCGCGACAACGCCGGACGCAACAACATCGCCGAAGCGCTGTTCCCGCTGTACCTGCCAGAAGACCTGCCACAGGTTCCGGCCGACGTACTGGTGGCCAACATCCTTGCCGGCCCGCTGGTTTCCCTGGCGCCGCAACTGTCCAGCCTGGTCAAGGCCGGCGGTCGCCTGGCGCTGTCGGGCATCCTCGCCGAACAAGGCGAAGAAGTTGCAGCGGCTTACGCCAAGGACTTTGACCTGGATCCGATCGCCAATCGCGATGGCTGGGTGCGCATTACCGGTCGCCGGCGCTAAAATGAGCCTCTGCAGACTCCGGATGGCCGCATGACCGATAGCTTCGTCACCCAATGCCCGCATTGCAAGACCAGTTTCCGCGTCAGCCACTCTCAATTGAGCGTGGCCCGTGGCGTGGTGCGCTGCGGCTCGTGCCTGCAAGTGTTCAATGCTGCACGGCAGTTGCTCGAGCAGCGCATGGGCGAACAGGCAAGCGCGCTCAGCACGCCGCCATCGGTCGAACCGGCACCCGAGCAACGGGCCATTAGCCAGAAGCAGTGGACCGCCTCCGAGCTCGACCTGGACCACCTCGACCTCGACGAAGAACTCGCCAAGCTCGAACAGCGGGAAATCCAGCCCGCCAAGGAGTTTGGCCAGGAGCACAAGCCCCGGGAAGACTCGCTCAGCGCACACCGTGATTCCAGCGAAAGTGAAGCGCCGTGGCCCGACAGCTTGTTCAGCGAGCCCGCAGCCGAACGCGCCCTGTCCAGCGACACCTCCCTGACACCTGCGACAAGCGGGAGGCTGGACGAGGACGCGGGCGAATCGGCAAAACCTTCACGCACCGAACCTTCCCTGTCCCTGGAACTGGTCGACCT
This sequence comes from Pseudomonas sp. Irchel s3b6, assembly GCF_900187415.1. Lineage (NCBI taxonomy): Bacteria > Pseudomonadati > Pseudomonadota > Gammaproteobacteria > Pseudomonadales > Pseudomonadaceae > Pseudomonas > Pseudomonas sp. Irchel s3b6. Next base: position 441,141 of record NZ_FYDM01000004.1, on the reverse strand, counting down.
CGACGACGAACCCGAGACGCCGCCACTGCGCCTGGAACCCCAGGAAGAGGACGAGGAACTGAGCGCCTCGCACGAACGCTTCAGCGCAACCGACGACGATCCCGAACTCCCCCCGCAGACTGCCGAACCCGCACGCAAGCGACGCGCGCGAGGCGAATCGGCCAGGCACGACGACGTGCTGCAAGACCTGGTCGACGATCCGCTGCAACTGGACTGGCAGCAACGCCGCTCCCCCTGGGGACGCCGGCTGTTCTGGAGCCTGATGGTGCTACTGGCCGCCGCCGCCCTTGCCGGCCAGTACATCGCCCATCACTTCGACGAACTGGCTCGCCATGACCAGTACCGCCCCTGGTTCCAGCAACTGTGCCCGCAGATTGGCTGCAGCGTTCCGTCCAAGGTCGACATCGCGAAAATCAAGAGCAGCAACCTGGTGGTGCGCAGCCACCCGGATTTCAGTGGTGCCCTGGTCGTAGACGCCATCATCTACAACCGCGCGCCCTTCTCCCAGCCGTTCCCCCTGCTGGAACTGCGCTTCGCCGACCTCAACGGCCACTTGATCGCCAGCCGTCGCTTCAAACCGGGTGAATACCTCAATGGCGACTTGGCCGACCTTGCGGAAATGCCCCCGCAAACCCCTATCCATATTGCCCTGGACATCCTGGATCCCGGCCCGAAAGCAGTAAATTACAGCCTCAGTTTTCATTCGCCGGAGTGAATCGGTTCAGTCACGCCAGATGGATGGCGACCTTCCGAGCGCCTGTGAGCTGAGTCAAACTGCTGGCAATAACGGATTAACTGTTCAGATTTTATCCAGTTCAGCCTTTATCCAGTCATCGAGAGCGGGTATCATGCCAACCCTTTTTCGAACTCTCATGATCCTACCCCACAACAGGGAAGACCTATGTCGGCGGTACGCATCGGCCCATATACATTGCACAACGGCTTGATTCTCGCCCCCATGGCGGGTGTCACCGACCAGCCCTTTCGTCAGCTGTGCAAGCGACTGGGTGCAGGGCTTGTAGTCTCGGAAATGGTCACCAGTGACATGAGCTTGTGGAACACCCGCAAATCACGTCTGCGCATGGTCCACGAAGGTGATCCCGAGCCGCGCTCGGTACAGATCGCCGGCGGTGATGCGCAGATGCTGGCGGATGCGGCCCGGGCCAACGTCGAACTGGGTGCACAGATTATTGATATCAACATGGGTTGTCCGGCGAAAAAAGTCTGCAACAAAGCCGCCGGTTCTGCTTTGCTCAAAGATGAAGACCTGGTGACCGAGATCCTGCAGGCCGTGGTGGCTGCGGTTGATGTGCCGGTGACCCTGAAGATTCGCACCGGCTGGGACCGGGCGAACAAGAACGGCCTGACGGTGGCGAAGATCGCCGAACAGGCAGGTATCACGGCGCTGGCGGTGCATGGCCGCACCCGTGCCGACCTGTATACCGGTGAAGCCGAGTACGAGACCATTGCCGCGATCAAGCAGGCGGTGTCGATTCCGGTCTTCGCCAATGGCGATATCGACTCGCCTGAAAAGGCCCGGCACGTGCTTGACGCGACCGGGGCCGATGGCCTGTTGATAGGTCGGGCCGCCCAGGGGCGGCCATGGATTTTTCGTGAGATCGAGCACTACCTGCGTACCGGTGAAAAACTGCCGGCGCCGGAATTGATCGAGGTGGAACGTATTCTGCTTGAGCATCTGGCCGCGCTGCATGCCTTCTATGGGGATGTCATGGGTGTACGCATTGCACGCAAGCATGTCGGCTGGTATCTCGCAACCCTGCCGGGCGCCAGGGAGTTTCGCGCCCACTTCAATCGTTTGGATGGTACGGAAGCACAATGCGCCAACGTTCGGGAGTTCTTCGCCGAACGTTACAAGAGCCTGACAGGGGACGGAGAAGGGGTGGCCGCATGACGATGATGACCGAGACTTTAGTGAGTGGAACAACACCCGTGAGCGACAACGTGAATTTGAAACAGCACCTCAATACGCCGAGCGAAGAAGGCCAGACCCTTCGCGGGAGTGTCGAGAAGGCGCTGCACAATTATTTCGCCCACCTTGAAGGCGCCGCCGTCACGGATGTGTACAACCTGGTGCTCTCCGAAGTCGAGGCGCCCCTGCTCGAAAGCGTGATGAGCTACGTCAAGGGCAACCAGACCAAGGCCAGCGAGATGCTCGGACTGAACCGTGGCACCTTGCGCAAGAAACTCAAGCAGTACGATTTGCTGTAAGCATTCAATCAAACCAGAAAGGCGCCCGCGTAAAACCGGTCGCCTTTTTTGCTGACTTCCTTTGCTTTTGATGGAAATTGAGATGACCGACCAGACTACCCGCCTGCCGATCCGCCGCGCCTTGATCAGCGTTTCCGACAAGACCGGGATCCTCGAATTCGCCAGGGAGCTCGAAGCGCTCGGCGTCGAGATCCTCTCCACCGGCGGGACGTTCAAGCTGCTGCAGGACAATGGTGTAGCCGCTGTGGAAGTCGCGGATTACACCGGTTTCGCCGAAATGATGGACGGCCGGGTGAAAACCCTCCACCCGAAAATCCACGGCGGGATCCTGGGTCGTCGCGGCATCGACGATGCCATCATGAACGAGCACGGCATCAAGCCGATCGACCTGGTCGCGGTCAACCTGTACCCGTTCGAAGCCACCATCAGCAAGCCTGGCTGTGACCTGCCGACCGCCATCGAGAACATCGACATCGGTGGCCCGACCATGGTTCGCTCGGCAGCCAAGAACCACAAGGACGTGGCCATCGTGGTCAATGCCGGCGACTACGCCAACGTCCTGGATAACCTCAAGGCCGGTGGCCTGACCTACGCCCAGCGCTTCGACCTGATGCTCAAGGCGTTCGAGCACACGGCCGCCTACGACGGCATGATCGCCAACTACATGGGCACCGTGAACCAGGCCGCTGATACCCTCAGCACAGAAGGTCGCAGCGAATTCCCGCGCACCTTCAACAGCCAGTTCATCAAGGCCCAGGAAATGCGCTACGGCGAGAACCCGCACCAGAGCGCGGCGTTCTACGTGGAAGCCAAGCCTGCCGAAGTGGGCATCGCCACCGCGACCCAACTGCAAGGCAAGGAACTGTCGTACAACAACGTGGCCGACACCGACGCGGCGCTGGAATGCGTGAAGAGCTTCGTCAAGCCGGCGTGCGTGATCGTCAAGCACGCCAACCCGTGCGGCGTTGCGGTCAGCCCTGACGCCGAAGGCGGCATCCGCCAGGCCTACGAACTGGCCTACGCCACCGACACCGAGTCGGCTTTTGGCGGCATCATCGCGTTCAACCGCGAACTGGACGCTGAAACGGCCAAGGCCATCGTCGAGCGTCAGTTCGTCGAAGTGATCATCGCCCCATCGGTCAGCGAAGAAGCTCGCGCCATTGTGGCGGCGAAAGCCAACGTGCGCCTGCTGGCGTGCGGCGAGTGGTCGGCTGACCGCGCCGCTGCCTGGGACTACAAGCGCGTCAACGGCGGCTTGCTGGTGCAGAGCCGTGACATTGGCATGATCGGCAGTGAAGACCTGAAGGTCGTGACCCAGCGTGCACCGACCGAGCAAGAGATCAACGACCTGATCTTCGCCTGGAAAGTGGCCAAGTACGTCAAATCCAACGCCATCGTCTACGCCAAGAACCGTCAGACCATCGGTGTCGGCGCCGGCCAGATGAGCCGCGTGAACTCGGCACGTATTGCCGCGATCAAGGCTGAACACGCCGGCTTGCAGGTAGTCGGCTCGGTGATGGCTTCCGATGCGTTCTTCCCGTTCCGCGACGGCCTGGACAATGCGGCCAAGGCCGGCGTGACGGCGGTAATCCAGCCAGGCGGCTCGATGCGTGATGCGGAAGTCATTGCAGCGGCTGATGAAGCCGGCATCGCGATGGTATTCACCGGCATGCGCCACTTCCGTCACTAATATGACAACGGCCGCACTGAAGCCGGCATCTGCTGCGTTGGAGCCGACCTCGATGATGCTCATTGCCAGAAGGCAACTCCGCTCATCGAGGCCGACTCCGCCTTGCATCTACCGACTTCAGTGCGCCCTCCTACAGCGTAAAGCGCTTTAGGCTCTAAACAGCATTAGCGTCATCCGAGGTTTTTGAAATGAATGTTTTGATCATTGGCAGCGGTGGCCGTGAACACGCCCTGGCCTGGAAAGTGGCTCAGGATCCGCGCGTGCAGAAAGTTTTCGTTGCCCCGGGCAACGCCGGTACGGCCATTGAGGCCAAGTGCGAGAACGTCGCCATTGACGTCCTGGCGCTTGAGCAACTGGCCGACTTTGCCGAGAAGAATGTCTCCCTGACCATCGTCGGGCCGGAAGTCCCGCTGGTGGCTGGCGTGGTCGATCTGTTCCGCGCCCGTGGCCTGGACTGCTTCGGTCCAACAGCCGGCGCTGCCCAGTTGGAAGGCTCCAAGGCCTTCACCAAGGACTTCCTGGCTCGCCACAAGATCCCGACCGCCGATTACCAGAACTTCACCGAGATCGAGCCAGCCCTGGCTTACCTGCGTGAAAAAGGTGCACCGATCGTGATCAAGGCCGACGGCCTGGCCGCCGGTAAAGGCGTGATCGTTGCCATGACCTTGGCTGAAGCCGAAGATGCCGTACGCGACATGCTCGCCGGCAACGCCTTTGGTGACGCTGGTTCGCGCGTGGTGATCGAAGAGTTCCTCGACGGCGAAGAAGCCAGCTTCATTGTCATGGTCGACGGCAAGAACGTATTGCCGATGGCCACCAGCCAGGACCACAAACGTGTTGGCGACGCCGACACCGGCCCGAACACCGGCGGCATGGGTGCTTACTCCCCTGCCCCGGTCGTCACCAGCGACGTTCACCAGCGCGTCATGGACCTGGTGATCTGGCCAACCGTGCGCGGCATGGCCGAAGAAGGCAACGTCTACACCGGCTTCCTCTATGCCGGCCTGATGATCGACAAAGCGGGCAACCCGAAAGTCATCGAGTTCAACTGCCGCTTTGGTGATCCGGAGACCCAACCGGTGATGCTGCGCCTGCAGTCGAGCCTGGTGTTGCTGGTCGAAGCGGCACTCGCCCAGGCGCTGGACAAGGTCGAAGCGCAATGGGATCCACGCCCAAGCGTCGGCATCGTACTGGCCGCCGGCGGTTATCCGGGCGACTACGCCAAGGGTGCCGCCATCGAAGGCCTGGATGCAGCCGCAGCACTGGAAGGCAAAGTGTTCCATGCAGGCACCGCCCTGAAGGACGGCAAGGTGGTGACGGCCGGTGGTCGGGTGCTGTGTGCTACCGCCATGGGCGCGAGCGTCGATGCGGCCCAGCAACAGGCTTACAAGCTGGCCGCGAAGATCGACTGGCAAGGCTGCTTCTATCGCAAGGACATTGGCTACCGCGCCATTGCCCGCGAGCGTGGCGAAAATCAGGAATAAGCCAGCCATTCGGCCAGGCAAGGGCCCAGGGCCCTTGCCTGATTATTCCAACGCCGCGCATAGTTATAATCTGGCATCAATCTACGAAGGGATTTCGCCTTGCGCTGGCTCAGGATCGCCATAGGACTCACCGTCACATTGTTGACCCTGCTCTGCATGCTCCCGGCCCAGGCCGTCGCGCAAGGCAGTGGCTGGGCGGTATTGCTCGACGAACAGGGCACCCTGCAACTGGGCGACATTCGCTCGGCGCGCTACACCAACCAATTCAGCCCGATTGAACCCGACCAGATCACCGCCGCCGATCCCGATGGCGCATTGTGGCTGCGCTTTCGGCTCAATCCTGGCAAACACGAACAACTGCTGCGTATCTTTGCCCCCGACCTGTTGCATCTGGATCTCTACGTTCTGGACGGTGACACACTGATCGACCAGACCACCAGCGGCAACGATCAACCACTGGCCGAACGTCCGCTGCCCAGCACCGACTTCATGGTGCCGCTGCCTCAGAGCAGCAAGCCCCTTGACGTGTATCTGCGGCTGGTTTCCGAACACCAGTTACGACCCTACATCACCCTGCAATCAGCCGTACTGACCGCCGCCAATCAGACCCAGACACTGATCTACGGCTTGCTGTTCGGTTGTATTGCGATGCTGATCCTGCACAACCTCACGCGCTATGCCTATACCCGCTCGCGAAGCTGCCTGTGGCTGGCGGCCTGTGAAGGCTTGTTGTTGCTCGGGGTGCTGTTGCTCCTGAACCTGGCAGGGCCATGGTTACCCGACTGGAATGCCGTACAAGCCCCTGAAGCCTACCTGGCCCTGCTGCTGACGGCGCCTTGCGGCCTGATGTACACCTACTGCTTCTTCAGCCGGCTTGGGCCACACCCGCTCAACAAACTGCTGATGGGCGACATCCTGTTCATTGTCGCCTGCTGCCTGCTGCTATTGTTCGTCGACACCCTGCCGCTGAACATCATGACCTATGGGCTGGTCGCTCTGGCTGGGCTGAGCATGCTCTTCGTCGGCGCCTATCACTGGCATAAAGGCTATCGCCCGGCACGCCTGTTCGTGGCGGCCATGGTGGTGTTCAACGCCGGTACGCTGATCATCCTGCCCGCATTGCTGGGGCTGACTCTCGTCGCGCCACAAGGCCTGATCATGGCCTTGCTCGCGTTCATCTGCCTGAGCGGCCTGTTGATGGGCATCGCCTTGAGCGAACGCCAGCGCAGCATTATCGAGAGCCGCTTCAGCATCAGCCGTGACCTGGCGGCGAGTAATGCCGAGATCAACGCCAAGGCCGAGTTCCTGGCAAAAATCAGCCATGAAATCCGCACCCCCATGAACGGTGTACTGGGCATGACCGAACTGTTGCTGGGCACGCCGCTGTCGGTCAAGCAACGCGACTACGTGCAAACCATCCACAGCGCCGGCAACGAACTGCTCACGCTGATCAATGAAATCCTCGACATCTCAAGGCTCGAGTCAGGGCAGATCGAACTGGACGACGTGCAGTTTGACCTCAATGCGCTGATCGAAGACTGTCTGAGCATCTTCCGCGCCAAGGCCGAACAACAGAACGTCGAACTCATCAGCTTCATCCAGCCCCAGGTTCCCCGGGTGATCAGCGGTGACCCGACGCGCCTGCGCCAGACGCTGTTGAGCCTGCTGGAAAACGCCATGAAGAAGACCGAGGAAGGCGAGATCCTGATCGTCGTGGCCCTGGATGACCTGAGCGATACAGCGCGCTTGCGCATTGCCGTGCAAGACAGCGGGCAACCCATGGAAGCCGAAGAACGTGAGGCCTTGCTGCACGCTGAACTCAATAGCAAGAACGTCCTCTCCGCCACTCGCCTGGGGGGCAATCTGGGGCTGGTGATCGCACGCCAGCTGATCCTGTTGATGCACGGTGAGTTTGGCATCAAGAGCGGCAGCAGCCAGGGCAGCACGCTGTGGCTGACCTTGCCACTGGACCCTGACCGCCTGGAACATCCAACCTGCGACCTGGACGGCCCACTGCAAGGTGCACGGGTACTGGTCGTGGACGACAACGACACCTGCCGCAAAGTCCTGGTCCAGCAATGCAGCGCCTGGGGCCTGAACGTCAGCGCGGTGGCATCCGGCAAGGAGGCCCTGGCCTTGCTGCGCACCAAGGCGCACCTGCGGGACTACTTCGACGTGGTCCTGCTCGATCAGAACATGCCCGGCATGACCGGCATGCAACTGGCGGCCAAGATCAAGGAAGACCCGAGCCTGAACCACGATATCCTGCTGATCATGCTCACGGGCATCAGCAATGCGCCGAGCAAGATCATCGCGCGCAATGCCGGTATCAAAAGGATCCTGGCCAAACCCGTGGCCGGCTATACCCTCAAGACCACCCTGGCGGACGAGTTGAACCAGCGCAGCAAAGGGCAGGCCACCGCTACGCACATGCCCTCCCCGGTCCCCGCCGCGATCAACGTCCCCTGCGACTTCCGTATTCTGGTGGCAGAAGACAACAGCATCTCGACCAAAGTCATTCGGGGCATGCTCGGCAAACTCAATCTGTCGCCCGACACCGCGAGCAATGGCGAAGAGGCCTTGAAGGCGATGAAGGCTCAACGTTATGACCTGGTGTTGATGGATTGCGAAATGCCGATCCTCGACGGTTTCTCGGCCACGCAGCAATTGCGGGCCTGGGAAGTCGGCAATCAACGCTCCCGCACGCCGGTAGTCGCACTGACCGCGCACATCCTTGCCGAACACAAGGAGCGCGCACGTCAGGCCGGCATGGATGGGCACATGGCCAAGCCGGTCGAACTGTCGCAGTTGCGCGAGCTGATCGAGCACTGGGTCGCCCAGCGCGACCAACTGGATCGGACCTCGGCCCAACCTTCCTGAGCCGACTGTCCTAACCCCTGATAGACTCCTGACGACTTCCATCGCCAGTGAGCTCGCATCATGCTCCACGTGTTGTTCAGTGTTTACCTGAAGATGCTGGTGCTCTACAGCCCGTTCTTCGTGCTGTCCTGCTTCATCAGCCTGACCCGTGGCTATTCCAACAAGGAACGCCGACGACTGGCCTGGAAGGTCGCTTTCGCGACGCTGATCTCCAGTGTCCTGCTGTACCTGTTCGGTCGAGTGATTTTCAGCGTGTTCGGCATCACCGTAGACGCCTTTCGCATCGGCGCCGGCAGCGTACTGTTCATCTCGGCGCTGGGCATGGCCCAGGGTAAATCGGCGGTGCAGACCGATAACGTGCAGCAGGACGTGACCATCGTTCCGCTGACCATCCCGCTAACCGTCGGCCCCGGCACCATTGGTGCCCTGTTGGTCATGGGCATCGGCCAGCCGCACTGGGATGACAAACTGACCGCCATCCTCAGTATCGCCCTGGCCAGCTTCACGGTCGGCGTGGTGTTGTACCTGTCCAACCGCATCGAGCAGATTCTCGGCGACCAGGGGCTGCAGATCGTCAGCCGGTTGATGGGGTTGTTCGTGTGTGCGCTGGCGGCGCAGATTATCTTTACCGGGGTCAGAGGGTATCTGGTGCCGTAATTCATTGCGCTTGCTCGCGAAAAAAACAAGGCCTTGTGTGTCACTCACAAGGCCTTGCCGTTTTGCTGCAAACCCCATCATTCAAAAAACCAAAGTTCATTCCAACCGTCACGACACCTTCAACGCACACACTTTGTTGTGCGCTGCGTAGCAAAACGTCTATTGCGCGACCTGATCATGCGGCCTCCAGAGGAGGCCGCAGTTATTCAGGAAGCCGGCTTGGTGCCGTACCAGCGCGGTGTATAGACCCAGTCACCGCCTTCGACGCGCGGAAACACGCAGGTCGTGGACGAGCCAATCAATACCATCGTGCGCATGTCCACCTGATCAGGTGTCAACGCACCGAGCGTGGTGACACGCAGTGTCTGTCCGGGACGGCCGATATCACGCCCCAACACCACCGGAGTTTCCGGCGTGCGGTGCTGGGCGACGATCTCCAGCGCACGGCCCAACTGCCAAGGCCGCGAACGGGAAATCGGATTGTAGAAGGCCAGCGCAAGGTCAGCCTGGGCGGCCAGGTCCAGACGTTTCTCGATGATCGACCAAGGCTTGAGGTTGTCCGATAGCGACATTACGCAGAAGTCATGCCCCAACGGCGCACCGGCCTGGGCGGCGGTCGCCAGCGAGGCCGAAACCCCCGGCAAGATCTCCAGATCGACGCGGTGCCACATCGGGTCGCTGGATTCGTGCAAGGCTTCGAGCACCGCGGCCGCCATGGCGAACACGCCCGGGTCGCCGGACGACACCACGATCACTGAACGTCCCTGGGCGGCCAATTCAAAGGCGTGGCGGGCGCGCTGCATTTCTTCGCGGTTGTCAGTGCAGTGCAGCACCTGATCGGGACGGAAAGGACCTGCCATGCGCACGTAGGTTTCATAACCGAGTACGTCGGTGGCCCGTGCCAGTTCGGCTTTCACCGCCGGCACCATCAGTTCGGCAGCGCCAGGACCGAGGCCGATCACCGCCAGACGCCCGCGAGGGCGGCCGATCTGCGCAACATCCAGTGGCTGATCGGCAACGGCGATGGCGATGTCGTGCGTCGTCGCACTGATCGTCGCATCAGGCACCGCGCTACGCGCCAATGCGCCGATGTCGCTCGCCGCCGCGACAAAGCGCAAAGGCACACCCAACTCAAGGGCTGCTTCACGCAAGGCCGGACAGGCCATCCCGGTGTCAGCCGCGACCAGACAGGCCAACGCCTGCACCGCCACTTTCGCTTGTTGCAGCGTCGCACGAATGGTGTCCGGCAAATCCGCCACCCCGGTACTCACCGCCACCGCGACGCTGCGTGGATAGATCTGCAATTCATTGGCGCTTGCCTCACGCTCGCCACTGCCGACATGGATCGAACGCTGCGCCTGCGGATTTTCCGGCAACTGCGCCTGATCCAGCCACGGCGCGACGCCGTCAATGCGCACGCTGTGCCCGGCCAGCAGATCGGACACAAAACGCTTGCCCAGTTCCAGATCACCGAGGGCGTAACCGCTGGGCGGGTTGAGCAGGCAAGTGCCGAAGCGCAGTTCGCCGCTGGTGGTGATGGCTGCTGCGACTTCAAGCGCCGCAGCGATCTCACGGGCCATGACATTCACCCCGCCGAGACCGCCGAGCAATGGCACCACGGCGCTGCCGTCTTCGGCCACGGCCAGCACCGGGGGTTCGGCGCCTTTTTCCAGCAGCAGCGGCGCCAGGGTGCGGATGACAATGCCTGCCGCGCACAAGGCAATGATCGGCGTGCCTTGCTGATAGAGCTGACGCAGGGTCGCGCCGAACTCATGGTAACGACGATCCACGTCCTCGACCCGCTCGGCCAGACCGTGGATCAGTGCATCGGGATAGCGCTGCTGGATCTTGCGCGCGGTTGCAAGGCTGCCATTACCGAGAATGACAATCGCCGGAACGGGACGTGTCATCAACCTTGCCACCTCTCACCGGGAACGATGATCAATGAGAAATATGGCGAAGACATCGGCTCGACCTGATCCAGGGGCACGATCTTCTGATTGGCCATGGTGGCGCGCTCGACGTACAACGCCCGCTGCGCCAGACCGAGTTCTTCCAGCACCTGCCGGACCTTCGCAAAGTTACGCCCCAGCTTCATCACCACCGCAGCATCGGCATCGGCCAGGCGTCGTTTGAGCTCTTCATGAGGCAGCACACCGGACAGCACCGACAGGCTCTGATTGCGATACACCAGCGGCGCGCCAAGCACCGACGCACCGCCAAGCATCGAGCACACACCCGGCACCACTTCGGCCTCATAACGCTCGGCCAGGCGATCATGCAGGTACATGTAGGAGCCGTAGAAGAACGGGTCGCCCTCACAGATCACCGCGACATCGCGACCGGCGTCCAGATGCGCGGCGAGTTCCTGGCCGGCGGCGTCGTAGAAGTCGCTGATCACTTGCTCGTAGGACAACGGTGGCGCCAGGGTCTCGGTGGTCACCGGGTACACCAGTGGCAGCAAGGTTTGTGCGTCCTGCAAATGCGCCTCGATGATGCCGAACGCATTGCCCTTTTTACCTTTGGCCACGAAGTACGCCACCACCGGCGACTCGCGCAGCAGGCGCAGGGCCTTGACGGTAATCAGCTCCGGGTCACCGGGGCCCACGCCAAGACCGATCAAACGTCCAGGTTGCTGCATCATTCAATCTCCGTGGCGAGGGCATTGATCGCTGCGGCGGCCATGGCGCTACCGCCCAACCGGCCTTGCATGATCACAAATGGCACGCCACGGCTGTCCGCCGCGAGCATGGCCTTGGATTCGGCGGCACCGACAAAGCCCACCGGGAAGCCGAGGATCAGCGCCGGCTTGGGCGCACCGGCATCCAGCATTTCCAGCAGGTAGAACAACGCGGTCGGCGCGTTGCCAATCACCACCACGCTGCCTTCCAGGTGCGGGCGCCACAGCTCCAGCGCCGCCGCCGAACGGGTGTTACCCAGTTCACGGGCGAGGTCCGGGACACTGTCGTCACGCAGGGTGCAGATCACCTCGTTATTGGCCGGCAAACGGGCGCGGGTCACGCCTTCGGAGACCATGCGCGCATCACACAAAATCGGCGCACCGGCCGCCAGTGCATCGCGCCCGGCCTTGCCCGCCCCTTCGGAAAACTGCAAACCATCGATGGCCTCGACCATGCCACAGGCATGGATCACGCGCACCGCGAGCTTTTCCAGATCGGCGGGAATCCGCTCAAGGTTGGCCTCGGCGCGAATGATCGCAAAGGAGTTGCGATAGATCTCCTGACCGTCGCGGATGTAATCAAGCATCAAGGGGGCTCCGTGGGTGGGCATCAAGCAATGCGCCGACCGCTTCAATAGTGAGGTTGCGTGCTTGCAGGGCGCCGAAACCCGGCTGCCCCGCATCGCGAAAATAGAGGTCGTAGTGACCGGGGGACACAGCCAGCAAGGTGGCCGGGGCAATGTGGGCCGCCGCGCAGGACCGCGGGCAACCGGACAGGTGAACCTGCAGTGGATCGCCCTTGCCTTGCCGTTGCCTGGCCAGGAGCCGCGCATCCGCCTTGGTATCCGCCAGGCCTTTGCCGCACCCGGCAGAGCCGGTGCAGGCAACCAACTGGGTCAACGCCTGGTCGGCACTCAGCAAAAAGCCCAGGTCTTGCAGGCGCAGGCTGAGCACGGGGGCATCCGCGGCCTGGATGTTCGGCAGCAGCAGGCTTTGCCAAGGGGTCAGCCGCAGGCTGGCGTCACCGAACGCTTCGGCCAGACGCGCCGCGCCTTTGAGCATGGAAGGGTCAAGACGCCCCAGAGGCGGGACAGCCCCCACATAGACCTGACCGTCCTGGCGCTGTGGATAAGTGCCGATAGGCGAACTGGAATACGACAAGGCACGCTGCCGGCCGCAGAACGGAGTCAGGGCCACACGCGTGGCCAAGGCCAGCAGGAACGACTCCTGCGAATGCTCGTCCAACAAATGACGCATGCGGGTTTGATCCGGGCGGGCGAGCTCAAGAAACAGCTCCAGCACCGCCACCACCAAGGCATGCCCATCGCTCAACAGCACAGCCCCGGCGGGCGGGTCTAGCGGGCATCCCGCCAGACCGAACGCCAACTGTTGCTCACCCTCGCCCTCGACAACGCTCAGCCATAGGTCATGGGGGTGCTCAAGCATGGCCAGGGCCTCGCCACCGTCCAGTTGTACCGCGAACTTGGCCGACAAGTCGTGAAAACGGGCGTTGCTCTCCAGCGTATTGAGGATCTGCGCAGCCAATGGGCGAGTGTCGATGCGCAGGTGGCGATCAATCCCCGCCGTCGGACTGAGCATCAGGTTGCGCACATCGTCACCCGCCGCCGAGCGCGGGCCCAATCCAGCCGCCAACAGGCTGTCGATCAGCGCCCCGTGTTGGTTGCCGACCCCGCGTATCTGCAGGTTGGCGCGATTGGTCGCCTCGATCACCCCGCCGGCGAAACGCTCGGCAGCATCGGCGACCGTCACGGCCTGGGCGGTGCTGATCGACCCACCATTCAACTTGATCCGGCAGATACCGCCGTCCAACGCCTGCACGATACGCAGCAACCCCGGGCAGGCCGAGGGGCGTAAGGCAGTATGCTGTTGACGTTTGTTCAAGGGGGCGACCGGTTCAAGAGGTAGAAGCGCTTCGCGGACAAAGGCGCGGTATTATGCCTGCTTTGTCTGACAGCATGAAAAGCCTGCCTGTCGGAACATTCATGTTTGAGGAATATAGATGGCTCCCTGGCTGACAGTAGTAGGCATCGGTGAAGACGGCTTCCAGGGTCTGGGCAAGCAGGCTCGGCGCGCGTTGCTGGGTGCCTCGCGAATTGTCGGGGGCCAACGGCAACTCGATCTGCTGCCGGTGTGCATTCGCGGCGAGCGTCAGTCCTGGCCCAGTCCTTTTTCCCTGGAACCCCTGCTGGCGCGGCGTGGCGACCCCGTCTGCGTGCTGGCCAGCGGCGACCCCATGCTGTTCGGCGTGGGCGCCAGCCTGGCGCGGCAAGTGGCGTGTGACGAGATGCGAGTCCTGCCGGCACCCTCTTCCTGCTCACTCGCGGCCGCGCGGATGGGCTGGCCGTTGCAGGATGTGGTGACGCTTTCGGTGGTCGCCCGCCCGGTCGCCGCCCTCAATGCCCAGCTGTTCAGTGGCGTTCGCCTGCTGGTGCTGAGCAACGACCGGCACAGCCCGGCGGCGATAGCCGCCCTGTTGCGCGAGCGCGGCTTCGGGCCGAGCAGGATCAGCGTGCTGGAACACTTGGGGGGCGAGGCGGAGCGGCGCCTCGAGGGTCTCGCCAGCGACTGGAACGAGCCGTCGGTGGCCGACCTGAATGTGGTGGCCATCGAATGCATCGCCCAGCGGGATACTCCGCGCTGGTCACGCCTGGCCGGCCTGCCGGACTCAGCCTTCAAGCACGACGGCCAGTTGACCAAACGTGACGTGCGCGCCATCACCCTGGCCCGTCTGGCCCCGGTGCCCGGCGAGTTGCTGTGGGACGTTGGCGCGGGCTCTGGCTCGATCGGCATCGAATGGATGCGCGCGCACCCGAGCTGCCGCACGCTGGCCATTGAAGCCGATGAAGGCCGTCAGCAACTGATCGAGCACAACCGCGACGCACTCGGCGTACCGGGCCTGCAATTGATCCGCGGCAGTGCACCGCAGGCGCTGGCCGGACTGGAACGACCCGACGCGATTTTCATCGGTGGCGGGGTCACCCGTGACGGCGTACTGGACAACTGCTGGGAACAGCTCAAGCCCGGTGGACGGCTGATTGCCAATGCGGTCACCCTGCAAAGCGAAATGACCCTGATGGCCTGGCGCGAAAAACACGGCGGCGAACTGACGCGGATTCACATTGCCCAGGCGCAGCCGCTGGGTGACTTCGACACCTGGCGCCAGGCGCTGCCCATCACCTTGCTGGACGTGGTCAAGCCCTTCGATGCGTGACGAAACCGCCGAACAACCCGCCCCTCTGCGCAGCGGCCTGACCACCGGCAGCTGCGCCACGGCCACCAGCCTCGCGGCGGCGCGCTTGCTGCTCGGCGGCGTGAGCAGCGATGCGGTAGAAATCGTCTTGCCCAAAGGCAAGCAAGTGCAGATGCGCCTGGAGTTTTGCCGGCTCACGACCGAAGGCGCCGAAGCCGGGACCTTCAAGGATGCCGGCGACGACCCCGACGTGACGCACGGCGCGCTGCTCTACAGCCAGGTCCGTCTGACCCCTGAGCCCGGCGTTCTCTTTAGCGCCGGCCAAGGCGTCGGCACCGTCACCCGTCCGGGGCTGGTGCTGGGCGTCGGGGAACCTGCGATCAATCCGGTGCCGCGCAAGATGATGACCGACCACCTGTCATCGTTGGCACTGGAGCTGGGCTACAGCGGCGGTTTTGCGGTGACGGTCAACGTCGAAAATGGCGAAGCCCTGGCGCTCAAGACCATGAACCCGCGCCTGGGCATTCTGGGCGGGCTGTCCATACTCGGTACCAGCGGTATCGTGCGCCCCTTTTCCTGCGCGGCGTACATCGCCTCGATCCACCAGGGCATCGACGTCGCCAGGACCAACGGCTACCTGCACATCGCCGCATGCACCGGCAATGCCAGCGAAGACACCATGCGCCGGGTCTATGACCTGCCGGAAATCGCCCTGATCGAAATGGGTGACTTCGTCGGTGCCGTGCTCAAGCACCTGCGCAAAGTGCCTGTGGATAAACTCAGCCTGTGCGGTGGCTTTGGCAAAATCAGCAAGCTCGCCGCCGGGCACATGGACCTGCACAGCCGTCATTCGAGCATCGACCTGCCACAACTGGCCGAATGGGCTGCGGCCATCGGGGCCGACGAGGCGTTGCAGCAGAGCATTCGCGAGGCCAATACCAGCCAGCAGGCCCTGGCGATGGCCAGCGCCGCCGGTATCGCCCTGGGTGATGCGGTCTGCCAGCACGCGCTGGATTTCGCCCGCAGCGTGGTGCCCCGACAGGTACAGGTCGAGGTGTTTGCCATCGATCGTCAGGGCGGCATCGTCGGCCATGCGGGAGCATTGCAATGAAACGTCTACTGCTGCTCGGTGGCGTCACCGAAGCCTTGGCGATTGCCCGCACCCTGGGCCCGCGCCACCTCTACAGCCTGGCCGGTGTGGGCAGGGTGCCCACCGACCTGAACTGTCAGGTGCGGGTGGGTGGCTATGGCGGCGCTGAAGGCCTGGCGCGCTTCATCCAGGAGCAAGGCATCGACTTGCTGCTCGACGCCACTCACCCCTACGCCGCGCAGATCAGCCAGAACGCCGCGACTGCCGCGCAACACAGTGGCATCCCGTGCTGGGCCTTGCGCCGTCCTGCGTGGCAAGCGCAGGCCGGGGACGATTGGCGGGAAGTCAGCGACTGGGCCGAACTGGTCAAGGCGCTGGAACCCTTCAAGCGCCCGTTGTTCACCCTGGGTCGCGAGCCGCTGCAGCACCTGGATGAAATCCCGCCCGAACAGTTCTGGACCCTGCGCGCGCTGGAGGTTTACCCCGGCAATGAACGCTGCGAAGTGATCGGAGCCCGCGGGCCGTTCCACATTGAAGACGAACGCGCGCTGTTCGAACGTCGACAGATCGACGTGCTGATCAGCAAGAACAGCGGCAGCAGCGCCACCGAACCCAAGCTTGAAGTGGCGCGTGAGTGTGGCGTACCGGTGTTGATACTCAAGCGACCGGTGCTGCCGGAGGTTGAGCGGGAGTTTGATTGCGTAGCGCAGGTACTGGAAGCACTGTCGCTGTCAGACCGTTCCTGACATTACCTCACATGAAAGAACAATCAGGCAAAACACCCAGAAAGGGCTGTCTGGCCTGACTTAACACGCCTGTTCTACATTGCTGCACCCTCTCGAAACACCTCAGGCTCTCAAACAGCATGAACTCTCTGCGATGGGCAACCGTGATTGCCCAGAGAAAAGTGTCGCTTGCCAACCTGTATCCCAAGGAATACGATCCAGCATGATCGACTTCGAACAGTCACAAGCATTTTCCGACTGGCTTGACTCAATCAAGGACACCATCGGCAAGGCCCGTCTTCTTGCCAGGCTTCGAGCCGCCGAACACGGAAACTTCGGCGATTGTGAGGCAGTCGGCGAAGCTGTTCATGAAATGCGTGTTCATTACGGTCCCGGCTACAGGATGTACTTCACCCGTAAGAACAAGGTGATTTACCTGTTGCTGGCGGGAGGTGACAAGTCGACGCAAAAACGTGACATCAAGCGCGCACAACATATGGCGCGAAACATCGGTAGTGAGGAGTAAGCCATGGCCGAACAATTTACCCGCTTCGACGCCGCCGAATATCTCAAGACACCAGAGGACATGGCGGCCTACCTGGACGCTTGCTTCGAAGAGGATGCAGGCGACGGCGTGTTGATACGGGCCGCACTCAATGACATTGCGCGAGCAAAGGGCATGACACTGGTTGCCCGTGATGCCGGACTGGGCCGAGAAAGCCTGTACAAGGCATTGGGCAGCACTGGCAATCCGGAATTCGCGACTATCATGAAGGTCATGAAAGCCTTGGGCCTCAAGCTTCACGCTACAGCCATCTGAGTGAGCTGCGACACCACACCGCACAACGGATTTTTACTTATCAATCCCGATCAGGCTAAATACGCCACCTGATCTCCCACTCGACCGGATATGACCATGTCCCGACAACGGCTCGCATTTGCCTGGATCGCCTGCTTCGCAGTGCTGTTCAACATGCTTGCCATGCCGATGTCCGGTGCGATGAGCAAAGCGTCCGGCCAGTCGACGACCGAGCAGTTGTTGTGGGGCAGTTTCTGTTCGTCCAGCGGCACCAAGCTGGTGGCGATATCCCTCGGTGATCTCGAGCAAAAAGCCCCGCAAAACGACGACCACTCCAACATGCAGCATTGCTGGTGCTGCTCCGGCTCGGCGCCCTTGATGGCGCTGCCGGGCCATGCGCCACACCTGTACTTCGCGCACTTCGAGAGCAATCGAAGCCTGCCGCCGCCGACCCTCGACACTCCCACGCCTCGCCAGCAATGGCCCAGTCTCAACCCGCGCGCCTCTCCCCTGGTCTGATTCGATTCGCAATTGACCTGCGTTTTAAATCGTTCTGGAGAACTGCCATGTTGAAACTATCCCTGGTCAAGCAGTCGCTACTGCTGGCCGCGTTGCTGTTGCCTGCCTGCTTTGCCAATGCGCACGAATACACCGTCGGCGACCTGCAGATCGCCCACCCCTGGTCGCAAGAGTTGCCACCCAATGCACCGAACGTGGCGGCCTACTTCGTGATTCAGAACCACGGTAAAACCGCTGATCGCCTGCTCAGCGTCGCGTCGCCGATTGCCGGCAAGGCCGAGCTGCACGAGCACGTGATGCAAAACGACCTGATGAAAATGCAGCAGGTCCCGAGTGTCGAAATCCCGGCTGGCGGCACCGTCACCTTCGCGCCAATGGCGTACCACGTCATGTTGCTGGAGCTCAAGGACCGTAGCCTGCTCACCGACGGCAAGCGCTTCGCGCTGACCCTGCATTTCGAAAAATCCGGCGACGTGACCGTTGAGGTCGCGGTGCAGAAGCAACCGCCTGCCGGCAGCCAAGTGCACCAGCACGCCCAGTAGTCGCCGCCCGGGTTTCCCGTGAACGCATTGCGCTCACGCGGCCGCAGGCGATCCGTGCCACGCAAGACCTCGTTGACGGTCGCGCGCGGCAGCTGGATCAGCCTGTTCGCCATGCTGATGATCTTTATCGGTCCACTGATCTCTCAGTCGATGCCGATGGATCAACGCGCGCCGATGTCCATGAGCATGTCGATGGACATGAGCATGGACATGTCGCCCACCGCCCATGCCGGGCATGACGTACAACCGGCCGCCGAACACTGCCCGCCGCAATCCGACCATCACGCCATCTGGGAAAAGTGCGGCTATTGCAGCCTGCTCTTCAACTGCCCCGCCCTGCCCGGCAGCCTGTCGCTGGCGCTCTTCGACACACCACCCGACCCTCACTTCATCAGCCCTTCCCCACGCCTGGGCCATGCCCGGCAAACCGTCTTCCCCGGTGCCCGCACCCGCGCCCCGCCCATCGTCACGTAAACCCCTTCACCACAACCGACACGGCCGACTGTCCAGTTCGACAGCCTAAGGCGGCTGGCCGTGTGTTTACGACCGATTGATGGAACCTTTATGTCCAGGTTTTCTGCTGACACACGCTTGAGCGCTGCTCAAGCATCCTTCACCCCGAACCCATGCCGGGTTCGTATCAAACAGGCCGTCACCGTGCTCTGCGGTGCCCTGCTCGCGCCAATGGCCGGTGCCGCCGAGTCAGCGACCGATCACAGCCAGCACGCCGAAGAGCTGAGTCCGACGGTGATCACCGCCATCGCCCCCAGTTCGCCGCTGACCATCGTCACCAACCCCAAGGACCCGCGCCAACCGGTGCCGGCCAGTGACGGCGCTGACTACCTGAAAACCATTCCCGGCTTTGCCCTGGTGCGCAATGGCGGCACCAACGGCGATCCGGTGTTGCGCGGCATGTTCGGCTCGCGGCTGAACATCCTCACCAACGGCAGCACACTGCTGGGTGCCTGCCCAGGTCGAATGGACGCACCGACCTCGTACATCTCGCCAGAGACCTACGACAAGCTGACGGTCATCAAGGGCCCGCAAACCGTGCTCTGGGGCCCTGGCGCTTCGGCTGGCACCATCCTGTTTGACCGTGAGCCAGAAAGCTTCGGCGAGCTCGGCAGCCGGGTGAACGCCAGCGTGCTGGGCGGCTCCAACGGGCGCTTCGACAAAGTAGTGGATGCCGCCGCCGGTGGCCCGCAGGGCTATGTACGAGTGATCGGCAACACTGCCCACTCCGACGATTACCGCGACGGCAACAACGACACCGTGCCGTCGCGCTACGACAAGTGGAACGGCGATGTGGCCGTGGGCTGGACCCCGAGCGCCGACACACTGCTGGAGCTGACCGCTGGCAAGGGTGACGGTGAGGCGCGTTACGCTGGACGCGGTATGGATGGCTCGCAGTTCAAGCGCGAAAGCCTCGGCCTGCGTTTCGAGCAGTCGAACCTCAGCGACGTGCTGGAAAAACTCGAGGCACAGGTCTACTACAACTACGCCGACCACGTGATGGATAACTACACCCTGCGCTCACCGTCCGGTACCGGGATGATGGCGGGGCCCATGGCCTCGAACGTCGACCGTCGCACCCTCGGCGCGCGTATCAAGGCCACCTGGCGCTGGGCCGACCTGCAACTGATCAGCGGCCTCGACGCCCAGACCAACGAACATCGCCAGCGTAAGGCGATGGGCATCGACACCTACAAGGACGTGCCACGCAACAAGGATGCGGACTTTCACAACTATGGCGCGTTCGGCGAGCTGACCTGGTACGCCGCCGACCGTGATCGCCTGATCACCGGCGCACGACTGGACCGCGCTTCGGCCAAGGATTTTCGCCAGACCCTCGGCTCGGGAATGACCACCCGGCCCAACCCGACCGCTGACGACACCCGTGCCGACACCCTGCCCAGCGGCTTCGTGCGCTATGAACACGACCTGGCAGACAGCCCGACCACCCTGTACGCCGGGCTGGGTCATGTCGAGCGCTTCCCGGATTACTGGGAGCTGTTTTCGCCCAAGTCCGGCCCGGTCGGCTCGCTCAATGCCTTCGATTCGATCCAGCCGGAAAAAACCACTCAGCTCGACGTCGGCCTGCAATACAAGACCCAGGACCTCGAAGCCTGGGCGTCGGCCTACATCGGTGAAGTACACGACTACATCCTGTTCGACTACACCCCGACCCCGATGGGCACGACCTCACGGGCCGAGAACGTCAACGCCCGGATCATGGGCGGTGAACTCGGTGCGGCGTACAACCTGACCGCCAACTGGAAAGCCGACGCGACCCTGGCCTACGCCTGGGGCAAAGACACCACCCACGACACGGCATTGCCGCAGATGCCACCACTGGACGCACGCTTCGGCCTGACCTACAGCGAAGACAAGTGGAGCACCGGGGCCTTGTGGCGCGTGGTGGCGGCACAGAACCGCATCGACCTGAACAAGGGCAACGTGGTGGGCAAGGACTATGGCAAGAGCTCGGGCTTCGGGGTGTTCTCGCTCAATGGCAGCTACCGGGTCAATCAGCACTGGAAGGTCAGCAGCGGCGTCGACAACCTGTTCGGCAAAAACTACGCCGAGCACCTGAACCTGGCCGGCAATGCCGGGTTCGGCTATCCGGCCAATGACCCGCAAGCGATCAACGAACCGGGGCGCACGCTCTGGACCAAGGTGGACATGAGCTTCTGACGCATCGCGGACAAGCCCGCGCATGAACACTGCCCTTGTGGCGAGGGCGCCTGCTCCCTCGCCACAGGTGTGCAGTTCGAGAACAACGAAAAGATCCAAGCCCAGCGGAGCACATGTAATGAAGCAACCCACACCGAACTTCTACAACCTGGCCTGGCGCTGGCATTTTTATGCCGGACTGTTCGTCGCGCCGTTCATGGTGATGCTGGCCCTGACCGGCATCATTTACCTGTTCAAGCCGCAACTCGACCCACTGATGTACGGCAGCCTGATGAATGTGCCGGCCGGCCATCACAGCCTCAGCGCCGACACGCTGCTCAACCGTGTGCAATCGGCTTATCCACAAGGCCAGGTCACCCAGTACCTGCCGCCGATCAACGCCGAACGCAGCGCGCAATTCGTCGTGAAAAACGCTGGCAGCGAACTGAACGTGTTCGTCGACCCGTATCAGGGCGATGTCCTGGGCGAGCAGGACGCGAAGAACAACCTGCAAGCCATCGCCCGGGCCATTCATGGCGAGCTGATGATCGGCACCGTCGGCGATCGATTGATCGAGATGGCGGCGGGCTGGGGCATCGTGCTGGTAGTGTCCGGCGTCTTCCTGTGGTGGCCACGAGGCAAGGGTGGCGCCGGAATTCTGTGGCCACGGTTGAGCAGCAAAGGCCGCGTGCTCTGGCGTGACCTGCACGCGGTCACCGGATTCTGGGGCGCCGCACTGCTGCTGGTGATGCTGCTCAGCGGCATGACCTGGACCGGTTTCTGGGGCGCGAAATACGCTGAAGTCTGGAACCGCTTCCCTGCCGCGATGTGGGACAACGTGCCCAAGTCCGACGAACAAGCGCGCAGCCTCAACACCGCCACCCGCCAGACCGTACCCTGGGCCATGGAAAACACGCCGATGCCGATGTCCGGCGACCATGCCGAACACATGGCCCACGGCGGTGCCAGCACTGCACCGGCAGCACCAACCATCAGCCTGCAGGATGTGCAGGACATTGCCGGGCAACGCCAGGTCGAACCGGGTTACAGCATCACTTTCCCGAGCACCGCCAGCGGCGTGTTCACCATCGCAGTGTTTGCCGACGACCCGCGCAACGACGCCACCCTGCATGTCGACCAGTACAGCGGCGAAGTCCTCGCCGATGTGCGCTGGGAGCACTACGGCAACGTCGCACGCGCCACGGAACTGGGAGTGATGCTGCACGAGGGCAAAATGTTCGGCCTGTTCAACCAGATCGTCATCCTGCTGATCTGCCTGATGATCCTGCTCAGCGCCATCAGCGGTGTGGTGATCTGGTGGAAGCGTCGTCCCCTGGGCAAGTTCGGGGTGCCGCCGCTGCGCCATGACCTGCCGACCTGGAAAACCGGAGTGCTGATCATGCTGGCCCTGGCCGTGATGTTCCCGTTGGTGGGGGCATCGCTGGTGGTGGTGTGGCTTCTGGACCGTGTGCTGCTGATGCGCGCTGGTCACCAGACTGAATCGGCTTCATCTTCATCCTGAACACCGCGAGATGCGCGCGGCGGCCGGAGCTGTAGAATGCCCGGCTGCAGAGCGGTTGCTTGATCGTTCCCATGCTCCGCGTGGTAATGCAGCCCGGGACGCTCCGCGTCCCAAAGGCGGACGCAGAGCGTCCATAGAAGCGTTCCCACGCGCGAGCGTGGGAACGATCATAGGGAAATGGCATGACCTCGCTGAACCTCACCCGACTGGCCTGGACACCCCTGGGCCATGGCCACTGCCATCACCAGTTCCAGCTGCGAGAGGCCAGTCTGCACGTGGGTGCCGGGGAATTCGTCGGCCTGATCGGGCCCAACGGCAGCGGCAAGACCAGCCTGCTGCGTTGCGCCTACCGTTTCACGAAACCGGAGTCCGGTGAGGTTGAGCTGGCCCATCACAACGTATGGAAGCAGTCGTCACGCTGGTGTGCGCAACGCATCGCCGTAGTGCTGCAGGAATTTCCCGATACCTTTGGCCTGACGGTCGATGACGTGGTCGCCATGGGACGTACCCCGCATAAGGGTCTGTTCGATGGCGATACCCTTGAAGACCGGCGCATCGCCGAACAGGCATTGGCATCGGTGGGCCTCAAGGGCTTTGAAGACCACGCCTTCGCCACACTGTCCGGAGGTGAAAAACAGCGGGTGATTCTCGCCCGCGCCCTGGCCCAGCAACCGCAACTGCTGATCCTCGACGAGCCGACCAACCACCTTGATCCACGTTATCAGCTGGAGCTGCTGCAACGGGTCAAGCGCTTGCAGATCGGCGTCCTGGCCAGCATCCATGACCTGAACCTGGCCGCCGCATTCTGCGATCGGTTGTACGTGATGAACCACGGACGCATCGTCGCCAGCGGTACGCCCAAAGACGTGCTGACTGCCACCCTGCTGCGAGACGTGTTCGGGGTCGAGGCGCTGATCGATGAACATCCGCTGTCCGGCTACCCGCGAATCACCTGGATAACCCAACCATGACCCTGCCTACCCTGCTCCGCTCCAGCCTCTTCGTCGCCCTGCTGCTGGGCAGCGCCCAGGCGTTCGCCGAAGCGACGCACTATCCGTTGACCATTCAGAGCTGCAACCGCGAAGTGATCTTCGAGCAAGCCCCCAGGCACGCCCTGAGCCACGACATCAACATGACCCAGATGATGCTCGCCCTGGGCCTCAAGCCGCGCATGGTCGGCTACAGCGGTATCAGTGGCTGGAAAGCCGTCACGCCCCCGATGCAGAGCATCCTCGATGACCTGCCGGAGTTGGCGGCCAAGTACCCGTCCGTGGAAACCCTGCTCAACGCCAATGTCGACTTTCTCTTCGCCGGCTGGGATTACGGCATGCGCATCGGCGGCGACCTGACCCCACACACCCTCGGCCCGCTGGGCATCAACGTCTATGAGCTGACCGAGTCCTGTGCCTTTGTGATGAAGCGCCCGGCGGCCAGCCTCGACGACACCTACAACGACCTGCGCAACCTCGGCAAAATCTTCGACGTGCAGGACCGCGCCAACCAGTTGATCGCCGACATGCAGGCGCAAGTGGCTGCGGCGCGCAAACACCTGCCTGCCGAAAAGCCTCGGGTGTTCCTCTACGACAGCGGTGAAGACCGCGCCATGACGTCGGGCCGCCTGGGCATGCCACAAGCGCTGATCGACGCGGCCGGCGGGCAAAACATTCTCGACGACGTTGACGCGAGCTGGACCCGGGTCAATTGGGAAACCGTGGTGGAGCGCAATCCCCAGGTCATCGTGATCGTCGACTATGGCGAAGTCACCGCCGAACAAAAACAGCAGTTCCTGCTCAACAACAAAGCCCTGCAATCGGTGGACGCGATCAAGCACAAGCGCTTCATCGTCATTCCTTATGTGCAAGCCACGCCGGGGATCGACAACGTGCTGGCGGTGGAAACCCTGGCCAAGGGTTTCCTGGGCACATGATCAACCATCGTTATGCCTGGCTGCTCACCGCGCTGGGCGCGCTGTTGCTGGTCTCGTGCGTGGTGTCGCTGGGCTTTGGCTCGGCACGGGTGCCGGTGGACGTGGTCTGGGGGATCGTGCTGCACAAGGCGTTCGGTATCGGCGAGGTGGACTGGAGCGCCGGTCACGAACACATCGTCTGGCTGATCCGCGTACCGCGCATGCTGCTCGGCGCCTTGGTGGGCGGCGGCCTGGCGCTGATCGGCGCGGTGCTGCAGGCGGTCACGCGTAACCCGCTGGCCGACCCGCACTTGCTGGGCGTGACCTCCGGCGCCACTCTGGGTGCCGTGATCGTGATCCTCCATGTGGGTGAGATCGTCGGCCTGCTGACCTTGCCCATTGCTGCGTTCGCCGGCGCACTGCTGAGCATGCTGATGGTACTGGCCATCGCTAATCGCAACGGCCGGCTCGACAGTGACCGCTTACTGCTGTGCGGAGTGGCGGTGTCGTTCGTGATGATGGCCGTCGCCAACCTGCTACTGTTTCTCGGCGATCACCGCGCAAGCTCGGCCGTGATGTTCTGGATGCTCGGCGGCCTGGGCCTGGCACGCTGGGAACTGCTCCCCTTGCCCGCCGCCTGCGTAGCGCTCGGGCTGACACTGCTGGTGGGCATGGCCCGGCCACTGAACGCCTTGATGGCCGGCGAACAGACTGCCGTGACCCTGGGCCTGAACGCTCGCACGGTGCGTTTACAGGTGTTCTTGATTGCCTCGCTGATGACCGGGGTGCTGGTGTCCATCAGCGGTTCCATCGGTTTTGTCGGACTGATGGTGCCGCACATCGCCCGGCGCCTGGTCGGCGCCGAACACCGGCGTTTACTGCCGGTATGCGTATTACTGGGCAGTGTATTTCTGGTCTGGGTCGACGTCGCGTCGCGCACCTTGATCGCCCCCGAGGACTTGCCCATCGGCGTGGCCACGGCGGCGATTGGCGGACTGTTCTTCATCGGGTTGATGCGCAGGCGCTAACGCCACACATCACCACTGCCCGATTGCACGACCGGATGACAACTCATCCCGGCAAAAAAATGATCGATCCGAAGGGATACTCCTGGAGTGCCATCCACCATTTGTTGTGGCAAACAATCACCTCGCAACCACGAAAAATCTTGTGTTAAGTCAACACTAAACAATTAAAAAGTTAAAACTCATAATCCGACTATTTAAACGAATACTTAGTTACATCCACACACCAAAAAACAACTTCCTACAACTTAATAATCATATTCCCTACAAAAACAACGCGAGATCAACATGCTCAAGAAAATCATCGTATCCATCGCATTCCTTTCGGCACCCGCCTGGGCGGAACAGCCGCCCTTCACCGGCACTGATTACAGCGGTCGATATGAATGCACCGGCATGGACAGTCATGTCGGCGAATACAAAGGTGTTGTCGAGATGAAACTCGATCCGAGGCAAAGTACGGGTGAACACGGAGCGTATGGTTTTACTTTGACCCTGGTCGACAACTCCAGATACGACGGTTTTGCTATCGCCAACATGAACGCACTGGCGACCTACTTTGCATATACGGATCCGATACCAAAAGATTATGCAGTCGGTATCGCCAAGATCACTTCGACTCCTAACGGAAAAGTCTCCTTCACCAAACACTACTACGCCCCCGAGTACCAAGGCGGCGGTTACGGCGTGGAAACCTGCGTCAAAGGTTAATCACTTATAGCTCCCGCGCCAGTATGGAGTGCCATGAACAGCACCAATCTGGCGCACCTCGCTGCACCCGCACACTCGACACGTCCTCTCATGGTGCGCCCATTTAACGCATAGACGCTCTAACCCGACATTTACCTGCCTTTGCCCGACCGGGCACAGCCTTTGCTAAAGACCCTTCAGTCGTCCGCATCTGCCCACCAAGAAAACTCAAGAGTTCATGGAGATCGCACAATGAAGCGTCGTAGCTTGATCAAGGCTTTCACACTATCGGCAAGCATTGCCGCGATGGGTATGACCTGGAGCCTCCAGGCCGCCGAGACCATCAAGGTCGGGATCCTGCACTCGTTGTCAGGGACCATGGCGATCTCTGAAACGTCGCTCAAGGACATGGCGCTGATGACCATCGACGAGATCAACGCCAAGGGCGGGGTCAATGGCAAGCTGCTGGAAGCGGTGGTGGTGGATCCTGCATCGAACTGGCCGTTGTTCGCCGAAAAGGGCCGCCAGTTGCTGACCCAGGACAAGGTCGCGGTGGTGTTCGGCTGCTGGACATCGGTGTCGCGCAAGTCGGTGTTGCCGGTGTTCGAAGAGCTCAATGGTCTGCTGTTCTATCCGGTGCAGTACGAAGGTGAAGAGATGTCGCCAAACGTCTTCTACACCGGCGCCGCGCCAAACCAGCAAGCGATCCCGGCCGTTGAATACCTGATGAGCGAAGAAGGCGGCAGTGCCAAGCGCTACTTCCTGTTGGGTACCGACTACGTCTACCCGCGTACCACCAACAAAATCCTGCGCTCGTTCCTGCACGCCAAGGGTGTTGCCGACAAGGACATCGAAGAGGTCTACACCCCCTTCGGTCACAGCGACTACCAGACCATCGTCGCCAACATCAAGAAATTCTCGGCCGGCGGCAAGACGGCGGTTATCTCCACCGTCAACGGCGACTCCAACGTGCCGTTCTATAAAGAGCTGGCCAACCAGGGCCTGAAAGCCACCGACGTCCCGGTCGTGGCCTTCTCCGTCGGCGAAGAAGAACTGCGCGGCATCGACACCAAACCACTGGTGGGCAACCTCGCGGCGTGGAACTACTTCGAGTCGGTGGAGAATCCGGTGAACCAGAAGTTCGTCGCCGACTGGAAAGCCTACGCCCAGAAACACAACCTGCCGGGCGCCGACAAAGCGGTGACCAATGACCCGATGGAGGCCACCTACGTCGGCATCCACATGTGGGCGCAAGCGGCGCAGAAAGCCAAGTCCACCGATGTCGACAAAGTCCGCGAAGCCCTGGCTGGCCAGACCTTCGCCGCGCCGTCCGGCTACACCCTGACCATGGACAAGACCAATCATCACCTGCACAAGCCGGTGATGATTGGCGAGATCCAGGCCGACGGCCAGTTCAACGTGGTGTGGCAGACCGAAGGGCCGATCCGTGCCGAGCCGTGGAGCCCGTTCATTGTCGGTAACGACAAGAAGCCGGATTACGCGGTCAAGAGCAACTAAGCCACTGGATGTCGGGCCTGAACACCACGCCAGGACCCGACACAACCCCTGTGGGAGCGAGCTTGCTCGCGAAGTCGGCGGCACATCCAGCAACGATGTGACTGACACACAGCATTCGCGAGCAAGCCCGCTCCCACAAAGTCCGCGCAAGGCCACTGATATGCCCACCCCTCTTTACCGCTTGATCCTCGCTTGCCTGCTGTTGCTGTCTCTGGCGGTACAGGCTGGCGACGCTGAGGATTTCGCCGCGGCCAATCCCGCACAGCAGGCCAGGCTGCTGGAAGCCTGGGCCGCGCAACCCGATCCGGCACGTATCGAGTTGATCAACGCCCTGCAACAAGGGCAGTTGATGGTCGATGGCCAAGCCAAAACGTTGCGCCTGAACAACCGCCTGCGAGGTCTGATCGACACCGCGCTGGCCAGCCATCAATTGCTCTCCCTCGACGGCAGAGTCCGTCTGGCGGCCGCGCAACACCTGCAAAAAAGTGCCAAACCGGCGCAACTGAAATTCCTCGACCAGCGACTGGCGGGCGAACACGATGAATCGGTTAAAGCCGCGCTGAGCCTGGCCCTGGCCAACCTGCAACTGGTGGACAGCGACCCGACCGTGCGTCTGGCCGCCGTCCGACTGCTCGGTGAAACAGGCGATCCGCTGGCCCGCACCCGTCTTGAAGGCTTGCTCGAACCCGGCGTCGAAGCCGATGCCGCCGTGCTCACCGCCGTGCAAACCAGCCTGGGCCAGGTCAAGCGCAAGCTGTTGATGGGTGAACTGCTTGGCCAAGCCTTCAGCGGCCTGTCACTCGGCTCGATCCTGCTGCTGGCGGCCTTGGGACTGGCCATCACGTTCGGTCTTCTGGGGGTGATCAACATGGCCCACGGCGAGATGCTGATGCTGGGCGCCTACTCCACGTACATGGTGCAGATACTGCTCCAGCGCTTCGCCCCGAATGCCATCGAGTTCTACCCGCTGATCGCTCTGCCCGTGGCGTTTTTCGTCACCGCCGGGATCGGCATGGCGCTGGAGCGTACGGTGATTCGCCATCTCTACGGCCGCCCGCTGGAAACCCTGCTCGCCACCTGGGGCATCAGCCTGATGCTGATTCAGCTAGTGCGTCTGATGTTCGGTGCGCAGAACGTCGAAGTCGCCAACCCGGCGTGGCTCTCGGGGGGCGTTCAGGTTTTGCCCAACCTGGTGCTGCCGTACAACCGTATCGTGATCATTGCCTTTGCCCTGTTTGTCGTGGTGCTGACCTGGCTGCTGCTGAACAAGACCCGCCTGGGTCTGAACGTGCGTGCGGTCACCCAGAACCGCAACATGGCTGCTTGCTGCGGCGTGCCCACCGGACGCGTCGACATGCTCGCCTTCGGTCTCGGCTCGGGCATCGCCGGCCTGGGTGGCGTGGCGCTCAGCCAGATCGGCAACGTCGGTCCTGACCTCGGCCAGAGCTACATCATCGACTCATTCCTGGTGGTGGTGCTGGGTGGTGTCGGCCAGTTGGCCGGCAGCGTGTTCGCCGCCTTCGGCCTTGGCATCGCCAACAAGATTCTCGAGCCACAGATCGGCGCCGTACTCGGCAAGATCCTGATCCTCGCGCTGATCATTCTGTTCATCCAGAAACGTCCGCAAGGCCTCTTCGCACTCAAAGGACGGGTGATCGACTGATGAACCAGCCCCTGCTCGTTACCGCCACACAAAAAGCCGGTCCCGGCGTGACGATTGCCGTCGGCGCAGTGATTTTCGGACTGCTGCTCGCGCTGCCATTGCTCTCGCTGTTGCCCGCCGACAATACGCTGCACGTCTCGGCCTACACCCTGACCCTGGTGGGCAAAATCCTTTGCTACGCCATCGTCGCCCTCGCGCTGGACCTGGTCTGGGGCTACGCCGGCCTGCTATCGCTCGGGCACGGCCTGTTCTTCGCCCTCGGTGGTTACGCCATGGGCATGTACCTGATGCGCCAAGCGTCGGGCGATGGCCTGCCGGCATTCATGACCTTCCTGTCGTGGACCGAACTGCCCTGGTACTGGACCGGTACCAGCAGCTTTATCTGGGCCCTGTGCCTGGTGGTGCTGGCACCGGGTCTGCTGGCGTTGGTGTTCGGTTTCTTCGCCTTCCGCTCGCGGATCAAGGGTGTGTACTTCTCGATCATGACCCAAGCCCTGACCTTCGCCGGGATGCTGCTGTTTTTCCGCAACGAAACCGGCTTTGGCGGCAACAACGGCTTCACCAACTTCCGCACGATCCTGGGCTTCGGCATCACCGAACCCGGGACGCGCGCCGTGTTGTTTCTGGCCACGGTGCTGTTGCTGGTGGCCAGCCTGTACATCGGCTGGCGCCTGGCACGGAGCAAATTCGGCCGGGTGCTGACCGCCCTGCGCGATGCGGAGAACCGCCTGATGTTCTGCGGCTACGACCCGCGCGGTTTCAAGCTGTTCGTGTGGGTGTTGAGCGCGGTGTTGTGCGGTCTGGCCGGTGCACTGTATGTACCGCAAGTCGGGATCATCAACCCGAGCGAGATGTCGCCCACCAACTCCATCGAAGCGGCGGTCTGGGTGGCCCTTGGAGGGCGCGGCACACTGATCGGGCCGTTGCTCGGTGCCGGTGTGGTCAACGGCATGAAGAGCTGGTTCACCGTGGCGTTCCCCGAGTACTGGCTGTTCTTCCTCGGTGCGCTATTCATCATCGTGACCCTGTACCTGCCCAAAGGCGTGATCGGTCTGTTGAAGAAAAGAGGTGAGCAATGAGAGTGACAGCGAGCGCCGAATTCATGCTGGAACCAGCCTTCTTCCCGCCCCTGGAGCCGAACAAGGACGCCGGCAGCAGCCGTGACGCCATCGGCCTCGGCCAGCGTGTCGGCCCCGGCCTCAACACACGCCACGGCACAATCCTGACCCTGGAAGACATCAGCGTCAGCTTCGACGGCTTCAAGGCACTCAACGCACTGAACCTGTACATCGGCGTCGGTGAACTGCGCTGCATCATCGGCCCCAACGGCGCCGGCAAAACCACACTGATGGACGTGATTACCGGCAAGACCCGTCCCAGCCACGGCAAGGCCTGGTTCGGTGAAACCCTGGACCTGACACGAATGAACGAAGTGCAGATCGCCCAGGCCGGGATCGGCCGCAAGTTCCAGAAGCCGACGGTGTTCGAGGCCTTGAGCGTGTTCGAGAACCTGGAGCTGGCGCAGAACACCGACAAGTCGGTGTGGGCCAGCCTGCGGGCCAGGCTCACGGGCGAGCAGAAAGACCGCATCAGCGAAGTGCTGGACACCATTCGCCTGACGGCTTCAGTCAATCGCCCGGCCGGCTTGCTGTCCCACGGTCAGAAGCAGTTTCTGGAAATCGGCATGCTGCTGATGCAAGACCCGCAACTGCTGCTGCTCGATGAGCCGGTAGCCGGCATGACCGACGCCGAAACCGAATTCACCGCCGAACTGTTCAAACGCCTGGCCGGCAAGCATTCGCTAATGGTGGTGGAACACGACATGGGCTTCGTCGGCTCGATTGCCGACCACGTCACCGTGTTGCACCAGGGCAGCGTGCTGGCCGAGGGGTCGCTGGCGCAGGTGCAGGACAACGAGCGGGTGATCGAGGTGTACCTGGGCCGCTGATGGCTAACGGTAGGCGCGAGCGTGCCCGCGCCTACAGGGAATTGAGGAGAATTCGAACATGCTCCACGTCGAAAAACTGCACCAGTACTACGGCGGTAGCCACATCCTGCGGGGCCTGACGTTTGAGGCGAAGGTCGGTGAGGTCACCTGCCTGCTCGGACGCAACGGCGTGGGCAAGACCACCTTGCTCAAATGCCTGATGGGCCTGCTGCCGGCCTCGGACGGCTCCGTGAACTGGGAAGGCAAGACCATCACCGGGTTCAAGCCGCACCAGCGGGTACATGCCGGCATCGCCTACGTGCCGCAAGGCCGGGAGATCTTTGGTCGCCTGACCGTGGAAGAAAACCTGTTGATGGGGCTTTCTCGCTTCGGCGCCAAAGAGGCCCGGGAAGTACCGGCGTTCATCTACGAGTTGTTCCCAGTGCTGCTGCAAATGAAGCAACGCCGGGGGGGTGATCTCTCGGGTGGCCAGCAACAACAACTGGCTATCGGCAGGGCACTGGCCAGTCGGCCGCGCCTGTTGATCCTCGATGAGCCCACCGAAGGCATTCAGCCGTCGGTGATCAAGGAGATCGGCGCGGTGATCAAGCAGCTCGCGGCTCGCGGTGACATGGCGATCTTGCTGGTGGAGCAGTTCTACGATTTCGCCGCCGAACTGGCCGATCAGTACCTGGTGATGTCCCGGGGTGAAATCCTCCAGCAAGGTCGCGGAGCAAACATGGAAACCGAGGGTGTACGCGGGCTGGTAACGATCTAACCTGAAGCCTCCTGACGATAATGAGAAATGATGACTGCCGCTGCCCCTGACACCGTGTTCACCCCCAACTGGCACGCCGAGCTGGAGCTCGGCTACGCCCGACTCGGCGACAGCACGCGCCCGGTTCAACGCCGTCACAAAGGCCCGCTGCGGGTGCAAAAACACCTGTACGCCGAGGGCCCGCAAGTATGCCAGCACATCATCGTGCACCCGCCGGGCGGAATTGCCGGCGGTGATCGACTGGATGTCAGCGTCAACGTCGGTACCGACGCCTGGGCGCAACTGACCAGCCCCGGCGCCGCCAAGTGGTATCGCGCCGCTACCCCCGCCTATCAGCAGCTCGACGTGAAGGTGGCCGCTGGCGCCACACTGGAATGGCTGCCGCAGGAAACCATCGTCTTCAGCGCCGCCCAGGCCGAACTCGCCGCCCGGATCGATCTGCAAGGCGATGCCCGGTTGTTCTATTGGGATGTGGTCGCTCTGGGGCGTCCGGCCAGTGGCGAACGCTTCGCGTGCGGGCACTTTCAATCACGACTCGATATCCGCCGCGACGGCCAGTTGCTCTGGCATGAACGTCAGCGCATTGTCGGCGGGGATGGACTGCTCGATTCGCCGATCGGGCTGGACGGCTCACCGGTTTGGGCGACCTTGCTGGTGACCGGAGAGATTGACACTGAACTGCTCGAACAATGCCGCTCGCTGGCCAGCGACGTGCGCGGCGATCTGACCCAGCTGCCCGGGCTGTTGGTCGCCCGCTGCCTGGCCAGTGAGGCACTGCTGGCACGGAACTGGCTAATTGCATTATGGACGTTGCTTCGCCCGGCCCTGCTCGGCCGCGAAGCGGTGCCGCCAAGAATATGGAGCACCTGACTCATGCTGTTGCCTGCATTTGCAGACCACCATTTTTTATCTGCCCTGACGGATTGCCCATGGACCTGACCCCACGCGAAAAAGACAAGTTGCTGATCTTCACGGCCGGCCTGGTTGCCGAACGACGATTGGCCCGTGGCGTGAAACTCAACTACCCGGAAGCCATGGCCTACATCAGCGCGGCGCTGCTCGAAGGCGCACGTGACGGCCAGACAGTCGCCGAGCTGATGCATTACGGCACCACCCTGCTGACCCGCGAACAGGTGATGCAAGGCATCCCGGAAATGATCCCGGAGATCCAGGTCGAAGCCACCTTTCCCGACGGCACCAAACTGGTCACCGTCCACCAACCCATCGCCTGAGACCGCGCCATGACTTTTCACATCCGCGACGCCCTGCATGACGACCTGCCGGCGATCCGTGACATCTACAACGATGCGGTCCTGAACACCACGGCCATCTGGAACGAACAGGCCGTGGACCTGGACAATCGCCAGGCCTGGTTCGTCGCCCGCCAAGCCCAGGGCTACCCGGTCCTGGTGATCGTCGACGCCGACCACAACGTACTCGGCTATGCCTCATTCGGCGACTGGCGGCCCTTCGACGGATTCCGCCACACCGTCGAGCATTCGGTGTACGTACGCAGCGACCAACGCAGCAACGGTCTTGGCCCACGCCTGATGGAAGTGCTGATCGAGCGGGCCAGGGACTGCGGCAAACACGTGATGGTCGCCGCCATCGAAAGTGGCAACGCCGCTTCGATTCGCCTGCATGAGCGGGCAGGCTTCGTCATCACCGGGCAAATGCCCCAAGTGGGCACCAAGTTTGGTCGTTGGCTGGACCTGACCTTCATGCAATTGACCCTCGACCCCGGTGCCCAGCCACCGGTCTTTCACAAGGAGTGAAACACCATGAACGCCGCCCAACTGCGACACGTCAATGCCGAGAGTTTTGCCCACTACCGCCAGGGCCTGACCGAGCTGCTGTTCGATGCCGTCAATCACGGCGCCTCGATTGGCTTCATGGCCGACCTCGACGACAACCAGGCCCGCGCCTACATCAAGGCGCTGCAGGCTGACCTTGAGAGCGGCAGCCTGTTGCTGTGGGTGGTGGTGGATGAAGAGAAGGTCCTGGCCAGCGTGCAACTGGGGCTGTGCCAGAAAGCCAATGGTCGCAACCGCGCCGAGGTGCAAAAGCTGCAAGTGCTGTACGAGGCGCGGCGCCGTGGTCTTGGTCAACAGCTGATGAGCACCCTGGAGCTCGCTGCACGCCAGCACAAACGCGGCCTGCTGTACCTCGATACCGAAGCCGGTTCGCCGGCCGAGGCGTTTTATCAGTCTCTGGGGTACACCCGTGTCGGTGAACTGCCCAACTACTGCCAAAGCCCGGACGGTCGCTACACCCCGACCGCCATCTACTTCAAGACCCTGGGGCAACCTGAATGATTCCTGGCCAATATCAGATCGCACCCGGTGACATCGAGCTCAACGTCGCTCGTCGCACCCAGAGCCTGACCGTCGCCAACAGCGGCGACCGGCCGATTCAGGTGGGTTCGCACTTCCACTTTTTCGAAACCAACGACGCCCTGACCTTCGACCGCGCCGCCAGCCGCGGCATGCGCCTGAACATCCCCGCCGGCACTGCCGTGCGCTTTGAGCCGGGACAAAGTCGGGAAGTCGAACTGGTGGACCTGGCCGGTCATCGGCGGGTGTTCGGTTTTTCCGGGCAGATCATGGGTGACCTCGACTGACAGACCTCCCTCGCCACCATGGACGCGGACTGCCGCACCTCACTTTCAAGGCAAGCACATGAAAATCTCAAGACAAGCCTATGCCGACATGTTCGGCCCCACCGTAGGTGACAAGGTCCGCCTGGCCGATACCGAGCTGTGGATCGAGGTCGAAAAGGACTTCACCACCTACGGCGAAGAAGTGAAGTTCGGCGGCGGCAAGGTGATCCGCGACGGTCAAGGGCAAAGCCAGTTACTGGCTGCCGATGTCGTCGACACCCTGATCACCAATGCGCTGATCATCGACCACTGGGGCATCGTCAAGGCCGACGTCGGCCTCAAGGACGGACGCATCGCGGCAATTGGCAAGGCGGGCAACCCGGATATCCAGCCCGACGTCGACATCTCCATTGGCGCCAGCACCGAAGTGATCGCCGGCGAAGGCATGATCCTCACGGCGGGTGGCATCGACACCCACATCCACTTCATCTGCCCGCAACAAATCGAAGAAGCGCTGATGAGCGGCGTCACCACCATGATCGGCGGCGGCACGGGGCCCGCGACCGGCACCAACGCCACCACCTGCACCCCGGGCCCCTGGCACCTGGCGCGGATGCTTCAGGCGGCCGATGCCTTCCCGATGAACATCGGCCTCACCGGCAAGGGCAACGCCAGCCTGCCGGAGCCGCTGATCGAGCAGGTCAAGGCCGGCGCCATCGGTCTCAAGTTGCACGAAGACTGGGGCACCACCCCGGCCAGCATCGACAACTGCCTGAGCGTCGCCGACCGGTACGACGTGCAAGTGGCGATTCACACCGACACCCTCAACGAATCGGGCTTCGTCGAGACCACCCTCGCCGCCTTCAAGGGCCGGACCATCCACACCTACCACACTGAAGGTGCCGGTGGCGGCCACGCGCCGGACATCATCAAGGCCTGCGGTTTCACCAACGTGTTACCAAGCTCGACCAACCCGACCCGACCGTTCACCCGCAACACCATCGACGAACACCTCGACATGCTCATGGTCTGTCACCATCTGGACCCGAGCATTGCCGAAGACGTGGCCTTCGCCGAAAGCCGCATCCGCCGTGAAACCATCGCCGCCGAAGACATCCTCCACGACCTCGGCGCGTTCTCGATGATCAGCTCCGACAGCCAGGCCATGGGCCGGGTCGGCGAAGTCATCACCCGCACCTGGCAGACCGCCGACAAAATGAAAAAACAGCGCGGCCCGCTACCGGGAGATGGCGAGGGCAACGACAACTTCCGCGCCAAACGCTACATCGCCAAGTACACCATCAACCCGGCGATCACCCACGGCATCAGCCATGAAGTCGGCTCGATCGAAGTGGGCAAGTGGGCCGATCTGGTGCTGTGGCGACCGGCGTTTTTCGGGGTGAAGCCGACGCTGATCCTCAAGGGCGGCGCCATCGCCGCCAGCCTGATGGGCGACGCCAACGCCTCGATCCCGACGCCGCAACCGGTGCACTACCGCCCGATGTTTGCAAGCTTTGGTGGCTCGCTGCACGCCACCTGCCTGACCTTCATCAGCCAGGCAGCCCACGACGCCGGCCTCCCCGAAGCGCTGGGCTTGAAGAAGAAAATTGCCGTGGTCAAGGGATGTCGCGACGTGCAGAAAACCGACCTGATCCACAACGACTACCTGCCGAGCATCGAGGTCGATCCGCAGACTTATCAGGTCAAGGCTGACGGTGAGTTACTGTGGTGTGAGCCGGCAGAGACCTTGCCGATGGCGCAGCGGTATTTCCTGTTCTGAGGTGGTCTTCCTGCGCAGTGCCATCGGCGAACCATCCAGCGGGTTCTGGCGTTCCCGCTTATGTGGCGGAGAGGGCTTGGCCCTCCCCCTTGCTCAGGCGTCGCGATGGGCGGCTATTCGACGACCAACCGCCCCAACCGCTGCTTGAGCATCCGGTTCTCGGCACGCAACTGCTGCACTTCTTCAAGCAGGTCCAGCGCCAGGGCGACGCCTTCCCATTCCAGCTCCAGGTCGCGCCGCAATTTCGCGGCGCGTTTGGCCAGGGCCAGTTCGACGTCGTTGAAACGCCAGTCCCCGGGCTGTGCGCCCTGAGGTTCGAGGATGCCGTGCTCGACGATTTCGATCACGTAGACGTCGGGTAAACCGGTCGCCTCACAGAATTCTGCCATGTCCAGTTGAACGATCAGGGGACTGCTCATAGTCAATGACTCCATTGCTCAGGCGCTGGAATATGCGCCGATCAAAAGTGTTCTCGCGGATTGAACGCCGCCTTCTTCGCCAGTTCCTGCCACAAGGCCTTGACCTCGTCGTCACTGTGCTTGGGCATCACCGCCTTCAGCTGCACGAACAGGTAACCGCGTTCGCCCGCCTTGTTCAGCAGGCCATGGCCCTTGGCGCGCATGCGCTGGCCGTTCTGGCTACCGGCCGGGACCTTGAGGTTGATCTTGCCCGTCAGGGTCGGCACTGCCACCTCGGCACCCAGCGCCAGTTCCCATGGCGCCAACGGCAAGGTGATGATCAGGTTTTCGCCTTCCACATCAAATTTCGGGTGCGGTGCAAAGCGAATGGTCAGGTACAGGTCGCCATTGGCGCCACCACCGATACCCGGTGCGCCCTGGCCCTTGAGCCGGATGCGCTCGCCATCGGTGACACCGGCCGGGATCTTCACGTTCAGGCTCTTGCTGGTGTTGCTGACGTGCTGACCGGCAGCGTTGTACTGCGGCACCTGGAAGCTGATCTTCTTCGACTCGCTCGACAGGGTCTCTTCAAGAAAGACCGCCAATTCCATTTCCACGTCCTGCCCTCGCCGACCGGCGCTACGGCCAGGCTGTCCACCACCGAAGCCCGGGCCACGGTTACCGAAGATCGAACTGAAGAAGTCCGAGAAGTCACCTGCGTCCTGACCGCCGCCAAAACCACCACGGCTCTGCCAGCCCGGCGGCCCCTGGAACGGCTGGCCATGCTGGCCGTAACGGCGCAACTCATCGTATTCGGCGCGTTTGTCGGCGCTTTTCAGCGCCTCATACGCCTCCGAGGCGTCCTTGAACTTGGCTTCAGCGTCCTTTTCCTTGCTGACATCGGGGTGGTACTTGCGCGCCAGCTTGCGATAGGCGGCCTTGATCGCCTTGTCGTCAGCGGTCGGCTCCACACCGAGTATCTTGTAATAGTCTTTGAAGTCCATCGCTCGAATCACCATCCGTTATCGATACGCGCCGCCTGCCAGCTTGCACCGATGGGTCGCAGCAGGCTTGACCGATCTCAAGGTTGTGACCGGACAGCGCGTCAGAAGTTTATCGGCAGCCGGGCGAATCCGTTGATCGCGCCGTGGCTGCCAAGCCATGCCTGTAAGTTTGGGGAACAAGGATAGTCTTTCAAGGCGCGGAAAGCTGAGATTTAGCGGATAGTCGGCCTTCGGTTCTGTGCCGCACTGGCATACACTGCGCGGCCGTTTTTTAACCGGAACTCGAAAGACATGAAAAACGCATCTGCGGCCCGTGCCTGCGGTATCGACTTCGGCACGTCCAACTCCACTGTCGGCTGGCTGCGCCCCGGCATGGAAACGCTGATCGCGCTGGAGGACGACAAGATCACCCTGCCTTCGGTGGTCTTCTTCAACATCGAAGAACGCCGCCCGGTGTACGGCCGCCTGGCGTTGCACGAGTACCTGGAAGGCTATGAAGGCCGCCTGATGCGCTCGCTCAAGAGCCTGCTGGGTTCCAGGCTGATCAAGCACGACACCAGCGTGCTGGGCACGGCCATGCCGTTCAAGGACCTGCTGGGGCTGTTCATCGGCCAACTGAAGCAACGCGCCGAGGCCGCCGCCGGTCGGGAGTTCGAAGAAGTGGTGCTGGGTCGTCCGGTGTTCTTCGTCGACGACGACCCGGTCGCCGACAAGGAAGCCGAAGACACGTTGGTGGAAGTGGCGCGCAAGATCGGCTTCAAGGAAGTGTCGTTCCAGTACGAACCGATTGCCGCGGCATTCGACTACGAGTCGACCATCGAGAAAGAAGAGCTGGTACTGATTGTCGACATCGGCGGTGGTACCTCCGACTTCTCGCTGGTGCGCCTGTCGCCTGAGCGCCGTGGCCTGGACCAGCGCCAGGACGACATCCTCGCCACCGGCGGCGTACACGTCGGCGGGACCGACTTCGACAAACAGCTGAGCCTGCAAGGCGTGATGCCGATGTTCGGCTACGGCAGCCGGATGAAAAGCGGCGCCTACATGCCCACCAGTCACCACATGAACCTGGCGACCTGGCACACCATCAACTCGGTCTACTCGCAAAAATCCCAGATTGCCCTGGGCAGCATGCGTTACGACATCGAGGACACCGGTGGCATCGACCGTCTGTTCAAGCTGATTGAGCAACGCGCCGGGCACTGGCTGGCGATGGAAGTCGAAGAAACCAAGATCCAGCTGACCCACGCGGACAACCGTCATGTGCCGCTGGATCGCATCGAATCGGGTCTAAGCGTGGAGCTGAGCCGGGCACTGTTCGAATCGGCCATCGATGGCTTGCTCGAGCGCGTGCGCAATAGCGTCACCCAACTGCTGAACGACGCCAACGTGGGTGTCGAGCAAGTCGACACGGTGTTCTTCACCGGCGGTTCGAGCGGGATCCCGGCCTTGCGCAATAGCGTCTCGGCCATGCTGCCGAACGCGCGCCATGTGGAAGGGAACATCTTTGGCAGCATTGGCAGCGGTCTGGCGATTGACGCCATGAAGCGGTATGGCTGAGGGGCAGCTACAAGTTGCAAGCTTCAAGCGGCAAGCAAGAGCAAGTGCGGTGTTCGCAAGCTACTTGCAGCTTGAAGCTTAAATCTTGCAACTGCTCTTATACCAATCCCGCCTGCTTCAATTCGCTCTTCAGGTACGCGTAGTAAATCGGCCCTGCCACCACCCCCGGCAGGCCGAACGCGGCCTCGAACACCAGCATCGCCAGCAGTAACTCCCACGACTTGGCACTGATCTGCCCACCGACGATCCGCGCGTTGAGGAAGTACTCCAGCTTGTGGATAACAATCAGGTAACCCAGCGCCGCGACGGCCACCCAGATCGACAATGACAAACCGACGATGGTGATCAGTGTGTTGGAGATCAGGTTGCCGATCACCGGCAGCAGGCCCAACAGGAACGTCAGCACGATCAGGGTCTTGGTCAACGGCAGCTGGATCCCGAACATCGGCAGCACCACCGCCAGGAAGATCCCGGTGAAGACCGTGTTGAGCAGGGAGATCTTGATCTGG
This sequence comes from Pseudomonas sp. Irchel s3b6, assembly GCF_900187415.1. NCBI lineage: Bacteria > Pseudomonadati > Pseudomonadota > Gammaproteobacteria > Pseudomonadales > Pseudomonadaceae > Pseudomonas > Pseudomonas sp. Irchel s3b6. The sequence continues at coordinate 401,086 of NZ_FYDM01000004.1, read as the reverse complement.
GCGAAGACGATATTGCGAAAGGCTTGCACCAGCAGATGCAGGCGATCGAACAGGGCGGCGGCTAAAGGTTTGCGCTTGGTGACATCCGGTATGCTCTGCAAGGCAATGATCGCCCCCAGCACCATGCCAATCAGCAACGTGACGAACATATGCGCAGCGTCCTTGCCCACCAGTTGCAGATCACTCAGGTGTTTGCTCAGCCATTCACCGATCGCCACGCGAAACTCCGCGGCACTGGCGGGCAGGTAGGCGTCGACGAACGGTGGTAGTTGCCCGCGCGCCTTGTCGACCACGCCCATGAATTTGTCCAGGGAGGCCCCGGGATTTTCCGCCTCATGCAACAAAAAGCTGAACGCACCGGCAAAGATCAACGCCAGCACACTGACCACCAGGGTGCCAAGCAACGCCACGGCGAGCCAGCGTGCTCGCCGCCCTTCTATCAGCCGTTGCAGCTGTGGCGTGAGCATGTTGACCAGCTCGAACACCAGTAATCCGGCCAGCAGGCTCGGCAGAAGTCGCAACGGCAATACCAGCAACAAACCACCAAAAATGATTACCCAACTGACTGACAGCAACACGTGACGCTGAGAAAACGTTGGCATACAGCCTCAAAACAAACGGCGTGAAAGGATCGGCAGTCTGCCAGCGTTCGGATGTCAGCACTAGGTATTGTGTCGGCAGACTTTTGGGCCTTAGTGTAGATAAAGCCTGCAACAGGTTCATCAACTATCCAGGCTGGTACGGCGATAGTGCTCGGGGGTGCAACCGGCCTGGCGCTGAAACATCGCAATAAACGCCGAGGCTGTGCTGTAGCCCATGTCAAAGGCGATTTCCTGAATGCTGCGAGGACTGTCCAGCGCCTCGATCGAGGCCAGGAACCGCAGGCGCTGACGCCATTCGCCGAAGCTCATGCCCAGCTCACGCACACACTGGCGCGCCAGGGTTCGCTCACTGACGTGGATCTGCTCAGCCCATTGCGCCAATGGCCGGTTGTCCCCAGGGTCGGCCTGCAAGGCTTCCAGTATGCCCAGCAGTCCGGCGCTGCTGGCGTAAGGCAAGTAACACTCATGCACCGGCGCCAGGTGCAACTGGTCCACCAGCACCTGGGCCAGGCGAACGTCGGCTGGGTGCTGCGCGATCTTCACGTCACGGGCGGCAAAGTCCTTGAGGATCGCCTTGAGGATGTCGCTGATCGCCAGGGTGCAGGCCTGCTGCGGCAGATCACGGCAGATCTCCGGTGCCAGGCACACCGCGCGGTAGGTGATCGGTTGAGCACTGTAAAAGCTGTGCTCGGTGTGCGGAGGCACCCACACCGCGTATTGAGGGGGCGACATGAAGCGACTGCCGGCGATGTCCATGTGCATTACGCCGTGCGCCGAATACTCGAGGGTGCCCCAGGGGTGGCGATGGGCCAATGCGTGGCTGTGGGCGTCGAAGTCGGCGTAGCGGAAGTACACCGGCGCCGGTAAACCGCTGAAATCCAGCAGATCGATAGGCTTTCTGTTCATGCTGTCCGGATTCAAGGGCGGGTTGTCTGGATCGAAGTATAGGCATTGATCCAGACAGGGGATAATCGCGCTTCATCAACGTTCTGGTTTTTCCCATGCAATACGCTTATCCCCTGCTGGCCATTTTCATCTGGGCCGGTAACACCGTGATCACCAAAATGTCGGCCGGTGCGATTTTCCCCGCCGAGATCGGTTTCTATCGCTGGCTGCTCGCCGGGATACTGTTCACGCCCTTCATGCTCAAACCGGTGATCAACCATTGGCCAGTGATTCGCCCGAACCTGACGAGGATCTTCATCCTCGGCGTACTGGGCATGGCGATGTATCAAAGCCTGGCGTACTTCGCCGCCGCCCTGACCACCGCCACCAACATGGGCATCATCCTGTCACTGATGCCGTTGATGTCATTGGCCATGGCGATCGTCAGTCTTGGCCAACGGCTGACGGCCGGTGCGCTGGCGGGGGCGGTATTGTCCTTGGCCGGGGTGCTGGTGGTGATCTCGTCCGGCAGCCTCGGCGCGCTGCTGGAGCACGGGGTCAATCTCGGTGATGCGATGATGCTGATCGCGACCCTGGCCTACGCGATCTACAGCACCCTGCTGAAGAAATGGCAGCTGCGCCTGCCGCCCCTGGTGCTGCTCTACCTACAGGTGCTGGTGGCGGTGGTGGTGCTGTTTCCGCTGTTCGTGGCCTCGCCCAAGGTCGGCCCGACCTTGCAGAATATTCCGCTGGTGCTCTACGCCTGCCTGCTCGCCTCGATGGTCGCCCCCCTGGCATGGATGCAGGCCGTGGTGCGCCTGGGGCCGAGCCGGACCACGCTGTTTTTCAACTTGCTGCCATTGATCACCGCCCTGATTGCCGCCGTGGTCCTGCATGAGCAGTTGGCGCTATACCACCTGGTGGGCGGGCTGATGACATTGGGTGGGGTGCTGCTGTCCGAGCGCTGGACCACTGTGCTCGGTCGCGCATGATCTTCTGTGGCTATATACCCGCTGCTTTCAACCGCTGCGCATGCTCGACAAACAGGCGCACCGGATCGGCGCCTTTGCCCACCAGCCCCAGCGACTGGTTAACAATGTCGAAATGATCCAGCGGGTAGTCATCGCCGATCACCGTCCCCAGGTGCGAGCTGTAACGCCCGACCATGCCGTCGCACTGCCCCGCCTCGCGGACAAAGGTGTGAGCGAACAAGCGGCAGCTACGGTTGGTGCCGTCCAGCAGATTGCCGCCCCGATCGGTCTTGCCGGGTTGCAAGGTGCCGGACCAGGAGTAGTAGCGCACACCGTTGACCCACTCAGGCCCCTGTCCGCCCCACGCTTCAGGCAAGCCCTGTGGATAACGCTGGTTGAACAGGGCAACGCCTTCGCCCGTCAGGGAGTTGTGCGAGGCGTCTAAGTCCACCGGCCATTTGCGCACGTGATGACCGGTTTCCAGTACCCCCATCACCCACGCGACCATGCGCAGTAGCGCACTCAGTACACGGCCTTTCGCACTGTCGGGCGGGTAGTGCCGGTGCAGGTAATCCGCCAGTTCCGAGCCATGGTTGGGGCCGGCAACCGACGTCACCGAGGCCACCAGATCCGGACGCTTGGCCGCAGCGTATCGGGCGGTCAGCGCACCCTGGCTGTGGCCAATCAGATTGACCTTGCCGGCTCCGGTTTCACGCACGATGTCCTCGATTTGCATCAGCAGTTCTTCGCCGCGGACTTCATTGGAGTTCACCGGCGAAACCTGCACGGCGAACACCAAAGCCCCACCCCGGCGCAACGCCGGGATGATCCCGTACCAGTACGGGTACACCAGCAAACGAACAAAACCGAGCATGCCCGGGACCAATACCAAGGGGTAGCGCGTGGCGGTTTCCTGCGACATGGGCAAACATCCTTGTGATCGTTGGGAAGGTCCAGGCTGGGAAGCAAGACGTCGGCCACCCGCCTCGCCATCGAAGATGACACCTTTACCCTGCGTCTATGACATTCCCCGACGCCTATTTCAAGCCTGCCACCCCCGCCACGATCAAGGCAACCGACACCAGCTTGACCGGCGTCAGGCTTTCGCCCAACAAGGCGAAGCCCAGGAACACCGTGCCCAGCGATCCGATGGCCGTCCAGATCGGGTAGGCAATGCTCACCGGCAATTCGCGCATGGCCAGGGTCAGGAAGTAGATCCCGCCCACGGCCGCCGCCACGGTGATCAGCGACGGCCACAACCGGGTGAAGCCTTCGGCGTATTTCATGCCCATGGCGAACGTCACTTCGAACCCGGCAGCGACCAGCAGGAACAACCAGGCCACTTCAAAACACCCGGGCCAGCGCCCGCAGGCGTTGCTCGGCCTCGGCGACTGACACGGCAAAAGTGCGTTCGGCGGACTCTTCACCTTCGGCCGCAACCACCGTGACCTCGTCGAGGCCGATAAACCCCAGCGCCGTGCGCAGCAAGGGATCGGCGTGGTTCATGGCCTCGTTCTCGCCACCGGGGCCGAAACCGAAACCGCCACGGCTGGTGACAATCAGGGCTTTCTTGCCCTTCACCAGCGGTTCGTACTGGGCGATGCCGTTGTCCAGCGAGTGGTTGAAGGTCAGGCCCAGGCGCACGATCTGGTCGATCCAGGCCTTGAGACCGCTGGGCACGCTGAAGTTGTGCATGGGCGTGGAAATCACCAGCCCATCATGCTCGAGCAACTCGGCGACCAACTGATCGCTGAGCGCCAGATCGGCCTGCATCGACAGGGACCGGGCCTCGGGGTCAGGATGAAAGGCCGCAGCGATAAACGCTTCGTTTACCGGCGGAATCAACGCCCGCCCCACTTCTCGACGGGTCAACTGCGCGTAAGGATGTTGTGCCTGCCAAGCCGCTAAAAACACTTCGGCCAAGCGCCGGGAATGGGAGCGGTCGCCACGGGGGCTGGCGTGAACCACAAGAATTTTACTCATCTCAATCTCCCGAAGACTAAACTTGAATAGCTTTCGGCTTGCAGCTTGAAGCTCGCAGCCGGCCTTCTTCAAATGAGTAAAAATCAGTCCGGATGAATTGATCTCATCCATGGAGTCCCACGATGTTCGCTTCGCTCCCCTTGACCGCCCTGCGTGCGTTCGAATCAGCCTCGCGCCTGCTGAGTTTCAAGGCGGCCGCCGAGGAGCTGTCAGTGACGCCAACCGCGATTTCCCACCAGATTCGCGCACTGGAAACCTGGCTCGGCGTGCCCCTGTTCGAACGCCTGCCACGCCGCGTGCAACTGACCGACGGTGGTGAGCGCTTGTTTCGTAGCCTGCATGGGGCCTTGCTGGAAGTGGCGCAGAGCGTCGACACCCTGCGCCCCCAACGCAGCGGCACCACGCTGATGATTTCCACCACCGCGGCCTTCGCTACTCTATGGCTGGTGCCACGCCTGGGGCGGTTCTACGCCAGCCATCCGAACATCAAGCTGCGCCTGGACACCCATTGCGAAGTGATCGACCTGCATCAGGACGCCAGCGTCGACCTGGCCATCCGCTATAGCCTGGAGGACTACCCGAACCTCTACGGCCAATGCCTGTTCGACGAACAATTCGGCGTCTACGGCTCCCCCGGGCAAGTGGCGCTGGCCAGTCGTCGACCACCGACATTGATCAGCGTGAATTGGCACAACGCCAAACTCTATGCTCACGGCTGGGCAGCCTGGTGCGCCCAGGCCGGGGAAACCTGGCTGAGCAACCACCCGGTCACCCGCGAATACGATGAAGAGCATTACGCCCTGCAAGCCGCGATAGCCGGCCAAGGTCTGGTGCTGGCCAGCAACATTCTGGTATCGGAAAGTGTCGCCAGTGGCTTACTGGTGGGTTATCGCCCAGAGGTTCAGGTCAATGGTGCCGGTTACAGTGCACTGTGCGTGCCGGGGCGCGAGCGGCATCCGTCAGTTCGGGCGTTTTTTCAGTGGTTGGAAGAGGAAGCACGACTGTCAGACCCACTACAGTCGATGTAACGAACATTGGGTCGATCTTCGAACCTATTCTGTCTTGGGAAGAAAAACACGCAGTAGGCATGACCGGTTTTCTAAAAGACCTGAAACGCCAACCCAATCCAATTGAAATCAGGATCGATCAAGCTCGCACATAAAACATAAACCATTTCACACAACAAAAACCCAAACCCATTTGTTTCACATCAATCCGCCTGCCACCACCGAATGAGATCTGAATATCCGCAAGCATGCATCCTGCCTACACAGCACCAATGGAGTATCAAACCCCATTAGCGCTCAACACCGACAACGGTGTAGTTCTCAACCCTTCACCGTCTTCGGCGCCTTACCCAACTTCATCTGCTCCAGCAACGGCGCACACTGGTTCGGCGCGTCCTCGCTCGGCGCCACCAGTGCCAGCAAGCCCGCTGCGGGGCCCGCAAGCACCCCCAGCGCCACCATCCCCGCGCCGCGCAGCATCAACGGCACGCCCTTGACCCCGGCTTCCGGCTTTATGAACGTGCCGCGAACATACAGCGGCGAACGCAGGGAAATCAGGCGCCAGCCCTTGGACTCGGGGGATATGGTCAGGTCCAGCTGTTCAGTGGCCATGTTGGCCGTGCCGTCGATGTAGACGATCGCGTTCTCGGTGTCGAACACAAACAGACGCGACGTCGCCAGGCCACTCTTGATACCGAAGTCGGCGGCGGCGCAGTTGATCTTCACATCTTGGTCACCAAAGATTTTGCCAACCACATAGTTGCCGATGTTCAGCCCCGCCAGTTCCATCAACTCACGACTGATTGCGCCATCGTTGATCAGTAGTTTCAGGTCGCCGTTGGCGCTGCCCAGCAACGCCGCCACCGAGTTGCCATGCCCCGCGATGTCGGCGTCACCGTTAAGCTCGCCCAAACTGGTCTTCATCAGCTCGAAGGTCGGGAACAACTGCTTGAGTTTGAAACCACGGGCGCTCAGTTTTGCCCGCCCTTCCAGTGGCGTGGTTCGACCGTCGAGGCGGACCTGCGCATCCAGCTTGCCGCCCGCCACGCCAAAACGCAGCGGCTCCAGATTCAGCTGACCGTCGGTGAGCACCACATGGGCAAACAGGTCGTTGAACGGTAGTTTCTCGCTGTGCACGATGTGCTTGCCGGTGAACTCGACGTCGGCATCCATGTCACGCCAACGCTCGGTACGAAACGCCTCGACCGGCAGTACCTTGTCTGCTGGCTGCTTGCTGTCACCGCCGCGTGCCTTTTGCTTGGCATTGGAGTCGGCGCCGATCAACGGTGCAAGGTCCGCGAACAGCAGTTGATTGGAGACCAGCGCACCACTGAGTTTGGGTCGTGGCTGACGGGCCACGTAAACCAGGTTGCCATGAATGTCGCTGCCGCCGATGGTGCCATTGAAGTCCTCATAGCGGAACGTCGCACCCTCTCGCGCGCGCAGGTTGGCGATCAGGTGACCGTCCGTGGCATAGGGTGAGGAGTCCGGCAGGGTGACGCCGGTCAACGGATAGAGATTGCCCAGGCTGGTACCGGCCAGCTTCAACCGCAGGTCCAGTGCACCGAGGCTCAGTGGGTCGGTGAGAGTCCCCGCCAGCTCGACCCGGGTATCGGCAATCCGGGCCTGTACCTGTAGCGGGAACGGTCTGGCCGCGTCCTGCAATGCCAATAGCCCGCCAATCTTGCCCTCGCCTGAAAGCACCTGGCCGTGATACAGGCCTTTGACCTTGAGCGCAAATGCATAGTCCTGCGGCGCCGCCCCCTTCTCCCGAGCTTTTTTGGCGGTCTTGTCCCCGACGATATCGCTGAACGGGATCGGTTTGCCCAACGGATCGATCAGCAGGTCGAGCGAGGTTTTCAAGTGCTGATCGTCGAGGGTGACATGCCCCTTGTCGAAGCCGATTGCACCGATTTCCACCCCCCAGCGGGACGGTTCGGCATTCGGATCCTTGGGATCGAAGGTGAACGTCCAGTTGGCGCGACCGTCCTCCAGTCGTTGCAGGCGTGCAACGGGTTCGGTGAGATCGATGCGCGGAATCACCACTCGCTGCACCAACAGGGCCAACGGCGAGATGCGCAACTCGACCCGCTTGAGATTGACCATTTGCGGCTGCTTCGACCAATCCGGGTTGCCCAGGCTCAGGTCCTCGGCCACCACATGGGGCCAAGGCACCCAGGCGCGCCAGCCTCCCTCGTCGACATCACGCTGCCAGACCACCGACAGGTTGCCGTTGATCGCGAAGGAACGATGCAACTCTTCGGACACCTTGGCATTGAGGTCGGGTTTGATCCGGTTCCAGTCAAAGAACAGGATGATCACGACCAGCGAGGCCATCAGCAGCGCCAGACTGGTGAAGGCCCAGGTGAATATTTTACGGGTGCGCGTCATTGCACAGGACTCCTGATGACCACTCGGCGCCCGTACTGCGGCGCACGCAAGAAACGCCAGGCCATGAATCGCCCGGGCATAAACACTACGACTGGCAAATGGCCCGCAGGTTTAACGACAAAGTCGGGGGGCGCGCAAAAAGGCCCAGCTTTCTCCCCGACGCACCCTCCTGGCAGCGGTCCATCGCCCGCCATTTTCGGCCCGCCTGCGGGTCGCAAACAACTACCTCGGTGCCAGAGCACTCTGCGCAAACGCCCGGTCTAGAGGCGCTCAGCAGAACAATCAATTCTGTTGATTATTACCATTGTCCTTATGAACTTTTGTATCGACTTATCGAGCGTAGCATTGGCTCCGTACCCACTTTACCGCCCACCCACGGAGCACTCGATCATGAAACGCCAATTACTGCTTAGCCTTACCCTTTCGATCCTGGCCGCTAATGCGTTTGCCCTGCCAGCGGCCGAACAAGCCACTCCGCAAGTCAAAGGCAACCACTCGGCGTTCAGCCAGACCGTAGCTGAAGGTGGATCTGACCGCTTGCTGGAACGCAACAAAATCGCCGCCGATGGCTACGACCGTACCCCACAAGGCCAGACCGTTGCCGAAGGTGGTCGTGATCGCCTGGAAGAAAAAGGCCTGGTTGAGGATGGCTACAACCGCACCCCACAAGGCCAGACCGTTGCCGAAGGTGGTGGTGACCGCGTTATCGAACGCAACAGCGCTGTGAGCTAAGCCCATGGTGGCCCTGGAAAAAAGCCCGATCCCAGGATCGGGCTTTGACATTGTGTAATGTTGCTCCCGCTACGCCCCGCCTGATTACACCCCACTCAAGATCGACGCCGGCAAAGCTGATTTGCTAGAGTGCGCCGCTGTCCTTGATTAGAAGTCAGCCGCCTGATGCTGCCCCGCGCCGAACAGAAACAACAGACCCGCAACGCCCTGATGGACGCTGCCCGCCACCTGATGCAGTGCGGCCGAGGATTCGGCAGCCTGAGCCTGCGCGAAGTAGCGAAAACCGCAGGTATTGTCCCGACCGGTTTCTACCGGCATTTTGCCGATATGGATCAACTGGGCCTGGAGCTGGTCAGCGAAGTCGGCCAGACGTTCCGGGAAACCATCCGCCTGGTGCGCCACAACGAGTTCGTCATGGGCGGGATCATCGACGCCTCGGTGCGGATCTTTCTCGACGTCGTGGCCGCCAACCGCTCGCAGTTTCTGTTCCTGGCCCGCGAGCAATACGGCGGCTCACTGCCCGTACGCCTGGCCATCGGCAAGCTGCGCGAGAACATCAGCTCAGACCTGGCGGCCGACCTGTCATTGATGCCCAAGCTGCAACACCTGGACTTTGCCGGTTTGTCGGTGATGGCGGACCTCATCGTCAAGAGCGTATTCGCCACCCTCCCGGACATCATCGACCCACCCGCCGAGGCGCTCCCCGCTCACCTGACGCCCCAGGCAAAGATCACCCAGCAGCTGCGCTTTATCTTTATTGGTCTCAAGCATTGGCAGGGGTTGGGCAGCACGGAGTAACCCTCTGTGCTTGTTCGTCCGCGCCGTGATTTGGTGCGCCACGGAAGTTTTTTGCACCAAATCACACCATACCCCTCTCCGGTTTCCCGCACCACCTTCTAGCATTCCCTAGGCAATAGCTGAAATCTCCTACAGCTCGCGCTATTGGCAAGCCCCTTGCTCTAGCCATTGCATAGTCCTTTGCTGGAAGCCTTCCAATGCTGGTGATTCATCGCCGAATCGACCCTCAACCCGCCTGGGTCGCAGAGCTGCACTTGAACTTCGAGGCGCGCAGTAAAAGCCGTCTGCGCTGCTTCAGTGCCGAGGGTGAAGACGTCGGGTTGTTTCTAGAGCGCGGACAACCGCCGCTGCACGACGGGGAATGCCTGGAAGCCGAAGACGGCCGTATCGTGCGCGTCTGCGCCCGCCCCGAACAGCTGCTGCATGTCACCTGCGCCAACCCCTTCGAACTGACCCGCGCCGCCTACCACCTGGGTAATCGCCATGTGGCCCTGCAAGTCGGTGACGGCTGGCTGCGCCTGCTCGACGACTACGTACTCAAGGCCATGCTCGAACAACTGGGCGCCAGAGCAGACCCCATCGAAGCGCCGTTCCAGCCGGAACACGGTGCCTATGGCGGCGGCCATCATCACTCGCGACACGGTGACGAGGCGTTCAACTATGCGCCCAGGCTCCATCAGTTTGGCGTGCGCCTGTGAACCCGGCCTGGGCGCTGTTGCGACTGGCCAGCCCACAGCTGCCGATCGGTGGCTACAGCTATTCACAGGGCCTGGAAATGGCCGTGGAGAACGGCCGCGTGAGCGACCCGCTATCGGCCAAACGCTGGATCAGCGACCAGTTGCTGCTCAACCTCGCGCGCTTCGAAGCGCCGCTGTTGCTCGCCCATTGCCTCGCTGCTGCCGGGCAGGACTGGGCGCAGTTGTCGCAACGGTGCGAGGAGCATCGCACCAGCCGGGAAACCCGCGAGCTACATCAGGAAAGCCGGCAGATGGGTTATTCCCTGCAGCAACTGCTCAACGGTTTGCCGGAACTGGATGAGGCCGCGCGCCACTTCCTCGAACAACACCCCGAACCGCACCTGGCCCTGGGCTGGGCACTGGCCGCCCGCGCCTGGCAGATCAGCCCGCACGATGCCCTGGCCGCCTGGCTCTGGAGCTGGCTGGAGAATCAATTGGCAGTGCTGATGAAAACCCTGCCGCTGGGCCAGCAAGCGGCGCAACGGCTGACCAGCGAACTGCTACCGCTGCTGCAACAGGCTCAGCAGAGCGCTTCAAGCATTGAACCCAAACACTATGGCAGCGCCGCCTTCGGCCTGTCCCTGGCGTGCATGGCCCATGAGCGCCAGTACAGCCGTCTGTTCCGATCCTAGGAGAAACACATGAACGCACAACCTCTGCGCGTCGGCATTGGCGGCCCGGTCGGTTCCGGTAAAACCGCGCTGACCCTGGCCCTGTGCCTGGCGCTGCGCGAGCGCTACAACCTGGCGGTGGTCACCAACGACATCTATACCCGCGAAGACGCCGATTTCCTGGTGCGCAATCAAGCCCTGGCGCCCGAGCGGATCATCGGCGTGGAAACCGGCGGCTGCCCGCACACGGCGATTCGCGAAGACGCCTCGATCAACCTCGAGGCGGTGGATCAGTTGAACCGACGTTTTCCCGACCTGGACCTGATTCTGGTGGAGTCTGGCGGTGACAACCTGTCGGCCACCTTCAGCCCGGAACTGTCGGACCTGACCCTCTACGTCATTGATGTTTCCGCGGGCGACAAGCTGCCGCGCAAAGGCGGGCCGGGCATCTGCAAATCAGACCTGCTGGTGATCAACAAGATCGACCTGGCGCCGCTGGTAGGTGCCTCGCTGTCGATGATGGACAGCGACACCCGGCGCATGCGCAACGGCAAGCCGTTTGTCTTCAGCAATCAGAAGACCGGCCAGGGTCTTGAGGAAATCATTGCCTTCATCGAGCGCCAGGGGCTGCTGAGCGCGGCCTGAAGTTATCCACACGTCTTTTCAACAAGGAAGCTCAGTCATGACACTCCATCGCCTTTTTGCCACCGCAGCCCTGCTGCTCACACCGACCCTGGCCTTCGCCCACCCCGGTCATGGCGACAACGGCTTGCTGGCCGGCATCAGCCATCCGATCGGTGGCCTGGACCATTTGCTGGCAATGCTTGCCGTGGGGTTGTGGGCCGCGCAACAGCGAGGCGCCGCGCGCTGGGCACTGCCGGGTACCTTCGTCGGCACCCTGCTGATGGGCGGGCTGCTGGGTTTTGAAGGCCTGAGCCTGCCGGCACTGGAAAGCGGGATTGCCGCCTCGGTGCTGGCCCTGGGCCTGGCCGTGGCCTTGGCAGTGCGCCCGCCACTGAGCCTGGCAGTCGGCGCGACCGCCTTGTTTGCCCTGTTCCACGGCGTGGCCCATGGCCTGGAGCTGCCGGCCATGTCCAGCCCCTGGACCTACGCCATCGGCTTCGTCATTGCGACTGCCGCCTTGCATATCGCAGGTTACGCGGTGGTGCGGGTGTTGCCGCAAGCCGCCGCGCCGCTGGTTCGCATGGCCGGAGCGGCATCGGCGGCGACCGGGGCCTGGTTGCTCGCAGGCTAAGTCGCAAGCTGCAAGCTGACCGGCTCTTGCTTGCCGCTTGAAGCTTGCAGCTTGCCCCCCGCCCCTCTGCTACCATGTCGCGCAAACACTCCTGCCGTGACGACGCCAGCCAATGCCCCATGCTCCCCGCTCTGCCTCCCAGCCCGAACTGACCGCTCTGTTTGCCACCGTGCAACAGCATTTCCGGGACGTGATCGTGCCGCTCTGGCAAGGCCCCGGCTGGAACAGCGACATGGCGCTGCCCTATGAGGCCCTGGATGCCGAGCACCGGCCATTACCGCCGCAGCGCTACCGGGCCATGGCCTGTGCACGGCAGCTGTACCTGTTCGCCAGCCTGATCGGTGAGGTGCCGGCGGCCGAAGCGCGCGCAGCGGCCTTGTTCCGCTCGTTGCAACGGCACTTCCACGATGCCGAGCATGGCGGTTGGTTCTACAGCATTGACCCCCACGGCGCGCCGCTGGATCAACGCAAGGACCTCTACACCCACGCCTTCATCCTCTTTGCCTGCGCCCACTACTGGAGCAAGGTCCGCGAGCCCTTGGTGGAGTCGGTGCTCAATGCCGCCCTGGAAGTACTCGCTCAACGCTTTGCCACAGACGACGGCCTGTACGAAGCCAGCCTCGACCGTGACTGGTCTTCGCTCGGCTCCGGCCCCTTGCAGAACCCGCTGATGCACTTGGCCGAAGCGTTTCTGGCGACCCTGTCGGTACGCGATGATGCCCCGGTCCAGGCGGCACTCACGGCTCTGTGCGAGGCCATGCAGCAGCAGTTCATCGACCCGCAGCACGGGGTGATGATGGAGAAGCCGCTCAAGGCTGTGGATAACTGGTTTGAGCCGGGGCACCAGTTCGAATGGTTCTTCCTGCTCGACTCATCGCCAGTCCTGCATGGCTCCACCCTGCATGCCTCCCTGAACCGCGCCTTCGCCGTCACCGAACAGTGGGGGGTCGATCCGCAGACAGGCGCCGTGGGCGCCATGCTTGACCTTGAACAGGGTGGCAGGCCTCGCGATGCCACACAGCGTATCTGGGCACAAGCGGAATACCTGCGCGCCCTGACCCTGCGCCCAGGCAGCGAAGCCTCGCTGCTGCGCCAACTGAACGCCTTGGCCGACCGCTTCCTGCATGCCGGAGGCTGGTACGAATGCCTGGATACCAGCGGCACGGTCAGTCGCCGGGACATGCCCTCGACCACGCCTTACCACCTGGCCACCTGCTACAGCGGGCTAGCCGAGTATTTTGGCTGAGCCTTGGGTGATGAGGAGGGCAAGCCTCCTCGCCACACTTACGCCTTGCTGCTGCGGTCGATCGCGAACCCGCCCCAGGTCTGGCTGACCGGCATCAGCTCCAGGCGGTTGATGTTGATGTGCGCCGGGGCGTTGAGCACCCAGAAGATGGTCTCGGCAATGTCCTGCGGTTGAATCGGCTCGGCGCCCGCATACGTTGCGTCATAACGCGCCTGGTCACCGGCAAAACGCACCAGCGAGAACTCGCTCTCGCACAGGCCCGGCTCGATGTTGCTCACACGCACGCCGGTACCCTGCAGGTCGCAACGCAGGTTCAACGAGAACTGTTGGACGAACGCCTTGCTCGCGCCATACACGTGGCTGCCCGGGTACGGGTAGTTGCCGGCGATGGAGCCGAGGTTGATGATCCCGGCGCCGCGGCCATGGGCGATCAGCCGTGGCAACAGCAGGCGAGTGCTGTACATCAGCCCCTTGATGTTGGTATCGACCATGGTGTCCCAGTCATCCAGGTCACACTTGGGCGCCGGGTCCACACCCAGGGCCAGGCCGGCGTTGTTGATCAGTCCGCGCAAGGTGGCAAACGACGGCGGCAGGTTGGCAATTGCCGCCTCCATCGCCTTGCGGTCACGCACGTCGAGCACCAGGCCATGGACCTCGGTCTGCTTCGACAGCTCGGCACACAGGGCATTCAAGCGCTCTTCACGGCGCCCCGTCAGCACCAGCTTCCAGCCAGCCTCGGCAAAACGGCGGGCGCAGGCTTCACCAAAACCGGAGGTCGCGCCGGTAATAAACAGGGTGTTGGACATCGTGCTCTCCTGACTTGGGCTGATACACAGCCATTGGAATGGGAAATCAGCCGGCAGCATGCCCGGCCACGTTCCTAGCAGCAACCTCGGGTTTACTGTACAAAAAACAGCCAACTCTTGCAGGGCCACGCCCGCCGCGGCTCACAGCCTGTTGCACGCACCTTATCCACAGCCCCTTCCACAGTCTTTGGGGGCAAGTACAAAACCCTGAACACCGCTATCCACAAGGCTTTGCGGGCAGATTGAAAAGTTTTTTGCTTGACCCGGCGGGCCTCACGTGTAGCCCTCCCCGCTTAACGCGACCGATCAGTCAGACAGGCGATGGCGCCAAGCCAGCAATTGCGCTGCTTTGCGCAGTCTTTCCAGAGTTTAACCACAGACTTATCCACAGGCTGTTCGAAGGCTTTCGGGGTGCAACTGCCTGCCAATAAAAAGGTTGACAAGACAGGCTCGGGGTCGCGTAAAAGCACCTGATCAAAAAACAACCAACAACCTGCAAGCCACGTAGATAAAGGCCTGCAACGAGTTGCACCCACGTTACCCACAGCCAGCTCCACAGCAAACGGGGACAAGTCAAAACTGTGGGAAAACAGCTGTTTGCAGCGGCTTTATGTCGCGCTTTGACAGGTTACGAAGATTGTTTTCCACATTTTCATGATTGAGGCCATGTATAGCGCCTACGCTGGAGCGGAAACGCAAAAAGCCCCGACGATTGCTCGTCGGGGCTTGTGCATGACCACGTTGACTCAGTGCCCGCCGAGATAGGCGTTGCGCACGTCCTCGTTCACCAACAACTCCTTGCCGGTGCCGCTGAGGCGGATCTCGCCATTGACCATCACATAGGCCCGGTCCGACAAGCGCAACGCATGGTTGGCGTTCTGCTCTACCAGGAAGATGGTCATGCCGGTCTTGGCCAGTTCGCGCAGGGTGGCGAAGATCTGCTTCACCACGATCGGCGCCAGCCCCAGGCTCGGTTCATCGAGCAACAGCAGCTTGGGTCGGCTCATCAAGGCACGGGCGATGGCCAGCATCTGCTGCTCACCACCGGACATGGTCATCGCCCGCTGGTTGCGGCGCTCCTTGAGCCGTGGAAACAGCTCGAACATGCGCTGCATATCCTCATCGACGTACTTGTCACCGATCGGGATGGTGCCCATCTGCAGGTTCTCCTCGACCGTCATGTCGGGAAACACCCGCCGCCCTTCCGGCGACTGCGCGATGCCGTTGGAGGCGATGTAATGGGACGACTTGTGGGTGATGTCTACGCCCTGATAGATGATCTGCCCGTCAGCCGCCCGGGGCTGGCCGAAGATCGACATCAGCAGCGTCGACTTGCCGGCACCGTTGGAGCCGATCAGGCTCACGGTTTCTCCTTCGTTAATGTGCAACGAGACTTT
Organism: Pseudomonas sp. Irchel s3b6; assembly: GCF_900187415.1. Taxonomy (NCBI): domain Bacteria; kingdom Pseudomonadati; phylum Pseudomonadota; class Gammaproteobacteria; order Pseudomonadales; family Pseudomonadaceae; genus Pseudomonas; species Pseudomonas sp. Irchel s3b6. The sequence continues at coordinate 385,665 of NZ_FYDM01000004.1, read as the reverse complement.
CTTCAGGGCCTGGATCGGCCCGTAGAACACGTCCAGCGCCTTGAGTTCGAGGATCGCACCCTTGGTCATACGAGCTCCTCTTCGTCAGCACCCAGGTAGGCGGCGATCACTTTCGGGTCGTTGCGGATTGCCTCGGGCCCACCCTCGGCGATCACGTTGCCGTGGTCCAGCACCACGATGTGGTCGGAAATACTCATTACCATGCCCATGTCGTGTTCGATCAGCACCACGGTCAGATCGTGCTCGTCGCGTAGCAGACGGATCATCGCGCTCAGCGCTTCGGTTTCCTGCGGGTTGAGGCCGGCGGCCGGTTCGTCGAGGCAGATGATCTGCGGCCGCGTGCACATGGCCCGGGCGATTTCCAGACGGCGTTGCTGGCCGTAGGACAGTTCACCGGCCAGGCGGTTGGCACAGTCCACCAGGTCGACCACCTCCAGCCAGTAGAACGCGCAGTCCAGTGCGTCGCTTTCGGCCTTGCGATAGCCCTTGGTGTTGAGGATGCCGGCCAGCATGTTGCGGTTGACCCACATGTGCTGGGCCACCAGCAGGTTCTCCAGCACCGACATTTCCCGGAACAGGCGAATATTCTGGAAAGTCCGTGCCAATCCGGCGCGGTTGATCAGGTGCGTACCACCGAACATCTTGTAGTAGAGCCGACTGGCGAAGCTTTTCGGCGAAACGAAATCGGTCGCCTTGAACGACTCCCCAAGCATTTTGATGACGTTGGTTTTCTCGCCACGGGTATTGAGTTCGATCTTGCCACCGGAGGCTTTGTAGAACCCGGTCAGGCAGTTGAACACCGTGGTCTTGCCCGCGCCGTTGGGGCCGATCAGGGCGAAGATCGAGTTGCGTTCGACCTTCAGGCTGACGTCACTCAGGGCCTTGATGCCGCCGAAGTGCATCATCAGTTTCTCTACCGAGAGTACGACTTCACTCATGACGTTTTCCTCTCATAGGCAATGGCACCTTTACGCGGCGTCACGCCGGTACGGCTGATGCGAATCAGGCCGCGTGGTCGCCAGATCATCATCAACACCATCAGGATGCCGAACAGCAGTACGCGATATTCGGCGAAGCCGCGCAGCAGTTCCGGGGCGACAGTCAGCACGAACGCCGCGATCACCACGCCAATGGTCGAGCCCATGCCGCCGAGCACCACGATGGCGAGGATCAGTGCCGATTCGAAGAAGGTGAACGAGGTCGGGTTGACGAAGCCTTGATAGGTGGCAAAGAACACCCCGGCCAGACCGGCAGTCGAGGCACCGATGGTGAACGCGGAGAGTTTCACCAGTACGTGGTTCAGGCCCATCGAACGGCAGGCGATTTCATCTTCGCGCAAGGCTTCCCAGGCACGACCGACCGGCATGCGAGTCAGGCGGTCCTTGATGTACAACACCGCCAGCACGACGAGGAACAGCACGGCGTAGATGAAGTAGTACTTCACGTCAGGGTTGTAGGCGATACCGAAGAACTCATGGAACGGCACACCGCCCTCCTTCGCCCTTTTGCCGAACTCAAGACCGAAGAACGTCGGCAAAGGCGCCGCCATACCGTTCGGGCCGCCCGTCAGCGACAGCCAGTTGTTGAGGATCAGGCGAATGATTTCACCAAAGCCCAGTGTCACGATGGCCAGGTAGTCGCCATGCAGACGCAGCACCGGGAAACCGAGGATGCAACCGGCCAGCCCGGCAGTGATGGCCGCCAGCGGCAACACCGTCCAGAACCCCAGCCCGAGGTATTGATAACCCAGCGCCAGGCCGTAGGCGCCGATGGCGTAGAACGCTACGTAACCCAGGTCCAGCAGCCCTGCCAGACCGACCACGATGTTCAGGCCCAGGCCGAGCAACACGTAGATCAACCCAAGGATCACCACCCCCAGCAGGTACGAGTTGGAGAAGAACGGGAAGACCACGGCGATCACGATCAGCAGCGGGATGATCCAGCGCAGCTGCGATTTGTAGTCCGGCGCCAGCACATGCACGCCAGAGCCGGTGCTCTCGAAGCCTTCGAGAATCTGCAGGCCCTTGGTGGTTTGCAGAAACAGGCTCAGAGCGAAGCGACCGGCCATTACCACGGCAACGATCCAGGCAACACGCGTGGGTTCCAGAATAAAGCTGTAACCATCCAGCACGACCCCGACAATCGGGCCGAACACAATCAGGGCAATGAGGCCGGCAAGAATCGCGTCGACCAGGCTTTGTTTGATATCGATCGATTTATTATGGGTTGAAGACATTGCTTACACCTTCGACACAAGAGGACGGCCGAGCAGGCCTTGAGGCCGAAAGACCAGAACAAGAACGAGCAACGAAAAGCTGAAAACGTCTTTGTAGTCCGAGTTGACCAGGCCGGAGAACAGCGACTCGGAGATCCCCAGAATGATCCCCCCGAGCATCGCGCCTGGCAGCGAGCCGATACCACCCAGAACCGCAGCGGTGAAGGCCTTGATACCGATGACGAAGCCTGCGTAGAAGTCGAAGGTGCCGTAGTTCATGGTGATCAGCACACCGGCCAGCGCGGCCATGGCGGCACCGATGATGAACACGTAGGAAATCACCCGGTCGGTGTTGATGCCCAGGATCGAGGCCATCTTGCGGTCTTGCTGGGTGGCACGGCACATGCGGCCGAGCTTGGTGTACTTGATGACGTAGGTCAGCAGCGCCATGCCGGCGAATGCCGCGACCAGAATGAAGATCTTGGTGTAGGTGAGCTGGACGAAGCCAGTGCCGATATCAACCCGCCATGCACCGGTGAGCAGCGTCGGGACCCCTTGCTGGCGGGCGCCCTGGCTGATCTGTGCATAGTTTTGCAGGATCAGGGAAATACCGATGGCGCTGATCAGCGGTGCCAGGCGAGTCGAGTTGCGCAGCGGTTTGTAAGCAATACGCTCGATGACCCAGCCATACACCCCGGTGACGATAATGGTGAAGACCAGTGTACCGAGCATCAACAGCGGGAAGGATTCAATACCGAAGTAAGCCAGCAGTGCCAGACTGATTGCCGCGAGGTAAGCGGAAATCATGTAAACCTCGCCGTGGGCGAAGTTGATCATGCCAATGATGCCATAGACCATTGTGTAGCCGATGGCGATCAGGCCATAGACCGACCCGAGGGTCAGGCCATTGACCAGTTGCTGCAGGAAAATACCATCCATAACGCAATCTCACGCATTTGAGAGACTGCACAAGCACCCGCTGCCACGGCCTGGGGTTCAGCCAACCGAAATACAGAGGCGTGTGCAGCTCTCCGAGAAAAGACAGGTACTGCACGGACACGTTGCAGCCGGCCGCTCCATCGGGGCGACCGGCTCAAACGCTCAGGTCACTTCTGTTTTTCGAGCTGGTGGTATTTGCCGTCCTTGTCCCACTGGTAAACCACATAGTCGGAGATTTTCAGGTCGCCCTTGCCATCCCAGGTCTTCTCGCCCATCACGGTTTTGACCGGGTTGGCTTTCAGCCATTTGGCAGCGTCTTCGCCCTTGTTGGACTTGGCACCGTTAAAACCGGCGGCCAGTGTCTGGACCGAAGCGTAGGCGTACAGGGTGTAGCCCTCAGGCTCGGTGCCGGCCTTGCGGAACGCATCCACCACGGCCTTGCTCTCTGGCAGCATGCGCGGGTCGGCGCCGAAGGTCATCAGCACGCCATCAACGTATTGCGCGCCGCCGGCAGTGGTGACCAGCTCGTCGGTGACAATGCCGTCATCGGACATGAACTTGACGTCCTTGAGGCCTTGTTCACGAATCTGGCGAACCAGCGGGCCGGCTTCCGGATGCAGGCCACCGAAATACACCACATCGGCACCCGCGCCACGGATCTTGGTGACCACAGCGCTGAAGTCTTTCTCGCCGCGGGTCAGGCCTTCATATAGGACAGGTTCCACACCGCGCTTGACCAGTTGAGCCTTGGTGGCGTCCGCCAGGCCCTGACCGTAGGTATCCTTGTCATGCAATACGACGACTTTCTTGCCCTTGAGCACATCGACGATGTAGTCGCCGGCAACGATGCCCTGCTGGTCGTCACGACCGCACATACGGAACATGGCGCTCAGACCGCGCTCGGTCACCTTGGGGTTGGTGGAGCCCGGAGTAATCGTAATGATCCCGGCCTCGTCGTAGATCTCGGACGCTGGAATGGTCGAAGACGAGCAGAAGTGACCGACGACACCGGCGACTTTCTGATTGGTGAGGTCCTTGGCGACCGTCACTGCCTGTTTTGGCTCGCAGGCGTCATCGCCTTTGACCAGAACGATTTTCTCCCCGTTGACACCGCCCGCTGCGTTCACCGCATCGGCCGCTGCCTGTGCACCCTTCATGTACTGCTCGCCAAATGCCGCGTTGGCGCCCGTCATTGGACCCGCTACGCCGATCTTGATGTCAGCCTGAGCAAACGCAGAAACACCCAATGCAGCTGCCACTGCGAGGGCCAGAAAACCTTTCTTGTAAAACGTCTGGGACATGAGGTGGTGCTCCAAGGTTTTTTTATAGTTGGCACTGCGACTTCACTGAATGCTCAGAGCAAGGGGCGTGCCATCGGTTTTTTATTCTTAGAAAAGTCGCTGCTTGATTGTTATTTAGACTGACTCGGACCCTTTTTCATTGGGCGTGCAACCGTCTAAACCGCAGAAGGTGAAACCAATATTTTTTAAAGGCGCAACCTCTACGTGCCAGTATTGCAACCATCAGCAGAAACGACGTGCAACCAGCCTGTAACAGCCCGCGTCACCGAACTGCACACTGCTGGTGCGCCACTGCTACAACGCGCACCACTACAGGCTAGTCGCTGCGCCGAAAAGCGCCGCGTCCGGGAGCAAATTCACCGGGTCAAATGACAATCCGCAGGCACTGCCCCGCGTGATAGAGGGAGAAACCCGCTTCGTACAAACAACTGCGCAAGCCCACCCCGGCCAATGGCTGCATGGGGGCGAAAGGAATCGGCAAGGCTTGAGGATTTCCGTTACACAGGTAATCGGCGAAGGCTTTGCCGACCACGGTGCCTGTGGTGACGCCACGACCGTTGTAACCGGTGACAGCTACCAAACCGGGTGCAGGCTCGAACAGTCGCATCAAATGATCGGGCGTGAACGCGATGCAGCCGGTCCAGGTGCACTCCCAATCCACCGGTTCAAGGTACGGGAAATAGTGCTGCTGAACCCGGTCGGCCCAGGCCTTGAGAAACCACGCCGGTTTCTGGCTGCCGTTGCCCAGACTGCCGAGCAACAGCCGGCCGTCTTGGTCACGACGAATGCTGCTGAGCACCTGACGGGTATCCCAGGACCCCTGCCCTCCGGGCAGAATCTGCTGTGCCGCCTCCTCGGTCAGCGGCGCGGAAGCCACCTGGTAGTAATAACCCGGGAAGAAGTTACGGCGCAGCTCGGTCCAGTCGCCTTCGGTGTAGGCGTTGGAGGCAATCACCACTTGCTCGGCCATGACCGAACCCTGGGCGGTTTGCACCGACCAGCGCTGGCCCTGGCGCTCCAGCCGGGTGACTGCCGAGTGGTCAAACAACTGGCCGCCCAGGTCCGCCGCGGCCTTGGCCAGACCACTGGTGTAGGCCATCGGGTTGAGAGTGCCGGCACGGCGATCGAGCAACGCGGCCGCGATCTTTTTAGTTCCGGTGGCCTGTTCGCAGGCAGCGCCAGTGAGCAGCTCGACGGGGGCGCCGCGGCGTTTCCATTGCTCCTCGCGACTGCGCAGATCAGCTTCGCCACGGGCGTTATGCGCCATGTGCAGGGTGCCTTCACGGCGTAGCTGGCAATCGATGTTGTACTTGTCGATCAGGCTGAACACCAAGGCAGGTGCCGCACCGAGCATCCGGTTGAGCTGGCTGCCCACCGCCTCGCCGAACCCGGCCTCGATCTCGTCCGGGGGGATCCACATGCCCGCGTTCACCAAGCCGACATTGCGCCCGGAACCACCCTGGCCGCAGCGTTGGGCCTCCAGTACGCAGACGCTTTTGCCCTGCTCCAGCAAATGCACCGCCGCCGACAAACCGGTGAAGCCGGCGCCGATGACGCAGACATCCGCCGTCACTTCGCCCTTGAGCGCCGCACGGTCAGGCCGTTGCGGCGTCAGTTTTTCCCATAAGCACTCTTCGCGTAACGGCATTGCCAGACTCCAACAGAAACCTAACCAACACACAGTTCACCTGTAGGAGCGAGCTTGCTCGCGATGGACGTTAACGATAACGCGTGCTTGCTGATTAAACGCGCTGCCTTTGAGTTCATCGCGAGCACGCTCGCTCCTACAAGGGGGTCACGGTTCGACTCGAGAACTAGTCGAACGTGATGCCCTGTGCCAACGGCAGCTCCAGCGAGTAGTTGACCGTATTGGTCTGCCGGCGCATGTAGCCACGCCAGGCATCGGAGCCCGATTCGCGACCGCCGCCGGTTTCTTTTTCGCCGCCAAACGCGCCGCCGATTTCTGCCCCGCTCGGGCCAATGTTGACGTTGGCAATGCCGCAGTCACTGCCCACCGCCGACATGAATTGTTCGGCTTCACGCACGTCAGTGGTGAAGATGCACGACGACAAGCCTTGCGGTACCGCGTTGTTCAGGCGCAGTGCTTCGGCAAAGTCGGAGTAGCCGACCACATACAGAATCGGAGCGAAGGTCTCGCTGCACACCACGTCGCTCTGCTCCGGCATTTCCACGATGGCCGGCGATACGTAGTACGCATTCGGGAACTGGCCTTCGAGCTGACGCTTGCCGCCAAACACCCGGCCGCCTTCACTCAAGGCCTGTTCCAGCGCGTCCTGCATACTCTCGAAACTCTGTTTGTCGATCAGCGGCCCCACCAGGTTGCCTTCCAGCGGGTGGCCGATACGCACCTTGGAGTAAGCCGCCTTGAGGCGGGTGACAATCTCTTCCTTGACCGACTCGTGGGCGATCAAGCGACGCAGGGTAGTGCAGCGCTGGCCGGCGGTACCGACCGCACTGAACAGGATGGCTCGCACCGCCATGTCCAGGTCAGCGCTTGGGCCGAGGATCATCGCGTTGTTGCCCCCCAGTTCCAGAATGCTGCGGGCGAATCGCGCAGCAATTTTCGGCGCCACTTCACGTCCCATGCGGGTGCTGCCGGTGGCGCTGATCAGGGCCACACGCGGGTCGTCCACCAACGCTTCGCCGGCATCACGGCCACCGATAATCACCTGGCTCAGGTACGGCGGGGCATCACTGAAGTTTTTCACTACGCGCTCGAACAGTGCCTGGCAGGCCAGCGCGGTGAGCGGGGTCTTCTCCGACGGCTTCCAGATCACCGAGTTGCCGCAGACCAGCGCCAGGGTGGTATTCCAGGCCCAGACCGCGACCGGGAAGTTGAAGGCGCTGATCACCCCCACCACACCCAGTGGATGCCAGGACTCGCGCATGTGGTGGCCCGGACGTTCGGAGGCGATGGTCAAGCCGTACAACTGGCGCGACAGGCCGACGGCGAAATCACAGATATCGATCATTTCCTGTACTTCACCCAGGCCTTCCTGAGTGATCTTACCGGCTTCCCAGGACACCAGTTCGCCCAGGTCGGCCTTGTATTCACGCAGTACTTCGCCGAACTGGCGCACCAGTTCACCGCGACGCGGTGCCGGGACCTTGCGCCACAGGTCGAACGCATGCTCGGCGCGACTGACCTGCTGCTCGACTTCGGCGGCACCTTCCCAGTTCACCGAGGCAATCTGGCTGCCGTCGATCGGTGAATGCACGGGCTGTTTGCCGTTCTGGTACAGGGCCGGGTTCACCCCCAAACGATCAAGCAATGCGGCAACCATGGGTTACTCCTTCAAGGTGAAAAGCAGAAAATTCACAGCCCGCTGACAAGGGGCTACAGGCCTTTAGTTGTAGCCGGCCCGAGACTTGCCAACAAACGACGATTAGGCGAGATATCATTCCGTTTATTCATGCAAAGCGTTGCAACAAGAACAAGGGACCTCCCATGCTGAATAAACGCCACCTGCCCTCGATCACCGCCCTGCAGTGCTTCGAGGCGGTCACCCGTCACCTGAGCTTCACCCGCGCCGCTGAAGAGCTGAACCTGACGCAGAGCGCCGTCAGCAAACAGGTCGCCCAACTGGAAGAGCTGCTGCAGCACCTGCTGTTCCGCCGGGTGCGCCGACGCCTGCAAATGACCCCCGCTGGGGATTTGTATCTGGTTGAAGTCCGAAAAATCCTCACGCAGGTCGAGATGTCGACGCATTACCTGCGCTCCTACGGCGGCGAGACGGAAGTCCTGCGGGTATCCACGCCTTCTACCTTCGGCGCGCGCTGGCTGGTGCCACGCCTCAAGGGCTGGCGCCTGCGTCATCCGCAGATTCACCTGGACCTGTGCAATGAGCAGGAGGCTGACGACCTGCTGCAAGGGCGCAGCGACCTGGCGTTCTACTTCGGCCAAGGCTCACGGCCCGGCACCGAGAGCCTGAAACTGTTCGGCGAAGAACTGGTGCCGGTGTGCGCACCCGGCAGCTTGCCGGATCAGCCGTTCACCGACCCGACCCAGCTCACCGACCTGGTGCTGCTGCAAAATGCCTCGCGGCCACAAGCCTGGCACGACTGGTTCGACAGCCAGGGTTACCAGACTGAGCACAGCTACCACGGCCCGCGCTTCGAAACCTTCTACATGTGCATCCGTGCGGCGCAAGTCGGCTGCGGTGTCGCCCTGTTGCCCCGGTTCCTGGTGGAGGAGGAACTGGCTGACGGCAAACTGGTCATTCCCTGGCAGCATGCAATGCCCAGCAGCGATGCCTATTACCTGGCTTACCCCGAACACTCGGCGGAAGTGCCCAAGGTGCGTGATTTCGTGAAGTGGATGCTGGAGCAGATCGATAGCCCGGAGTTGCTGCGCAACTAATGCATTGCGCAAGACCTGTGGCAAGGAAGCCATCGTCTAAAAAATCGCTGGCACTACCCACCGCGGATATGCGCCACTAGTCCCTTTCATTGATACCGCTGCAACGTCGCCGCCACAGGCTGCGGCCCGCCTGGAGATACCCGTTATGAGCGAGAGTGTGTTTGCCGATCGCATCGTGCAGAACCTGCTCGACACCGACTTCTACAAGCTGACCATGATGCAGGCGGTGCTGCACAACTACCCCAACGTGGAAGTCGAATGGGAATTTCGCTGCCGCAACAGCGAGGACCTGCGCCCCTATCTGGCGGAGATCCGTTTTCAGTTCGAACGCCTCGCCGAGTTGAGCCTGAGCGCCGACCAGCTGGGTTTCCTGGAGCGTATCAGCTTCCTCAAGCCGGACTTCCTACGCTTTCTCGGGCTCTTTCGCTTCAACCTGCGCTACATCCACACCGGCATCGAGAACGGCGAACTGTTTATCCGCCTGCGCGGGCCGTGGCTGCATGTGATTCTGTTCGAGGTGCCACTGCTGGCGATTGTCAGTGAGGTACGCAACCGCTATCGCTACCGTGAAATTGTCATGGAGCAGGTGCGCGAACAGCTGTATCGCAAATTCGACTGGTTAAGCGCCAATGCCAGCGCCGATGAACTCGCGCATCTGCAGGTCGCCGACTTCGGCACCCGTCGACGCTTCTCCTACCGCGTGCAGGAAGAAGTGGTGAACGTGCTCAAGCACGATTTCCCCGGGCGCTTCGTCGGCACCAGCAATGTGCATCTGTCCCGCGAGCTCGACATGAAGCCACTGGGCACCATGGCCCACGAATGGATCATGGCCCACCAGCAACTGGGCCCGCGCCTGATCGACAGCCAGATCGCCGCGCTGGATTGCTGGGTGCGCGAGTACCGTGGGTTACTGGGTATCGCCCTGACCGACTGCATCACCACCGATGCCTTCCTCAACGATTTCGACCTGTATTTCGCCAAGCTGTTCGACGGCTTACGCCACGATTCCGGCGACCCGATCATCTGGGCCGAAAAAGCCATCGCCCACTACCATAAGCTCGGTATCGAGCCGATGAGCAAGACACTGGTATTCTCCGACAGCCTGACACTGCCCAAGTCGCTGGAGATATTCCGGGCGCTGCGCGGTCGGATCAATGTCAGCTTCGGCATTGGCACCAACCTGACGTGCGACATTCCGGGTGTCGACCCGATGAGCATCGTGCTTAAAATGGCAGCCTGCAATGACCAGCCCGTCGCCAAGATCTCCGACGAACCTGGGAAGACACACTGCAAAGACCCGAATTTCGTCGCCTATTTGCGACATGTGTTTCAAGTACCTGCCGCCCTATCTGGCATTTCAAGCAAGGAGTGAATTCATGCAAGCCGTACAGCGTGAGATTGCTGAACAGCTCAAGGTCCAACCGCCATTCGCCGACCAGGCCGCCCTGGAAGCTGAAATCGCGCGGCGGATCCGCTTCATACAGGACTGCCTGCTCAATTCCGGGCTCAAGACTCTGGTGCTCGGTATCAGCGGCGGCGTCGATTCGCTGACCGCGGGCCTGCTGGCGCAGCGTGCCATGCGTGAGCTGCGTGATCGCACCGGTGATGCGAGCTACAAATTCATCGCCGTGCGCCTGCCGTACGAGACCCAGTTCGATGAGCACGAAGCCCAGGCCTCGCTGGACTGCATCGCCCCGGATGAGCGCCACACGGTCAACATCGGCCCGGCGGTCAAGTCCCTGGCCAATGAAGTCGCGGCCTTCGAAGGCAAGCAGGCGGTGTCCGTGGATTTCGTGCTGGGCAATACCAAGGCGCGGATGCGCATGGTTGCCCAGTACACCATTGCCGGTGCCGCCCATGGCCTGGTGATTGGCACCGACCACGCCGCCGAAGCGGTGATGGGGTTCTTCACCAAGTTCGGGGATGGCGCCTGCGATCTGGCCCCCTTGAGCGGCCTGGTGAAAAACCAGGTCCGGGCGATTGCCCGCAGCTTCGGCGCACCGGAGTCGCTGGTGGAAAAAATCCCGACCGCCGATCTCGAAGACCTGGCACCCGGCAAGCCGGATGAAGCGTCCCACGGTGTGACCTACGCCGAGATCGACGCCTTCCTGCATGGTGAGCCGGTACGCGAGGAAGCGTTCAAGATCATTTGTGACACGTACAGAAAGACCCACCACAAGCGTGTGATGCCGTTCGCGCCTTGATCGGTGGGGTGCCTGAGCCGACGCCATCGCGAGCTTGCTCGCGATGAACGATCAGGAGGTCAAACGCCAGGCACAAAAAAAGCGTCCCGAGTGGACAATGCCAATCAGTTAAGCGAACGCCGACCTGTGTAGGAGCGAGCGTGCTCGCGATGGACGTTAACGATTACGCGTATTTTCTGAGTAATCGCGTAGCTCTTGAGTTCATCGCGAGCACGCTCGCTCCTACACATTCGACCTCATCTCCTTAACTGATCGGCATTATCCCGAGTGGACGCTTTTTTATGAGCCGGAATCGATTACTTCAGGGTGATCGTGCCTTTCATCATCGAGATGTGGCCCGGGAACGAGCAGAAGAAACCGTATTTTTCGGCAGCGTTGAGTTTCGACACATCGAAGGTCACGGAGTCCTTCTCGCCAGCACCAATGATTTTGGTGTGGGCGATGATGCGTGCATCACCTTCTTTCAGGTAGTTCTTGTCGATGCCGGCGCTCAGGCCATCAGTGGCGATCGGTTGCATGTCCGCATCTTTGCTCACCACAATGTTATGGCCCATGACGTTCTTCGGCAGGCTGCCGGAGTGGCCCAGGTTGATGGTGAATTCCTTGCAGCTCTTGTCGATGGTGATGTCCTTGGTGTTGAAGGACATCTGATCAGTAGAATCGACGTCGATCGAGCACTTTTCAGCCGCCATCAATTGGCTGCTGGCCAGCGTCAACAGGGATACCGCAACAAGTTTGGCAAACATGGTGAATCTCCAAGGCAGGGTTATCAAAATCCGTATGGCGTAAAGACTGCCTGAATTTACTGAAAGTTCATATGTCTTGAGTCAACAATTGTATACATGTTTCAGGCTATGACACTCATCGAAACAATCTACCAGCCAGACAGCGCGCCCAGGCCTAAGATCGCCTCATTGTTCCTCCTGCGGAGTACCTGCCATGTCCATCGATAGCCTGTTGTACAGCCTGCTGGCCGCCTACGCCTGTGGTGCCAGCGGCACCTGTGAAGCTCCTCGTCGCGAGGATTAGCCCTTGGAGCGACACGCCCCAGCCATTACTCTGCGCTCGTCACTGACCATGGAGTAAGGCATGTCTTTAGCGTCTGTTTGTGTGTTCTGTGGTGCCAGCACCGGCACCAACCCCGCCTATCGGGAGGCGGCCATCGCGCTCGGCCAGGAGCTTGCCCGACGCAAGCTGACTCTGGTGTACGGTGGCGGCGCGGTCGGCCTGATGGGCATCGTCGCCGATGCTGCGCTGGCGGCGGGTGGCGAGGTGATCGGGATCATTCCCGAAAGCCTGAAGAGCAAGGAAATCGGGCACAAGGGCCTGACACGCCTGGAAGTGGTCGACGGCATGCACGCCCGCAAGGCGCGCATGGCCGAGCTGAGCGACGCCTTCATCGCTCTGCCTGGCGGCCTGGGGACGTTCGAGGAGCTGTTCGAAGTCTGGACCTGGGGCCAACTCGGCTATCACGGCAAACCGCTGGGTTTGTTGGAAGTGAACGGTTTCTACAGCAAACTGACCGCTTTTCTTGATCATGTCGTCGGCGAAGGCTTCGTTCGCGAGCAGCACCGTGACATGCTGCAAACGAGCGAATCGCCGGCGAATCTGCTGGACGCGCTGGATGCCTGGCAACCGGTAGTCGCGCCAAAATGGGCCGGGCAAAAACCCGGCTAACCCATGGCCCCGGTTTAAAGGCAGAATACGCGCCGCTCAACCTCACCTTCGACCCCAGAGGATCGCCCATGGCCAAACCCAATTATTCCTTCGCCAAACGTCAGAGAGACTTGGCCAAGGAGCAGAAGAAAGAGGAAAAGCTTCAGCGCAAGAAAGCAACCGCTGAAGACGCTGCACTGAACCCTGAGGGTGAAGTGACGGCAACAGACGATGTTGATGCACCGAAAGACCAGGCGCCCGACGCCTGAGCCCCTCAGGGCCTGATGATCTGATCAGGCCCACCAGGATCTGCGTCCGGGGTCGGCAGTGACGTTGCCGACCCTCGCAGCCCTCTCCCACTGCCTACCCACCTGTAAAGCATTCGGCAATGGCCGATCACGGACCTGTGACAAGGCCGGTGACTCGCGCTGTCACACGACACACTCCTGACACCGGCTTCCGCACTTTATCAGGCCCGGCGCGCTCATCGATTTTGCGCCCGCTGCATCCGAACGCCGGCCGGTCAACGGGAGCAAGCCCCCTCGCCACGACAAAAGCACGATCAGAACGCAAAACGCCAACCCGAAGGTTGGCGTCTTGCTTGGAGCACGCGCGGCTTAGCGCGGCACGACCGGCTTACGGGCGGGTTTGGGGCCCTTGCCTTTGGCTGCGTCCTTGCGCTCCTTGGCGGCCTGCTGGTTGCGGGCAAATGCCGCGGCCTTGGCCTGTTCACGCTTGTCCCACGGATTGCCACCATCGCTGGCACGCGGCGGCAGGCCGGTGTGCTGGGTGAGGATCTTGGTGGTTTGCTCTTTCGCCACTTTATGGCTACCGGCTGGCGTCGAGTTCTTGCGACGGGCGCTCTGGTAGCTGTCGGTGGCCGGCTGGTGCAGCGGGATCAACTGGTTCTTGCCCGGCCCGATCAGGTCGGCGCGACCCATGCGGATCAGCGCCTCACGCAGCATCGGCCAGCCTTTCGGATCGTGGTAACGCAAGAACGCCTTGTGCAGACGACGCTGCTCTTCGCTCTTGACGATGGTCACGCCGTCGCTCTTGTAGGTGACCTTGCGCAACGGGTTCTTGCCCGAGTGGTACATCGCGGTGGCGGTGGCCATCGGCGACGGGTAGAACGCCTGCACCTGGTCCGCGCGGAAACCGTTGCCCTTGAGCCACAGGGCCAGGTTCATCATGTCTTCGTCGGTGGTGCCCGGGTGGGCGGCGATGAAGTACGGAATCAGGTACTGCTCCTTGCCCGCTTCCTTGGTGTACTTCTCGAACATGCGCTTGAACTTGTCATAGCTGCCGATGCCCGGTTTCATCATCTGGTTGAGCGGACCTTCCTCGGTGTGTTCCGGGGCGATCTTCAGGTAACCACCGACGTGGTGGGTCACCAGCTCCTTGACGTACTCCGGCGACTCGACCGCCAGGTCATAGCGCAGGCCTGAAGCAATCAGGATCTTCTTCACACCCGGCAAGGCACGGGCGCTGCGGTACAGCTGAATCAGCGACGAGTGGTCGGTGTTCAGGTTCGGGCAGATACCGGGGAACACGCAGGATGGCTTGCGGCACGCGGATTCGATTTCCGGGCTCTTGCAGGCAATGCGGTACATGTTCGCGGTCGGGCCACCCAGATCGGAAATCACCCCGGTAAAACCTGGCACCTTGTCGCGGATCTCTTCGATTTCGCGAATGATCGACTCTTCGGAACGGTTCTGGATGATCCGGCCTTCGTGTTCGGTAATCGAGCAGAACGTACAGCCACCGAAGCAGCCACGCATGATGTTCACCGAGAAGCGGATCATGTCGTAGGCCGGGATCTTCTCCTTGCCATACGCCGGGTGCGGAACACGGGCGTAAGGCATGCCGAATACGTAGTCCATCTCTTCGGTGGTCATCGGAATCGGCGGCGGGTTGAACCAGACGTCGACTTCGCCATGCTTCTGTACCAATGCGCGAGCGTTGCCCGGGTTGGTTTCCAGGTGCAGCACGCGGTTGGCGTGAGCATAAAGCACCGCGTCGCCACGGACTTTTTCCACCGAAGGCAGGCGAATCACGGTCTTGTCGCGGGTCATGCGCGGGCTGGCCAGGATCTGCACGACCTTGGCTTCCTGCGGATCCTCGACCGGTCCCTTCTCCTGCTCGATGGCGCAAGCCTGGGTGTCCTGAGTGTTGACGTACGGGTTGATGATCTTGTCGATCTTGCCCGGACGGTCGATACGGGTGGAGTCCACTTCGTACCAGCCTTGCGGCGTGTCGCGACGAATGAACGCGGTGCCGCGCACATCGGTGATGTCTTCGATCTTGTGCCCGTAGGACAAGCGCTGGGCAACTTCGACAATGGCCCGCTCGGCGTTGCCGTACAGCAGGATGTCGGCGCAGGCGTCAATCAGGATCGAGTTGCGTACCCGGTCCTGCCAGTAATCGTAGTGGGCAATGCGGCGCAGGGACGCTTCGATGCCGCCGAGGACGATCGGCACATGCTTGTAGGCTTCCTTGCAGCGCTGGCTGTACACCAGGCTCGCGCGATCCGGACGTTTGCCCGCCATGCCACCGGGGGTGTAGGCGTCATCGGAACGGATTTTCTTGTCGGCGGTGTAGCGGTTGATCATCGAGTCCATGTTGCCGGCCGCGACACCGAAGAACAGGTTCGGCTCGCCGAGCTTCATGAAGTCGTCTTTGGACTGCCAGTTCGGCTGGGCAATGATCCCGACGCGGAAGCCCTGGGACTCCAGCAGCCGGCCAATGATTGCCATGCCGAACGACGGGTGGTCGACGTACGCATCACCGGTGACGATGATGATGTCGCAGGAATCCCAGCCAAGCTGATCCATCTCCTCCCTGCTCATTGGCAGGAATGGCGCTGGACCGAAGCATTCGGCCCAGTACTTGGGATAGTCAAATAACGGCTTGGCTGTTTGCATGACGGTGACCGGTGTTGAGATGAAAAATCGCGGGCGCGGAATATAGCACAAATTTTGACCAATTCCGACGGCTATGGTCGGAAATTGCGGTGACTGCTTGCAGTAGGGTCCCGAGCAAAAGGAATGCCCTCGCCACAAGGCCCCTGCACAACTTATTCGTCGTCGTCGAAGTTATAGCTGCCCGGCGCCAGGTTTTCGAATCGGGTGTATTTGCCGATGAAGGCCAGGCGGATGAAGCCGATCGGGCCGTTCCGCTGCTTGCCGATAATGATCTCGGCAATGCCTTTGTGCTCGGTTTCCGGGTGATACACCTCGTCGCGGTACACGAACATGATCACGTCGGCGTCCTGCTCGATCGCACCGGATTCGCGCAAGTCGGAGTTCACCGGACGCTTGTTCGGACGCTGCTCCAGGGAGCGGTTGAGCTGGGACAGCGCCACCACCGGGCAGTTGAATTCCTTGGCCAGGGCCTTCAAGGAACGGGAGATCTCGGAAATCTCGTTGGTCCGGTTGTCGCCGCTGGAGCCCGGGATCTGCATCAGCTGCAGGTAGTCGATCATGATCAGGCCGATGTCGCCGTGCTCACGTACCAGACGCCGGGTCCGCGCCCGCATTTCCGAAGGGCTGATACCCGCGGTGTCGTCGATGAACAGCTTGCGGTCATTGAGCAGGTTGACCGCCGAGGTCAGGCGTGGCCAATCGTCATCTTCCAGGCGGCCGGCACGGACCTTGGTCTGGTCGATCCGACCCAGGGAAGACAGCATACGCATGATCAGCGATTCACCTGGCATCTCCAGGGAGTAGACCAGGACGGCTTTCTCGCTGCGCAATACGGCGTTTTCCACCAGGTTCATCGCGAAGGTGGTTTTACCCATCGACGGACGGCCGGCGACAATGATCAAGTCCGACGGCTGCAGGCCGCTGGTCTTCTCGTCGAGGTCGGTGTAGCCGGTGGACAGGCCGGTGATGGCGTTATCGGTGTTGAACAAGGTGTCGATACGGTCGATGGCCTTGGTCAGCAGCTCGTTCACACCCACCGGGCCGCCAGTCTTCGGTCGCGCCTCGGCGATCTGGAAGATCTGCCGTTCGGCTTCGTCGAGGATCTCGGCCGCGGTACGACCTTCCGGGTTGAACGCCGAGTCGGCGATTTCAGTGCTGATACCGATCAGTTGGCGCAGGGTCGCCCGCTCGCGAACGATCTGGGCATAGGCCTTGATGTTGGCGACCGACGGCGTGTTTTTCGCCAATTCGCCCAGATAGCCGAGGCCGCCGACTTGCGAGGTCTGACCTTCCTTGTCCAATTGCTCGGCCAGGGTCACAACGTCGATCGGCGAGTTCTGATCGGCCAGCTTGGCGATCGCACGGAAGATCAGGCGGTGGTCATGACGATAGAAATCACCGTCCGAGACCTGATCGAGCACGCGTTCCCAGGCGTTGTTGTCCAGCATCAGACCACCGAGCACAGCCTGTTCGGCCTCGATGGAATGGGGCGGCACTTTCAGCGCGGCGGTTTGCAGATCGTATTGCTCAGGAGCGGAGATATCGTTCATGGCCACTTGGAATTAGTTGTAGAAAATCAGGAACCGCAGAAAGACAAAGGGCACGACCTGTAAACAGGATCGTGCCCGATGTTACCGGCAAGTACCCAAGGGTACCAGCCGACAAGTGCTGCTTAAGCTGCTACCACGACAACGCGTACGGTGGCTTCAACTTCAGCGTGCAGGTGCACGGCTACGTCGAATTCACCTACGTTGCGGATGGTGCCGTTCGGCAGACGAACTTCGCTTTTTGCAACTTCAACGCCAGAGGCGGTCAGTGCATCAGCGATGTCGTGAGTACCGATCGAACCGAACAGCTTGCCTTCGTCACCGGCGGTGGCAGTGATGGTCACTTCCAGCTCAGCCAGTTGGGCAGCGCGGCTTTCAGCCGAAGCTTTCTTGTCTGCTGCAGCTTTTTCCAGCTCAGCGCGACGCTCTTCGAACGCAGCCAGGTTGGCAGCGGTCGCAGCGGTAGCTTTGCCGTAAGGCAGCAGGTAGTTACGGCCGTAACCAGCCTTAACGTTCACTTTGTCGCCCAGGTTGCCCAGGTTGGCGACTTTTTCCAGAAGGATCAGTTGCATGTGAAAATCCTCTTAACTTTTAACCTTCACCGTTCGCGTTATCGGCGTCTTTCGGCGTCGAACGACCGCGAAAATCAATCAGGCTGTCGACAATGGCCAGGACCACCAGCAACGGATAGATCAGTTGCATAAACAGCAACAGCGTTACGTACAACCCCACCAGCCAAAACTTGGCCAGTCGCTTTTCAGCCACCAGCCCATGAATCAGGGCCAGCCCGGCGAACACCAGCGGTACGCTGCACAACGGCGTCAACATGGCCATCTGGGTACCGAAGTTCGGCCCCACAAGCATGCACGCCAGCAGCAACATCGCCGGCCCCAGCGGGATCCGGATGGCGCGAAATTCGCGACCAAAACCACCGGGGTTGTACAACAACGCCTGCCAGTAGCGCCCGACAATCAGGCTCAGCAAACTGACGATTTGCAGCAAGGCCGCTATCAGGCCGGTCAGGACTGGGGCAATCAGGGCGGCAAGACGCGCTCGCTCCTCTTCCGACAATTGTTGGTAGAGGTCACCAAGGGCCATCGGCAGGATCTTTACAAGCTCCTGCGACAGCAACTCGATGTGAGGGCGGAAAACCGCACCCAGCACCACTGAAAACACCACTCCTATCGCTACGCTGGCCAGCAGCGTGCGGTTCCAGGACTCACTTGCGCGCAAAACCAACGCAAGGCCCGAAGACCCCAGCAGCACCATGAGTGCGCGTGGATCATCGGAATACAGCCACCAGATCAAGGCCGGCAGTATCCCCAGAGCAAGAACGCCCAGGGCGTCCTTCAATCCGCGCCGCAGCAGCACAAGGCTCCCGGCGGCAGCACCCAACCAATACAACAACGGCAATGCCGCGCATCCAGCCACTACCAGAGTGGCCTGCATACGGCCGCGCATGATGAACTCTGCTATGGCGCGCATGCATTCAATCCTTTGCTACGTGTCGACTGCCCGGTCTCAGCGGCCGTGGCTGTCGGTGTAGGCCAGCAGGGCCAGGAAGCGGGCGCGCTTGATAGCGGTGGCCAGCTGACGCTGATAACGAGCTTTGGTACCGGTGATACGGCTTGGAACGATTTTGCCGGTCTCGGATACATAAGCTTTCAGAGTGTTGAGATCTTTGTAATCGATCTCTTTCACGTCTTCAGCGGTGAAGCGGCAGAATTTACGACGACGGAAGAAACGTGCCATGTAATTGGCTCCTCAAAAGGTCCGTGGATTACTCGTCAGCGTTATCGCTGGCGTCGCTGTCATCACCCTCAACGCCTTCGGCGTCGGAGTGCTCAGGACGGTCGCGACGCTCACGGCGCTCACTGCGGTTTTCTTCAGCCTTGAGCATCTCGGATTGGCCGGTAACGGCTTCTTCGCGACGGATGACCAGGTTACGGATCACTGCATCGTTGTAGCGGAAGTTGTCTTCCAGCTCGGCCAGGGCCTTGCCAGTGCACTCAACGTTCAGCATCACGTAGTGAGCCTTGTGAACATTGTTGATTGCGTAGGCCAGTTGACGACGGCCCCAATCTTCCAGACGGTGGATTTTGCCGCCGTCTTCTTCGATCAGCTTGGTGTAACGCTCAACCATGCCGCCGACTTGCTCGCTCTGGTCAGGGTGGACCAGAAAGATGATTTCGTAATGACGCATGAATGCTCCTTACGGGTTGTAGCCTGCCGCTCAAAAGCGGTCAGACAAGGAGTGAATGACACTTATGGACTTGCCGGCGATAGACACATGCGTGCCTGCCGTCACAGCAAGGGGCGCAATTGTAGAGAAGGGACAGGAGAGGCGCAAGACAATTGGCGATTATTTGAGCAACCACCGACACTACAAGGCACTGTAGGAGCGGGCTTGCTCCGGGCGGCGTTCCGACGAAGGTTGTCAACGAAAACACGGGGAAGCTGATGCCCCACGGTGATCTTGAGTTCTTCGCGAGCAAGCTCGCTCCTACAGTAGGTCGTGCGCTAATCAAGGCTTTTTGGTGGCAGCCTTGGCTTTGACACTGCGCTGGCGCTGCGCCTCGAACAGGCACACGCCAGTCGCCACGGACACGTTGAGGCTACTGACGCTACCGGCCATCGGCAGATTCACCAGATAGTCGCAATGCTCGCGAGTCAGGCGGCGCATGCCCTTGCCCTCGGCACCCATGATCAGGATGGTCGGGCCGGTCAGGTCCTGGTCATACAGGCTGACCTCAGCCTCCCCCGCCGTACCGACAACCCACAGACCACGCTGCTGGAGCTTCTCCAGGGTACGCGCCAGGTTGGTCACGGCGACCAACGGAATCACTTCCGCGGCACCGCATGCGACTTTTCGTACAACCGGGGTCAAGGTGGCGGACTTGTCCTTTGGCACGATCACTGCCAGTGCACCCGCCGCATCGGCAGAGCGAAGGCAGGCGCCGAGGTTGTGCGGGTCGGTCACGCCGTCCAGCACCAGCAACAGTGGTGCGCCTTCGGTGCGATCCAGCAGCTCATCGAGCATCGCCTCGCCCCAGACCTGGCTCGGACTCACCTCCGCCACCACGCCCTGGTGCACGCCCTCGACCCAGGCATCCATTTCGCGGCGCTCGGCCTGGCCGACCTGGACACGGTTTTCGTTGGCCAGTTCGATCAGGGTCTGCACCCGCGGATCACCGCGACCTTCGGCCAGCCAGATCTGCTTGACGCGCTTGGGGTGATGACGCAGCAACGCTTCTACAGCATGCACGCCGTAGATTTTTTCCAACTGACTCATGACTTGGCCTTAGGTTTACGCGCCCCGCCACTTTTGGCTGGGGCCGAGCCCGCTTTTGGCGGACCTTTACGGTGTTTACTCGGTTTGGCTGGCTTGCCGCCGGAGGCCTTTTCAGGCGCCGACCGTCCGGTCTTTCCCCCAGACGCCGCTTTACCGCCGCTTTTCGCTTCGGCCAGCAATGCTTGCTTCATTTCACGACTTTTGCGCACTTCGGCGTTTTTCGCCGCGGCATCGCTTGGGCGATAGGCTTCGACCGCCTTTTCCTTCGCAGGACGGCGACCGGCTTTTGCCGGAGCAGGTTCTGCAGCAGTCTTGGCCGCCGGCGCCGTGGTCTCTGTACCACGCTTCTTGCGACCAATCGGTGCGCTGATGGTTTTTTCAGCCATCTCGAAGTCGATCTTGCGCTCGTCCAGGTCAACCCGCATCACACGCACTTCGACGGTATCGCCGAGGCGGAAGCTGCGACCGGTGCGCTCACCGGCCAGGCGGTGATGGACAGGGTCGAAGTGGTAGTAGTCGCCCGGCAAGGCGGTCACGTGGACCAGGCCTTCGACGTAGATGTCGGTCAGCTCGACGAACAGGCCGAAACCGGTCACGGCGGTGATCACACCCGGGAACGACTCGCCCACGCGATCCTTCATGAACTCGCACTTGAGCCAGTTCACCACGTCGCGAGTGGCTTCGTCGGCACGGCGCTCGCTCATCGAGCACTGCTCGCCCAACTGCTCCAGCGTCGCTTCGTCGTATGGATAGATACGCGCTTTCGGGATGCTCATCGCACCGGCACGCTTGACGTGCGGGGTATCCATTTTGGAGTGGATAACGCTGCGAATCGCCCGGTGCGTGAGCAGGTCCGGGTAACGACGAATCGGCGAGGTGAAGTGGGTATAGGCTTCGTAATTCAGGCCGAAGTGACCCTGGTTATCCGCGCTGTACACCGCCTGGCTCAACGAGCGCAGCATGACGGTCTGGATCAGGTGGAAATCCGGACGATCCTTGATACCGGCCAGCAATGCCTGATAGTCCTTCGGCGACGGGCCGTCCTTGCCTTTGTGCAGGGACAGGCCGAGCTCACCCAGGAAGGCGCGCAGTTTTTCCAGACGCTCCGGCGGCGGACCATCGTGAACGCGATACAGCGCAGGAATTTCGTGCTTTTTCAGGAATTCAGCGGTGGCCACGTTGGCCGCCAGCATGCATTCCTCGATCAGCTTGTGCGCATCGTTGCGAACCGTCGGACGGATTTCGGCGATCTTGCGCTCGGTACCGAAGATGATCCGGGTTTCCTGGGTCTCGAAATCGATCGCGCCACGCACGTGACGGGCAGCCAGCAATACCTTGTACAGCGAGTAGAGCTGCTTGAGGTGCGGCACGACGTCGGTGTATTCGCCACGCAGCTGACGGGCCTCGGTGGATTTCGGCTGTTCCAGCATCGCGCTGACCTTGTTGTAGGTCAGGCGGGCGTGGGAGTGAATCACCGCTTCGTAGAAGCAGTAGTCGGTCATTTCGCCAGACTTGGAGATGGTCATCTCGCAAACCATGGCCAGACGATCGACATGCGGATTCAGCGAGCACAGGCCATTGGACAGTTGCTCAGGCAGCATCGGCACCACGCGCTCGGGGAAGTACACCGAGTTGCCACGGACCTGGGACTCGGCATCCAGCGCCGAGCCGATCTTCACGTAGCTGGAAACGTCGGCGATCGCCACGTACAACTTCCAGCCGCCGGAGAACAGGCGCAGCTTGCCCGGCTTGGCTTCGCAGTACACCGCGTCGTCGAAGTCGCGGGCATCTTCGCCGTCGATGGTGACGAACGGCAGATGGCGCAGGTCGATGCGCTTCTCTTTGTCTTTTTCTTCGACTTCCGGCTTGAGCTTGGCAGCTTCCTTGAGCACCGCGTCAGGCCAGACGTGAGGAATGTCGTAGGTGCGCAGGGCGACGTCAATCTCCATGCCCGGCGCCATGTAGTTACCTACGACTTCCACCACATCGCCCTGCGGCTGGAAGCGTGGCGTCGGCCAGTGAGTGATCTTCACTTCAACGAATTGGCCGATCTTGGCATTGGCGTTACGGCCCGGGGTGACCAGCACTTCCTGCTGGATCTTCGGATTGTCGGCAACGACGAAGCCGATACCGCCCTCTTCGAAGTAACGACCGACGATCGTCTCGTGGGCACGGGACACCACTTCGACGATCATGCCTTCGCGGCGACCACGACGGTCCAGGCCGGAAACCCGCGCCAGGGCACGGTCGCCATCGAACACCAGGCGCATCTGCGCCGGGCTCATGAACAGGTCGTCACTGCCGTCGTCCGGCACCAGGAAGCCGAAGCCGTCACGGTGGCCGCTGATGCGGCCCAGGATCAGGTCGAGCTTGTCCACCGGCGCGTAAGTGCCGCGACGGGTGTAGATCAGTTGAGCGTCGCGCTCCATGGCGCGCAGGCGGCGGCGCAGGGCTTCGATCTGGTCTTCTGTGGTCAGACCAAACTCTTCGACCAGTTGCTCGCGGTTAGCAGGCGAGCCTCGATCAGCAAGGTGCTGAAGGATCAGTTCGCGGCTAGGAATAGGGTTTTCATATTTTTCCGCTTCACGAGCGGCCTCGGGATCGAGGGACTGCCAATCGGCCATTAGAGAGTTTTCACCTTGTCTATATGCGGGTTAGTTTGGCATACGCGTATTGAAACGGGAAATTTCAGGCTCTAGAAGCCTCTAAAAGCCCCTTCCGGGCTCCGGAATAATACCGCCGAGCACCATTCGCGAAATTTTCCAGGTTTTTTTGAAATCAGGGGTTTACAGTTAAATGGACGCTCCGTATAGTGCGCGCCATCGACGACGCACAACGTTGCCGATACTGCCCAGATGGTGAAATTGGTAGACACGCCAGCTTCAGGTGCTGGTGACCGCAAGGTCGTGGAAGTTCGAGTCTTCTTCTGGGCACCAATTCAGAGCTTGAGATTAGTTCAATTTCAAGGCTCACACAAAAACCCGCGAAAGCGGGTTTTTGCATTCTAAGCGTTTGATTTAATTTTATTAAATCAGGGGTTTACAGATCAAACGGCGCTCCGTATAGTGCGCCACATCAACAGCGGCAACGTTGCTGATACTGCCCAGATGGTGAAATTGGTAGACACGCCAGCTTCAGGTGCTGGTGACCGCAAGGTCGTGGAAGTTCGAGTCTTCTTCTGGGCACCAATTCAAATTCAAGGTCACGATCTTGAATTTCACAGAAACCCGCGAAAGCGGGTTTTTGCGTTTCTGGCATCTGAAAACTCTAGGCACCTCCTCTCCACAGAGTTCAGCACAAGCCCATTAGCAAACCCTCACCCTCCCCCGCAAGACGCACTTGAGAAACAATATCGCTTATCATTGTTGCAAGATTTTGCAATGCGACAGTGAGGAACCCTGCGAATGATGCTTCGAAATACCCTGCGCCGCGGCCTGACCATCACCCTGCTGGGGCTGACCCTGACCTCCCCGCTCACCCAGGCCGCCGACCCGGTTTCCCTGACGCTGTACAACGGCCAGCACAAGGAAGTCGGTGACGCTGTCGCCAAAGCCTTCGAAGCCAAGACCGGCATTCACGTCAACGTACGCAAAGGCAGCAGCAACCAGCTCGCCAGCCAGATCGTCGAAGAAGGTGATCGCTCGCCGGCCGATGTGATCTACACCGAAGAATCCCCACCCCTGAACAAACTGGGCGAACAAGGCCTGCTGGCCAAGACCAACGACGCCACCCTTGCCGTTCTGCCCAAGGAATACGTTGCCAGAAATGGCACCTGGATCGGTGTCACGGCCCGGGTTCGGGTGGTTGCCTACAATCCGAAACTGATCGACGAAAAAGACCTGCCCAAATCGGTCATGGAATTCTCCGACCCGCAGTGGCAAGGCAAGCTCGGCTTCGTCCCCACCAGCGGTGCGTTCCAGGAACAAGCGGTCGCAATCATCAAGATGCACGGAATGGACGCCGCCGAAGAATGGCTGACCGGCCTGCGCGCGTTCGGCAAGACCTACAGCAACAACATGGTGGCCTTGAAGGCGGTGGAAAACGGTGAAGTCGCCACCGTACTGGTAAACAACTACTACTGGTTTGCCCTGCAACGGGAAAAAGGCCAGCTCGACTCAAAACTGCATTACTTCACCGGCGGCGATGTCGGTGGCCTGATAACCGTCTCCAGCGCAGCGGTACTCAAGTCCAGCAAACATCCGGAGCAAGCCCAGCAACTGCTGGCATTCATGGCCAGCGAAGAAGGCCAGCGCGTGATCACCCAGACCACCGCCGAGTACCCACTGCACACTGGCATGGAATCGAATCGCGGGCTCAAGCCGTTCAGCGAACTGCAAGCGCCAAAGGTCACCCCAGCCGACCTGGGTAACGCCGAAGAAGCCCTGGAGCTGGAACGTGAAGTTGGCTTGAACTGATGAGTCTGTCGCTGCCCGCCCCTGCTACCCGCGCAGGCTATGTGCCCCGGCGCAAACGACCATCGATCGGGTTGTTGCTGCCGGTTCTGCTGCTGGTCTGCCTGAGCCTGCTGCCCTTGCTGTATGTCGGCCTTAAGGCCTGGCAGGCCGGCTGGGCAGAGGCGGTGCATTTGTTATGGCGCCCCTACGTGTTTGGCCTGCTGCGCAACACGCTGCTGTTGATGATCGGCGTGACGATGGCCTGCGCCATCATCGGCCTGTCGCTGGCCTGGCTACTGGAGCG
The DNA here is from genome assembly GCF_900187415.1 of Pseudomonas sp. Irchel s3b6. Taxonomy (NCBI): domain Bacteria; kingdom Pseudomonadati; phylum Pseudomonadota; class Gammaproteobacteria; order Pseudomonadales; family Pseudomonadaceae; genus Pseudomonas; species Pseudomonas sp. Irchel s3b6. Next base: position 360,511 of record NZ_FYDM01000004.1, on the reverse strand, counting down.
CAGCAACTTGCGCGGCCGGCGCTTGTGGGGGGTGATCCTGTGCCTGCCATTCGCGGTTCCGGCATTTGTCAGCAGCTTCACCTGGGTTTCCCTGAGCGCGAGCTTCGAAGGACTGGGCGGGGCGATCCTGGTGATGACCCTGTCCAAGTACCCGCTGGTGTTCCTGCCGGTGGCGGCCACGTTGCGCAATCTCGACCCGTCACTGGAAGAGTCGGCTCGCACCCTGGGACTGAACCGCTGGGGGGTATTTTTCAAGATCACCTTGCCGCTGCTTTGGCCATCCCTGCTGGCCGGCTCGCTGCTGATTGCCCTGCACATGCTGGTGGAGTTCGGCGCACTGTCGATCATCGGCCTGCAAACCTTCACCACGGCAATCTACCAACAGTTCGAACTGGAGTTCAGCAACGCCAACGCAGCGATGCTGTCAGCGGTACTGCTGGCGCTGTGCCTGATGTTGTTGTGGCTGGAGTTGCGGGTACGCGGCAAAGGCCGGCACGTGCGGATCGGCCAGGGCGCGGCCCGGCATGCCGAGCAAGTGCGACTGGGCGGCTGGGCTGTCGGCGGGCAGCTCTATTGCTTGTTACTGGCGGTTATCGGCAGCGGGGTCCCATTGGGCATGCTGGCGTACTGGCTGGCCGACGGCTCATCCGCAGCGTTCCCGGTGGCCGCGATCAGCGAAGCCTTGCTGTCGTCGCTGGCACTGTCCCTGGGTGGCGCAGCGCTGTGCCTGGTGCTGGCGGTGCCCTTGGGCCTGCTGGTGGTTCGCTACAAGGGTCGCCTGGCGCTGTGGGCCGAGCGCCTGCCGTATCTGCTGCATGCACTGCCTGGCCTGGTGATCGCGCTGACGCTGGTGTACTTCGCCTTGCACTATGTGCCGGCGCTGTATCAGACCTCGGGATTATTGCTGATTGCCTATGCGTTGCTGTTCCTGCCCCTGGCTCAGGCGCCGATACGCACGGCACTGAACAAGGCAGCCCCTCAGCTGGAGGAAGCGGCAAGAACCCTCGGCGCATCCTCATTGACCGCGTTCGTGCGGGTGACGCTGCCGATCATCTTTCCGGCGCTGGGCGCAGCCTTTGCCCTGGTGTTTCTGGATGCGATGAAGGAACTGACGGCGACCTTGCTGTTGAGCCCGACCGGACTCAACACCTTGGCCACAGAAGTATGGGCACACACCGCAAATGTCGAGTTTGCCGCCGCGGCGCCTTATGCGGCGTTGTTGATCCTGGTGTCAGGGCTCCCCGTATATCTACTGACGACGCGGATGTATTTGAGCCGCTAAGACCGCCATCGCGGGCAAGCGGAGCGCCGCCCGCGATGACGTCAGCCCTGACAACCCATTACGCCCTGAACTGCCCCAGGCTCGCTTTCAACTGGGCGGCCAGGCCGTCCAGCACCTTGCCGCTGACCGTGGTCTCTAGCACCGCCTGAGCCGCTTTCTCGGCCTGCGCATGAATGGTCTCGACCCGCCCCCGCACCGCTTGCGCCCCCTGGGCCTGATGAGCCGCTGCCTGAGTTGCCAGGCCGATGGCCGCATGGACCTGCTCGACGGACACTTGCACCGACTGCTGCAAACGCGCGCTGTCGCGCAATACCAGCAGCCCCTCGCTGGCCTGACGCCCCGCCTGCCCAATCGCCGCCACGGCCTCACGAGCGCCCTGCTGCAAGGCGCCAATGTGTGCCTGGATGTCGCCGGTCGAGCTTTGCGTCTTGCTGGCCAAGGCCCGCACCTCGTCCGCTACCACCGCGAATCCGCGCCCGGTTTCACCGGCACGCGCCGCTTCGATGGCGGCGTTCAGCGCCAACAGGTTGGTCTGCTCGGCAATCCCGTGGATCACCTCCAGCACCACCTCGATCTGCTCGCTCTGTTGCGCCAGCCGCTCGATGACCTTGGCCCCGGTGTCGACCTGCCCGGCCAACGCCTCGATCAGGCTGCCGACCTGCGCCGAGGTCCGGGTGTTTTCGTCCGTCGCCTGGCGGATGTCCACCACCTGCTGCAAGGCCGCCTGCATGGCCTGGCTTTCGGCCTGCGCCTCATCCGCCATTTGCGACAGTGCCCGCAGGCTCTCTGCCACTTCATCACGCTGGGAGGCCGCCGCCGCGTCCGCACCGGCATTGCGCTGCGTCATGGCGCCGATTTCAACGCCCGTGCGCTGAGCCACATCACCGGCCTCACGCACGATGGGCTGCAACTTATCCACAAAGCGGTTGACCGCCGATGCCATGTCGCCGATTTCGTCCTTGCTGCTGATCCTCACTCGCTTGGTCAGGTCCCCCTCTCCCGCCGCCAGGTCGTCCATGGCGGCAATCAACAGCTTCAAACGATTGACCACGCGCCGCCCGAGCACCACTGCCAGCAGCAGCAAGACACCACAACCGACCAGCGCCAGCGCCATGCCGATCCGCCAGCGCAAGGTCGCAGCGGCTTCTTGCACGGTACTGGTGGTATTGGCCTTCATCTCGCCGGCGGTGGCTTGCGCCGACTGCAGGCGCGAACGCATGGCCGTGGCACTGTCGGCCGCCGCCCCCTTGAGGCTGTCGCCAACCAACTGGTCGCTGCTGGCTATCAACGCCGAGAAGCGCTTGTCGAGGGCGGCCAGGTTACTTTCCACCGAAGCCGTGGAGACGCCCATCAGCACCTTGCCGATTTCCACGCCATTGGGATTGATCGAGGCTTCGACGTAGTAAACCGAAGGATCGTTTTTCGCCGCGTCCAGGACTTTGTCCAGCGCCCGCTCACCTTGGCCCTTTTCCAAAAGGACCTTGTTGATCGGGTTTTCCCGGTTCAGATACCGCGTCAGGTGCTGGCCGGTGGCATCGTCGTAGACCACGAACAACACGCTAGGATTGCGCTGGGCACGCCGGGCAAACTCCGACAGGGTCGGAACGTCGCTGTCCCACATGGCGCGCGGCGCAACCGAGGCCAGGAGCTGAGCCATGTCATTGGCCGAATCCTTCAGGTCCTTTTCCAGGGTGGCGCGCAACTGCGCCTGCTCGTCCTCGAGCCGCGAGGACAAGCCGCTCGTCAGGCGCTGGCGAGTGCTGGTGGACAGGCTGTCGAGACTTGAGGTGACCTCACGTCCGGCCTGCTCGAGTTCGCCAGACAGCTTCTGACTATCCGCGCCCAGGCGAGCCCCCAGATCCGCCTCCAATGCCGTCACGGTGCTCCGGGTCAGCGCAACAGCCACCAGGACTTGCACCAAAAGAGCGATACCAAGGGTAACGAACACCGGCCGCAACAACCGGCTTTGTAACAGTGAGAGAACGGCCGACACTTAAAATCCCCCTGCTTGACGCCATTAATATGATGGCACGCTGAAAGCGGTGCGCTTAATGGACTTCACAGCAAAGGTCATGCCGTCCGGCAGGCAGAAACGACAAAGGGCCCTATCAAGGGCCCTTTGTTTTTTACATCAACGACTTATTAAGCGAACGGGTGACGCAAAACGATGGTTTCGTTGCGGTCCGGGCCCGTCGAAATAATGTCGATCGGTGCGCCGATCAGCTCTTCAACGCGCTTGATGTAAGCACGAGCGTTAGCTGGCAGCTCTTCCAGGGTTTTGGCACCCACGGTCGACTCGGTCCAGCCCGGCACTTCTTCGTACACAGGCTGCAGGCCCACGTAGCTGTCAGCGTCAGTCGGGGCAATGTCCTTACCTTCTGCATCTTTGTAGCCGACGCAGATGCTGATGGTTTCCAGACCGTCGAGTACGTCCAGCTTGGTCAGGCAGATGCCCGAGATGCTGTTCACATCGATAGCGCGACGCAGGATAACAGCGTCGAACCAGCCACAACGACGAGCACGGCCGGTAGTCGCGCCGAACTCGTGACCTTGTTTAGCCAGGTGCGCACCGACTTCGTCGAACAGCTCAGTCGGGAATGGACCCGAACCTACACGCGTGGTGTAAGCCTTGGTGATGCCCAGGATGTAGTCCAGGAACATAGGGCCAACACCCGAACCGGTAGCAACGCCGCCAGCGGTGGTGTTAGAGCTGGTCACGTACGGGTAGGTGCCGTGGTCGATGTCCAGCAACGAACCCTGGGCGCCTTCGAACATGATGTCTTTGCCGGCGCGACGCAGGTCGTGCAGCTCGGCAGTCACATCCAGCATCAGCGGCTTGAGCAGCTCAGCGTATTCCTTGCACTCGGCCAGGGTCTTGTCGAACTCGATGGCTGGCTCTTTGTAGTAACCCACCAGCATGAAGTTGTGGTAATCCACCAGTTCACGCAGTTTGTCTTCAAAGCGCGGCATGTTGAGCAGGTCGCCCACACGCAGGCCACGACGCGCAACCTTGTCTTCGTAGGCTGGGCCGATGCCGCGACCGGTAGTACCGATCTTCAGCTCGCCACGGGCCTTTTCACGGGCCTGGTCCAGCGCCACGTGGAAGGACAGGATCAGCGGGCAGGACGGGCTGATACGCAGGCGCTCGCGCACCGGTACGCCTTTCTCTTCCAGCTTGGTGATCTCGCGCAGCAGGGCGTCAGGTGCAACCACCACGCCGTTGCCGATCAGGCACTGCACGCCTTCGCGCAGCACGCCCGACGGGATCAGGTGCAAGACGGTTTTCTCACCGTCGATCACCAGCGTGTGGCCAGCGTTGTGGCCACCCTGGTAGCGCACTACGGCGGCAGCATGTTCGGTCAGCAGATCAACGATCTTGCCTTTGCCCTCATCACCCCATTGGGTGCCCAGGACTACGACATTCTTACCCATAACACTTGTCCTCATTCGCGCAAACTTGGTGCCGGCAACGCCGGCAGGAAAACTCAAGAGGCCAACGGCAATACTTGCCAAAGCCCGTTCTGCTGAATCAATTGCCGGTCGCAGTCCGCATCACGGGCGGCGGCCAATGGTTGCCCAGGCAAAGCCTGGACGACACGCTGACCCTCACTGCGCAACTGGCAAACCTGCTGCCAGAGTGCTGCATCCGTACTGTCAGGCATCCAGATACCGCCAGACGGTAGCTCGATTTCAGCACGCCCCAGGGTCACCAGGGTTTTCAAATCGGTAGAGAAGCCGGTTGCCGGACGGGCACGACCGAAGTCGGCGCCGATGTCGTCGTAACGACCGCCCTGGGCGATAGACTGCCCCACGCCCGGCACGAACACCGCGAACACTACACCGGTGTGGTAGTGATAACCGCGCAACTCGCCCAGGTCGAAGTACAGCGGCAGCTCCGGGAAACGCAGGGACAGACGCTCGGCAATCGCCAGCAAATCGTCCAGCGCCGCCAGCACTGGTGCCGGCGCATTGGCCAGGCGCTCGCGGGCAGCGTCCAGCACTTCGCGGCCACCACACAGGTCGACCAACGCCCGCAGCATGCCCGACAGTTCGGCAGGCAGGCCTTCGGTCAAGGTAATGACCTCATCGACGGCCTTGCGCTGCAAGGCATCGAACAACTGTTGCTCGACTTCACCGGACAAACCGGCCGCACGCGCCAGACCACGATAGATGCCAACATGACCGAGGTCCATGTGCACATCCGGTACGTCGGCCAGCTGCAGCATCGCCAGCATCAGGCTGATGACTTCAACGTCACTGCTCGGACTGGCATCGCCGTACAGCTCGGCGCCCAACTGGATCGGGCTGCGCGAGGACGACAAGGCACGCGGCTGCGCATGCAGCACGCTGCCGGCGTAGCACAGGCGGCTCGGGCCTTCATGACGCAAGGTGTGCGCATCGATGCGCGCCACTTGCGGCGTGATGTCGGCACGGAAGCCCATCTGGCGGCCCGACTGCGGGTCGATGACCTTGAAGGTGCGCAGATCCAGGTCCTGGCCCGCGCCGGTCAGCAGGGATTCCAGGTACTCGATATGGGGAGTCACGACAAACTCGTAACCCCAGCTCTGGAACAGATCCAACACCTGACGACGCGCCACTTCAATGCGCGCCGCTTCTGGTGGCAGTACTTCTTCGATGCCATCTGGCAGCAGCCAGCGGTCTACCGTTGCCATTACGCCATTCCCCTATGATCCGGGCGGCCAGCCCTCGGGCCGACCTTGAGTGAAGCAGAAAATGTCTGACCCATTCGCATAAGTCGCGCCCATGAACGACGCGGCGATCGGCCTGAATCCGGCCTCGCCAAACACTTTCCTCGAAAAACCTGTCGAGTTGTTCAACCCGATTGCACGCAATCAAACGTGCAGACGCAAAAAAGCCGGGAATTTCCCGGCTGCCGCATCATACACACGTTTTCCCAAAGGATCACCCCGCGAGAGGCTTTAGCCGCCCGGCGGGGTTCCTTCAGGATCAGTGTTGGATCAAGGTTTGGCTTTTTCCAGGTAACGGAAGAAGTCGCTGCTTGGGTCCAGAACCATGACGTCGGTTTTGTTCGCGAAGCTTTCACGGTAGGCACGCAGGCTACGGTAGAAACCGTAGAACTCCTGGTCCTGGCCGTAGGCCTTGGAGTAGATCGCAGCGGCCTGGGCATCACCATCACCGCGAACCTCTTCAGATTCACGATAGGCTTCAGCCAGCAGTACACGGCGCTGACGATCGGCATCGGCACGAATGCCTTCTGCCAGTTCGTTACCCTTGGCGCGGTGCTCGCGCGCTTCACGCTCACGCTCGGTGCTCATACGCTCGAACACGCTGCGGTTCACTTCCTTCGGCAGATCGATGGTTTTGACCCGAACATCGACCACTTCGATGCCCAGCTCTTTTTCCGCCATCTTGTTCAGCGAAGCCGTGATATCCGCCATCAGCGCATCACGCTCACCGGAAACCACCTCATGCAGGGTGCGTTTACCAAACTGGTCACGCAGGCCCGATTCCAGACGACGCGACAAGCGCTCGTCAGCAATCTGCTTGAGGCCGGAGGTCGCGGTGTAGAAGCGCTCGGCATCTTTCACGCGCCACTTGGCGTAGGCATCCACCATGACCGCTTTCTTTTCCAGCGTCAGGAAACGTTGTGTCGGCGCATCCAGCGTCATCAGGCGTGCGTCAAATTTACGCACCTGGTTAACGTAAGGCACTTTCACATGCAGGCCTGGCTGAACATCAGTCTGAACCACGCGACCGAACTGCAGCAGCACCGCACGCTCGGTCTGAGCCACGATGTAGAAGCAGTTCCAGGCAGCGATCGCCACGACGACGCCGACAATAAGGGCGATCAGCGATTTATTGCTCATCAGCGACTCTCCCTGGTACGTGCCGGTTGCTGCAGATCTGCTGCCGCACGCGTATTCGCTTCATTGCTGCTGGCTGCAGCACTGGTCGCCGGAGCGATAGTGGTGCGACCACTGTCGATCATCTTGTCCAGCGGCAAGTACAGCAGATTGCTCTGGCCGTCCTTGTTGCCGGTCACGAGAACCTTGCTGGTGTTGCTGAAGACTTCCTGCATGGTGTCCAGGTACAGACGCTGACGCGTGACTTCAGGAGCCTTGCGGTACTCGGCAACCAGTTTGGTAAAGCGATCAGCCTCACCCTTGGCGCGTGAGACCGTTTCGTCGCGGTAACCGTTGGCATCTTCAATGAGGCGCTGGGCCTGACCACGAGCTTCCGGTACAACACCGTTGGCGTAGGTTTCAGCCTGGTTGCGCGAACGCTGCTCATCTTCACGAGCGCGGATCACATCGTCGAAGGCTTCCTGGACTTCACGCGGTGCGGCTGCGCTCTGTACGTTGACCTGGGTCACGGTGATACCGGTGCGATAGGTATCCATGAAGCGTTGCAGACGCTCCTTGATCTCGCTGGCCATCAGTTCACGACCTTCGGTCAGCACCTGGTCCATCGCGGTGGAACCCACCACATGGCGCAAGGCACTTTCGGTCGCGTGCTGCAGGCTGATTTCCGGCTGATCGACGTTCAGCACGAAATCCTGCAGGTTGCTGATCTTGTACTGCACGGTCAGCGGCACTTCGACGATGTTTTCGTCTTCAGTCAGCATTTGACCCTGCTTGGTGTACGCACGCTCACGCGTGACGTTTTCCATGTACTTTTTATCGATCGGCGGGAAGTAAATGTTCAGGCCCGGGCCGACAGTCTCGTAGTACTTGCCGAAGCGCAGCACCACAGCCTGCTCCTGCTCGTCGACGACGTAGACCGCGCTGTACAGCCAGACGGCCGCCAGCACCACGAGGCCGATGCCGAGCAGGCCGTAACCGCCGCCCTTGCTCGAACCACCGCCGTCGTCACTGCGTTTTTTACCACTACCGAACAACCCGTTCAGGCTTTCCTGCAGCTTTCGGAAGGCCTCGTCGAGATCCGGTGGCCCCTTGCGGTCGCCATTATTGCGGCGCTTACCACCCCAAGGATCCTGATTATTCGAGTTGCCACCCGGCTCATTCCAAGCCATAGCGCTCTCCATCTGATAAAGCAAAGACGCACCCACGGCGCGCCGACCAATGCTACAGAATGCCTGCCACCGCGGCACAACCGCTTTTTCAGGCTTTTATTGCAAAGTGTGTTGCTCGATGAATTCCAGCGGCTGCAAACCTTCGCGACTCACCAGTCGATTGAGCTCGACCCGTGGCAAACGAACAGCCAGCAAACTGATGCCTTCTTCGTCGTGTTCTTCTTTCTGTACCGCGCCCAGTTCGAAGAACTGTGCACGCAGTCGAGCAAAACGCTGTGGCAAGCGCAAGGTGCCGACGAACAAATCATCGCCGAGCAGTTCCGCGATTGCCTGCTTGAGCAGGTCCAGACCCTGGCCATCGCGCGCCGACAACCAGACCCGTTGCGGCTTGCCATCGGCATCGCGCTGGATCTGCGGCTCTACGCCCTCGAGCAAATCGAGTTTGTTGTATACCTCCAGGATCGGCAAGTCTTGCGCACCGATCTCGCCCAGCACCACCATCACCTGTTCAACCTGCGCCATGCGCTCAGGTTCATGGGCGTCGATCACGTGCAGCAGCAAGTCCGAGTTGCTCGACTCTTCGAGCGTAGCCCGAAATGCCTCAACCAGCTTGTGCGGCAAGTGACGAATGAAACCCACGGTGTCGGCCAGCACAATCGGACCAAGGTCGTTGAGCTCAAGCCGGCGCAAAGTCGGGTCGAGGGTGGCGAACAGTTGGTCGGCGGCGAAAACGTCGGACTGGGTCACCGAGTTGAACAACGTCGATTTGCCGGCGTTGGTATAGCCAACCAGTGACACCGAGGGGATATCCGCACGCTTGCGGCCGCGACGAGCCTGCTCACGCTGGCTGCGAACCTTTTCCAGGCGGCCTTTGATCTGCCGCACGCGAACCCGCAGAAGACGCCGGTCGGTTTCCAACTGGGTTTCACCTGGGCCGCGCAGACCGATACCACCCTTCTGCCGTTCAAGGTGAGTCCAGCCGCGAACCAGCCGCGTACTCAAGTGATCAAGCTGGGCCAGTTCGACCTGGAGCTTGCCTTCATGGGTGCGGGCGCGTTGGGCGAAGATATCGAGGATCAGTCCCGTACGGTCAATCACGCGACACTCGAAAACACGTTCGAGGTTACGCTCCTGACTAGGCGTGAGGGTGTGATTGAAAATCACCAGATCGACCTGCTCGGCTTTGACTTGGTCGCGCAACTCCTCGACCTTGCCGCTGCCAATCAGGTATTTGGCGGATGGCCGATGACGCGGCACGTTAACAAACGCGACGGTCTCGGCGCCGGCCGAAATTGCCAACTCCTGAAACTCCTGCGGATCTTCGCGCGCCTCAGGGTCCTGACCATCCAAGTGAACGAGAATGGCCCGTTCACCACCACCGTGGCGCTCAAAGAACAAAGGAGACTCCTATCAGGCGTTACCTGGCTCAGCGTCACCCTGTTCGGATTCGGTTGCGCTTGGCAGACGAATTGGACGAACCGGTACCACTGTAGAGATAGCGTGCTTGTAAACCATCTGGCTGACGGTGTTTTTCAGCAGGATGACGAACTGGTCGAAGGACTCGATCGTGCCTTGCAGTTTGATCCCGTTGACCAGATAGATGGAAACCCCCACCTTCTCTTTACGCAAAGTATTCAAGTAAGGGTCTTGTAGCGAATGCCCTTTTGACATGTGCCGCACTCCTTTAAGGATTCAATAATAAAAAATAGGTAAACAGATGGCTTGAGCCGTCACACCCCCAAGGATAGACGGCAATTGCAAGGACTCAGCTCAATATGGAGGCCGTTCCCAGGTATTTCAAGGCGCGTGGCAGATTGTCGCAATCCAGGCTATCCAGCCAGTGCAGGTCAGCCCAACTGCGCAACCAGGTGAACTGGCGCTTCGCCAATTGGCGCGTGGCAATGATCCCACGCTCCTGCATCTCGGCTGACGTCAGCTTGCCATCCAGGTAATCCCAGACTTGTCGGTAGCCCACAGCGCGTATAGACGGCAACCCCGAGTGCAGGTCACTTCTTTTACGCAGGGCTACGACCTCGTCAATGAATCCCTGTTCCAACATTTGTGTGAATCTTTGTTTAATACGCTCGTGCAGTACCTGACGATTTGCCGGGGCAATCGCCAAGTTTGCAACAGTATAGGGCAATTGTGGGCGACCCGAAGCGCCTGCTTCAGTACTTTGCGCAGATTGTCGCGCACGAAGCTCGGTCATGCTCTGGCCGCTGACCCGATAAACTTCCAGCGCCCGACTGAGCCGCTGGGGATCATTGGGGTGAATGCGCGCCGCCGACACCGGGTCGATCACCGCCAATTGATCATGCAGGGCTTGCCAGCCAAGGCGTGTCGCTTCTTCTTCGATCTCTGCGCGGACCTGCGGATCAGCCGCCGGCATATCCGCCAACCCTTCGACCAGCGCCTTGTAATAGAGCATGGTGCCGCCGACCAGCAGCGGGATCTTGCCGCGCGCGGTGATTTCCGCCATGGCCTCCAGGGCATCTCGACGAAAATCAGCCGCCGAATAGGCCTCCACCGGATCCAAAATATCGATCAGGCGATGGGGAAATTCGGCCAACAGTTCTTTCGAAGGCTTGGCAGTGCCGATGTCCATGCCGCGATACACCAGCGCCGAATCGACACTGATCAGCTCGCACGGCAGGACCTTGGTCAGCTCGATGGCCAGATCGGTCTTGCCCGCAGCGGTCGGGCCCATCAGGAAAATCGCTGGAGGAAGCTGGTTCATCAACGACCGCGCAAGAACAGTTTGTCCAGATCGTCCAGGCCCAATTGGGTCCAGGTCGGTCGGCCATGGTTGCATTGACCGCTGCGCTCGGTGTTTTCCATGTCCCGCAGCAGGCCGTTCATTTCCGGCAAAGCCAGGCGCCGATTGGCGCGAATGGCGCCATGGCAGGCCATGGTGCCCAACAATTCGTTCAGATGAGCCTGAATCCGATCGCTGGTGCCATATTCCATCAGGTCCGCCAGTACATCCTGAACCAGGCGATTGGCCTCGGCCTGCTTGAGCAAGGCCGGAATCTGGCGAATCGCCAGGGTTTCCGGGCCCAGGCGCTGCAACTCGAAGCCCAGGCGCTGGAACCAGCTGCCATGCTCTTCGGCGCAGTCGGCCTCACGCTGACTGACGGCAAGCGATTCCGGCACCAGCAACGGCTGACCGCTCAGACCTTCGCTGGCCATCGCCACCTTCAGGCGTTCGTACATGATGCGCTCATGGGCGGCATGCATGTCCACCAGCACCAGCCCTTGGGCGTTCTCCGACAGAATGTAGATACCCTTGAGCTGCGCCAGGGCATAGCCCAACGGTGGGACATCACCCTGACCGTCCGGCAGCGCCGTCGCATTGGCTTCGGGCAAGGGTGCAAAGAATTCGCGATAGGCGGCCTGGGCTTCAGCCACCGGCACACCCGGTGATTGCGCACGTGGCGAGTACTGGTACTGATAACCGGCACCCGCGCCCGATCCTGGCGCATTGAACGTCGGCGCGCCCTGCGGCTGCTCTAGCAGCGCATTGGCGGCCAGGCGCATTTCGCCTTGCGGGCCGAACTCCCCCGCCTCGATACCGGTCGGGCGGACCATGGTGGTCACTGCCGCCGGCGCGGCCAACTGGTCTTCCGGGCGCACATCACCCAAGGCGCGGTGCAAGGTCCCGTAGAGGAAATCGTGAACCATACGCCCGTCGCGAAAGCGCACTTCGTGCTTGGTCGGGTGCACGTTCACGTCGACCGCAGCCGGGTCAACTTCAAAAAACAGCGCAAAAGTCGGGTGACGCCCGTTGAACAGCACGTCGCGATAAGCCTGGCGCACCGCGTGGGCCACCAGTTTGTCGCGCACGGCACGACCGTTAACGAAGAAGTACTGGAGATCTGCCTGGCTGCGGTTGAACGTCGGCAGCCCGACCCAGCCCCACAGATGCAGGCCATTACGCTCGATTTCGATTGGCAACGCCTGCTCAAGGAAACCTGAGCCGCAGATCGCTGCCACACGTCGTGCACGCGCTGCGTCATCATGGGCTTCGTGCAGGCTGAGAATGGTCTTGCCGTTGTGGCGCAGGTGAAAGGCCACATCAAAACGCGCCAACGCCAGGCGCTTGATCACTTCTTGCAGGTGATCGAATTCGGTTTTTTCGGTCTTGAGAAACTTGCGGCGCGCCGGGGTATTGAAAAACAGGTCGCGCACTTCCACCGACGTACCCACCGGGTGCGCCGCCGGCTGTACCCGGGGCGCCATGTCGCGGCCTTCGGTTTCAACCTGCCAGGCCTGATCGGCGTCACGGGTGCGGGAAGTCAGGGTCAGGCGCGCCACGGAACTGATGGAAGCCAGGGCCTCACCACGAAACCCCAGGCTCATGACCTGCTCGAGGTCTTCCAGGTTGCGGATCTTGCTGGTGGCGTGACGGGCCAGGGCCAGGGGCAAGTCATCGGCCGGGATGCCACTGCCATCGTCGCGAACCCGGAGCAACTTGACGCCGCCCTGCTCGACATCGACGTCGATGCGCCGGGCGCCGGAGTCGAGGCTGTTTTCCAGCAACTCCTTGATCACCGACGCCGGGCGCTCAACCACTTCACCGGCGGCAATCTGGTTCGCCAGGCGCGGGCTGAGCAGCTCGATACGCGCCGAGTTGTTCACGATGTCGTTCATTCCTTGGCCGCCAGGTCGGTACCCGGAATATTCAGGTGCTGGCCGATTTTCAGCTCATCGGTCTTCAGCCCGTTGGCACTGCGCAGCGACGCTGCCGATACCTGGTAGCGCACCGAAATCATGGCCAGGGTTTCACCCGGGCGCACGGTATGATCGCGAGGCCCTTGGGCGATCTTGCCGGAATCACGCAGCCAGGCAATGTAGGTGCCCGGTGGCGGGTTTTGCTGGAAGAACTGCCGCACGCCGCTGCTGATGGAGCGCGCCAGCGCTTGCTGGTGGCTCGCCGCAGCCAGTTTCGAGGCCTCGTTGGCGTTGGAGATGAACCCGGTTTCCACCAGGATCGATGGAATGTCCGGCGATTTCAGCACCATGAACCCGGCTTGCTCGACGCGCTGCTTGTGCAACGGCGTGACCCGGCCAATATTGCTCAGGACCTTTTGCCCGACGTTCAGGCTGGAGGTCAGCGAAGCGGTCATCGACAGATCGAGCAATACACCGGCGAGCATGCGGTCCTTGTCATCGAGGCTGACGTTGCCGGCACCACCGATCAGATCGGAACGGTTTTCGCTGTCGGCCAGCCACCGCGCGGTCTCGGAGGTAGCGCCACGATCGGACAGTGCAAACACCGAGGCACCAAAGGCCGCCTTCGAAGGCGCGGCATCGGCGTGAATGGAGACAAACAAGTCGGCGCCCTTCTTGCGGGCGATCTCAGTCCGGCCGCGCAGCGGGATGAAGTAGTCACCGGTCCGGGTCAGTTCGGCACGGAAGCCTTTCATGCCGTTGACCTGGCGCTGCAACTCGCGCGCGATCGCCAGCACCACGTCTTTCTCGCGCTGGCCACGGGACCCGGAGGCCCCCGGGTCTTCGCCGCCGTGACCGGCATCGATGACCACGATAATGTCGCGTTTGCCCGCCGGGGCCGGCGGCAGCTTGATCGCCGGCTCAGTCGGAGTCACCGGCACCGCAGGGGCAGTGGCAACGCGCGGGGCAGGCGTCGACACTGGCGCAGGCGCGGCATCGGACGGGTTATCGAAGAGATCGACCACCAGTCGGTTGCCGTACTGCGCGTTCGGCGGGAGCACGAAGCTCTTCGGGGTCACGGCCTTTTTCAGGTCGATGACCACCCGCAGGTCGGTCGGCGTGCGCTGCGCCGAACGCATGGCGGTGATCGGCGTATTGGCGGTGGCGACGTTCAGCGGCGCACCCAGCGTTGCGCCATTGATGTCGATCACCAGGCGATCAGGGGCCGTCAGGGTAAAGACGCTGTGCTGAACCGTGCCAGACAGGTCGAACACCAGTCGCGTGTTGTCCGGCGCCCGCCACAGGCGAACGCTGTTCACCTTTGTCGCAGCCACGGCGTCGACGGCCAGTGCCGTAAGCAGCATTCCTACGACAGCAACCAACGCGCGAAAGCGCATACCTAACCCCATCATCTATTTGAATTCCAATGCCAAAGCGGCACACCACGACTCGCCACGCGCGCCTTGGGGCAATAATCTCAGCGAACGTCCGCTGCCATGCGGGCTAATGGTAATGGTCAGGTCAGGCTTTGGCAAAAAGCCTGCACCCTTGCAGGGCCATTCGATCAGGCACAGCGCATCGTCTTCGAGGTAGTCGCGGATGCCCAGGTACTCCAGCTCTTCAGGGTCGACCAATCGATACAGGTCGAAGTGGAAGGCGCGAACATCGCCAATCTCATAAGGCTCAACCAGGGTGAACGTCGGGCTTTTCACCGAGCCAGCATGCCCCAACCCCCGGATAATGCCCCGCGACAAGGTGGTTTTACCTGCCCCCAGGTCCCCCTCCAGAAAAAGGATGCCGTGCCCTCGGGTCACTTCAGCGAGACGGGTGCCCAGCGCGACCATCGCGTCTTCATTGGCCAGGTACAGGGTTACTTCAGACACGGTGCTTGCTCCTCCAGCAACTGACGAATGGTGGGAATTAAATCACTGGCCGCCAGCCCCCGGCCCATTTTGCCTTGTTCCTCACCCGCGACGGCATGCAGCCAGACGGCCAGCGCGGCCGCTTCGAAGGCGTCCATTCCCTGGGCCAGCAATGCACCCACCACGCCAGCCAATACATCACCCAAGCCGGCACTGGCCATGGCCGGATGCCCGCGATCACAGCGAAACACTCGACCATCGGGACTGGCGATCAGACTGCCCACGCCTTTCAAAACCACGACTGCCTTGAATTGCGTGCTCAGCGCGCGCGCCACGGTAAGGCGATCCGCCTGAACCTCAGCTGTCGAAATCCCCAAAAGACGCGCAGCTTCCCCTGGATGCGGAGTGATCACGCAATCCTTGGGCAGGCTCACGCCCCCCAGCGCCAACAGGTTCAGTGCGTCGGCATCCCAGACTTGGGGCAACGGCGAATTGGCCGCCGCCGACAGCAAACTGCGACCCCAGGCGTTCTGCCCCAGCCCCGGACCAACCACCAGCACCGAAGCCTGGCCCAACAGCCCCATCAACTGGTTGGCCGATGAAGCCCCCACGGCCATGACCTCGGGCAAGCGAGCCAACGCCGCCGGCACATGTTCGCTGCGGGTGGCGACCGAGACCAGCCCGGCACCGCTGCGCAAGGCGCTTTGGGCGCTGAGCAGGATCGCACCGCCCAACCCCCGGTCACCGCCAATCAATAGCACGTGACCGAACCGGCCTTTATGGGCGCTCGGCGAACGTGCCAAGAGCGTCGTTAAACAGGCTGGATCCAGTGACTGAACGTCGGGTAAATCGTGTTTTGTCTGCGGCATGCGTCTTCGGGCTCCGATGTCTGGCAGAATTATACGCACCTCAGCTCCGGTTTCTCTTGTCTCATGCCTGCAATTACCACAGACCTGCCCGCTCTCGCCCAATCGATCAAGGACTGGGGCCGCGAGCTGGGCTTTCAACAAGTCGGCATTAGCGGCCTGGACCTGGCTGAGCATGAGCAGCACCTGGCGCGCTGGCTCGAAGCGGGCTACCACGGTGAAATGGACTACATGGGCGCCCACGGCAGCAAGCGCTCACACCCCGACGAACTGGTGCCCGGCACCTTGCGCGTGGTGTCGCTGCGCATGGACTACCTGCCGGGTGACACCCGGATGGCCCAGATGCTGGCCCAACCGGAAAAAGCCTACATCTCGCGCTACGCCCTGGGCCGCGACTACCACAAGCTGATCCGCAAGCGCGTGCAGCAACTGGCGGAGAAGATTCAGCAAGTCATCGGTCCGTTCGGCTACCGTGCGTTCGTCGACAGCGCCCCGGTCCTGGAAAAAGCCATCGCCGAGCAGGCAGGCCTTGGCTGGATCGGCAAAAATACCCTGGTGCTGAACCGCAAGGCCGGCAGTTACTTTTTTCTGAGCGAACTGTTCGTCGACCTGCCCTTGCCCGTGGACCCGCCCCACAGCACCGAACATTGCGGGCGCTGCACGGCGTGCCTGGACATCTGCCCTACCAACGCGTTCGTCGGCCCCTATGTACTGGATGCCCGGCGCTGCATTTCCTACCTGACCATCGAATTCAAAGGTTCCATCCCCGAGGACCTGCGACCGTTGATCGGCAATCGGGTGTTCGGCTGTGATGATTGCCAGATCGTCTGCCCGTGGAACCGCTTCGCTCGCCCCTCCGGCGAGAGCGACTTCAAACCCCGCCACAACCTGGACAATGCCGAACTGGCCGAACTGTTCATGTGGGACGAAGACAAGTTCCTGAGCAGCACCGAAGGCTCCCCCCTGCGTCGCGCCGGTTATGAACGCTGGCTGCGCAACCTGGCGGTGGGCCTGGGCAACGCGCCATCGAGCATTGTGGTGCTGGAAGCCTTGAAAGCGCGGGCCGAGCATCCGTCAGAGCTGGTTCGCGAACACGTGGCCTGGGCACTCAGGCAACATGCCAGTCGTTAATGCTCGTCGTTATAGACGAACTTGGGCATTTCCCAATGAAAGCGGATCGCCAACAGTCGCAGCAGGACACCGCCGAACAAGGTGATCAGGATCGCCTGCTCCCCAGGTAATTGCAGGTACAGGCAAAACATGTAGCACCAGGCGGCCGCGAACGAGACGCTGGCGTAGAGCTCGCGGCGGAAGATCAGCGGAATGTCGTTGCAGAAGATATCGCGCAGGATGCCGCCGAACACCCCGGTGATAACGCCGCTGACGGATGCCACCAACATACCGTGGCCCATTTCCAGCGCTGTCATGCAACCGATCAGGGTAAAGGCCACCAGCCCCACCGCATCGAGCACCAGGAACATTGAACGCAGATGACGCATCCAGCGTGCCGCGAACACTGTGAACATCGCCGCGACTGACGTCAGCACCAGATATTCCGGGTGCTTGACCCATGTCAGCGGGTAATGCCCGAGCAGCACATCACGCACCGACCCGCCACCCAGCGCCGTGACACAGGCGATCAACACCACACCAAACCAGTCCATGCCACGACGACCGGCAGACAACGCGCCGGTCATGGCTTCAGCAGTAATGGCAATCAGGTAGAGCATCAGCAACATGGCGGCGGTCCTTGCAAGAAGGCGCGCAGTCTACTCAGATCGTCGAGGTACCAAAAGAGGGCGAAGGGCGAATGCAAAACTGTGGCGATGGCGCAAGCTCGCGCTGGAGTGCGAAGCGCACCCAACCCCGATTGCCTGATAGACCATAGCAGCCGGGTTTACGGCTGCTACGCCCGAACGCGGACCGGCCGGCGGGAGCAAGCTCCCTCGCCACAAAAAGCTCCTCCGCCCACAGATACCCCTTTACGCCGCATCAAGCCTTGATGAAGTGCTGGCGGTAATGCTGCAACTCGGCGATCGACTCGCGGATGTCGTCCAGCGCCAGGTGGGTGCTACCCTTCTTGAAGCTGTCACGTACCTCTGGCGCCCAGCGTGCGGCCAGTTCCTTGAGGGTCGAGACGTCCAGGTTGCGGTAGTGGAAGTAGCTTTCCAGGGACTTCATGTGGGTATAGAGGAAGCGACGGTCCTGGCAAATGCTGTTGCCGCAGATCGGCGACTTGCCCTTGGGTACCCATAGTTCCAGGAACGCCAGGGTCTGGGCTTCGGCTTCGGCCATGCTGATACGGCTGTCGCGCACCCGCTGGGTCAGGCCGGAACCGCCGTGTTGACGGGTGTTCCATTCGTCCATGCCGGCCAGGATCTCGTCGCTGTGGTGAATGGCAATCACCGGGCCTTCGGCCAGGGTATTGAGATTGCTATCAGTGACAATGGTGGCCATTTCGATGATGACATCGGTGTCCGGGTTCAGACCGGTCATCTCCAGGTCGATCCAGATCAGATTCTGTGGGTTTTGCATGTGTCGGCTCCTAAGCAGTATTGCGCAGTTTAGCCTAGGCACGTACGCGGGCGTGCTAAACTCGCGGCCGTTTTACCTAATCGCTGCATTATCAACACGGAACACCCATGGCCAAACGCCAACTCAATCGTCGTCAAAACTGGCGCATCGAAAAGATTCAAGGCGAGCGCGCTGCCCGCGCCGCCAAACGCGAATCCTCCGCCGTACAAGCGCTGGAAGGTGGTGACCTGGGCCCTGAGCAGACGGGCCTGGTAATCGCCCACTTCGGCGTACAGGTCGAGGTCGAGGCCTGCGAGGGCGAACTGGCCGGCCAGGTGTTCCGCTGCCACTTGCGCGCCAACCTGCCTGCGCTGGTGACCGGCGACCAGGTGGTCTGGCGTGCCGGCAACCAGGGCATTGGGGTGATCGTCGCGCAACTGCCGCGCAACACCGAACTGTGTCGCCCGGACAGCCGTGGCCAACTGAAGCCGGTAGCGGCCAACGTCGACATGATCGTGATCGTCTTCGCGCCACTGCCCGAGCCGCACGCAAACCTGATTGACCGCTACCTGGTGGCCGCCGAACACGCCGGCATTCGCCCATTGCTGTTGCTCAACAAGTTCGACCTGATCGACGAGCAGAACGCCCCGGCGCTCAATGCGCTGCTGGCGGTCTATCGCACACTGGGCTACCCCGTGCTGGAAGTCTCGGCGCACCATGGCAATGGTATGGAAACCCTGCAGAAGCAGCTGGACGGGCGCATCAGCGTTTTCGTCGGCCAGTCTGGTGTCGGCAAGTCGTCGCTGGTCAACAGCCTGCTGCCGGAAGTCGATACCCGTGTCGGCCCGCTGTCCGAACTGTCCGGCCAGGGCACTCACACCACCACCACCGCACGGTTGTTCCACTTCCCCGGTGGCGGTGAGCTGATCGACTCCCCGGGCATCCGTGAGTTTGGCTTGGGCCACGTCAGCCGTGCCGACGTCGAAGCCGGTTTCATCGAGTTCAACGACTTGATCGGCACCTGCCGCTTCCGCGACTGCAAGCACGACCGTGAACCGGGTTGCGCCCTGCTCAAGGCACTGGAAGACGGCCGCGTGCAGCAGCAGCGCATGAACAGCTACCGCTCGATCATCGCCAGCCTGCCCGAAACCAGCTATTAAACAGACCGTCCACGCCCCTGCCACCCGGCAAGGGCGCGGACTGCTCTGCCCGCCTTGCACCCAGAGCCAGGCGTATTAACTCAACACCCCCCTTACAAGAAAACCAACGCGAACTGCTGTCTTACCGAACGCAGGTCCGGATCCGGCGCGGTTTTTAAGGCAAACGCCGCCCATGAAAAAGCCGACATCGCTGTCGGCTTTTTCATTGATCACTGCTTGGGGGCTTCAGTTGGCTTCGGCAGCGGGTCGTCAAACAGGTTCAAACGCTCCCGCAACTCATGGGCCGGCAGCGGTTGCTTGTCCGCCGGCAACGCGTTTGGGTCGACCGGCGTGGCAGGTACTTCCCCTGGTGCGCCCTGTCCAGAAGTCGGCGCAGGCTCGGCGCCTTGCTCACCTTCGATGGCGCGCTGGGCCTTCTTGGTCAGCACCACGATGTCGATACGCCGGTTGACCGGGTTGAACGGGTTCTTGCGGTCAAACAGAGCCGAGGAGGCATACCCCACCACTCGCGCCACTTGCTGCTCGGGATAGCTACCGGCCACCAAGGCACGGCGTGCAGCGTTGGCACGGTTGGCCGACAGCTCCCAGTTGCCGAAATCACCGGCGCCCGCATATGGCTTGGCATCGGTATGGCCACTGATGCTGATCTTGTTCGGCACCGCTTTGATGGTGTCAGCCATGGCCAGCAGAATGTCTTCGAAGTACGGCTTCAGGCGCGCACTGCCGGAGTCGAACATCGGCCGGTTTTCCGAATCGATGATCTGGATCCGCAAACCGTCCGGGGTGATTTCAAACAGGATCTGGTCCTTGAACTTCTGCAGTTGCGGGTTCTCTTCGACCTTGTTCTGCAACTCTTGCAGCAACAACTCGAGCCGCTCGTGCTCGACCTGCTCGGCCATGCCTTCAACCTGCTCGGTATCGATGGTCACCTTGTCCGGCTGCGGCTGGGACTTGACCTCCGGGCTGAGGGTCTTGTCCGGTGCCAGCTCCGGCGAGCCCCCCAGATCGATAATGTAAGGCGTGCCGCTTTCCGAGAAGCCGATCGGGTCCTTGAAGTAACCGGCAATGGCGATCTTCTGCTCGGGCGTGGCCGTGGATAACAGCCACAGCACCAGGAAGAACGCCATCATCGCCGTCGCGAAGTCAGCGAAGGCGATTTTCCAGGCGCCCCCGTGATGCCCGCCAGCAATGCGCTTGACGCGCTTGATGATTATCGGCTGATTATTTTCCATAACTTAGCGACCGCGAACCGCTTGTTCCAGCTCGGCGAAGCTCGGACGGTGCGACGGGTACAGCACCTTGCGCCCAAACTCCACCGCCAGCGATGGCGGCATGCCGGAAGCCGAAGCCACCAGCGAGGCCTTGATGGCTTCGTAGACGTTCAGTTCTTCCTTGGCGTCATGGGCCAGGGAATGGGCCAGTGGACCGAAGAAACCGTAGGCCGCGAGAATACCGAAGAAGGTCCCCACCAGCGCCGCACCCACGTGCAGACCGATGGACTTCTGGTCGCCCTCGCCCAGGGAGGCCATGGTCACCACAATCCCCAGGACCGCCGCGACAATACCGAATCCGGGCATGGCGTCAGCGATACCGTTGACCGCATGGGAGGGATGTTCCAGGCTTTCCTTGAGGTTGTACAACTCCATGTCGAACAGGCCTTCAAGCTCATGGGGAGCCATGTTGCCGGAGGACATGATGCGCAAATAATCGCAGATGAACGCGGTCATGCGCTCGTCCTTGAGCACCGTCGGGTACTTGGCAAAAATCGGACTGGCCGCGGCATCTTCGATATCGCCCTCGATCGCCATCATGCCTTCACGGCGGCTCTTGTTGAGGATCTCGTAGATCAGGCCCAGCACCTCCAGGTAGAAGGCGTGCGTAAAGCGCGTGCTGAACATGCTCAAGGACTTCTTGAACACGTGCATGGTCATGTAGCCGGGGTTGGCCTGCAGGAATGCCCCCAAGGCCGCACCACCGATGATCATCACCTCGAAGGGCTGGATCAGGGCGGCAATCTTGCCGTGGGAAAGCACGTATCCGCCGAGCACGCTCGCGAATACGACGATGATGCCGATAATTTTAGCCATAGATAGAAGGTACTTACTTAAGTCGGGTTCAAGGTCATATTCGGAAGGTAAAAAATCTCTTCTTCTACTTATCGGCAAAACTGCGCCAGACTGTAGCCCGTTATGGCGAAAAGCCAATTTGGCCCATTCCGGGCGTGTTTGAAGTCAATGATGATCGCGCCCAACCATGGCTAACGAAACGAACGTTCCAACTGCGAAACCGACCACACTCCAAGGCTGGGTCAAGCTGCTCGATAGCGTGACCTTGCCCGTGCCGCAAGCCAGTCACGATCGCGTTTGCACCGCCATCGGCAACAACCGCAGCTCGTTGCGCGACATCGCCGAGCTGATGCAAGACAGCCCGGCCCTGGCTTTGAGCGTCATTCGCGAGGCCAACCGCCACACCCACGGCAGCCTGACCGAGCCCTGCGAAAACCTTGAGGTGGCGATCACTCGCCTGGGCCTCAAACGCACGGAAGAACTGCTCGCCCGCCTGCCTGCAGTGCCCGGCAACCAAATCCCGCCAGCCCTGCGGCAGCTGCAACTGATCAGCCAGCACGCCACCCAGCAGGCCAACGGTTTTTTTGCCAGTCGCCTGGCACGGCTGTGGCAGGACATTCACTGGGGCAGTTTATTGTTCCTGTCCCCTTTGTGGCCTTTGGCGCTCAGTTATCCACAACTGCTGGAAGACTGGGAGCTGAGGGTTATCCACAAGGGGGAGCCAGCCCATAAGGTCGAGAAAGAACTGTTCGGGGTACGCCTGCTCGAACTCTGCCAGGCACTGGTAGATGTCTGGCGCCTGCCTGTCTGGGTTGCGCAAGGCTATCGCCTGTTGCTGAGCGAACAACGGGAACTGGCGAAGGTGCTGCACATCGCCCGTGACGCGGACCATCCGTTGCGCCAGCAGAATCGCCTGGACGACGATCCGACCCTGCGCCGCTGGCTCAACCAACCTGCCAATACAGTGCTACTGGCCAACGGCCTGGCGCTGTCGGCCCAACATACCTGGGACGGTCCCCACAGCTTGCGCTGGCAGTTCCTGACCAGCCTCTACCTGCAGATGCCGATGGATGAGTTGCAACAGCAACTGCACCAACAGGCCGCGCAAAGTGCCCGTCACCATGCCATGCCAGATCTCTGGCACCCCGCCGAGGCCCTGCTCTGGCCCTGGGGCGATCGCCGCCTGCACCGCGGGCTGCGTGCAGCTGACGCGCCGTCTGCCGAAGACCTGGTGAAATGGCGCCGGCAATGTGCCGAACTGCTCCATGAACCCAGCCGTTTCACCAACGCCTTGCACCTGACCACCTGCGCCCGCGATGCACTGGCGGCCTGTGGCATGCGTCGGGTCGTGCTATTGATGGTGGATCGCAGCCAGACCAGTCTGCGCGTCCACCAGATGGTTGGCCTGCCCAAGGAAACCGCGACCCTGACCCTGCAAGTCAGCCAGAGCAGTGTCCTGCAAAAACTGCTGGCCCAGCCGGCACAATTGCGCCTGACACCCGCCAACCATGCCCAGTTCTCGGCCCTGCTGCCGGGCAGCCTGCGCACGTTGTTCGGCGGCGAACACCTGCTGCTGCGCTCGCTGGCCAACCATGGCCGGGTCATCATGCTGGTGGTCGCGGATCAGGGCGGAGGGCCCTTTTCGGACATCAGCCTGCAAGCGTTCGGCAAAACCGTGCAGTGCATCGAAAAGGCCCTGCACAGCTTTAGCAACCGCGGCCAATAGCCGTTGCGCTACAATCCTCCCCTTTTGTGCTCTGGAGACCTCACATGTCTGACTTCTCTGGCTTGCCGCTGGTGATCGAGCCGAGCGACTTGCTCCCTCGCCTCGACGCCCGCGAACTGATTCTGGTGGACTTGACCAGTCCCGCCCGCTACGCCGAAGGGCACATTCCCGGCGCGCGCTTTGTCGATCCGAAACGCACGCAACTCGGCCAGGCCCCCGCCCCGGGGCTGATGCCCCCGCAGGCAGCACTCGAAACGCTGTTTGGTGAGCTGGGACACAACCCCGATGCGGTCTACGTGGTGTATGACGATGAAGGCGGCGGTTGGGCCGGACGCTTCATCTGGCTGCTGGATGTCATCGGCCACGGCAAGTACCACTATGTCGACGGCGGCCTGACGGCCTGGCTGGCGGAAGGTCTGCCCATGTCGATCCAGATCCCGCCACCTGTGGGTGGCCCGGTTCCACTGACCTTGCATGACGAGCCCACGGCGACCCGTGAGTACCTGCAAAGCCGTCTCGGCGCCGCCGACTTGGCCATCTGGGATGCCCGTGGCCCCCTGGAGTACTCTGGCGAGAAAGTGCTGGCGGCCAAGGGCGGGCACATTCCCGGCGCGATCAACTTCGAATGGACTGCCGGCATGGATCAGGCGCGCAACCTGCGCATTCGTACCGACATGCCGCAAATCCTCGAACAGCTCGGGATCAGCAAAGACAAAGAAGTGATCACCCACTGCCAGACCCACCACCGCTCTGGCTTTACCTATCTGGTGGCCAAGGCGCTCGGTTATCCGCGGGTCAAGGGCTACGCCGGTTCATGGGGCGAATGGGGCAACCACCCCGACACGCCTGTTGAGATTCAAGGTTCTTAAGGACAGTCAATGAAAAAGCGTTTGTTTATCCTCAGTCAGTACCTGCTGCCCCATCACCTGCTGTCGCGCCTGGCCGGCTGCATTGCCGAGTGCCGCGTGCGCTGGTTCAAGAATGCCTTCACCGCGTGGTTCGCCAAGCGCTACCAGGTGGACATGTCGCAGGCACTGGTCGAAGACCTGACCGCCTACGAACACTTCAACGCGTTCTTCACCCGCGCCTTGAAAGACGGCGCGCGTCCCCTGGACCAGACCCCGGGCGCGATCCTCAGCCCGGCAGACGGCGCGGTCAGCCAGCTTGGCCCGATCGAGCACGGTCGGGTGTTCCAGGCCAAGGGCCACAGCTTCAGCGTACTGGAACTGCTCGGCGGTGATGCCGCCAATGCCGCGCCCTTCATGGGTGGCGATTTCGCGACCATCTACCTGTCGCCCAAGGACTACCACCGCGTGCACATGCCGCTGGCCGGCACCCTGCGGGAAATGGTCTACATCCCGGGCCGGATCTTCTCGGTCAACCAGACCACCGCTGAAAACGTTCCAGAGCTGTTCGCCCGCAATGAGCGTGTTGCCTGCATTTTCGACACCGAACGCGGCCCAATGGCCGTGGTATTGGTGGGTGCGATGATCGTCGCCTCCATCGAGACCGTCTGGGCCGGCCTGGTGACGCCACCCAAGCGCGAGCTGAAAACTTTCCGCTACGACGAAGCCGCCCGTGCGCCGATCCACCTGGAAAAAGGGGCCGAACTGGGTCGCTTCAAGCTGGGTTCGACAGCTG
Organism: Pseudomonas sp. Irchel s3b6; assembly: GCF_900187415.1. NCBI lineage: Bacteria > Pseudomonadati > Pseudomonadota > Gammaproteobacteria > Pseudomonadales > Pseudomonadaceae > Pseudomonas > Pseudomonas sp. Irchel s3b6. Next base: position 335,708 of record NZ_FYDM01000004.1, on the reverse strand, counting down.
TCGTCTTGTTTGGTCCAGACCAGATCCAGTGGGCTGAAGACCTGGCGGCCGGCTCGCCGGTGACAATGGGCCAGGGTCTCGGCTCACCGAAAGCCTGATCTCTGTGCATAAAAAAGCGCCGCTGATAGCGGCGTTTTTTTTGCATTCGATTCGCCTCAGAGTTGACCGTCGCGATCGCGCAAGCCCAGCAGATACAGCACCCCATCCAGCCCCAGGGTCGAAATGGCCTGCTTGGCCGACTGCTTGACCAGCGGCTTGGCGCGGAAGGCGACGCCCAGGCCCGCAATCGCCAGCATGGGCAAGTCGTTGGCACCGTCACCGACCGCGATGGTCTGCTCCAGGCGCAAACCTTCCTTGTGGGCCAGTTCACGCAGCAGATCGGCCTTGCGCTGGGCATCGACAATCGGTTCGACCGCCACGCCCGTCACTTTACCGTCGACCACTTCCAGTTCGTTGGCGAACACGTAGTCGATGCCCAGTTTGGCTTGCAGTTGCTTGGCGAAGTAGGTGAAACCGCCCGACAGAATCGCGGTTTTGTAACCCAGGCGCTTGAGTTCGGCGAACAGGGTTTCTGCGCCCTCGGTCAGGCGCAGGGAGGCACCGATCGAGTCCAGCACGCTGACATCCAGGCCTTGCAGCAACGCCAGGCGTTCTTTGAAGCTGGCACGGAAATCCAGCTCGCCCGCCATGGCCCGCTCGGTGATTTCCGAGACCTGGTCACCCACACCGGCCGCCTTGGCCAGTTCGTCGATGACTTCGGCTTCGATCAGCGTCGAGTCCATGTCGAACACCGCCAGACGACGGTTGCGGCGAAACAGCGAATCTTCCTGGAAGGCGATGTCGACGCTCAACTCCTGAGCCACGCTGAGGAATTCGGCACGCAGGGCTTGCGGATCCGCGGCCTCACCACGCACGGAGAACTCGATGCAGCCCTTGCCCTTGTCGGCCGGGGTGTCCAGAGGCATGCGCCCGGACAAACGATCGATATGGTCGATGTTCAATCCGTACTTGGCAGTGATCGAGCTCACGCGCTGCAATTGCTCGGCGGTCACTTTGCGTGTCAGCAAGGTCACGATATGGCGCTTTTTGCCCTGCGCGCCGACCCATTGCTGGTAATCCTCTTCGGAAACCGGCGTGAAACGCACCTGCTGATCCAGCTCGTATGCCTTGAACAGGATGTCCTTGAGCACCGAAGAACCCTGTTTGGTATCAGGAATATCGACCAGGATGCCAAACGACAAGGTGTCGTGGATCACCGCCTGGCCGATGTCGAGAATGTTCACACCACCCTGGGCCAGTACACCGGTAATGGCCGTAGTCAGACCCGGACGGTCGACTCCCGTGATGTTTATCAGGACGATTTCGCGCAAGGCGCACCCCCGCAAGTGGAAAAAAACCGCATTCTACCCACATTCAGTGACCATCGGGCACAGCCAGCGCTTTGCCGGTCTGGGGGCTATCGCTATACTGCGCCTCAACTTCACGGACAAAAGAGCCGAGCTCAGTGAACCGGCCAACGCCAGTCAAAACCGACAACTTCTTTCTGCTGATCTTCCGGGCACTGCGCCACCGCCGTGTACCGATTGCATTGCGCATTGCCAGCCATAACGTGATCCTGGTCGCATTGGCCCTGGTGATCTACGCCTGCGTGATGGGTCTGCAGTTCAAACAGGCCATGCACGAGCAGGCCGATGCCCTGGGCCAGAGCCTGACCACGCAGACGGCGACGTCAGCCACCGAGCTGTTGGTGTCCAACGACATCCTCAGCCTCAATGTGCTGCTGAACAACCTGACCAAGAACCCATTGGTGGCCCACGCGGCTATTTATAGCGTGGACAACCGGATTCTCGCCGAGGCCGGGCAACGTCCCAAGCATGGCTTGCTGGGCGAAGCCCAAGGCATGTACGAGAGCAAGATCACCTTCCAGGACGTGACCGCCGGCCAATTGCGCATCAGCCTGGACATGGATCAGTTCGAACAGCCGATGACCATCAGCCTGCAAAGCATGGGCATTCTCAGCGCCATCCTGCTGGCCTTGTCCCTGGCGTTGAGCCTGCGTCTGGGCCGGCACATCTCCACGCCACTGCTGCAACTGCGCGTGTGGCTGCGTGATATCGACGAACACACCCCGGCCACTCAGCGCCAGGATGAAATCGGCGACCTGGCCCGCCAGCTGCACAGCAGCTTCGCGCCAGAGCCGGTGGAGCCAGAACCGGCGCCCGAGCCTGACGTCGACGATGAAGACGACACCGACGAAGCCGAACCCGGTTTTGAAGTACGCAACCTGCGCGACCCGAGCTTCGACGAGAGCGCACCCGTGACAGGCGTGAAAGCCGCACCACGGCATCGGGTAAAAGCCGAAGAAGACGAATCGGACGAAGAAGACCCGTTCGCCGACCTTCGCGACAGCGATGCGACCGTTGCACCCGCCAAGCCGCAGCCCAAGCCTGCTGCTCCAGCCGCGCCACAGCACAGTGCCGTACTGGCCGTGCAACTGGGCGCTCAGGATCAACTGCGCCGGTTGCCGCGCACTCGCCTGACCGAACTGCTGGATCGCTACCGCGACTGCCTGGATCAGGCTGCCTCGCTGTATGAAAGCGAGCTGCACACCCTGAACGACGGCAGCACGCTGATGTTGTTCCACACTCAGGACAGCGGCGACGACTACCTGACCAATGCCATCTGCTGCGGTGAGTTGCTGCGTGCCCTGGGCCACCAACTGCAGATCGAGGTCGCTGACAGCGGCATCACCCTGCAATTGCAGCTGGGCCTGACCCTGGGTGACGAGCTGTTCGGCCTCAGCCAGATCGACCTGTTGCTGACCGAAACCGCCCAGGACGCCCTTGCCCTGTCCCAGCACAGCCGCAACCTGCTGCTGGTGGAGCGCAAGATCAGCGACGACGTGCTGATCCGCCAACGCGCACGGATCCGCCCGATCGCCAGCCCGGAAGGTGCCTGCTGCGTCGAGCGCTTGATGGAGCCGTATCCCTCGATGCTCGAGCGCCAGCTGGCCCGCATGCACGAGACCAGCACCAAAAGCTGAGCCTGACCGGTAACAACAAAAGCCCGCCGATGAGTGATCATCCGCGGGCTTTTTGCTGCCTGCCCCCGATACCTTCGCCGGTAAGCGGCGCGCCGCCCAACCAGCTTGCATGCCTAAACGTTAAGGGGACGAGAGCAGCAAACACATGTCTGTGGCGAGGGAGCTTGCTCCCGCTGGTCGGTCCGCGTTCGGGCGCAGCAGCCCCCGATAAGCCCACCAAGGACTTTCTGAAAGACCACCATCGCCTTGTCAGGACCGCTTCGATCCTCAACGGCTGCTTGCTCCCTCGCCACAGAGCCTGATCGCTCAGGCTTGATGGCACGAAAAAGCCCGCACTCGGCGGGCTTTGTCTGCAGCATCGAGCTTAGAAGCGGAACACTTCCATGTCGGTGCGGATCGGCGAAGCCATCGGGATCTTCGGCTGCTTCTCCGGCTCAGCCGGTGCGGTCGGTTTTTCCCGCGCGGGCTTGCTGCGTGGGGCATCGGCAATCGGCGGCTGGTTGGCCAACGGCTTGAGGGCCACCGACAACTGCTCGGCCAGGCGCTGCAACAACACACCCTGAGCCTGCACCTGAGCCGCAGTACCACCGGCGTGCTGTTCTTGCAGGTGAACGATACGGTTATCGCGCACCTGGCCGCGACGGTCGATCAAGCGCCACTGAGCGTCGAGAATCGCCGGTTGCGACTCACCCGAGTCCAGGCGCGTAATCGACAGCAGCACCTGCACGTCCGGGGCAAAGCCCTGCGTTGCCGGTGCCAGGACTACGCGCTGGCTGTCCAGGCGACCGGCCACTTGCCGCAGCAGCAACTGATTGATATCAGAAGACAGACTGCCCGCCCAACGACCATCGGTGGACGCTTGCAGGCTGCCGTCGGGTTGACGCTGCAACAGGGTTTCACGTTGCAGGTAATCAGCAATCAGAACCGGACCCAGCAACACCGCCATGCCGGCGCTTTGCGCAGGCTGAGCAGGGCTGCCGCTGTCCAGTTGATACAGCGACACCGGCTGGTGAACGCTGCAACCCGCCAGGCCAAGAACGCCAGCGAGCAACAAAAAAAGAGGAAGGCGCAGAACAGTCATCATCCCATCCAGGTGGCGGCCACACGGCCGCTCACAGTGAAAAATACTCTAACAATATGACGAACGCTCGACCACGCCGGCGCTTGAAAGGCCATATCATCCGTGAATATGCCGTTCGACTCCAGCGCGAAAGTACCGATCTACGCGTTAAATCATAGATTGAGCGCCCTAAGGCACTTAATCCAGAGCTTCTACCAACAACGCATCCACCCGCTGGAAGCCCCGTGGCAGTTTATTGCCTCGACGTCCACGCTCACCCTTGTAGTGTTCCAGGTCGTCGGCCTTCAGCGACAGCGTGCGTTTACCGGCCTGCAACACCAGCGTCGCACCGTCCGGCAATACCGCGATATCGGTGACGTATTCCTCGCGACTGGCTACACGTTCGCCGGAGATACCAATGATTTTGTTGCCTTTGCCCTTGCCCAACTGTGGCAGGTCGCTGATTTTGAAAATCAGCAGGCGGCCTTCGGTGGTCACCGAGGCCAGCCAGTTCTGCTCACGATCAGCGACCGGGCGCGGCAGGATCACCTTGGCGTTGTTCGGCAGGCTCAACAGCGCCTTACCGGCCTTGTTCTTGGCTTGCAGGTCTTCACCCTTGACCACGAACCCGTAACCGGCGTCGGAGGCGATGACGTAGAGACCATCATCCTCTGGCATCAGTACGCACTCGAAGGTTGCCCCTGGCGGCGGCGTCAGGCGACCGGTCAGCGGCTCACCCTGGCCACGGGCCGAAGGCAAGGTGTGTGCCGGCACCGAGTAGCTGCGGCCGGTGGAGTCGATAAACACCGCGAACTGGTTGGAACGACCGGCAGCCGCCGTCTTGAAACCGTCCCCAGCCTTGTAGGAAAGGCCCGTGGCGTCGATGTCGTGCCCCTTGGCCGAACGCACCCAGCCTTTTTCCGACAGAACGACTGTCACTTTTTCGTTCGGTAGCAGATCGTGCTCGGTCAACGCCTTGGCTTCGGCGCGCTCGACAATCGGCGAACGACGGTCGTCGCCGTAGGTTTCGGCATCCTTGATCAGCTCACTGCGCACCAGCTTCTTGAGCTTGGTTTCACTGCCCAGCAGCGCTTGCAGCTTGGCTTGCTCCTTGAGCAACTCGTCCTGCTCGTCGCGCAGCTTCATCTCTTCCAGCCGTGCCAACTGACGCAGGCGGGTGTCGAGGATGTAGTCGGCCTGGATCTCGCTCAGGGCAAAACGCTCGATCAGCTTGGCTTTCGGGTGTTCCTCGGTACGGATGATGTGGATCACTTCATCCAGGTTGAGGTAAGCGATCAACAAACCGTCCAACAGGTGCAGGCGACGCTCGACCTTGTCCAGGCGAAATTGCAAGCGACGACGGACCGTCTGAACCCGGAACTCCAGCCACTCGACCAACAGCGCGCGCAGGTTTTTCAGCTGCGGCTTGCCGTCCAGGCCAATGATGTTGATGTTCACCCGGTAGGTGGACTCAAGCTCGGTGCTGGCGAACAGATGCTGCATCAACGCTTCGTGATCGACCCGACTGTTGACCGGGATGATCACGATCCGGCATGGGTTTTCGTGATCGGACTCGTCACGCAAGTCGGCGATTTGCGGGGCCTTGGACGGCTTGGCCTGCATCATGGCGGCAATTTGCTCGAGCACCTTGGCGCCAGAGACCTGATGAGGCAGCGCAGTGACGATGATGTCGCCGTCTTCGACGTGGTAAACAGCGCGCATGCGCACCGAACCACGACCGGTTTCGTAGATTTTCAGCAGGTCGGCGCGCGGCGTGATGATTTCCGCTTCGGTCGGATAGTCCGGGCCCTGGATGTGCTCACAGAGTTGTTCGACCGTGGCTTTTGGCTCATCGAGCAAACGCACGCAGGCGGTCGCGACTTCCCGCAGGTTGTGCGGCGGAACGTCGGTGGCCATGCCCACGGCAATACCGGTGGTGCCGTTGAGCAGGATATTCGGCAAGCGTGCCGGCAGTACCAGCGGCTCGTCGAGCGTACCGTCGAAGTTCGGCCCCCAGTCCGCGGTGCCCTGGCCCAGTTCGCTGAGCAGCACTTCGGAATAACGCGACAGGCGCGCCTCGGTGTAACGCATGGCGGCGAAGGACTTCGGATCGTCCGGCGCACCCCAGTTACCCTGACCGTCCACCAGTGTGTAGCGGTAGCTGAATGGTTGGGCCATCAACACCATGGCTTCGTAGCAGGCCGAGTCGCCGTGGGGGTGAAACTTGCCGAGCACGTCACCGACGGTACGCGCGGATTTCTTGTGCTTGGAATCGGCGTCCAGCCCCAACTCGCTCATCGCATAGATGATGCGCCGCTGTACCGGCTTCAGGCCGTCGCCGATGTGCGGCAAGGCCCGGTCCATGATCACGTACATGGAGTAGTTGAGGTAGGCATTTTCGGTGAAGTCAGCCAGCGATCGGCGTTCTACGCCATCTAAGCTGTCTGCAAGGATATCGCTCATGCGGGCCTCATCAATTCGTTGTCTGGCGCAGCAGCATGGTGCCGCCGCGCTGGGTAAATTCAAGTTGTTTCAGGGCGCTCATGCCCAGCAGCACTTGCTCGCCGCCCAGGCCTGGCGCCACCAGGGCACGTACATCGTGCAGGACGATGTCGCCCAGTTTCAGTTGTTCAAGGCGGGTCCGGTAACCCTGGCTGCGACCGTTGGCCGTGCTCAGGGTGACCGGCGCCCCTTTTTCCAGCTTCAGGCGCTCGGCCAGCCTGGACGGGATCGACACATCGGTCGCCCCGGTATCGAGCATGAAATTCACCGGTTGGCCGTTGATCTGGCCATCGGCAACGAAATGCCCCTGGCCATTGCTGACCAGTTTCACTTCGATAAAACCGTCACCCTGTTGCGAGCTGACCTGGGTGTTGGGGTTTTCCAGGCGCTGCTCCCAGGCCCCGAAGAACCGCGTCGCCAGAAACAGCCCGGCGCACCAGGCCAGCACCAGCAGTACTCGACCGGCGCGCTTGCCCGGAGCCTGCTGAGTCATGGCCGGGCGCTCCAGCCGCCTTGCGGCGCGGCAAAGCGCCAGACAATCGGCCTGAATTCACCATCGGCGCGAGCTCCGTTGTTGTTGTCGATGCCGACCCAGGCACCGTCGGCGTCGACCACCAGGGCCTCGGCAAGGCCATAGGCCTGTGGATAACGGCGATGAGCCTGCAAGGCTTGCTCGGCAAACGACCAACATTGCTCGACCTTGGCACTCACTGCATCGCGACGACAAATTTCGAAGGCGTTGCGCTCCAGCGTGAATAGCTTACCGTCGAACCACGACAGGTCGGCAAAGTCCCGGGGAACCGGCTTTGCATTGGGGAACTGCTCCGGTTGCATTTGCATACCCGCCTCACTCAGCAGCACGCACCCTCCGTCGCAATCCCAAACCGATTGCTGGCGCTTGATCCGTAACAGCCCGCGCCGTTCCCGCTCGGCCGCCAGCCATAACTGACTGCCTTCAGGGTCGACGGCAATGCCTTCGAACAACCCATTGAATCGCAGTAACATCCCACTGGCCCGCGCTTCGCGGATCATGCTCGGGGCGATTTTCAGCCACTGGGCAGGTCCCGTCACAGGGACTTGCAACACCGCCGCATGAGACTCGCTGACGATGTAGCGATTGCCCGCCTGATCGCAGGTAATCCCTTCAAAATCCAGATCACCACCACGAATGAACGACGCCGCCCAGGCCCGCGAACTCAGCCCCCAGGGCAAGCCGCTTTCAGGTACCGGCGGCACATCAATGGGCACGGCTTCAGCCTGCCAGACGTTCTGGCGAGTATCGAGGCGATAGATCTGCTCGTCGTCGCGATCAGACACCGTCCACAGGTCGCCACCACATTGCGCCAGTCCCGACAGGTTACCGCCGCGCATGCCTTGCACGGCATGCTCGGACAGCAGTGTCAGTTCAGGCGCCGGCTGCGCGAACACCGCGCTGGCCAGGAACAGTAACGCAAGGGCGAAACCGCTCCGCATCAAGCCAGAACCTCGGCCAGGTTGCCCTTGGATTCCAGCCAGGACTTGCGATCGCCGGCGCGCTTTTTCGCCAGCAGCATGTCCATCATTTCCGACGTGGCCTCGAAATCATCCAGTGTCAGCTGTACCAGACGACGCGTATTCGGGTCCATGGTGGTTTCACGCAGCTGGGGCGGGTTCATTTCGCCCAGGCCCTTGAATCGGGTGACCTGCGGCTTGCCGCGCTTCTTCTCGGCCACCAGGCGGTCGAGAATACCGTCACGCTCGGCGTCATCGAGGGCATAGTAAATCTCTTTGCCCAGGTCGATGCGGTACAGCGGCGGCATCGCCACATAGACGTGACCGGCATCCACCAACGGGCGGAAGTGCTGGACGAACAAGGCGCAGAGCAGGGTTGCAATGTGCAGACCGTCGGAGTCGGCGTCGGCGAGGATGCAGATCTTGCCGTAACGCAGCTGGGTCATGTCCGCCGCGCCTGGATCGACACCGATGGCCACGGCGATGTTGTGCACTTCCTGGCTGGCCAGCACTTCGCTGCCGTCGACTTCCCAGGTGTTGAGGATCTTGCCGCGCAACGGCAGGATCGCCTGGAACTCCTTGTCCCGCGCCTGCTTGGCAGAACCACCCGCGGAATCACCCTCCACCAGGAACAGCTCGGAGCGCATCGGGTCCTGCCCGGCACAATCGGCAAGCTTGCCCGGCAACGCCGGCCCCTGGGTAATGCGCTTGCGCTCGACCTTCTTGCTCGCCTTCAGACGACGACCGGCGTTGTTGATCGCCAGCTCTGCCAGCAGCATGCCGGTCTCAGGGTTTGCATTGAGCCACAGGCTGAAGGCGTCCTTGACCACACCCGAAACAAACGCCGCCGCTTCACGGGACGACAGGCGCTCCTTGGTCTGGCCGGAGAATTGCGGTTCCTGCATTTTCATCGACAGCACGAAAGCAATGCGTTCCCAGACGTCTTCCGGCGCCAGCTTCACGCCACGGGGCAGGAGGCTGCGGAACTCACAGAATTCGCGCATGGCATCGAGCAGGCCCTGACGCAGGCCATTGACGTGGGTACCGCCCTGGGCTGTCGGGATCAGGTTGACGTAGCTTTCCTGAACACTGTCGCCGCCTTCCGGCAACCACAACAGTGCCCAGTCGACGGCTTCCTTGTTACCGGCCAGGCTGCCGCAGAACGGCTCGTCCGGCAGGCGTTCGAACTCGCTGACCGCATCGACCAGGTAGGAACGCAGGCCGTCTTCGTAATGCCACTCGACCTTTTCGCCGGTGCCTTTGTCTTCAAAGCTGACCAGCAACCCCGGGCACAAAACGGCCTTGGCCTTGAGCACATGCTTGAGGCGGCTGATGGAGAATTTCGGCGAGTCGAAGTATTTCGGGTCCGGCGCGAAAAACACGCTGGTGCCGGTGTTGCGCTTGCCAACGGTGCCGATCACTTCCAGCTCGGTGGCTTTGTAGCCATCGGCGAAGGTCATCTGGTACTCGTTGCCGTCACGCTTGACGCGCACACGTACCTGGGTCGACAGGGCGTTGACCACCGAAATACCCACCCCGTGCAAACCGCCGGAGAACTGGTAGTTCTTGTTGGAGAACTTGCCGCCCGCATGGAGCTTGGTGAGGATCAGCTCGACGCCCGAAACGCCTTCTTCCGGGTGGATGTCCACCGGCATGCCGCGGCCGTCATCGCTGACTTCCAGGGAGTGGTCGGCGTGAAGGATGACCTGCACCGATTTGGCGTGCCCGGCCAAGGCTTCGTCGACACTGTTATCGATGACTTCCTGGGCGAGGTGGTTCGGCCGACTGGTGTCGGTGTACATGCCGGGGCGTTTACGCACCGGGTCGAGGCCCGAGAGGACTTCGATGGCGTCTGCGTTATAAGAGCTAGCGCTGGGAGTGGCCATGGGGTCTCGTCGTCTGTCGTTCATGAAAATAGGGGCAAGGATTCACAGTGCCGTGAAATCAATCGCCTGGTACACATCTGCGCCAATGCCGGCAAAACTCAACAGCGCCGGCAATCGCCCGGCAAACCCCTGGAAACCATGGTCGCCGCCGGCCTGGATGCGCAAGGCACAGGCTCGGTAATACTGCTGGGCGAGGCGGTAGTCCAGCGTTTCGTCGCCAGTCTGCAACCACACCTGATACCGCTGCGGATCCTGGAGGCACGGCACATCAAGCTCGGCCAGGGCCGTCACATGATCGTGGGTCAACTCCCAAGTCTCTTCGGTATACAGGTTTTTCTGTGTCCCCAGGTACCCGTCGAACATCCGGTGCGGGCTGACCGCCGGGTTGATCAACAAGGCCTTGAGGCCGTGGCGCTCAGCCAGGTGAGTGGCATAGTAGCCGCCGAGTGAGCTGCCGACCAGCAGTGGCCGCCCCAGCTCGGCAATCGCCTGCTCCAGCTGACCGATGGCCTCGCGCGGGTGGTGATGCAAAGCCGGAACCCGCAACCGATCCCCCAGCCCGAGCCGCTCTATCACACCCACCAGCTGACAGGCCTTTTTCGACGAAGGAGCGCTATTGAAACCGTGGATATAAAGGATCGAACCCGACATGCAAGCACCCTGTACGGTGAGGTGAAGTGCCGCAGTTTACAGGGAGTCGAGCGGGGTTGGGGGTCTGGCATGGATCAAAATGAAAGCGCCCCCCCGCCGAACACGACATCACCAGGAGAAAACAACCGCCAGTCGGAGCGTCAGCACCGGCAAGCCAGCACACCACAAAACCACCCCGCTCTCTCCGCTCTCTCCTCTCTCCTCTCTCCCACCTGCCACCAGCCACCAGCCAACTCCCACCACTCAACAGGCCGAGCGTTAGCTCGCCTGCCGCCCTTGATCTTGCTTTGGCTTTGGCTTTTGATCCACCCGCCCCTTCGGGAGGCTGAGTGCAGGTATTCATCCGGGGATTGGCGCGCAGCGCCGTTCGACGCAGTCGAACTCATTGCATGGAGGTCGTCGCGCAGCAGACCGGAGGGCAATGCCCCCGGATGGATGCCGGAGCGAAGGAACCCCGAGCCTAGGCGAGGGGCCGGACGCTCGGGGCGAAGCGTTTTTTTGCTTACTTTTTTTAGGCGCCTGTAAAAAAAGTGAGTCGCCGTCGGGCGAAACCATAAGTCGCCATGACCGCAGCAACGGATATGTACACCGCACCTGCAAGAGAATGGCCGGCCACCAGACAGCCTTCGCGGGTAAGCCCGCTCCCACAGGCGTACACCAGCAAGAGACAAATCGACTATCAGACCCGAGGAAGCACTCAGTAACCGTTAGACCCGTAATCCACCTGAAACTCAAACCCGCTCACCCGCTCCACCCCGGTCTCAAGCCCCCCATCCGGCAACAACCGCAACCACCGATAACCCGGCGCCAGGGTATCGACCTTGAAATCCTCACTGCGCGGCTCGAACTGGATACAGGTCGACGGCGATGCAATCAAACGCACCCCGTTGCGTAACTGATCGATTTCCTGATGCACATGCCCCCACAACACCGCACGCACCTGCGTAAAACGATCAAGCACGGCAAACAACGCCTCCGGATTACGCAAACCGATCGGCTCCATCCAGGCACACCCAATGGACACCGGATGATGGTGAAAACACACCAGATGATGACGCTGCGGCGCCTCGCTCAAGGCCCGGGCCAGCAACTGCAACTGCTCGTCCTGCAAGTAACCGGGCACCGACCCCGGTACAGCGGAATCCAGCAAGGTAATCCGCCAGTTGCCAATGTCCACCACCGGCTCCAGAAAAGCACTCTGCACCGCCGCCTGGGCCATGATGTGCGGCTCGTCGTGATTACCCGGAATCCAGCGCGCCGGGGCATCGATTTGCCCGCTCATCTGGCGAAACTGCTGGTACGACTCCAGGGTGCCGTCCTGGGACAGGTCACCGCTGGCAATCACCAGGTCAATCCGTGATTGCTGCGCCAACGCCAGCTCGATGACCTGCTGCAGGCTGTCGCGCGTATTCATGCCCAACAGCGTTCCGTCAGCTTCGGCAAACAGGTGGCTGTCAGAAAGCTGCACCAACAGCACGGGGTCACTGGCATTCAGAGTGGATACGCTCGGCAAGGCGTTCTCCCGGGGCGTGGACAGGGATTGGGATGGAGGGGGCAATTATGCTGGGGCAATCGTGAAAGAGGAAACCTGTGAACCGGACACAGTTCACATCTGCTGCTTAACGCACCACTTCGTATTCGTGCCCGCACGCCAGGCAATGGCTCAGCCATTCGCCAAGGAAGACGTTGAGCTGGGCCTTTTCGTCCGGTTGGTGCATCAACGCATTGGGGTAAGGATAGATGCCCCGAAAGCGCCGCGCATGCTCGGCGCTGATGACCTCGGCCATGCGCGCATCGTGATAGACCTGGACTTCCAGCTGCGGCACCGGCAACCACGGCAGGCTGTGCTCCTGACGCACGCGCAAGGTCGTGGTGTACGGACAAGCCCGCAACACCTCCAGCGTCAGCACACCCAGCATCTGGTCGCCCTGGGTCATGGCAATGCGCCGGGCCCCTGGCTGGTTGCGCATGTCCGGCAGCAAGCGCAGCAACCGGGCATAGTTGGCCTCGCAGGCGCTTTGCAGCCCCACAAGGTCGACCCGATATCGGTCGCGCTGTTTGATTACGACCATAGCCCCCTCACTTCAACGCGGTTCAAAGCCAGCCATTGCAAGGCAATAATGCTCGCCGCGTTGGAAATCCGCCCATCACGCACGGCCTGCAGGGAATCTTCAAAGTCCCAGGCCGTGACGCGAATATCTTCTGCCTCCTCTACCAGCCCGTGCAGGCCACCCGCCTCGCTACTGTCACAACGCCCCAGATACAAATGCACGTATTCGGTACTGCCGCCCGGCGATGGAAAGTAGTTGAGCATCGGCCACAGCGCAGTGAACTCAAGCCCAGCTTCCTCCTGCGCTTCGCGGTGAGCAACTTCTTCTGGTAGTTCGTCCTTGTCGATCAGACCGGCGACCAGTTCGATCAACCAGGGATTGTCAGTCTTGCCCAGCGCCCCCACGCGAAACTGCTCGATCAGCACCACCTCATCACGCTGCGGATCGTAAGGCAGCACGCACACGGCATCATGACGAACGAACAGCTCGCGATTGATTTCACGGCTCATGCCGCCAGCGAACAGCTCATGACGCAGGTGCACACGATCGAGCTGGTAGAAGCCCTTATGGCAGCTCTCAGTGCGCACAACGTCTACGGAGGTCGGGGTGGCCTTGGCAAAATCAGTCATAACAATCCTCGTCTACTGCAAAATCCGTCCGAGGCTGCCCCCAGTCTTCGCGCCATCCTAACGCGCCCGTCACGTTTGATGCAGCCCCTTTAAGGTCGCCGGGATAGACGGCAGGGGGGCAAACCAACTCTAATTGACACTATTGAGCTTAGTGGCGAACTGACTGCGCCGCTGACAGTCGAAGCCGGTAACTTTTGCCTACCCCTGATTCATGAAGGACGCCCATGTCACTTTTGAAAATCGCCTCCGTGGCCTGTATCGCCCTGACCCTGGGCGCCTGTCAAAGCCTGTTCCAGCCAAGCTACAAGGCACCGCTGGAAACCCTGCGCGACACCGCCGAAACCATCAAGCCAGGTTGCACGGCCGCCGACTGCCCGCTGGTGAACATCGATACCGTGCGCTTTCCGGGCGAGCCGCAACTGGATGGCATCATCGAAAAACGCTTGCTGCAAATGACCCGCACCTCACCCGACGCCCCGTTGCCAGCCTCGCTCAACACCTATCGCGACCAGTTTTTGCGTGACGCCGGCCCACGCCACAGCAGCTACCTGCAAGCCAAGGTACGGGAGCAGCATGACGGCTTGGTGATCATTGAGTTGTCCAGCTACCTGGACACCGGGACCGCCCACGGCACGCCGGGTCGCGGCTTCATCAATTATTCGCGCCAGGAGCACAAGGTCCTGAATCTGTCTGACATGCTGCGGCCCGGACAGGAAGAGGCATTCTGGAAAGCTGCCCAGGTGGCGCATAACAGCTGGCTGATCAGCACCCGGCTCGATCAGGAGCCGGAATTCATGAAAGCCTGGCCGTTCAAGAAAACCCAGAATGTGGCCTTGACCACCGCCGGGGTGATGCTCAAGTACGACGTGACCACGATTGCGCCTTACGCGCTGGGCCACGTCGAACTGAAGATCCCTTACTCGCGCCTGGGTGGGATCCTCAAGCCTGAGCTGGTTCCCGCCCGTCCGTAACGACACGCCCCAGCAGCAGCTGGAGCAGCCCTGCCAGTATCAACGCCGGCAGGGTTGCGCCGATTTCAGGGTAGAGATTGGCCAGCAGATGATACGTGCTCACACCGCCCAGCCAGGCCAGCAGGCTCGTCCCGCGCAAGGCCGATGACGCCACTTGGGCACTGCGCTTGCGCAGAATGAAGTGATCCACCAGTACGACGCCAAACAGCGGCGCGAACACCGAACCGATCAACAGCAGGAAGTTCTGGTACTGGGCCAGCGGTGCCAGCAGGGCGATCAAGGTGCAGATCACCCCGATGGCCAGGGCCAGGTGTTCGACTTTCAGGCGCAACAGAATCCCACTGGAAACCGCTGCCGAGTGAATGTCGGCAAAGGCGTTTTCGGACTCGTCGAGCAGGATCAACAACAGCGGAATCCCCAGGCCCGCACCGGCCAGCGCCAGCAGCAAGGCGTTGACTTCGCCGCTCGGCGCAAAGGCCAGGGTGTAGGCCACGCCCAGGCTCATCAGCCAGAAGTTACCGATAAAGAAGCCAAGCGCGGTGCCGCCGAAGACGTTTTTTGCCCGCTTGCCGAAGCGCGAGTAGTCGGCGATCAGCGGCAACCACGACAACGGCATGGCGATGGCGATGTCAAAACCCACGGCGAACGGCATCGAACCGTCACCGGCCTGTACCCATAGCGCAGCCAGGTCGGCTTTGGCGAACAGGTTCCAGGTCAGCCAGATACACGCGGCCAGCAGCAGCCAGATCCCCCACTTGCGCAGCACTTTGCGCACGAAGGTCAACGGACCACTGACTGCCAGCAACGTGGCCAGTGCGCCGAAGAACAGCGTCCACAACAGCGGGTTCGACCACAGGCTGCCTTCGCTGAACGCCCGGGCTCCCAACAGGCTCGCCGCGTCGCGCATGACGATGATTTCGAACGAACCCCAGCCGATCAGCTGCAACAGGTTCAACAGCGCCGGCAGGCTCGCACCGCGAGTACCGAGGCTGAGTTTGAGCGCGGCCATCGACGACAGGCCGGTGTCGCTGCCAATTACGCCAACCGCCGCCAGCAGCAACACGCCAACCAGCGTGCCAAGGAAAATCGCCAGCAATGAACCGGACAGGCCCAGGCCGGGCGCGAGCAAGGCACCGGTCTGCAGCACCATCAGGCCGATACCAAGGGAAAACCACAGGGAGAACAGATCGCGACCGCCGAAGACTCGTTTGTCAGTGGGCACCGCGATGTCGGGTGAATACGTGCTGGGTTGAATGCTCAAGGGTGTTATCTCGAAATGGGGCAGCGACAAGCTTTAAGCGGCAAGCTACAAGTTGAAGCATCGATGGATGCCTGCTTCTTCTTGTAGCTTGCCGCTTTCGGCTTAGATTTTTTTATACAGCTGACTGCCTTCCTTCTTGAACCGCTCGGCCTGCTCCGCCAGGCCTTGGGCGACGTCCACGTCGACGGTATCGATCCGCTGGTTGGCCGCGTATTCGCGAACTTCCTGAGTGATCTTCATCGAGCAGAATTTCGGCCCGCACATGGAGCAGAAATGCGCGACCTTAGCCGAGTCCTTCGGCAGGGTTTCGTCGTGATACGAACGCGCGGTGTCAGGGTCCAGGCCCAGGTTGAACTGGTCTTCCCAACGGAACTCGAATCGCGCCTTGCTCAAGGCGTTGTCGCGGATCTGCGCCCCCGGATGCCCCTTGGCCAAGTCGGCGGCGTGCGCGGCAATCTTGTAGGTGATGATCCCGGTCTTCACGTCATCCTTGTTCGGCAGGCCCAAGTGCTCCTTGGGCGTGACGTAGCAGAGCATGGCGCAACCGAACCAGCCGATCATCGCCGCACCGATACCGGAGGTGATGTGATCGTAACCCGGAGCGATGTCGGTGGTCAGCGGGCCGAGGGTATAGAACGGCGCCTCGTCGCAGCACTCCAGCTGCTTGTCCATGTTCTCTTTGATCAACTGCATCGGCACGTGGCCAGGGCCTTCGATCATGCACTGTACGTCGTGCTTCCAGGCGATCTTGGTCAGCTCGCCGAGGGTTTCCAGCTCACCGAACTGCGCTTCGTCGTTGGCGTCGGCAATCGACCCCGGACGCAGGCCATCGCCCAGCGAGAAGCTGACGTCGTAGGCCTTCATGATTTCGCAGATTTCATCGAAATGGGTGTAGAGGAAGTTTTCTTTGTGGTGCGCCAGGCACCACTTGGCCATGATCGAACCACCGCGGGAAACGATGCCAGTCACGCGCTTGGCGGTCATCGGCACATAACGCAGCAACACGCCGGCGTGGATGGTGAAGTAGTCGACGCCTTGCTCGGCCTGTTCGATCAGCGTGTCGCGGAACAGCTCCCAGGTCAGGTCTTCGGCCACGCCGTTGACCTTCTCCAGCGCCTGGTAGATCGGCACGGTACCGATTGGCACCGGCGAGTTGCGGATGATCCACTCGCGGGTTTCGTGAATGTGCTTGCCGGTGGACAGGTCCATGACCGTGTCCGACCCCCAGCGGATGCCCCAGGTCAGTTTCGCCACTTCTTCTTCGATGGACGAACCCAGTGCGCTGTTGCCGATGTTGCCGTTGATCTTCACCAGGAAGTTACGGCCGATGATCATCGGTTCCAGTTCGACGTGGTTGATGTTGGCCGGGATGATCGCGCGGCCACGAGCGATTTCCTCGCGAACGAATTCGGCGGTGATCTCTTTCGGAATGCTGGCGCCAAAGCTGTGGCCGGCGTGTTGCTGCTTCAGCAGACCCGCGGCACGGGCCTCTTGCAGCTTCATGTTCTCGCGGATGGCGACGTATTCCATCTCGGCGGTGATGATGCCTTTGCGCGCGTAGTGCATCTGGCTGACGTTGGCACCGGCCTTGGCCCGACGCGGGTTGTTCACATGGGCGAAGCGCAGCTTGGTCAGCTCGGCATCCGCCAGGCGCTCTTGACCAAAGTTCGAGCTCAGGCCGGGCAGTCGCTCTGTGTCGCCACGGTCGTCGATCCACGCCGAACGCACATCGCCCAGGCCTTTGCGCACGTCGATCACCACATTGGGATCGGTGTACGGGCCGGACGTGTCGTACACGGTAACCGGTGCGTTGATCTCGCCGCCGAAGTCGGTGGGGGTCACGTCCAGGGTGATTTCGCGCATGGGCACGCGAATGTCCGGGCGCGAACCCTGGACATAGATCTTTTGCGAGCGGGTAAAGGGCTGAACCGACTGCTCATCGACCTTGGCCGAGTCACTGAGGTTGGTCGCATTTTTTGGTTTTATCGTCATCACGGGCTCTCCAGACAGCATCCAGGCAGTGGATTGTCGGAGCAGAACCTGAGAGGCACGGACGCACCAGAAATGGTGCTGTGCTTCGTCACGCACAGGAACGTTCGATTGTCGAACAATATCCCGGACGAAGCACAAGAGGACTCGCCGGGTGACGAGAAATCTTGTTCCCTACGCAGGCGCTAACCTGATCAGGTTCAACGGGATCCGAAATTATTCGATCTCAGCCTCATAGCAAGGCACCCCGACAAGAACCCGGCCAGTCTAGACACAACCGGCAAAGAACGCCAACCCCTGTGTAAACAGCGTGATGAATGGCGCAATTGCCGCATTTGTAACAAGAACATGCACTACTGCACTCACAACCCCGCACGTTACCTTGACGCTGTAATGCTAGCGCCGTAAGTTTGGGCGCCTGAATTCTCGTCGTAATATCACTGCTAGGGATCGCCTCATGCTGCGAAAACTCTCACTGGCGCTCGCCGTGTCATGTGCGTCCAATGGAATGGTCTGGGCAGCGCAAGCATCCCTGGCGACCAACACCGACCTGGTGAGCGTCTATCAAGAGGCGGTCAACAACAACGCCGACCTGGCCGCGGCCCGCGCTCAATACGGCGCGCAAAAGGAAGTCGTGCCCCAGGCCCGCGCTGGCCTGCTGCCGAACCTGTCGGGTGGCGCAGAAATCGCCAACGTGCGCACCGACATCGACGCACCGTCGGCCATCGCCAACCGTAGTGCTCACGTCTACCAGGCCACACTGGCCCAGCCATTGTTCCGCGCCGACCGCTGGTTCCAATTCCAGGCGGCCAAGGACGTCAATGAACAGGCGGCGCTGCAACTGTCGGCCACCGAGCAGAACCTGATCCTGCAAACCGCCGAGAACTACTTCAACGTACTGCGCACCCAGGACAACCTGGCGTCGACCAAAGCGGAAGAAGCCGCGTTCAAACGCCAACTGGACCAGTCCAACGAGCGTTTCGATGTGGGCCTGTCGGACAAGACCGACGTGCTGCAATCGCAAGCCAGTTATGACACCGCCCGCGCCAACCGAATCCTGGCCCAGCTCCAGGTGGATGACGCGTTCGAAGCGCTGGTCACCCTGACCAACCGTGAGTACAACTCGATTCAGGGCATCGTCCACACCTTGCCGATCCTGCCGCCGGCGCCTAACGACGCCAAAGCCTGGGTCGACACCGCCGCGCAACAGAACCTTAACCTGCTGGCCAGCAACTACGCGGTGAACGCGGCCGAAGAAACCCTCAAGCAGCGCAAGGCCGGCCATGCGCCGACAGTCGACGCGGTGGCGCAGTACAAGAAAGGCGACAACGACGCATTGGGCTTCAGCAACCCGAGCGCCTTTGGCCAGCCGTACAGTGGCGACGTCTCGCAGACCTCGGTCGGCCTGCAGTTGAACATTCCGATCTACAGCGGCGGGCTGACCAGCTCCCAGGTGCGCCAATCCTATTCACAGCTGGAACAGAGCGAACAGCAACGCGAATCCCTGCGTCGACAAGTGGTGGAAAACACCCGCGACCTGCATCGCGCCGTCAATAGCGACGTCGAGCAGGTGCAGGCGCGCCGCCAGTCGATCATCTCCAACCAGAGTGCGGTGGAAGCCACGGAAATCGGTTATCAGGTGGGTACACGCAATATCGTTGACGTGCTCGACGCCCAGCGTCAGCTGTACACCTCGGTGCGCAACTATAACAACAGCCGCTACGACTATATCCTCGACAACCTGCGCCTGAAACAGGCCGCAGGCACCTTAAGCCCCGGCGATCTGCAAGACCTCAAGCGCTACCTCAAGGCCGACTACAACCCGGACAAGGACTTCCTGCCACCGGACCTGGCCAAGGCCGCGGCGGAACAGCTGAAAGCCCGCCCTTGAGGCACTTCGTGGCGAGGGAGCAACTCCCTCGCCACAGGCGCATGCCTCAGGCTTTGTCGATCAACCGCCCCAACCCATCGAGCAACCGCTGCAAGGCGCCCTGGTTGGCGCGCATCACGTTCAACCCTGCCTCTGCCATGCGCTGAGCATCAGTTGGCAGTTCGAACAACCGCTGCACGGCGACCGCCAACCCTTGGGCATCCTCTACTTCCTGCAAGGCATCGGCACTGCGCATCAACGCCGCGATCTCCAGGAAGTTGAACAGATGGGGACCGCTGAGCACCGGTTTCGCCAAGGCCGCGGGCTCCAAGAGGTTATGCCCGCCATTCGGCACCAGGCTGCCACCGACAAACGCACTGTCCGCCAGCGCATAGAGAAACAGCAGTTCACCCATGGTGTCGCCGAGCAGCACCGACGTATCATCGTTGACCGCCATGCTGGTCGAGCGGCGGACCGTATTGAAACCCTGTTGCTGACAAAGCTCGAACACCGAATTGAAACGCTCGGGGTGGCGCGGTACCAGAATCAGCAGCGCATCCGGGTGGCTGCCGAGCAATTGCCGGTGGGCGGCCAGCACCACCTCGTCTTCGCCTTCATGGGTACTCGCGGCGATCCACACCGGCCGTTCGACCGCCTGCCATTGCTCGCGCAACCGGGCGGCGCGCTGCAGTAATTGTGGGTCGATACTCAGGTCAAACTTGATCGAGCCGGTGACCTGCACCGTCTCTGGCCGTGCACCAAGCTGCCGGAAACGCTCGGCTTCGGCTTCGGTTTGCACGGCAAACAGGCTCATTTCAGCCAGCATCGGCTGAGTCAGGCGACTGAAACGGCCGTAGCCTCTGGCCGAGCGCTCTGAAAGCCGGGCATTGGCCAGCGCGACCGGAATCCCGCGCTTGGCACACTGATGAATATGGTTGGGCCACAACTCAGTTTCCATGATCACCGCCAGCCTGGGCTGGACCCTGTCGAGGAACCTGGCGGCCGCACAGGGCAAGTCGTAAGGCAGGTAGCAGTGCTGGATGCGTGGTTCATTGGCGAACATCGCGTGGATCCGCTCCGAACCGGTCGGGGTCATGCAGGTCACGGTGATCGGAAGCTGTGGATAACGCTCCAGCAGTGCACGGATCATCGGCGCCGCGGCAATGCTCTCGCCCACCGATACCGCATGCACCCAAAGGCCACCCGGCTGCATCACCGGCAAGCCGATGGAGAAACGCTCACCGATGCGTTTGGCGTATGCCGGGGCCTTGCGCGAACGCAGCCACAGCCGAATCGCTACCAGTGGCAGCCCGAGGTAAAACAGCGCGGTATAGAGGGTTCTGTTCATGGCGCCGGAGTTTATCGGCTTTTTCAGTCGATCGCCTGCAAGTGCACGGCAAATCGTTCCGCCAGCCAGCGCGCGGCCGGCCCGAGTGTTTCATCACGCCGCCAGACCAACTCCACCACCAACGCCGGCGGGGTCCACTCGCTGACCAGTTCGACCATCTGCCCTTGATAGGCGGGGTACTGCACCACATGCCGGGGTAGCCACCCCCAGCCCAGCCCCCGCATCACCCATTCGGCCAACACGTAGAAGCTGTCGGCGCGCCAGACTTGCGGGCTGGCCTGCTCGCTGCCCGGGTAGACACTCGAATGGGTGGCCATCAGCAATTGCCGATGCTGGGCCATTTGCTGGCAATTGACCTGCCCGCCTACGGCCAGCGGGTGGCCGACGCCGCACACCGTGACCATCTCGACGCTGCCCAGTACCCGACGTTCCAGGGCTTCGGGGATCTGTTCGTGATAGAACAACAGACCCAGATCCGCCTGACGCTGCTCCAGTTTTCGCGCCACATCGCCCTGCGCGGCACTGGCCAGTTGCACTTCCAGGCTGGGAAATTGATCGGCCAGGGCTTCGAGGCTGTCGAGTACCGGCTGATACGGCATCGCCTCGTCCTGAGCCAGGCGCAAGCGCGCCTCCTGCCCGCGCATCAACGCCTGCGCCCGGCCATTGAGGCGCTCGCACTGGCGCAACACCTCCCGCGCCTCCTCCAGCAATGCGCTACCGGCCTCGGTCAGCCGTGGCTGGCGACCGCTGCTACGATCAAACAAGCTGACGCCAAGGTCTGCTTCAAGCAAGGCAATCGAACTGCTGACCGCCGACTGTGCCTTGCGCTGATCCCGGGCCACGGCGGAAAACGAACGCTGCTCGGCGACGCTGACGAACAAGCGCATCTGCTCCAGATTCCATTGAATACTCATGGCTCAACCCATCTTCAAATCAGATAGGTAATGACTTTACCCCATCTGAAGAAACACTAAAATGCCGACCTCAGAAAGCAACGTTTCACACGAGGATTGACCCATGACCGCCTACTACTACCTGGCCATCGCCATCTGCGCCGAAGTGATCGCCACTGTTTCGATGAAAGCGGTCAAAGGCTTCAGCACTCCCCTGCCCCTGCTGCTGGTGATCTGCGGCTATGGCATCGCCTTCTGGATGTTGACGCTGGTGGTGCGCAGCGTCCCCGTGGGCGTGGCTTATGCCGTCTGGGCCGGCATGGGCATTGTGATGGTCAGCGTCGCCGCACTGTTTATCTACGACCAGAAGCTGGATGTACCGGCGATGCTTGGCATGGCGCTGATCGTGCTGGGCGTGGTGGTGATCCAGTTGTTCTCGAAAACGGCTGGGCATTAAAAACAGCCGCAAGCTGCAAGCCTTAAGCTGCAAGAGGGATATTCTCAGGCTCTTGCTTGCAGCTTGAAGCTTGAAGCTTGAAACTTGCAGCTTCGTTTAGAACACTGAGGTCTGCGCATGCCATCCGTTATTTCCACCGACGTGCTGATTGTCGGCGCTGGTGTTGCCGGCCTCTGGCTGAATGCACGCCTGCGTCGCCAGGGTTATTCGACCGTACTGGTGGAAAGTGCCAGCCTCGGCGGCGGGCAAAGCGTCAAGTCCCAGGGGATCATCCACGGTGGCGCCAAGTACGCCCTGCACGGCGCACTGACCGGTGCCTCGGAAGCCATTGCCGACATGCCACGGCGCTGGCGTGACGCCCTGGCCGGTGACGGCGAGCTGGACCTGGCCGGGGTGAGACTGCTCTCCGAGGCCCACTACCTCTGGTCGCCCGGTACCCTGGCTGGCAACCTCACCAGCTTCTTCGCCAGCAAGGCCGTGCGCGGCCGGGTCGATCAGGTCAAGGGCGAACAATTACCCCCCGCCCTGCAAGACAAGCGCTTCAAGGGCAAGGTCTATCGCCTGGCCGAACTGGTCATCGATGTACCGAGCCTGATCGCACGCCTGGCCGAACTGGCCGGCGACGGACTGCTGGCCGGGCAAAAGGTCGAACCCTTGCTGGAAAACGGCGAACTGGTCGGCCTGCGGGTCGACGAGCGGGACATCCGTGCGCAGCGCATCGTCCTCAGTGCCGGCGCCGGCAATGCCGAATTGCTCGCGACCCTCGGCCTGAGCCAGCCGGCCATGCAAATTCGACCGCTGCACATGGTTCTGGTCAAGGGCCCGAGCCTCAAACCCCTGTACGCCCATTGCCTGGGCGGCGGGCCGAAGCCGCGCATCACTGTCACCACTCATCCGGCAGCCGACGGCCAATGGGTCTGGTACCTGGGGGGCGATATCGCCGAAGCCGAGGGTGTGGCGCGGGAGCCGGCGGCGCAGATTGCCGCCGCACAGAAGGAACTCGGCAACCTGTTGCCCTGGGTCGACCTCAGCCAGGCCCAGTGGGCGACCTTGCGGGTCGATCGGGCCGAGCCGTTGCAATCGGGCCTGACCCGCCCGGACAATGCCTTTCTCGCCGAACAGGATTGCCTGCTGGTGGGCTGGCCGACCAAACTCGCACTGGCGCCCGACTTCGCTGACCGGGTGATCGCCGCGCTGCAACGCGACGCCATCCTGCCGAGCCACCCGGCACCCTTGCCTGAACTGCCAAAACCGCCCATGGGTGTACCGGCCTGGGAGCAACTGCTGCCATGAGCCATGCCACTTTGCACGACCTGCACCGCCCGCTGGGCAGCACGGGGCTGATGGTTTCGCCGCTGGGCCTGGGGACGGTGAAACTTGGCCGCGATCAGGGGGTGAAATACCCCAACGGCTTCCAGATCCCGGACGATGACGAGGCGCGCAGCCTGCTCAAGCTGACCCGTGACCTGGGCATCAACCTGATCGACACTGCCCCGGCCTATGGCCGCAGTGAAGAGCGCCTCGGCCCGCTGTTGCGTGGCCAGCGTCATGACTGGGTGATTGTCAGCAAGGTCGGTGAAGAGTTTGTCGACGGTCAGTCCCGTCATGATTTCAGTGCCGCTCATACGCGGTTTTCTGTCGAACGCAGTCTGCAACGCCTGGAAACGGACGTTATCGACCTGGTGCTGGTGCATTCGGACGGTAATGACCTGGCCATTCTCAACGAAAGCGAGGTCTATCAGACCCTCGCCGAGCTCAAGCGCGAAGGCAAGATTCGTGGCTTCGGCTTTTCCGGCAAGACTGTCGACGGCGGCCTGAAGGCGCTGGAGCAGGGTGATTGCGCCATGGTCACCTACAACCTCAACGAGCAGGCCGAACGGCCGGTCATCGACTACGCTGCTGCCCACGGCAAAGCCATCCTGGTCAAGAAGGCCCTGGCCAGCGGTCACGTTTGCCTGAGCCCGGGCGTGGACCCGGTGCGCGCCAGCTTCGAGTTGTTGTTTGCACAACCCGGTGTTGCCAGTGCTATTGTCGGGACCATCAATCCGCTGCACCTGGCCCACAATGTGGCGACCGTAGCTCAAGTCCTGACCCGCCGTTGACTAGCCGCCAAGGCGGCCGACCCCGACGCAAGGAGGAGCCGACATGCCGCGAACACTGATCAGAAAGAACCCCAGTAACTTCAAGACACTGCCGCTGTATGTCGAAGCGACACCCGACGGCCTGAGTTACCAGAGTGTCGGGAGGCCGCTCAACTTCTCCCAGACCCTGCAGCGCCGACGTCCGGTGACGGTGGCCAATGCCGAGCACTTTGCCCTGGAACTGGCCAACCTCGGTGTGTCGGTAAGACTGACCCTGCGCTGGCAGAATCGCGATTACTGGGTGCTGGTGCGCCAGCGCCGCCAGGATCGGGGCGACGTGGTGCTGAAACTGATTTCCGGTTATGTGCCCGCTCACGAACTCAATCTGCCGCTGCACACAGCCATTCAGGAGATTGCCGAGGAGTGCCTGCTGGAAACCCCGGAAGGCTGGCTCGGCGGGCGCTTCAATGACACCTGGCTACCGGCCCCCTATGCCACTGCGCTGCACTACCGGGAAGCCATGCCGTTTCGCCTGATGCCAGAATCCGGTGCCGCCCGCCCCGTACGCTGCGCCAACCTGCAATTGATCGAGCGCCCGCGCGCCTATGTGCACCTGCCTACCGCATCGCTGCAACTGATTTACGATTTGCGCCTGGAGGTGCCCAAGGAAGCCAAGTCCTTGAGTCTGTTTCACGTCGATGAGCGCCTGGAAGGTGATCAACTGGTCGCACGGCTGGACCGCAAGCGCCCGGACCTGTACCTGATGCCGCTTCAGGATGGCCAGCCCGTGCCTGAGCTCTACACCCTGAAAAAAGACCAGCTATACCCCGCAAGCACACGCGGCCTGTACCTGGCGGAAAGTTTTGCCCGTCAGGAAGGCTGGCTGGTCAGGGATGAGCGGATTCGCTGGAAAGACTGGCTCAAGCAACAGGGCTTGAGTCAGCCGGACAAGCCTTCGGGCTTGAGCCGCCTGACCGGTAAGGCCAAACAGCTGCTGAAGAAGATCGTGCCGCACAAGGCGGCACGCTAACCCACTGTAGCGAGGGAGCTTGCTCCCGTTGGTCGGTCCGCGTTCGGGGCGCAGCTGTCGTAAACCGTGCCCGGAGAGTATCTGGATCAATACGGTGGGGGCATTCGGGTTGCTTCGCAACCCAGCGGGAGCAAGCTCCCTCGCCACGACAAGCCTCTCGCTACAGCGTCAGTTCTTGCGGATTTTCTCGACAATGGCGGTGGTCGAGCTGTTTTCCACCAGCCCCAACACCTTCACCGTGCCACCGTAAGCACTGACGATATCGGCGCCGACCACCTGGTCTATGCCGTAATCGCCGCCCTTGACCAGTACGTCCGGCTTGACCTGCGACAACAGGTTCTCCGGTGTACCTTCAGGGAAGCTGATCACCCAGTCCACCGCCCCCAGCCCCGCCAACACGGCCATGCGTCGGTCAACACTGTTGATCGGCCGCCCCGGGCCTTTCAAGCGACTGACCGAGGCATCGTCGTTGACCGCCACGATCAACCGGTCGCCCTGCGCTCGCGCCTGCTCAAGGTAGGTCACGTGGCCGGCATGCAGGATGTCGAAGCATCCGTTGGTGAAAACGATCGACTCGTTATGCGCGCGCGCATCGTCAATCGCCAGCAGCAATTGGTCGAGGCTCAGCACCCCCCGCTCGGAACCCTCTTCGCGCTGAATCGCACGACGCAGTTCCGGGGCACTGATGGCCGCCGTACCCAGTTTACCTACCACGATGCCCGCTGCCAGGTTGGCCAGGGCCACTGCATGGGGCAATTCCTCACCGGCCGCGATCGCCGCTGCCAGGGTGGAAATCACTGTATCGCCGGCACCAGTGACGTCGAACACTTCACGGGCACGGGCCGGCAAGTGCAATGCCGGGTGATCGGGACGCAGCAAGGTCATGCCGTGCTCGCCACGGGTCACCAGCAACGCGCCGAGGTCCAGGTCGTGCATCAACTTCGCGCCCTTGTTCACCAGGTCGTGCTCGTCGATACAGCCACCGACGATGGTTTCGAACTCGCTGAGGTTCGGCGTGATCAGGCTGGCACCGCGGTAGATCGAAAAATCCTTGCCCTTCGGGTCGGCCAGTACCGGAATGCCACGAGCACGGGCGGCCTGAATCAGCACCTGATGGTTCCTCAGGGCGCCTTTGCCATAGTCGGACAACACCAGCACCTTGATGCCTTCCAGCAGGCTGTCGACTTGCTCACCGAGCGCCAGCGCATCGGTGGCGAAGGGCTCTTCGAAGTCGATACGCAGCAATTGCTGGTGACGACTCATGACCCGCAGCTTGACGATGGTCGGCTGGTGGGCAATGCGCTGGAACAACGCACGGACACCGGCGCCCTTAAGGCTGTTGGTCAGGCTGTCGGCGGCCTCGTCATCACCGGTCACACCGACCAGGGATGCCGGCGCACCGAGCGCGGCAATGTTCAAGGCAACGTTGGCGGCGCCGCCTGGGCGGTCTTCGATTTGCTCGACCTTGACCACTGGCACCGGCGCCTCAGGAGAAATCCGTGAGGTACCACCATGCCAGTAACGGTCGAGCATGACATCGCCGACCACCAAGACAGGGGCTTGATCGAATCGCGGCATGGACAACTTCATGGTGCAACCCACATACAAAATGAACAGGGGCGCGATATTAGCACAGGGTGAACGCTGCCTAGTTCGACAGCTTCATCCACTGTGAATCTGAGCGTTACATTGGTTGTTTTTTAAGCAGAATATGCAAATAGAGGGAGACTTTCAGGATGAGTCAGGGCACCCGAATGCAAGGCAACGGGCGCATTGCACGCCCGCACGCTTCAGGGTGAACAACGTCCACCCCGCGGGTTTACATCAGGTGATGTCCACCGGAGCTGGTTCGTCCAGGCCCATGGCATGCAGACGGGAGTAGTACCCGCCTTGCGCCAGCAGCTCGGTATGAGTGCCCCGCTCGACAATTTCACCGTGATCCATCACCAGGATCAGGTCCGCCTTTTCAATGGTCGACAGTCGGTGTGCAATCACCAGCGTGGTACGGCCCTTCATGACTTTATCCAGGGCGGCCTGGATATGCCGCTCGGACTCGGTGTCCAGTGCCGAGGTCGCCTCGTCGAGGATCAGCAACGGCGCGTTTTTCAACAACGCACGAGCGATCGCCAGGCGCTGACGCTGCCCGCCGGAGAGCAATACGCCGTTCTCGCCGACCTCCGTATCCAGGCCTTGTGGCAGCTGGGAGATGAAGTCCATCGCGTAAGCGTCTTCAGCGGCCCTCTCGATGTCTGCACGGGGCGCGCCCGCCAGATCGCCATAGGCGATGTTGTTGGCGACCGTGTCGTTGAACAGGGTGACGTGCTGTGTGACCTGGGCCACGTGCTTGCGCAGATTACGCAGGCGATAGTCTTCGATCTCCACGTCATCGAGCAGTATTTTCCCGCTCTCGTGATGGTAGAAACGCGGGATCAGGCTGGCCAGCGTCGACTTGCCGCTGCCCGAACGACCGACCAATGCGATCATCTGCCCCGGCGCGGCCGTGAAGCTGATGTCCTTGAGCACTTCGCGATCGGTGCCCGGGTAAGTGAAGCTCAGCTTTTGCACATCCAGACGGCCGCTGATGCGTTCGCGCTCGATCGTTCCGTTATCGACTTCCGGCTCGACATCCAGTTGTTCGAAAATGCTCTCAGCGCCGGCCACGCCCTTTTGAATGGTCGAGCTGACTTCCGACAGCTGACGAATCGGCTTGGGCAGCAAGCCGGCCGCGGTAATGTAGGCCACCAGATCACCGGCCGTCGCGTCCCCCCGCAGAAACAGCACCAGGAACATCAACGACGCCATGGCGGTGTAGATCACCAGTTGCAGCGCAGGCGTATAGATTGCGCTGGTTCGGGTCATGCGCAGCTGCTTGTTGGTGTTGCTCTGGCTGGCACGGGCAAAGCGCTGTTCTTCGTAGCTTTCGCCACCAAAGCTGCGCACCACCCGATAGCCCTGAATGGTCTCGGACGCCACGTGCGTGACGTCCCCCATCGCTACCTGGATCTTCTTGCTTTGCTTGCGGAATTTCTTGCTGGTATTACCGACCATGAAGGAAATAATCGGCAGAATCGCCAGCATCACCAGGGTCAGCTTCCAGTTCATCCACAGCAGGTAGGCGAACAGGAAGATAACCGTCAGGCCTTCACGAATCACCACCTTGATGGCATCGGTTGCCGCGCCGGTGACCATGGTCACGTTGAAGGTGATGCGCGAGATCAGATGCCCGGAGTTGTGGGTATCGAAATAACGGTTAGGTAGCACCAGCAGCTTGTTGAACAGCTCTACCCGCAGGTCATGGACCAGCCCCAGGGAAACCTTGGCCAGGTAGTAGTTGCTCAGAAACGAGCCAAGCCCCTGCCACGCCGCGATCATAATGATCAGCAGGGGCACGGCGACCAGCAACTGCAAATCCTGCAGATAAGGCACATTGGGAAAGAGCACCGCTTCAGGGTTGCTCAAACCGTCGACGAAATATTTGAGAATCCCGGCCAGCATCGGCTGAGTGGAGGCAAATATGACGAAGCCCACAATACTCAACAGGAAAATGCCGATGTAGGGTTTTACGTACCCCAGCAGTCGCAAATAGATTTTCAGGCTTGAATCCTGTTCCGCTTTGGGCGGTGCTGCACTCATCGTAGAGCTCACTTCTTAGGTAGAACGCGGAATTTTATCACAGGCTTTGTACTTGGCCTGTGTCCATACCAAAACGGTGGCCAGGCCAATCGGTAGCCAGCTGATGAACCATTCGGCCCGCGGCGTACCACTGATACTGGCCGCATCGAATTGCATCGCCAGAAACGAGAACATCCAGATACCGATGATACCCCGACCATAGAGCGTTTCGCGGGCTCGCCAGGCCTCACGCAATACCGCAAACCAGACCCCGCACCACAGCAATAGACCGGGCACCCCCAACTCGATGGCGATATGGGTGAACAGGTTGTGGGAGTGGTCAAACTGCAAGCCTGCAGCCGACACCGAGTAGGCAGACCCCATGCCCAGGCCGCGCAACGGATGCTGCGCAATCATGTCCAGGCTGGCCATGAATATTTGTGGCCGGAACGACGCACCGCGAGCCATCACCAATGGTTCGAGCAACCAGAATGCCACCATCGTCAACGCCAGGGCGGTCGCCGCGACAATGCGGCTCTGTCGGTCACGGCACCAGATCGGCATGGCGATGATCGTCAACAGCAAGGCCAACGCAGCGCCGCGACTCTGGGAGAGCAGGACAAAACCTGCAAGAAACGCCAGCGCCACCGCCCAGCCCGCCTGCACCCAGCGGTTGCGCGGCACCCAATGGGATAACCAGACAGCCGCCAGCCCCAGCACATAACCACCCAGGATCGGATGGGCCAGCTCTCCCAGCCCCACAAGGCGCGCCGTCAGGACGTTACCATCGATCACGTAGAACTTGATGGCCGCTAGCAACGCGGTCAATGCCAGCCCCAGACCACCCCATTGCATGATGCGAATCACCCGTTCGGGACGGGCATTGGCCAACAGTGGAAAAAACAACAGAAACACGATGATGTATAACGAACGCTTGGCACCCCGTGACGGGTCCTCGTCATGGGTCCAGGTCAGCGAAAGCAATGCCCAGAGCCCTAGCCCGAGAACGCTCAGGCAGAGCAGACGCTGCTCTTGCCAGAGCTCCCGCAACCGGGCACGCATCGACCAGCCAAAAAACAGTGTCGGTAACCAGAGAAACGCGACCAGCCCCTGTTGATAAATCTTGTTGGTCGGTGCAAATGCTATAGCGAGCAAAAACCATAACAAACCTGTCGCCATCCAAACCTGCGCCCAGCGTGTTTCCCGCATCTACCTGCTCCCGCCAAATAATCCGACTGCCAACATGGCATGGTGAAAACAACAACTTTTCGGCATCATTGCTCGTCAATACGCCCCATTTTTCTACAAGGCTTACTTCATGCAATGCTCCCGGCTTCCCAATGCCGCTTTAAATCAAATGGTTGACGGCGCCAGAGTACTAGAAGCCGACAGCTTCGGCCCGAAAGTCTTCCTTTTGCCGGACGGGAATATTCTTAAAATGTTTCGCCGCAAGCGACTGCTCTCCTCGGCACTGCTTCGCCCTTACTCCAAACGCTTTATCGACAATGCCGTGCAGCTGGAGAAGATAGGGATTCCAACCCTGCAGGCACTCCAGCTCCATCAACTGGAAACACCTGGCATGACCGCCGTACTCTACCGCCCCCTGCCAGGGGAAACACTGCGCCAGATCGCGGAAAAAGACGGCTTCGACTGGCACCAGGCGCTACCTGCACTGACCGTGTTCATTCGTCAGCTGCACAGCGCCGGGGTCTACTTCCGCTCCCTGCACCTGGGCAACATCGTGGTGACACCCGACAACCAGTATGGCCTGATCGATGTCGCCGACATGCGCTTCCTCCGTGGGCCGTTGCCACACCATCTAGTCAAGCGCAACCTGCAGCACTTCGCGCGATATATTGACCGAGAGAAGCTGAACAAGAGCTTTCCAATGCAGTCACTCGAACAGTCCCTACTGTCGGTTTGACAACAGGGTCCGGGCAGCCTGACAGAACTCTTGCCAGGCGCCGCCTGGAGAAAGTACAGCGGATTGAGCCTCTGCGATCTGCCCGGGAACGACTTCGAAGGCCTGGATCAGCGCCTCGCTCCAGGCATTCGGATCTTCTGTCGTGGCGTACCAGCCCGCCTGCGCCAACTGCTCGCGAAACACCGCCAGCTCGCTGGTCAGGACCGGAACACCCGCCAGCACCGCCTCTTGCAGAATCAGGCCAAGGCCTTCTTCGAGCGAGGGGATAGCCACCCAGTCGAAAGCCCGATACAGCGTTGCGGCATCATCCAGATGCCCCGGCAACGAAACCCTGTCGCGCAAGCCGAGCCGATCGATCTGCTCTTGCAACGCGGTACGCGCCTGACCTTCACCGACGATCACCAGGCGCATCTGTGGACGCTGCACCAGAGCCTTGGCAAAGGCATCAATCAAACAGCCAAATCCCTTGTTACCGACCAGGCGGCCCACAGCCCCAACAACGTGCGTGTTATCGACAGGCAACTGCAGCCGGGCACGGGCCTGTTCGCGAGACAGCAGCCGGGCACGGAAGTCCATCGGGTCAAGCGCACTGCGCAGCGTGACGACCGGGACCTGCAGATCCCTCTCAAGAGAGCTGGCCAAGGTTTGGGAGACCGCCGCGACGGTCAGCTGCGGGGGGGGGAGTTGGCGCAGCAAGGTACGATCTGCCGACTTGATCCGGGTTTCCCCGTGAAAAAGCACCACTGCCCGCAATTGCGGCAGTTTTTTCAGAACCGGCAACAACGCTCGGGCCGTACCCAAGCCATCAAGCAACACTACCTGTACATCAGTGCCCTTGAGGGCCTTGTAGAAACGCCGCTGCATCCATGGCTTGAGCAGCGTCCAGACATGTTTGCCCTTGAGCTGAGCGGAGGAGAAGTGCCATTCACGGGTCCGGCCGATATCGGCGGAACAACCCCGTACATCCCCCTTCAACAGCCAGGTATTGACCGGAGTGCCGGGATCCACCTGAACCAGTATCTGCCGATGAACCTTGTGGACCGAAGCAAAGGCAGAGCCGCCGGACCACATGACATTGAGGATACTCATCGAGCGGGGAGCCCTTTTTCACATCGGCTTGCGACACTGTTTAGCCTCAACAATGCCCTATGCCTGGCCGTTTTGATTACACGTGCTTTCAATCGCTGATAACGCCCTGTCAAATGCCCAGCTTCTGGCGCCATTGTTCGAGCAGGCTCAAGGGTGCTCGGGGCCTCAGCGCCGGCTGGAGCTCTTCTACGATACGCTGGCCGACCCGCGCAAAACTGAACTGGCTGACCGCCAGATCACGTCCGTTACGGGCAATGTTCGCCGCCAGCTCGGGATCGCTACGCAACCGGGCGAGCTTTTCCTGCAACTGCGCAATGTCACGATAGAACACGATGTTGTGCATATCCTGCAGCCCCAGGGCGCGGCTTTCCGCCTCTCCCTGATCGTAGGCCAAAAGCACGCAACCGCAGGCCATCGCTTCAAAATTCTTGATCATGAATTCGCCCATGCCCACGTCGGCACTGACGAAAAACCGGATACGGTTGAGCGTGTCGCGATACTCGTCACCGGACTTGGTACGGGTCACCACCAAGGGCTCGACACTCGCCAACTCGTCGAGCAGTGCTTTACGACCGCTGTAGGCGACGCTGTTGGTACTGCCGACGAACGCCAGTTCGATATCCCGCTCCCCCCCTTGATCCTGCAACAAGCTCTGATCATAGCCCTTGGGCACGAACACCGCGTCGAAGCCCTCCTCGCGCAAACGCTCGGCGACCACAAAGCCGGAACTGATCACTCGCGCCCAAGGCAGCCGGCGGTAATGCGCACTGAACTTGCCGGTGTACTTGCAAGGAATGTAGTTCTGGTAGGCATCGTGTTCGAGAATCACCAGGTTGGGGAGGGTGCGAATAAAGCTCACCTGGCGAATTTCCTGCTTGAAGCGCAGGAAGAACACGATGCGGTCATAACGCGACACATCCACTTCACGACGGAAGTAGCGGCGCAGGTTGCGCTGCTCGTCGCTGCTCAGCCAGCGCAGGTCGCACTCGCAATGAGCAGCCACACCCTCATACAAGCGGTCCAGGATGGCCCGCTGTTCTTTCTGCACCAGAAACAGAACTTTCATCGTCATCCTTACAGCGCACAGCGGCCGAAAAGAGCGCAGGGAGTCACCTGCTGTGTCAGTAGAAATATTTCACGCACTATCAACCTACAAGCGCCAGAACAGCTCGTGGCGGCGTACAGCCTTGCGAAAGAACTCGTTTTCGCCATAGGGCGAACCCGAACGCCCCGCCAATACCCTCTGTAGCCCGCGACGCAAACGGCGCTTGAAGGGTGCGGGGGGCTGCAAGTCATGCATCATCCCCAGCGCCATCGCCTTGTCACGCTGCTGCTCGATCGACAGTGACAAACAATAAGGCTGCAATACCTGAGCCGGATCAAACACCGGTGGCAATGCTATCCCGGCCCCCGAATCGCCCATGGGCCAGCGGTCATTGTCATGCAGGTGGTTAGCGTAGCCGAGCAAGGTCGCAGGCTGCCATTCAAGACCGTTCAGGGCCTCCAGTACGGCTTGCTGTGCACAGATGTGATCGGGATGGGGATCGAGGGAGGTATGGGGCAGCACAATCACCTCAGGGCGCGCCTTGAGCAATAGCGCGCGCAGATCCGCCAACAGGTTGTTCCAGGTCGGTTGGCCATCGAGGTCCGCCGGCAACGCAAACGCATTGAGCTGACGAAACGGGCGAACATCGACCAGATCCGCTTCACGAGACCCGACGGGCTGACTCGGTGCAGCCTGCATGGCCGGTAACTGCAGGCAGAAATAGCCCAACTGCACGCACTGTGCTTCAGGCACTCCGGCCCAGCGCGGCACGGCAATACTGTCCCAGACCCGCAGACGGCCCTTGAGCCGCGAGGCCTCGACGGCATTCAGGCCCATCTGTTGATAGTGCCCGGCTTCGATTTCACCGGCCGTCAGGGTGACAATCCAGGTGTCAGCGGCCTGGCTGTACAAGCCGAAGGCCGCCAGTTCGGCATCGTCGGCATGGGGCGCAATCACCATCACCCGTTGCTGGCGATAGTCCGGCTGCTCGAATGACCAGAGCACCGGCTCACCCAGTACGCGACAGAAACGCCCGCGTACCCGCAATTGCCCCTGGGAAAGCACCTGCGCCTGACCACTGAGGTTGAGGTAACGCAGGCCGTTCACCCCACGCTCGAAGGCTTGCCTATCCGGGCGGTCGCCGCCGGTCAGCGTCACCAGCGGATCGATAAACCGCCCCAGCCAGGTGCTCTTGACCCGCAACGCCAGGATCAGCGTGCTGTCATCGGCCAGCATGACGCCGTCGTCCAGCAGCAAGCGATCACCGTCCAGGCGTATCTTGGGTTGCGCCGTATACGGCGGGAAGCTGTACTGGTAGTCGTCGTTGGGAGAGTAGAACAGATGGTCGGCAAACCATGCCTCATGGGCCACCCAGGCCACGACCGCCAGTACCAGCGGCAGCCACCAGGCAACCAGTACGCCGACAACGATCAGAAGCACCAGGGCGACCAACAGGCCAAGGCGCTTGTTGCGGCGATGACGCTTGAGCAGTTGTTGTTTGCGGCTCATGGGCTGACTCATACGGTGAAGACCGGCACCGGGTTGCACCAACGGTCCTTGTACTCGCGGTCGGCGCGGCCAAATGAGAAACGCAGTGGCTTGTCGATAGCCCTTGCCTGCTCCCAGGCGCTTTGGGTATTGAGGAAGCTCAACACGCTGCCGGGGCTGAACTCACGGGTTTCGGGGTCGACGCCGCCATTGATGTACTCGATGCTGACCCACTGCGGCGCCTCCACCCGGTACACCAATTGAATCGCAATGGGTGCATCGTTGAGGAAGATCACCGAGCCAATCAACAACTCGCGCAGCAACTCGAGCACCTCGCCCATTCGCGCCGCGCCAGTGGCCGGGAAGCCCCAGCGGCGCTGGAACAGATCGCAGTAAATCGCCGCCAGTTCCTGGCTGGAGAAGTCGCTGACCGGCCGCACAACGCCACCCGCCTCTTCCAGCAAGCGCAATTCACGGCGCTGGTTGTAGCGGAATTTTTTCGACAGCTCTTCGGGTGTGCGTGCCATGGCCAACTGCTCGGCCTGCGGCTTGAGGCCGGCAAAACGACCTTCATTGAGCGCCGACAGATAACGTGCGCGATGACGCAGCATAGCCTGGGTATCGGGTGCCGCCGGCAGGATCAACTCGGCATTGCCCAGATCGAACAAGCCCTTCTTGCCGTGACGCTTGAGCACATCCTTGGACAGTGCCAGATCACGCCCCCAGGTCGGGATCGACGCTTTCAGCTCGCCGCCCTGCTCCCAGGCCAGGTAACGCACCGGGATACCGGCCAGATGAGCCAGACGCTCGACCACCAGCGGATGAGTCGCGACACTGCCACCAAAGCGCTGCCAGGCATCGCTGTAGGTCGACGCGTCGACAACGGACCAGCCACGTTCGCGCCAGCCTTGAAATCGGTTGAGCATCAAGCCCTCGCCGTCAGTTCAATGACATGCGGCAGGCGCCAGAACGCATCGCGTACCGCAAGATCCGAAAAGCGCTCACGCAAGCGGTCAAGCATCATCTCGGCACACATCCGGCGCTCGCGCTGATCCATCACGGCCAGGTGTTGCAGCCCTTGCGCCAGGTGTTCGGCATCCCCCAGCGGGAACAGAATACCGACACCTTCGACCACTTCCTTCGCCCCACCGCATGCGGTGGCCAGCAACGGCACGCCCGCCGCCATGGCTTCGAGCAGCACCATGCCGAACGGTTCGTGGTCGGAACTCAGGGCAAACACATCAAAGGCGCGGAAATAGCGTCGCGCGTCCGGCACCTGGCCGAGAAACAGCACGCGATCACCAATGCCAAGCTCACGGGCCAGTTCCTTGAGGTCCTGTTCCAGGCGCCCACTGCCCAGAATCGCCAGTTGACTGTCGAGCGGCAGGCGCGGCAATGCCTGGGCAAAGCCATGGAGCAAGGTCGTCTGGTCCTTGTCGGGGTGCAGGCGGCCAACGTTGCCGACTACCCATGCGTCTGGCGACAGGCCCAGGGCGTCACGCGCCTCATCGAACGACACCTGGCTGGCTTGCAAGGCGTCGACATCGATGCGGTTGTAGAGTGTTTGAATCCGCGCGGCAGGCCATTTAGGCAAGCAACGACGCATATCGTCGCGCACGGCATCGGAAACCCCGAGCAGG
Organism: Pseudomonas sp. Irchel s3b6; assembly: GCF_900187415.1. Classification (NCBI taxonomy): domain Bacteria; kingdom Pseudomonadati; phylum Pseudomonadota; class Gammaproteobacteria; order Pseudomonadales; family Pseudomonadaceae; genus Pseudomonas; species Pseudomonas sp. Irchel s3b6. The sequence continues at coordinate 299,697 of NZ_FYDM01000004.1, read as the reverse complement.
CTCAGGCGCTTGCGAAAAACATGGGCGAACAGCTGACGCGTGCGCCGCTGGTAATCCCCAAAGGCGTGATGCACGCCGATCACCGGCAAGGATGTACCAAGCAAGGCGATATAGATCGGCTTGAACCGGTGGGCGATACAGAAACTGAAATTGCGCGACTGGGCGATCTTGCGCAGATCGGCAATCGCCGACAGCTTCAGGCCACGAATGGCCTTGGAGCTGTACTCCATGAACAGCACTTCATCAGACGCACAGCCTGCGGCAATGTCGGCATCGGCAACCCCGGTGAGAAACACCGTGGTCACGCGATAACCAGACCCTGCGAACAGGCTGGCGTACTGACGGGCACAGTCCAGGAACGGCCCGTCATAGCCGTGGCAGAACTGCAGCACATGGCGCTCAGCCGAGCGTGTCATAAGCGTCCGCGCCGTCTTTGACCACCAGGATGTCTTCCATGATCAGATACTGTAGATCGGAACCGAAGAACATGTTCAGGGCGTCCGTCGGCGAGCAGATCATCGGCTCGCCACGGCGGTTCAGCGAGGTGTTCAGCGACACGCCGTTGCCGGTCAGCACTTCCAGCGCTTTCATCATGTCGTAGTAGCGCGGGTTGTATTCGCGCTTGAGCACCTGGGCACGGGAGGTGCCGTCCTCATGGACGACTTCCGGCACACGGGTCTTCCACTCTTCAGCCACTTCGAAGGTGAAGGTCATGAAGGGGGCCGGGTGATCGATCTTGATCATCTGCGGCGCCACGGTGTCGAGCATCGACGGGCAGAAAGGCCTCCAGCGCTCGCGGAACTTGATCTGGTGGTTGATCCGGTCAGCCACGCCCGCAATGCTCGGGCAACCGATGATCGAACGACCGCCCAAGGCGCGCGGACCAAACTCCATGCGACCCTGGAACCAGGCCACCGGGTTGCCGTCGACCATGATTTTGGCGATCTGCTCCGGCATGTTGTCGAGCTTGCGCCATTTCGGCTTGTCGGCATGGCGGGCGCAGGCCGCGATCACGTCTTCGTTGCTGTACGACGGGCCGAGGTAGACGTGTTCCATCTTCTCGACCGGTACGCCACGGGCGTGGGACACATAGGCTGCCGCGCCGACTGCTGTGCCGGCATCGCCGGATGCAGGCTGTACGAACAGCTCTTTGACGTCGTCGCGGGCGATGATTTTCTGGTTCAGCTTGACGTTCAACGCACAGCCACCGGCATAGGCCAGTTTGCCGGTTTCCTTGAGTACGTCGCCCAGGTAGTAGTCGATCATCTGCAGCGAAATTTTTTCGAACAGCGCTTGAATGCTGGCGGCGTAGTGGATGTAAGGCTCGTCGGCGATGTCGCCTTCGCGCTTTGGGCCCAGCCACTCGATCAGCTTCGGCGAGAAGTAGTAACCCTTGCCCTTCTCTTTGTAGCGACGCAGGCCGATGACGTTGGCGTAGTCGGTGTTGATTACCAGCTCACCGTTTTCGAACGAAGCCAGGCGCGAGAAATCGTATTTGCTGGCGTCGCCGTACGGCGCCATGCCCATGACCTTGAACTCACCGTCAAGCATATCGAAACCGAGGAACTCGGTGATCGCGCCGTACAGGCCGCCGAGGGAGTCCGGATCGAAGAATTCCTTGATCTTGTGGATCTTGCCGTTTTCGCCATAACCGAAGAAGGTCGTGGCGTACTCGCCCTTGCCGTCGATGCCCAGGATCGCGGTTTTCTCTTTGAAACCGGAGCAGTGATAAGCGCTGGAGGCGTGGGCCAGGTGGTGTTCGACCGGCTCGATCTTGATTTTCTTCGGATCAAAACCCAGTTGTTCCAGGCACCAGACGATCTTGTTGCGATAGCGCTTGTAGCGACGGTTGCCCATCAGGATCGCGTCGAGTGCACGGTCCGGGGCGTACCAGTAACGCTTGGCGTACTGCCAGCGAGCCTTGCCGAACAGGCTGATCGGAGCGAACGGAATCGCTACCACGTCAACGTCGGAAGGCTTGATGCCCGCCTGCTCCAGGCAGAACTTCGCCGATTCGTAAGGCATGCGGTTCTTTGCATGTTTATCGCGTACGAAGCGCTCTTCTTCAGCAGCCGCGACCAGCTTGCCGTCGATGTACAGGGCTGCGGAAGGATCATGGCTAAGGGCGCCGGACAGGCCAAGAATCGTCAATGCCACAGGGGTCTAGCCTCTTTAGTCTGCATGCAGGCGACAAGCGCCTGGAAATAATGTGCTCCTGCATAAAGGCAAGAAGCAGCTAAAGGGCGGGATTATAGCGTAAAGATGGTGGAAGTGACCCAGAGGTTGTTTGACGCGGGGGGGATAGATCAAAGGATCGCGGCGCTACGATGGCGACATCACCGGTAAATAGTGATGTTGCCATCGATAACCTGACGATAAACCGTGTAAGGCAGGAACACCGTATCCATGACACCCGACAGCAGCAGATCCACCAGCATCAGAGACATCAGGAACTCCGCGGGTTCTGGCGGTGCATTCAATATACAGAAATCGTATGCCACACCACTGTAGATGTGCGGAATGGTCTGGCAGTAGGTTTTCTGCTTCCTGAGATCGTGGGCGGCTTGATCATCACCCTGCAGCACCGTATTCACCGTCCCGCAACCGCCTAGTACGAGCACAAGAACCCCCAACGAAATACCCTTTTTAATCATCACGCATCCGCCTTCCGAGAACGTCAGGCAAAGCTAGCACCGAGCGAACAAGCCCTATAGCTCACAACCTGCACAGGTCACGTAGGTCGATTCAGAACAATCTGTCAGGCCATGCACACAAAAGCCCGCACAAGGCGGGTTCCGGCACTCCAGCCACGGCGTTCGCATCACGCAACCCGCCGGTACGCTCAAGCAGTAATATCCTTGGGCAACCGCTGATCAATCACCTGATACAACGCCGTGCTCTCGGGCCAGTTACGCATGAACCGCGCCCGGTCCCGCGCATACGCCGGGGCGAAACTGCTGAGCGAGCGGTGCTGGCACATCGAGTCCAGGTCGATCAGCGACCAGCGATCCTTGTCCCAGAACAGGTTATGCCCCTTGAAGTCACCATGACTGATCCGCTCGGCAATCAACTCGGCGAACAGCTTGTCCAGTGCCAGCAGTTCGGTTTCAGGCGCCTTACCACTCTCGACGTAGGGCGCAAAGCGCTCGATGATGTCCGGCCCAGGCAGGTGCTCGGTGATCAGATAGGCCCGACTGCGCAGCCAGAAAAAGCGCGTTTCCAGCAGCGCCAGTGGCTTGGGTGTCGCAATGCCGAGGAAGGCCAGGCGATTGCCTTCGCGCCACGAATGCCAGGCCCGGCTCGGGCGCCAGAAACGCTTGAGCCAGTGGGCAAAGCCCTTGATGTTGTAGCGCTTGACCACCAGCGTGCGACCCGCCACCTCGACTTTGCCAACGCTCGCCGCACCGCCGGTCTTGTACAAGTGCCCCTGATCCAGCAAGGCATCAGCCTGCTCCAGCACCGGCAGCATGGCGACTTCTTCTTCGCGGCGAATCGCGCGCAAGCCAAACGCCCCGCGCTGCACACTGAACAGCGAGCAGTCACGGCCAACCTTGATCAGAAAGTCCTTCAGCCGCCAGCCTTGAACCTTGCGCACCTGCTTTTGCAATGCCTCCAAAGGCAACGCGTGCTCGCTATTGCTTAACAAGTAATGCACGAGCAATTCTTCGGTGAACGGCTCAAGGGACTTAGGCAACTGAGCGAAAAACACCCCTAGATTTCCCAGCACTTTTTCCCGGGACAACGGCTTCCCAGCCTGTTCCACGCGGATCCCGGCACCGTCGATCAAGTACAGTTTGCCGTCGTGACGCAGCAGATTGTCCAGGTGCAGATCTGCCTGCCACAGGCCCTTGCTGTGCATCTGGCCGATGGCGGCCAGTGCTTCGGCCAGGACCACTGCTTGCTCGTCCGCTAGCACGGGCCTTGCTTCAACCTGCTGCCAGGCATCACCGAGGCTTTCGGCGCCCTCAAGAAACTCGAACAGCAGCCAACCGCCCTCACCGTCTTTCAGGCCATCAGCCAGCAGCAATGGCGTCGTCAGACCTTGAGCGGCGAGCAAACGCACGCCCTCGAGCTCACGCTGAAAATGTCGCGCGGCCTTGCTGCCCACCAGCAACTTGGCCAGCACCGGACGCCCGCGCCATACAGCGGCGCCCACATAACGCTGCCCTGGCAATACCCGCAACAGACTGAGCAGCTGTAGCTGCGCCGGGCCCGCGGCATCCGCCAACTCGACGCTCAACGGCAGGCTTGGCGTACGCCCGGCGCTTTTCAGTTCTGACAACTGCATCAACGCACTCCCTTGTGACTGCGTCGAGCGGACAAACGCCCGAGCCAGGCATCCACCAGAGCACTGTCGACGGGTTGATCCAGATAGGCCGCCAGCAACAGCCGAACATCCCCAGTGCTCCAGACCGGCGCCCGCCGCAGCAACGGCTCCAGGTCCTTGACCCGATCACGCTGACCGAACAGCAGGGGCCGGGTTTTCTCCAGGTCGATCAGTTGCGCCCGATAGCCGTCGCCAGCCGCCTGCAAAAAGATGTGCTTGGGATAAAAACACCCATGGGCCTGACGCGCGCCGTGTAATTGCCTCGCCAGCACCCCGCAGGCACACAGGATGCCCTGTTGCTGCGGATCACTGAGCTGCGGCCACTGTTGCAGCAGCGAATCCAGATCTTTCCAGCCATCCAGCGCACGCGTCAGCAAAATCGCCCTGACCTCGCCGTCGACTTTGCGCTCGCCAAAAAACACCGCCTCCAGCGCCGGGATACCCAGCTGCCGGTAACGGCTGATGTTGCGAAACTCGCGAGCGAAACTGGGCTCACCAAACGGGCGGTGCAAGGTTCGCATCAGGTAATTGCTCTGACGCTTGAGGTAATAACCCTGACCCTCCAGGTCCAACCGGAACACACTGCTCCAGCCACCACCCGAGGTGTTGGGCTCATCCACCGCCTCAAGCTCCCGGGCCCACAAGGCGTCGAACGTGGCCAAGCCGTGACGTTCAAACAGTTCACGGTCTTCAGCGGCCAAAAAGTCAGTCATTGGCTTCTCTCGAAAAATGTCACCACCTGCGTGTTGCGGCTCGAAACCCGCATCAGAGCGCATCGCCATAGCGCTGCTTGCGCTCGTACAGCTTGTTGGCCTTGCCGTCGAGCCAGGCCAGCAACGAGGCTTCTTCGCGCAGGATCTGGCGCAATGGCTGCAGGAAATAGCCCTTGAGGAAACGCAGCTTGTCGCGGCGCGTCAGGCCAATGTCCAGCGCCGAGAAGTACAGCGCAGCCAGGTCCTTGTTGCGCCAACGCCTGGTGATCGCCGGGCGGGTCTGGGCACGGTGCAGGTCGATGACCGAAAGCTTGAAGTCATCGGCCGTGACCGGCTTGTCGGTGTGCAGCAGGAAGTGGCAGATGTAGCAGTCGCGGTGGTTGACCCCAGCGCGGTGCATCATGCCGGTCATGCGCGCCACTTCAGCAATCAGCGCACGCTTGAGCCGGGGTGCAGGTGGCTGCTTGAGCCAATCGAGGCTGAAGTCTTCCAGGCTGACCGTCGGTGCCAGTTCTTCGGTGACGATGAACGAGTGCTGGTCGGCCGGATTGCTACCCCGCTCGCCATAAGCGACGGCGGTCATGGTGGGCACGCCGGCTTCCTGCAAGCGCTGGATCGCCCGCCACTCCTGGCCCGCTCCCAGAACCGGCAACTTGGCGGTGAGCAGGTTCTTGAAGATTTCACCCCAGCCAATACCACGGTGAATTTTCACGAAAAACCCGTTCCCGCCCACTTCAGTGCGCAGGGTACGGCGAGCTTCGAGCTCACGGTAAACCTCGCCCTTCAGGCCTTCGACTTCGGTGAACGCATCGCGTCCGGCCCAAAGGCTCTTGAACGGTTCGGCAAGAATCAACTTCATCGGTGTTGCTCCGCCAGAATCACATCCGCCGCATGTTGCGGCATGCTGTAGAGGTCGGCCGTGTCGGCGAACGCCAGGCCATTGCGGCTCCAGGCCGCACGCGCTGCGTTGTCGCTCAACATGGTCGTCAGGTACTGCGTGAGCTGCGCCTGCTCGAACGGTTCATCCAGCACCAGGCCGCTATCGGCCTCGGCGATGTAATGCGCATACCCGCACACCGCGCTCACCAGCACCGGCAAGCCGGCCACCAGCGCTTCAAGCAGCACCGTACCGGTGTTTTCGTTGTACGCCGGATGGATCAACAAGTCGGCGCCCAGCAGGAAGCGCGGGATATCGCTGCGCCCCTTGAGAAATTGCACGTTGTCGCCAAGGCCCAGCGCAGCACTCTGCAACTGGAATACCTTGGGGTCGTCCTGGCCAATGACAAACAAACGGGTGCGCTTACGCAGTTCCGCCGGCAGTGCAGCCAGTGCCTTTAGGCTGCGATCGACGCCTTTGGTCTTGAACCCGGAGCCGATTTGCACCAGCAGCAATTCGTCGTCGCCCAAGGCGAATTCGCGGCGAAAATCCGCGCGAATCTCGGCGGCGTTGGGCGGCGCCCGACGGTCCTGGGCAATCCCCGGCGGTAGCAGGTGGAAGCGCTCGATAGGTGTGTCGTAATGCTTGATGAACAGCGGTTGCTGCACTTCGGAGATCATCAGCACTTCGGTTTTCGCGTCTTTGGCAAACACCGCGCGCTCGTATTCGGCGAAGTGCCGGTAACGACCCCAGCGCCGGTACAGCGAGTTGCGCAGGTTCTGGGCCTTGTCCTCGAAGCAGCCGTCGGCGGCGTAGTAGACGTCCAGGCCCGGCATCTTGTTGAAACCGATCAGCCGATCCACCGGACGCTTGGCCAGGTCGGCCGCCATCCAGGCACTGAGCTTCTCGTTGCGCCTATGGTTGAAGATTGCCTTGACCGGCGCCACCAGCACTTCGAAACCCGGAGGCACGTCCCCTTCCCAGATCAGCGTGTATACACGGATCTGATGCCCTCGCTGCTGACATTCCAGCGCAATGCGCATGAAATCACGCTGCAGGCCGCCAAACGGGAAATATTTATAAAGGACAAAAGCCAATTGCATCAGCGCAGCTCCTCAGCCATTAACATCGTGCTCAGTCGGCTCGCGACACGCTCGGGATTCAGGCGAGTGAAGCACAACGGCCACTCGTGCTTGAGATCGAACCGACGCTGATCTTCAGCCGTCGGTTGATAAGTACATTTCTTTTGCAGGCAGGGTGCGCACGGGAAGTCGCTCGCCATGTGCACCTGGCTCTTGCCATAGGCGCCCGTCAGGCCCGGATTGGTCGGGCCAAACAGCGACACCGTCGGCACGTCCAGCGCGGCAGCCAGATGGCCAAGGCCGGTATCCACCGCCACGCAAGCCTGCGCGCCGGCCAGCACCTTGGCGACACCGGCCAGGTTCAGCTTGGGCAGCACTTCGGCGTTGCGCAGGCCATGGGCGATACGCTCGGCGCGCGCCTTCTCCGTCGGGTTGCCCCACGGCAGCTTCACCGCCATGCCCATGTGCCCCATGCGCTCGGCCAGTTCACGCCAGTAGGCTTCCGGCCAGTGCTTGGTGTCCCACGTGGTGCCGTGCAGGAACAGCACATAGGGATTCTTGCGTGGCAGTTCGACCAGGCGCTCGACGTTCAGACCATAGTCACCCAAGCCTTGCGGCAGGTCGTAGCCCAGCGCCACCGCGAACAGCTGGCGCAAGCGCTCGACCGCATGCTGACCACGTGCCACCGCCAGTCGCCGCGAGTAAAAGCGCGCGGCCAGGGGTTCACGGGCCGAATGCTGGTCCAGCCCGGCCACCGGGGCTTTGACATAGCGTGTCAGCCAGGCGCTCTTGAGCAGGCCCTGGGCATCGATCACCAGATCATATTTTGTCGCGCGCACGCGTTGCTTGAAGCGCTTCCACTCACCGCTCTTGAGGGTTTGCCAGATGTTCTTGCGCCAGCGACGGATCGCCACCGGAATCACCTTGTCCACCGCCGGGTGCCAGGTCGGGATTTCGGCGAAGCCTTCTTCCACCACCCAGTCGAACTTGATCCCCGGGATTGCCCGCGCCGCATCGGTCAGCGCTGGCAACGCATGAATCACATCACCCAGCGAAGAGGTCTTGATCAACAGTACCCGCAACTTAACGAACCTCGACCACGGAGCCCTGCAGTCGCTGCAAGGCATCGTTCACAGGCGCAGGCGTCAGTTGACGCAGGCAGTTGTAATGGCCAAAGCGGCAGGTGCGATCAAAGCAAGGGCTGCACTCGATACCCAGGCGCACGATCTCGACATGCTCGGCCAGTGGCGGGGTAAAGCCCGGCGAAGTCGAACCGTAGACCGCCACCAGCGGGCGGTTCAGGGCGGCGGCAACGTGCATCAGGCCCGAGTCGTTGGACACCACGGCGTCAGCGCAGGACATCAGGTCGATGGCCTCGGCCAGCGAGGTGCCGCCACTGAGGTTCGTCGCCTCTTCACGCAGGCCCGGAATCAAGCGCGCGCGGATGTCTTCGCCGACGGCGTGATCGTTTTTCGAGCCGAACAGCCAGACTTGCCAGCCGTCGCGAATCTTCGTCTCGGCGACCTTGGCGTAGTGCTCGGATGGCCAGCGCTTGGCTTCGCCAAACTCGGCACCTGGACACAGCGCCAGCACCGGACGGTCAAGGGTCAAGCCGAACTTGGCCAGCGCGGCGTCGCGGCTGGTCGAATCGATTTGCAGGCTTGGACGTGGGTACGGCGTGGGCAACTCGGTACCCGGCTCATACGCCAGCGCCATGAAGCGCTCGATCATCAGCGGGTAACGGTCTTTATCCAGGGTGCGCACATCGTTGAGCAGGCCGTAGCGGAACTCGCCACGCCAACCGGTGCGTTTGGCGATACCGGCAAAAAAAGGCACCAGCGCCGACTTCAGCGAGTTGGGCAGCAAAATTGCCTGATCGTACTGGCCGACCAGGGATTTGCCGATCCGCCGCCGCGTCGCCAGCTCCAGCGCGCCATGACCGAGCGGAAAGCTCAAGGCCTGGCGAACTTCGGGCATGCGCTCGAGGATCGGCCGACTCCACTCGGGGGCCAGCACGTCGATCTCGCACTGTGGGTGACGCTGCTTCAGACACTGGAAGAGTGTCTGAGCCATCACCATGTCACCGACCCAACTGGGCCCAACGATCAGAATTCTCATAGTTATCCACAAACGAGCGGGGAGGCATGACCAGTCTTCCTGGCGGCCTCCCCGTCTTATTTATCCAGGCTTTATGTGAGTAGTGTACGCCACTCGGCAATCCTGCATTTTGCTTGCCCCGCCTGACGACACCTCGTCAGCTCAAACCCAGCCACGCCCAGATCCGCAGAACCTCACGCCGCTCGGCGGCAAACTGATCCCCCGGCACCACCCCGGCTTCATTCTGCAAAGCCTGGCGGTGCGCCGCGGAGCGATAGGCTTTATAGACCTCTCGCAGCAGGCTGGCATCTTCGGCGGGCATCAACCCGACCTCCTCAAGCCCCTCCAGAATGCGGATGTTATCCGTATAACGCAGCAGCGAAGGGTGGGCGTCGGACCACGCCAGAGCAGCGTATTGCACCATAAATTCAATATCGACGATACCACCGGCATCCTGCTTGAGATCAAACGGCGCCGTGGCTTCGAAGGCGTTGGCAGCCGTGCCGGCAGCGGTGCTCTTGGTCCCCAGGTTGTCGCGCATCTTGGCGCGCATCTCACTGACTTCCTGCCGCAGCTTGAGCAAGTCCCGGGCACGCCCCAACACCTTGGCACGAACCTTCTCGAAGGACTGGCCAACATCCTGACTGCCCACCAGCACCCGCGCCCGCACCAGTGCCTGATGCTCCCAGGTCCAGGCTTCGCTCTCCTGATAGCGCTCGAACGCGCCGAGCGAGCTGACCAGCAGCCCCGATGCCCCCGAGGGGCGCAAGCGCATGTCGACTTCATACAGCTGGCCGGAGTTGGTCTGGGTGGTCAGCAAATGAATGATCCGCTGGCCCAACCGGGTGAAGAACTGCGCGCCATCGATGGGCTTGGGCCCATCGGTTTCGGCCACGGGGTCTGCGTCGTGGATAAACACTAGATCCAGGTCCGAACCATGCCCGAGCTCCAGCCCGCCGACCTTGCCGTAACCGACAATCACAAAGCCCGGGTCACACAGGGTGCCGTCGGGGCGTTGTGGCGCGCCATACTTGGCTGCCGTCTGCCGCCAGGCCAGCGCCAGCACCTGCTCCAGAATCGCTTCGGCGAGCCAGGTCAGGTAATCGCTGACCTTCATCAACGGCAGGCTGCCGGCAATTTCCGAGGCCGCCACGCGCAAGCGGTGCGCCAGCTTGAAATGGCGCAAGGCTTCCATTTGCTGCTCAAGGTCATCCTCGGGGATGCGCGTCAGGCGCTCACGCAGTTCGGCGGCCAGTTCCGGCGCCAGCGGTGGCTTAAACAGCCGGCCTTCATTGAGCAACTCGTCGAGCAGCAGCGGGAAGCGAGTGATCTGCTCGGCAATCCACGGACTGGCCGCACACAAGGTCAGCAATCGACGCAGCGCGCCAGGGTTTTCCGTGAGCAGCACCAGATACGCCGAGCGCCGCGCCACCGCTTCAACCAGAGGCAACACCCGCTCCAGCACCAGGTCCGGATTGGCGTGTTCCACGGCCTGGGCCAGCAAACGGGGGATAAAGGCATCGAGACGCTCGCGCCCCAGGCGCTGCATCGCTCGCAACTGCGGACTGCCACGCAGGCCGGCAAGGGCCTTGAGCGCCTTGGGCGCGTCGGCAAAGCCGCCCTCTTCCAACTGACGGCAAGCGGCCTCTTCGTCCTGGGCTTCCTCCCAGAGTGGCAACCACTCACCGCCGACCACCACTTCGCTTTCCTCGCCGTCCTCTTCATCCGGATCAGCGATCACTTGGCGAAAGTGCCAGTCGACCCGGCCGCGCCAATACATCAGTTGCTCATGGAACGCCGTCCAATTGGCGAACCCCAGCATAAAGGCAATGCGCGCCTGATCCTGCTCGCTATCGGGGAGCATTTGCGTCTGCCGGTCGGCAATCGCTTGAATCGCGTGCTCGGTGTAACGCAGGAACTCATAGCCCTCGCGCAGTTCGCTGATGACCGCCGGCGGCAAATACCCCTGCCCCTCCAGCGTGCCGAGGACTTTTAACAGAGGACGCTGCTGCAGGCTCAGGTCGCGGCCGCCGTGAATCAGCTGGAAGGCCTGGGCAATAAACTCGACCTCCCGGATCCCGCCGGCCCCCAGCTTGATATTGTCGGCCATGCCCTTGCGCCGCACTTCCTGCTGGATCAACTGTTTCATGGTGCGCAGTGCTTCAATCGCCGAGAAATCCAGATAACGCCGATAGACGAAGGGACGCAGCAGGTCGAGCAATTGCGCGCCCGCCTGCTGATCACCGGCCACCACCCGCGCCTTGATCATCGCGTAGCGTTCCCAATCGCGGCCCTGGTCCTGGTAATACTGTTCCAATGCATTGAAGCTGAGCACCAGTGCACCGGACGAGCCGTAGGGGCGCAGGCGCATGTCGACGCGGAAGACAAAACCATCGACGGTGATCGGGTCCAGCGCCTTGATCAGGCGCTGGCCCAAGCGAATGAAGAACTCCTGGTTGTCCAGCGCCCGCTTCACCCCAACCGTTTCGCCACCCTCGGGGTAGGCGAAGATCAGGTCGATGTCGGAGGACAGGTTAAGCTCCACCGCACCGAGCTTACCCATGCCGAGAATCACCATTTGCTGCGGCTCGCCGCTGCGCCAGCCCATGGGTGTACCAAACTGCTGGCAGTGGCGCTGGTACAACCATTGATAGGCCTGATCGATGCAGGCATCGGCCATGTCGGACAGGTCGCGGCACGTCTGGACCAGGTCGGCCTGGCGGGTCAGGTCACGCCAGATAATCCGCACCTGCTGCCGATTGCGCTGACGCCGCAGGACCCGGCCCAACTCATCATCCGTGGCTGCACTTTGCGTGGCCGTCGCGATTTGCCCGCACAACTCGCCAGGGGCGAAGGCGCGATCCAGCTCCCCGGACTGCACAAGCGTGAGCAGCATCACAGGATCACGCACGCACTGTTCAATGACAAAGTCGCTGGCGGCCGTTACCCGGGCGAAGTCCGCCCAGCGCTCAGGCGTCCAGGAAGACAGGCCATGATCGTCATCAAGCGCCGCGACGGCGGCGCGAAACGATTGCTCGGCGCGGCTGACAAACGGCAGGAGAATGGCGGGCAGCGGGGCAAGCGAAGGGAGGCTCATGGTCTATCCTTGATCGGCGTAGAAGGGGCGGTCTGTAGTGAACGCATCAAATGCACTACGCAAAGGACTGTCGAACAAAAGTTAGAAATAGCTGAAATTTCTGTTTTTTTGGTAGCCAGCATCAAGCTTTTACCTTTTCTGGTTGGCTAAAGACCAAGAGTAACGATTATTCTCACAACGAAACAGGAGGCCACAAGCCGTACTTCTGTAGTTTTACTACTCGTATATACATTCGAAAGGCTGAAATGGCCGACGATTTGTAGTAAAACTACACGCCGCCGAGTCAACCTACCGGCAATCCAAGAATTCATAACGTCTGCCCACAAGGCCAGTCGCTAACTCAGGCAACCGATTCTGGTAGCCTTTCCGCCCTGGAGCAAGCCATGCAAGACCTCGATCCCGTCGAAACCCAGGAATGGCTGGACGCCCTGGAATCGGTTCTCGACAAAGAAGGCGAAGACCGTGCTCACTATCTGATGACCCGTATGGGCGAACTTGCGACCCGCAGCGGCTCGCAGCTCCCTTACGCCATCACCACGCCGTACCGCAACACCATCCCTGTGACCCACGAAGCACGCATGCCTGGCGACCTGTTCATGGAACGCCGCATTCGCTCGTTGGTACGCTGGAACGCGATGGCCATGGTGATGCGTACGAACCTGAAAGATTCTGACCTGGGCGGTCACATCTCCAGCTTCGCCTCCAGCGCAACCCTGTATGACATCGGCTTCAACTACTTCTTCCAGGCCCCGACCGACGAACACGGCGGCGACCTGATCTACTTCCAGGGCCACACCTCGCCAGGCGTTTACGCCCGTGCGTTCATGGAAGGCCGCATTACCGAAGACCAGATGAACAACTTCCGCCAGGAAGTCGACGGCCAGGGCTTGTCGTCCTATCCGCACCCTTGGCTGATGCCTGACTTCTGGCAGTTCCCGACCGTATCCATGGGTCTGGGCCCGATCCAGGCGATCTACCAGGCACGTTTCATGAAGTACCTGGAACACCGTGGCTTCATCCAGCCAGGCAAACAGAAAGTCTGGTGCTTCCTGGGCGACGGCGAGTGCGACGAGCCGGAATCCCTGGGCGCGATCTCCCTGGCCGGCCGCGAGAAGCTGGACAACCTGATCTTCGTCATCAACTGCAACCTGCAGCGCCTCGACGGCCCGGTTCGCGGCAACGGCAAGATCATCCAGGAACTCGAAGGCGTGTTCCGCGGCGCTCAATGGAACGTGACCAAAGTCATCTGGGGCCGTTTCTGGGACCCTCTGCTGGCCAAGGACGTCGACGGCATCCTGCAACGCCGCATGGACGAAGTCATCGACGGCGAGTACCAGAACTACAAAGCCAAAGACGGCGCGTTCGTACGTGAGCACTTCTTCAACACGCCGGAACTCAAGGCGATGGTTGAAGACCTGTCCGACGACGAGATCTGGAAACTCAACCGTGGCGGCCACGACCCGTACAAGGTCTACGCGGCCTACCACGAAGCGGTCAACCACAAAGAACAACCGACCGTCATCCTGGCCAAGACCATCAAGGGTTATGGCACCGGCGCCGGCGAAGCGAAGAACACCGCGCACAACACCAAGAAGGTCGATGTCGACAGCCTGAAGTTGTTCCGCGATCGTTTCGATATCCCGGTCAAAGACGACGAACTCGAAAACCTGCCGTTCTTCAAACCGGAAGAAGGCAGCGCCGAAGCCCGCTACCTGAGCGAGCGCCGTACCGCACTGGGCGGCTTCGTGCCTCAGCGTCGCGCCAAGAGCTTCAGCATCCCGACCCCGCCACTGGACACCCTCAAGGCAATCCTGGACGGCTCGGGCGACCGTGAAATCTCCACCACCATGGCCTTCGTGCGAATCCTCGCGCAACTGGTCAAGGACAAGGAAATCGGCCCGCGCATCGTTCCGATCATCCCGGACGAAGCCCGTACCTTCGGTATGGAAGGCATGTTCCGTCAGTTGGGCATCTACTCGTCCGTTGGCCAGCTCTACGAGCCAGTCGATAAAGACCAGGTGATGTTCTACAAGGAAGACCAGAAGGGCCAGATCCTCGAAGAAGGCATCAACGAAGCGGGCGCCATGAGCTCCTTCATCGCGGCCGGTACTTCGTACTCCAGCCACAACCAGCCGATGCTACCGTTCTACATCTTCTACTCGATGTTCGGCTTCCAGCGTATCGGCGACCTGGCCTGGGCCGCTGGCGACAGCCGTACCCGTGGCTTCCTGATCGGCGGCACCGCCGGCCGTACCACCCTGAACGGTGAAGGCCTGCAACACGAAGACGGTCACAGCCACCTGCTGGCTTCCACCATCCCGAACTGCCGCACCTACGATCCGACCTACGGCTACGAGCTGGCGGTGATCATTCAGGACGGCATGCAGAAGATGACCGAAGAGCAACAGGACGTCTTCTACTACATCACCGTGATGAACGAGTCGTACCAGCAGCCAGCCATGCCGGCCGGTGCCGAGGAAGGCATCAAGAAAGGCATGTACCTGCTCGAAGAAGACACCCGCGAAGCGGCGCACCACGTTCAGCTGATGGGCTCCGGCACCATCCTGCGTGAAGTCCGTGAAGCGGCGAAGATTCTGCGTGAAGAGTTCAACGTCGGCGCTGACGTCTGGAGCGTTACCAGCTTCAACGAACTGCGTCGCGACGGCCTGGCCGTTGAGCGCACCAACCGTCTGCACCCGGGCCAGAAGCCTAAGTTGAGCTACGTTGAAGAGTGCCTGAACGGCCGTAAAGGCCCGGTCATTGCCTCTACCGACTACATGAAACTGTTCGCCGAGCAGATCCGTCAGTGGGTACCGTCCAAGGAATTCAAAGTCCTGGGCACCGACGGTTTCGGCCGCAGCGACAGCCGCAAGAAACTGCGTCATTTCTTCGAAGTCGACCGTCATTTCGTGGTGTTGGCAGCCCTTGAAGCACTGGCTGACCGTGGTGACATCGAACCTAAGGTCGTGGCTGAAGCCATCGCCAAGTTCGGTATCAACCCGGAAAAACGCAACCCACTGGACTGCTGAGGAGAGACTCTGTGAGCGAACTCATTCGCGTACCTGACATCGGCAGCGGTGAAGGTGAAGTAATTGAACTGATGGTCAAGGTCGGTGATCGCATCGAAGCCGACCAGAGCCTGCTGACACTTGAGTCGGACAAGGCGAGCATGGAGATTCCGGCCCCCAAGGCCGGCGTCATCAAGAGCCTGAAAGTGAAGCTGGGCGATCGCCTGAAAGAAGGCGACGAACTGATGGAACTGGAAGTCGAGGGTGCCGCTGCGGCACCCGCGGCGCCAGCCGCTGCTCCTGCTCCGGCCGCCGCGGCTCCTGCTGCTGCGCCAGCACCGGCTGCTGCCCCAGCGCCAGCTGCGGCACCTGCTGCTGCCACCATTCAGGACATCCACGTCCCGGATATCGGCTCGTCGGGCAAGGCCAAGATCATCGAGCTGCTGGTCAAGGTCGGCGACACCGTCGAGGCTGATCAATCGCTGATCACCCTGGAATCCGACAAGGCCAGCATGGAAATCCCTTCGCCGGCTGCCGGCGTGGTGGAAAGCATCGCGGTCAAACTCGAAGACGAAGTCGGCACTGGCGACTTTATCCTCAAGTTGAAAGTGGCGGGCGCTGCGGCACCGGCTGCGCCAGCACAAGCGGCGGCTCCCGCGCCAGCGGCGGCACCGGCTGCTGCACCAGCCCCGGCTGTCAAAGCCGAGGCTGCGCCAGCCCCGGTTGCAGCACCTGCGCCAAGCGGCGCCAAGGTGCATGCAGGCCCGGCAGTACGCCAGCTGGCCCGCGAGTTCGGCGTCGAGCTGAATGCAGTGAGCCCAAGCGGCCCACACGGCCGTGTGCTCAAGGAAGACGTACAGGTTTACGTCAAAGCCATGATGCAAAAGGCCAAAGAAGCTCCGGCTGCAGGCGCAACCGGCGGTGCCGGTATTCCACCGATTCCGGTCGTGGATTTCAGCCGCTTCGGTGAAACCGAAGAAGTGCCGATGACCCGCCTGATGCAGATCGGCGCGTCGAGCCTGCATCGCAGCTGGTTGAACATCCCGCACGTGACTCAGTTCGACTCGGCTGATATCACCGAGCTGGAAGCGTTCCGCATCGCTCAGAAAGCCGTTGCAGAGAAGGCTGGCGTCAAGCTGACCATCCTGCCGCTGCTGCTCAAGTCGTGCGCGCACCTGCTCAAGGAACTGCCGGACTTCAACAGTTCGCTGGCGCCAAGCGGCAAAGCGATCATCCGCAAGAAGTACGTGAACATCGGCTTCGCGGTCGACACCCCGGATGGCCTGCTGGTACCGGTCATCAAGAACGTCGACCAGAAGAGCCTGTTGCAACTGGCAGCCGAAGCCGCCGCGCTGGCAGCCAAAGCCCGCGACAAAAAGCTCACCGCTGACGACATGCAAGGCGCCTGCTTCACGATCTCCAGCCTCGGCCACATTGGCGGCACCGGCTTCACGCCGATCGTCAACGCGCCGGAAGTGGCGATCCTCGGTGTTTCCAAGGCAACCATCCAGCCTGTCTGGGACGGTAAAGCCTTCCAGCCGAAACTGATGCTGCCGCTATCGCTGTCCTACGACCACCGTGTGATCAACGGCGCCGCTGCGGCCCGTTTCACCAAGCGTCTGAGCGACCTGCTGGGCGACATCCGCACCATCCTGCTGTAAGACCGGGCGGCCCTCCCTCAACGGAGGGCCACTCGCGTTCCACGTTTTCCGAGCGCCACGCTCGTACCTCAACCCCGCCAATTTGGCGGGGCTTTTTTTGCCCGCAAAACAGCCCGCCACCTAGCACTGTCTTCAACACTCGTTGAAAGCATGCCCCCTGCCTACAAACAAAAAATAATCGGTACCACATCGACAGTTTACTCAGCCCACACCTGCAGTCTGCTTATCCATCAATATTTATCGTCTTGCGAGCAATAGGATAAGTTCAACACAGCACACTAAGTGCTTTGCCACAACATACTGACCTCCACAGTTATATTGCGAACGGACTCGAAAATGTTCAAACTTAGCGTCGGCCCGATTATTGGCCATACAACAACTAATCACACACGTATATTCCTCCGTGGGAACCTGAAAAAGAATAACCCGGCATTTGCTGGAATACGTTATCGCCGCGCGGGTGATACCGATTGGTCCAACTCATTGTTTACTGCCTTGACACCCCTTCGCGACATGTCGAATGTCATCGCACTCAACAACCTGTCCAGCGATACTCAGTATGAATATCAGGCAGGCTGGTTCACTACCGGCAGTGCGACACACTCCCAGGAAACCCTGAAGGAGTTGCCACTGCAATGGCCCACAGAGATCTACCGCTTTCGTACCACTTCCAGTCAAGCCACCACACCTCGAAGCTACATGGTTGGCTCTTGTCGCTATTTACGCATGACGCTAGGCATCCCGTCATTGCCATCAAAGGGCGATAAGATCTACTCGGCTGTCTACCGCCTGGCACAAAAGTCCTCGCCACCTGCCAGCGCCTTTATCATGACAGGCGATCAGGTTTATGTAGACGATATGAACATTGTTGCGCCAGACCGTGAATACAAAGACATACTTAGCAAGTATCGAGCAGCCTTTTCTCAGCCGCACATCCAGGAATTAATGGCATCTCTCCCGACATACATGATTCTGGACGACCACGAAATAGAAGATAACTGGCCAGCCAAGGCCAACAACGATACAACGCTTTATCGTAATGCAATAACCGCGTATGAAATCTACCAAGCCAGCCATAGTCCCGTTCATGAACTGACGCCCGACGGACAACCAGACCGAACGCTGAAACACTATTGGTATCAGTTCTCGCAGGGAGATCTCGAATGGTTCGTGACCGACAGCCGAACCCGTCGCAATCTCTCAGCTGACGATCGTCGCATCCTCGACACGGAACAGGAACACTTCCTGCTCGAGTGGCTGATCAACAGCCCGGCGCGCGTCAAATTCGTGGTGACCAGCGTCATGCTCTACCCCGACAGCAAAAGCCAGGACAACGACGCCTGGAAAGGCTTCCCCGAGCAACGCCTGCGCATCCTGGAAACCATCCGCCACAACAAGATCAAGAACGTAGTGTTCGTGACCGGTGATGTTCACGGCTCACTCACCTGCCGCCTGCGTCACAGCCAGGACCCCGACTTCGAAGTACACACCCTCGTGTCCTCCCCGCTGTGCAACAGCGCATGGCTGCCCTACGCCAAAGCGTCGACATTCATCCTGGACCGCCCCCTGATGCAAACGCCTACGGGTGACTATCACCTCCAGTTAACAAGTGCAGTGGTCAGCCAGGACAACTTTGCCCACATGATTGTCGGCACAGAACAGATCCAAGTGGACTACTACGACCCAAACGGCAAGGTCTTGCAATCAGCACACATCCCACTGCACAACAACCTGTCGTAGCGACCGGAGAGACGTTGCGTGCGTCGTTGAAGAGCCCCATCCGGCACGATGACCAACAGGATGCCTGTCGCTGGCACGCCTGCCACAAAAGCAAACACCCTCACAGGCGGCAAGGGTTTCAGTTGTTTACTGCAGAAACCCTTCTTCCTGCCGATACGCTCTCATAGCACTTAGCCTTGATCCTCACTTGTCAGTCACTGCGCCATGATGCAACCTTGCCGCAGGCAGCAGTTAAGAGGGCGTGAGCCCGGCGCGTTCAGCACTTTCGAAGCGAGTTTCTTTCATGAAAAGCCATCCCGATGCCGCCAGCCGTATGGTGGCCGAGGTAGTGACGCAGTTGCCAGTGCCCTCGCGGCTCGGCATGCTGCGTTTCGAACGGCTGAATGAAGCAAGCTGGGCCCTGCTATTTCTCGACCCCAACTGCGAACGCCAGTTCGGCTTGCCCGCTGTCGAGCTCTGCGCTCTGGTTGGCTCGCCCTACGCGAGCCTGATGGAGCCCGAAGCCCGCTATCAATTGCACGACACCATCCAGCAGCAACTGACACAAAGCCCCCATTACCTGATCCGGTACACCCTCCACACCGCCCAGGGCTCCCTGAGCCTGCTTGAACTGGGTGAGGCCTACAAACAGCACAATCGTCACCTGCTACGCGGCTATCTGCTGGTGGTCGACGGCCTGTTCGAAAACGATACGCTACTGTCGGCACTCGACCTGGAAACCCAGAACTCGCGCCTGCAAATCGCCCTGGAACTGAACCAGCGCGCCCAGCAGGAGCAACTGCTGCACCTGGAGCGCGTACGCGCCCAGCAGGACTTGATCCTGCTGCTCACACGCCAGCGCTACAGCAGCGGCAATTCGCTGCAGGAAGCGGCCCAACTGATCACCCGCAGTGCCTGCGACATCTACCAGATCGACAGCGCAAGCCTGTGGAACCTTGAAGGCCAGCACTTGGTAGCGGTTTCCGCCTACCACCGCGCCTCCCAGGAGTACCGGCTACCCGAGGCGATCGACGTCAGCGACTGCCCTGATTATCTGGAAGCCCTGCACACCTGCCGCGCCATTGACGCTCATAATGCGATGCACGACCCACGCACCCGGGAAATGGCCGAGAGCCTGCGCCCGCGCGACGTCAACGCCATGCTCGACGCCAGCATCCGCGTCGACGGCCACGTGGTGGGCGTGCTCTGCCTGGAACAGACCGGCGTGACCCGCGCCTGGCAATCGGACGAGATTGCCTTCGCCGGGGAGTTGGCCGACCAGTTCGCCCAAGTCATCAACAACCACAATCGCCGCAAGGCCACCAGCGCCTTGCACCTGTTCCAGCGTGCGGTGGAGCAGAGCGCCAACGCCTTTTTGCTGGTCAACCGCGACGGCGTGGTCGAGTACGTCAACCCAAGCTTCACGGCCATCACCCAGTACAGCACCGAAGAAGTCCACGGCCATCGTCTGTCGGAACTGCCGGCGCTGGAAAACCTCAGCGAACTGCTGTTCGACGCGCCCTCGAGCCTGGCCAAGAGCAACAGCTGGCAAGGCGAGTTCAGAAGCCGGCGCAAGAACCTGGAACCCTATTGGGGCCAGCTGTCGATCTCCAAGGTATACGGGGACAACCGCGAGCTGACCCACTACATCGGCATCTACGAAGACATCACCCAGACCAAGCTCGCTCAACAACGCATCGAGCGCCTGGCCTACACCGACAACCTGACCAACCTGGGCAATCGCCCGGCGTTCATTCGCAACCTCGACGAGCGTTTTGCCCGCGACAGCGACAGCCCGATCTGCCTGTTGCTGGTGGACATCGACAACTTCAAGCGGATCAACGACAGCCTCGGCCACCAGACCGGCGACAAGTTGCTGATCAGCCTGGCGCGACGCTTGCGCAACAGCCTGAGCCCGAGTGGCAGCCTGGCGCGTTTTGCCAGCAATGAATTTGCGGTGCTACTGGACGACACCCACCTGAATGCCGGCCAACAAATTGCCAGCCAGCTGCTGATGACGCTGGATAAACCGATGTTCGTCGACAACCAGTTGATCAGCGTCACCGGCTCCGTGGGCGTGGCCTGCGCGCCTTTGCACGGCCGCGACCCACAGACCCTGATGCGCAATGCCGGGCTGGCCCTGCACAAGGCCAAGGCCAATGGCAAGCATCAGGTCCAGGTCTTCACCGAAGCGCTGAACGCCGAGGCCAGTTACAAGCTGTTCGTGGAAAACAACCTGCGCCGCGCCCTGACGCAAAATGAACTGGACGTGTTCTACCAGCCCAAGCTGTGCCTGCGCACTGGCCGCTTGTTGGGGATGGAGGCGCTGTTGCGTTGGGACCATCCAGAAAAGGGCATGATTCGTCCGGATCAGTTCATCAGCGTCGCCGAAGAGACCGGACTGATCATCCCCATCGGCAAATGGATCGCCCGACAAGCCTGCCGCATGAGCAAAGCCCTGACCGCTGCCGGCCTGGGCAACCTGCAGGTGGCGATCAACCTGTCACCCAAGCAATTCTCCGACCCGGACCTGGTGTCGTCGATCGCCGGCATTCTCAAGGACGAACAACTGCCCGCCCAACTGCTGGAGCTGGAACTGACGGAAGGCCTGCTGCTGGAGGCCACCGAAGACACGCACTTGCAACTCGACCAACTCAAGCGCCTGGGCCTTACCCTGGCCATGGACGACTTCGGCACCGGCTACTCGTCGCTCAGCTACCTGAAGAAATTCCCGATCGACATCATCAAGATCGATCGCAGCTTCATTCATGAAATCCCGGACAACCAGGACGACATGGAAATCACCTCGGCCGTGATCGCCATGGCCCATAACCTGAAGCTCAAAGTGGTTGCCGAAGGCATCGAGACCGCCGAACAGCTGGCGTTCCTGCGTCGCCACCGCTGCGACGTCGGCCAGGGCTACCTATTCGACCGACCGATCCCGGGCTTTGATCTGATCGAGAAGCTCAAACGCTATCCACGCGGCCCAAACGCCTGACAGCGCTGTAACACTCGGGCACACTGACACTCTACTTAATCGACATCCCCAACCTGACTGGAGGACCGATCATGGTCTTGCGTTCGGAAATTCTGGTGAACAAAAACGTGCTCCCTACTAAAGAACAAGCTCTGCCTGGCCGCGAATCCCCGATGACCGTGCCGGAGAAACACTTCGTCAATAAGGATCAGTACATGCTCGGTCCATTCATTGGCAATGTGGAGTTCGCGATCTTCGGCCTGGGCTGTTTCTGGGGTGCGGAACGTAAGTTCTGGCAGCGCGAAGGCGTCGTGAGCACGGCGGTGGGTTATGCCGGTGGCTTCACACCAAACCCGACCTACGAAGAAGTCTGCTCGGGCCTGACCGGCCACACGGAAGTGGTGTTGGTGGTGTATGACCAGGATCAGATCAGCTACAAGGAACTGCTGGCCATGTTCTGGGAACTGCACAACCCGACGCAGGGCATGCGCCAGGGCAACGACATCGGCACCCAGTACCGTTCGGTGATCTACGCGGTCAAACCTGAACAACTGGACGAAGCCAAGGCCAGCGAGAAAACGTTCCAGGCAGAACTGACCAAGGCCGGGCTGGGCACCATCACCACCGAAATCGAACAGGCCCCGACCTTCTACTACGCCGAGGCCTATCACCAGCAGTACCTGGCAAAGAACCCAGAAGGCTACTGCGGGATCGGCGGCACCGGCGTCACCTGCCCGATCTGATTTTCGGACCATCAAAAGCATCGCGGGCAAGCGGAACGCCGCCCGGCCCGCTCCCACATTAGGTTGGGAGCGGGCTTGCCCTAATACCGATCAGTTAAGCCATGACGCGATCCGTAGCAGCTGGCGAAGCCAGCGTTCGGCTGCGCAGCAGTCACAAAGTCAAACATTGGGTGAGCATGCCCACCACGCACATCGTCGGCGAAATCGGCAGTAATGACTCTGATGGACGACGGGTTTTCCGGGGTGCCAAGAGCAAGAGCGCCATCGTTTAATAGGCACGCAAAACCGTCGCACCCTACAGCCCGAACAGAGCGGCCAGCTAAGAGTGTGAGCAGGGCAACCAAACAACACTCCACCGATTTTTTATTGCGCACTTGGCCTGCGTAAATTGCGCCAACACGCTAACAAGGCATTGGAAGGATTGATGTGAGACGCTTCTATTGCCATGGTCAGAAACCTCCTCTATTTCAGAATGATGTATCAGAACTTGATAAGGAAATTTCTTAAGCTTGTCGCGTAGACTTTAAATTCTATGCACTCCAATAAAGATGAATTGTGAGACATTGCTTGATAATCGATGAAATTACATAAAGGTGCCGCGGCGCTTTAACTGGCTGTTCTCATTTGCTTGCATTTTCAGAAGCGTCCTACATTTTTTGTTTTATATTTTTGTCATGCTTTGGTGGCTTCTGGTGCTGGGGCAGATCATTGAAACTCCAATGGGGGAATGAACGTGATTCTTAAAAACGGCCATGGATGTCTTACTCAAGCAAACTTCCACTTATTATATTTAGCTCGCTAAGGTCTATGTTTCCAAAGAAAGTTTCGTGAGCGAGGGTGCGCGCTCTTCGAAAGAGTATAAAGCGCTGGAATGCGAGTTGGGCAAAGGCAACATGGCCATAACCGTTTATACAAAATTCTATTGTTATGGTGATTGCATGGATGAGTCATGTGGAAATTCCAATATTTTCCGTCTGACAGATTTTGAAAAAGAGGGTATTCGCGATGCACTGGTGGGTGTTTGCTACGAGCCGACAGGGGGTCACAATTACATTCAGAAGATTCGTACGACTGCATATCGGATGTTTCCGGAGCGTTTGATTGAAAAACTCGAGTCGCTGAAAAACGACGATGCGTCTTACTGCGTGTTCGAAAATCTTCCAGTGGATGATGCGTTCGGTAGTCCACAACGAGATGCAGACAGTTTTGGTTTTAAAAATGGGTACCTGTCCGAAAACGTATTAGTAGCGTTAGGCAGTTTGATTGCAGAGCCTTACTCCATCGAGCACGAGGGACCGAAACTGGTAAATGACCTTGTTCCGCACCCTGAGGCGGCAGCCGAATACACCGGAAACGGGTCGGAGGTGGAATTGGACTTGCACACTGAGAACGCCTTCCAGACTTACGACACCCGTGGCGACACATCGCCATTAGCTCTAATGCTGTTTGGGGTTCGCAGCGACCCATATACCTCAGGCCCGAAAACTTGGGTTTCCGATGCTAGGGAAGCGCTCAAGACGCTGAGCGAAATGGACATTCAACTGTTATACGGCAAGCATTTCATAATCCGGCAGCCTTATCGCTGGAGAAACAGCGGCGCTCAATCTGGCGAAACCCGCTTGTATCCAATATTGACCGGGCCGATATCTCATCCTCGGGTCACCGCTGCGTTTTATCCAGATATGGTTATCGCCGTTGATGAGGCGGCAAAAAAAGCCTATTCGAAATTTTACGAAGCCCTTAAACAAGTCGCCCACGCAATAGATATCCAGCCTGGAAAATTAGTGTACATAAACAATCGATTTACTCTGCACTCCCGTGACAAGTTCATACCCAGCTTCGACCCGAAAGGTCACGCGTATCGTTGGGTCCAGCGCGTGTTTCTCACCAATAACCTGTGGAACTTTCGAACGTTCAAAAAGAACGGTACTCGAATTTTTGAACCCTTGCCTACTGATTTCAAGAGGTGAAGTAAATGTCCGATGCGAAACGCTACACGTCAATAATCCATAATATAGGCACGTTCCTAACGGGCGATCTCGACATTCCGCTCATTGATGCAGACACACTGGTCAGCGTTGACGGCATGATTACGTATGTCGGCCGCATTGAAGATGTAGAGTTTTCAAATGCAGATCTTCTGATCGACGCAAAACAAAGCACCGTAATGCCCGGCTTGATCGACAATCACACTCACCCGACCCTTGGTGAATATAGCCCACGATCCGGTAACCATAATTGGATCTGGCATTCACTGCAGGGTGGAGTCACGACCATGATTTCTGCTGGGGAAGTACACGTTCCAGGGCTACCCACTGACAGAGTCGGCACTATCGCAATGGCAATTGCTGCCCAGCGCTCTTTCTCCAACACCCGCCCTTCGGGGATAAAAATGGAGGCAGGTGCACCACTGCTCAATGATGAGTTTACGGATCAAGACTTTGCCGAAATGGTTGCCCAAGGCATCAACCAACTGGGAGAGGTCGGCATAGGCCCGGTCAAATCCGTAAGCCGCGCAGCTGAGTTGGTCAAGATAGCTCGCAAGCACGGCATGACTTCTATTACCCACACCGGCGGTCCTTCTATTTCCACCTCTCAGAGAATGGACGCAGAACAGATCCTTGAAATTGCGCCGGACATTATCGGGCATATCAATGGCGGCTATACCGCATTGGCGCCAAGCCAAATTCGGTGTCTGTGTGAGGGCTGCCTGGGTGCTTTGGAAATCGTACATAACGGGAACGAGTTCGCGGCGGTGACCACCTTGAACTACGCAAGAGAAATGAACCAACTCGACCGTATAGTAATTGGAACAGATTCGCCCGCTGGCTGCGGGGTTCCCACGCTCGGCATGCTCAGAGCCATCGCCTTGCTCAGTAGTTTCGGCGACGTACCTCCGGAAAAGGCTGTCTGCTTTGCAACGGGCAATACTGCAAAGGTGCGAAAGTTGAACCGCGGAATTCTGAAAGTCGGAAGAGAAGCCGACATTCTGATCGCATGCGGCCCTTTGGGTGGCGCAGAGCCCAGCGTATTGGGCAGTTTCAGCAGCGGCGACCTTCCGAGCATCACCTCGATTCTGATTGATGGGCGCCTGGTAGTGAAGCAATCCAAGAACTCACCACCGCCATCCGTCACACCTGAAATAACACTCCGCACCTAAATAGAGGCGCCCTGTGAGGGATGCCGGTTTGAGAACATTTGCATGCATAGAATCCTACCCGGAATCACCCGCAGAGGGCCTACTGTCTTGGCCTCCGGTTGCGCGATTGGATTGGCTATCCCTCATCTTGCTGACTTGGCGAGACCATTGCTGCCCGTCATGGTATTCATATTTGTATTAGGTGCTCTCCTGCGCATCAACAACACTGAGGTAATAAGAGCGGCAAGAAACATTAAAATATCGCTGATATTTCCAACCTTGATGGTTGTTGTTTGCCCTTACCTTTTCGGAGTGGTTTCGTTCTATCTCAGTGGTAATCAGGAATTGTCTCTTGCTATCGCCATCGCCGTTGCAGCCCCGCCGGCCAGCGGAAATGCTGCAGTGGCGAGAATGCTCGGACTTGACCCCTCCATGTCGCTGGTGACCGCTCTCTGCTCAATGGCAATTATCCCTATTAGCGCTCCGCTGATACTCCATGTTTTCGCTGATGGACTTTCACTCTTCATAGACCCTATTGATCTGGCCATCAGACTGGCAATATTGATAGGGGGCGCCGAAGGGGCCGCGTTATTGATACGTCGCCTTTCGCAAACGTTTGTTGCAACACATGGTTTGGCAATCGATGGTGTAGTCGTGATTGCTCTTTTCTTTTTTGCAGTAGGGACGATGGCAGGCATGCAACTGATCATTTTGGATAAACCCTCGCTGGCCATTTCAATGATAGCTATCGCCTACTGCATAAATGTTTGCCTACAACTGATCATGGGCTGTCTGTACCCCGGATCATTGACATCGAAATTCACCATGGCACTTAACGGCGGTAACAGAAATGTTGGGCTATTATGGTCTGCTCTTGGCGTCAGCCTGTCCCCTACCATGGCGTTGTTTTTCGCATGCTGCCAACTGCCTATCCACACCATGCCGAAGATACTGCAGTTTGTTTTACCTAAGATTGAGAGCTTTTTGAGTAAGCTAGCTGTAAGTAAAAATCAAACTTGAACTATTACCGCCTGGAATTTCATACAAAATTACGCTCACACAAGTAAATATCAGGCAGATCGCGGAGCTTTCATCGCTGGTGTCCAAGTCCTGTAGGTGAATCGGAGGCTTGTCGCAGGGCTAGGAGGCTTTGCCCATTACCCAGTTAAGGATCAGAAAACCTGGCTTCCGAAAGAGGTTGCGGAGTGATGTTTATTCAATGACTTGGCAGTCATCAGCGTCAAAAAATATCCCATCTTCTTCTAAAGCCACACAATAGTGGTGCTCTCGTTCGAAGCCGTTAAACTGCCCCAGCCATTCATTTTCCTCTTGAGGCTGTGTGCATGAAATTTCGTTTTCTGCTGTGGATGCTGGGTTTGTTGATGGGTAAGGCCAGCCGGACCAATCCGGCTTTTCAGCAGCAGTTGGGTGACAAGGATTTGGTGTTTCAGCTACAGACCCTGGACGGGAAAGTGGCGCGGCATTTCCGCGTGAAGGACCAGCGCATCACCAGTCAATCGGGTGTGCATGCCGAGCCTGCGTTTGCGATTGCCTTTAAGGACGCAGCTTATGGCTTTGCCACGATGCAGGCGAAGAACAAGCAGTTGGCATTCATGACGGGGATTCAGGACAAGTCGATCCAGATCAAGGGCAACCCGGCGCTGGTGATCTGGTTCCAGGGGCTGAGCAAGTATTTGAAGCCGAAGAAGGCGTAGGGGCGAGCTTGCTCCGGGCGGCGTTCCGACGAGAAACTCAAGTACCCCGGGTTTATCCAGGACGCACGCGTCATCGTTGACGGCCTTCGCGGGCAAGCCCTAATGCCAGTCAGTTAAGCCCTCCAGTTTTCTTTTTGGAGTATTTTACAGGCCTGGGCTTGACTACCCTTGGGTAACTTCGCGGTCGCCTGGCAGGCAACATGAAGTGTTGAGCCTGGGACCGCAGTGCTGCCAGTCGCTGAGGAATCGTACCTGGCGTTTCCAGCGGGCAGAACCGTAGCGCGTTGGTCACCGCTTGAGCCAACCAGAGGAAGCTTAAGTGGTGCGGCGCCACCTTCATTTCTCCAGCCATCAAGCGCATTTCCTGACGGATCAAATTGTAGGCCAGCAGGGTCCCCCACAGTTCCTGGCGCACCAGATCAGGGTGTTTACTGCGTAGTTGTTCGCCTTTAAGCAGATTTTGCTTGATTTCGCGATAACCCAATTCGATTTCCCAGCGTTCGTTGTAGTGCCCTGCCACCTGATTGGCAGGGTAACGTTCAGCATCGGTCAACGAAGTGAGATAGCGGCGCGGTTTGTCGTCTATCGAGTACTCAATCAGTCGTGCATGCCAATGGGTGGGAAGGTCCGGACGTTGCTTGAGAGCGTCTCGAGAAACGGTCAGTCGCACGAGCCAATCACCCACGCCCAACTCTTCGATCACTTCGTATTTAAGTGGTTTGCGTGCTCGCATGAGCCAATGCCGCTCAGTGCCACTTTGTTGCCAATCAAGCAAGAGGACTGCGGAGTAGTAGGCTCGATCAAAAATCGTCACCGAGTGATCGCTCACCGCTTTTTCCAACCCCTTCGCATGGCGAAGCTCACCGACAGCAAACTCGCCAAAACAGGCGGCTCGAATCAAGTAACTATGGGTATCCATCAGGCAAACACCACGTACTTGCGGCCAGGCTCCATCTCCCGAGTGAGTCCGCCCGCCACCAAAGGCCTGGCGGTTCTCCGGCGTGTCGGGAGTGGACCAAACCACGCCGTCTACCGCAAAGCTACGCAACCCCAAAAAGCCAGCCGAAGCCGGCTGCTCAGCACAGCTCCATGCTTCGGCCAATTGCTTAAACAGTGCGACCAGCGGTGCCTCTCCGAGCCGTTGCCTAGCCTGGACTGCGGCACTGGGGCAGGTACTTTCGCTTCGCCCAGAGCCAATCCTAGTTGTTGCACGATGAGCCAAATCGGTTCGCTCTTGAACAAGGCCAACCCAACCACCAGCCACACAATGCGCGCGGCCGGCAAGCGTCTGCGGCGAATAGAGACCGTACCGGTCGACAGCTGCGCCTGCTCAATCCACGCAGGGTCAATCAGCTGTGCAAAGCGCTCGAAGGAGATTGGATTAAGCTTGGTAAGTTCTTGAAGGTCGTTTTGGAGGGGCATGAAGCGAGCTCATAAAAACATAAGACCGTTTCTAATATTGCTTGGCGGCCAAGTCAATTCCTTAACTGACTGGCATTAGGGCAAGCCCGCGATAGCGTCAGACCAGACGCCGAAGAATCCACCAATCAACTCTCGGCAATCAACCAATCCATCTGCCACCCACCCTGGGTCTGGCCAAGCTTCTGCGCCAGCCAGGGCAGCAGCTCCCGCAGCTCCTCTTCCAGCCCCCACGGAGGATTGGCAATGGCCATCCCGGAGCCATTCAGGCTGTTGGGCGTATCCAGCGGATGCACCAGCAGTTCCACGCGCAACAGCTTCGGCGCGCCCGTACCGGCCAGGTCCTGATAGAAGCGACGCAACAGGCGCTGGTCCTTGACCGGGTACCAGATCGCTACCACGGATTGCCGCATCCGGCCAATCGCCTCTTTGAGGGAGGCGGCGCAGCGCTGCATCTCATCGAGCTTCTCGAACGGCGGATCGATCAGCATCAACCCACGCTTCTCGGGTACCGGCAACAACGCACGCGGGACATGCCAGCCTTCGCCAAGGTGCACCTTGACCCGGCGATCGCCCTTCATGTTGTCCTTGAGCAGCAAGCCGTCTTCTGGATGTTTCTCGTTGAGCAGTACCCTGTCTTGCGGGCGAGTCAGGCGTCGTGCCAGCTCTGGCGAACCAGGGTAGTAGCGTAACTGGCCATCCGGGTTCATTTCATGCAGCACCTGCATGTAGTCCGCCGTCAGCAGCGGCAGATCCGGCTCGCCCCACAAACGTGCGATACCTTCCAGGTATTCACCGGTACGGCTGGCCTGGTCGCCTTGCAGGTCATACAGACCAATGCCGGCGTGGGTGTCGAGATAGGCAAACGGCTGTTCCTTGCGCGACATCAGGGCGATGAGGCGGGTCAAGGTCAGGTGTTTGAACACGTCGGCGTGATTGCCGGCGTGGAAGGCGTGACGATAATTCATGGCTGCTCCTGCGAAGGAGGCGAAGTTTACCCTGTACCGCGCCCAACGTCAGGGGTTCGCAGCCGAGCGGCCCCCAGGACGCCAGCCATGCCGGTATCCGCCGAGCGGAACCCGCACAAAAAAACGGCCCGCATCCAATTGGCTGCGGGCCGTTTTTTATCAGTGCTTAATCAGGGTATTTGCCCTGGCAATCACTTGTTCAGGTGGAAATCTTTCTCGGCGGCGGCAAAACGCTGCAGCATGCCGGCCGTTGGCTCACCCATCTTGCTGACCAGGAAAATGGCCAGGCTGGCGAAGATGAAGCCCGGGATGATTTCGTACAGGCCCAGCAGTTCGAAATGCTTCCAGACGATCACGGTGAGAGCACCGACCACGATACCGGCCAGAGCGCCGTTACGGGTCATGCCTTTCCACAGTACCGAGATCAGTACAACCGGACCGAAGGCAGCACCGAAGCCGGCCCAGGCGTAGCTGACCAGACCCAGTACGCGGTTTTCCGGGTTGGCGGCCATCACGATGGCAACCAGTGCTACGGCCAGCACCATGGCACGACCGATCCACACCAGCTCAAGCTGGGAAGCGTTCTTGCGCAGGAAAGCCTTGTAGAAGTCTTCGGTCAGGGCGCTCGAGCACACCAGCAACTGGCAGCTCAGGGTGCTCATCACGGCAGCCAGAATGGCCGACAGCAGCACGCCAGCGATCCATGGGTTGAACAGGATCTTGGCCAGTTCGATGAACACACGCTCGTGGTTCTCACTGACCGGCATCGCCACGGCCGGATTCGCCGAGAAGTAAGCAATGCCGAAGAAACCGACTGCAACGGTACCGCCCAGGCACAGGATCATCCAGGTCATGGAAATACGACGGGCATTGGCAATCGATTTCACCGAATCCGCCGCCATGAAGCGCGCCAGGATGTGCGGCTGACCGAAGTAACCCAGGCCCCAGCCCATCAGCGAGATGATGCCGATGAACGTCGTGCCCTTGAGCATGTTGAAGTTGTCAGGGTTCTGCGCTTCGATCGCCAGGAACGTGGTGTCGACGCCACCGGTGGCCAGCAGCACGATGATCGGCGTCAGCAACAGGGCGAAGATCATCAGCGTGGCTTGTACGGTGTCAGTCCAGCTTACCGCCAGGAAACCACCAACGAAGGTGTAGGCAATCGTTGCCGCAGCACCGGCCCACAGCGCGGTCTCGTAGGACATGCCGAAGGTGCTTTCGAACAGACGGGCGCCCGCCACAATGCCGGAGGCGCAATAGATGGTGAAGAACACCAGAATCACGACGGCCGAGATAATACGCAGCAAGCCGCTCTTGTCTTCAAAACGGCTGGAGAAGTAGTCCGGCAGTGTCAGCGCGTCACCGTTGTGTTCGGTCTGTACTCGCAGACGACCGGCTACAAACAGCCAGTTCAGGTAGGCACCGATGACCAGGCCGATGGCGATCCAGCTCTCAGACAGGCCAGACATGTAGATGGCACCCGGCAGGCCCATCAACAACCAGCCACTCATGTCGGAAGCGCCGGCGGAGAGCGCGGTCACGACGCTGCCCAGGCTACGGCCACCCAGAATGTAGTCGGAGAGGTTGTTGGTGGAGCGATAGGCCATGAAGCCGATCAGCACCATTGCTGCGATGTAGATCACGAACGTGATCAAGGTTGGATTGCTAGCACTCATTGAGTTACGCCCTGGCTTTGTTTTTATGTAGCTGCGGTCTGCTGAACCGCCGCCAAACGATTACGTTTGAAAGACGATCGGGTAATCCGCGCATTTATGACTGATGTTTCCCCAGGAAAGCCATCAGCCGATGAACTGTCTCGTGGACGGTTGCACCTTGGGCGCGAATGCTATTCAACAAAGCAAATAAGGTGCAACCAGTTTCGCCCGAATAAGTTGCACCTAGTCGGAAATATTTTTTAGGTAAAGGTTTCTTGCTCCTTTTCGGAGCAAGAAACATCGCTAACCCAGACAAACAGCACCAAGCAGGAGCAGCACCCGCGTAGCAGAATTTATTTCCTGACGAGCTGCCTGTTTTTCCGGCAAAAAAAGGTTGCACCCGGTTGCACCTCTTTCGGCGCACGGCTAATCTTGCCGCCAGCTGATGCCACGCAGTCGTGGCAAACATGAGGATAAAAATATGGCTACCACCACCCTTGGGGTCAAACTCGACGACCCGACCCGCGAACGCCTCAAGGCCGCCGCGACCTCGATTGATCGCACGCCGCACTGGTTGATCAAGCAGGCGATTTTCAATTACCTGGAAAAACTCGAGGGTGGTGCAACCCTGACCGAACTCAATGGTTCGGTCCGTCCTGAGCTGGATGAAGGCGCCGACATTCACGTCGACCACGCACACCAGTGCTTCCTTGAATTCGCTGAGAGCATCCTGCCGCAATCGGTACTGCGTGCTGCGATCACCGCCGCCTACCGTCGTCCAGAGCCGGAAGTGGTACCCATGCTGCTGGAGCAGGCTCGCCTGCCGGCACCGATGGCAGAAGCCACCAACAAGCTGGCCGCCTCGATTGCTGAAAAACTGCGCAATCAGAAGAGCGCCGGTGGCCGTGCCGGCATCGTGCAGGGCCTGCTGCAGGAATTCTCCCTGTCGTCCCAGGAAGGCGTGGCACTGATGTGCCTGGCCGAAGCGCTGCTGCGTATTCCGGACAAGGGCACTCGTGACGCCCTGATTCGCGACAAGATCAGTACCGGTAACTGGCAGCCGCACCTGGGCAACAGCCCGTCGCTGTTCGTCAACGCCGCGACCTGGGGCCTGCTGCTGACCGGCAAGCTGGTCTCCACCCATAACGAAGCAGGCCTGACCTCGTCCCTGAGCCGCATCATCGGCAAGAGCGGCGAGCCGATGATCCGCAAGGGCGTCGACATGGCCATGCGCCTGATGGGCGAGCAGTTCGTGACCGGCGAAACCATCGCCGAAGCCCTGGCCAACGCCAGCAAGTTTGAAGCCAAAGGCTTCCGCTACTCCTATGACATGCTCGGTGAAGCCGCACTGACCGAGCATGACGCGCAGAAATACCTCGCGTCCTACGAGCAAGCCATCCACTCGATCGGCAAGGCGTCCCACGGTCGCGGCATTTATGAAGGCCCGGGCATCTCGATCAAGCTGTCGGCCCTGCACCCGCGTTACAGCCGTGCCCAGTACGAGCGCGTGATGGACGAGCTGTACCCGCGCCTACTGTCGCTGACCCTGCTGGCCAAGCAATACGACATCGGCCTGAACATCGACGCCGAAGAAGCCGACCGCCTGGAGCTGTCGCTGGATCTGCTGGAGCGCCTGTGCTTCGAGCCGCAACTGAGCGGCTGGAACGGTATCGGTTTCGTGATCCAGGCGTACCAGAAGCGTTGCCCGTATGTAATCGACTACGTGATCGACCTGGCTCGCCGCAGCCGTCATCGCCTGATGATCCGCCTGGTAAAAGGCGCCTACTGGGACAGCGAAATCAAGCGCGCCCAGGTCGAAGGCCTGGAAGGCTATCCGGTCTACACCCGCAAGGTGTACACCGACGTTTCCTACATCGCCTGCGCGCGCAAACTGCTGTCGGTACCGGAAGTCATCTACCCGCAGTTCGCCACGCACAACGCCCACACCCTGTCGGCCATCTACCATATCGCCGGGCAGAACTACTACCCGGGCCAGTACGAGTTCCAGTGCCTGCACGGCATGGGTGAGCCGCTGTACGAACAGGTTGTAGGCAAGGTGTCCGAGGGCAAGCTGAACCGTCCGTGCCGCGTGTACGCACCGGTCGGCACCCACGAAACCCTGCTGGCGTACCTGGTACGTCGCCTGCTGGAAAACGGCGCGAACACCTCGTTCGTCAACCGTATCGCCGACCAGTCCATCTCCATCCAGGAGCTGGTAGCCGACCCGGTGAACCAGATCGAGCAGATGGCCACGCTGGAAGGCGGCTTCGGCCTGCCGCACCCGCGCATTCCACTGCCACGCGACCTGTACGGCAGCGAGCGCGCCAACTCCAGCGGCATCGACATGGCCAACGAACACCGCCTGGCATCCTTGTCCTGCGCCCTGCTGGCCAGCGCCCACAACAACTGGAAAGCCGCGCCGATGCTCGGTTGCGCCTCCAGCACTGAAACGCCTGCGCCGGTGTTGAACCCCTCGGACCTGCGTGACGTAGTCGGCCATGTACAGGAAGCGACCGTCGAAGACGTCGACAACGCCATCCAGTGCGCCCTCAACGCCGCTCCGATCTGGCAGGCCACCCCGCCAGCCGAACGCGCCGCGATCCTGGAACGTGCCGCCGACCTGATGGAAGCCGAGATCCAGCCGCTAATGGGCCTGTTGGCCCGCGAAGCTGGCAAGACCTTCGCCAACGCCATCGCCGAAGTGCGTGAAGCCGTGGACTTCCTGCGTTACTACGCGGTGCAGGCCCGCAACGATTTCACCAACGACGCCCACCGCCCACTGGGCCCAGTGGTGTGCATCAGCCCGTGGAACTTCCCGCTGGCGATTTTCAGCGGTCAAGTCGCCGCCGCACTGGCCGCCGGTAACCCGGTCCTGGCCAAGCCGGCCGAACAGACCCCACTGGTGGCGGCGCAAGCCGTGCGCTTGCTGCTCGAGGCCGGGATCCCGGAAGGCGTGCTGCAATTGCTGCCGGGCCGTGGCGAAACCGTGGGTGCCGGCCTGGTGGGCGATGATCGCGTCAAAGGCGTGATGTTCACCGGCTCCACCGAAGTCGCGCGACTGTTGCAACGCAATATCGCCGGCCGCCTGGACTCCCAGGGCCGTCCGATCCCGCTGATCGCCGAAACCGGTGGCCAGAACGCAATGATCGTCGACTCCTCGGCGCTGACCGAACAAGTGGTCATCGACGTGGTTTCGTCGGCCTTCGACAGCGCCGGCCAGCGTTGCTCGGCCCTGCGCGTACTGTGTCTGCAGGAAGATTCGGCAGACCGCGTGATCGAAATGCTCAAGGGCGCCATGGCTGAATGCCGTCTCGGCAACCCGGAACGCCTGTCCGTGGACATCGGCCCGGTGATCGACGCCGAAGCCAAGGCGGGCATCGAGAAACACATCCAGGGCATGCGCGACAAAGGTCGCAACGTGTACCAGGTCGCGATCGCCAATGCCGAAGAAATCAAACGCGGCACCTTCGTCATGCCCACCCTGATCGAACTGGAAAGCTTCGACGAACTGCAACGCGAGATCTTTGGTCCGGTGCTGCACGTGGTGCGCTACAAGCGTAAAGAGATCGATCAACTGATCGAGCAGATCAACGCTTCCGGTTATGGCCTGACGCTGGGCGTGCACACGCGCATCGACGAGACCATCGCCAAGGTGATCGACAACGTCAACGCCGGTAACGTCTACGTCAACCGCAACATCGTGGGTGCCGTGGTCGGCGTGCAACCGTTCGGCGGCGAAGGCCTGTCGGGCACCGGCCCGAAAGCCGGTGGTCCGCTTTACCTGTACCGCCTGCTGTCGACCCGCCCTGGCGACGCCATCGAGCAATCCTTTGCCCGTGCCGACGCCGAAACCGCGCCGGACGTCCGTCTGCGTGATGCCATGAGCAAGCCGCTGACTGCCCTGCAAGCCTGGGCCGACAGCCACAAGCTCAGCGACCTGAGCGCCCTGTGCGTGAAGTTCGCCGCGCAATCGCAGAGCGGTATCACCCGCGTATTGGCAGGCCCGACCGGCGAGCGCAACAGCTACGCCATCCTGCCGCGCGAACACGTGCTGTGCCTGGCGGAAATCGAAGTCGACCTGCTGACCCAACTGGCAGCGGTACTGGCCGTGGGTGGCTCGGCAGTCGTGCCGGAGAATGAGCTGAGCAAGGCACTGCTGGCGCGCCTGCCAAAAGACGTGCAAGCACGCATCAAGCTGGTCGCTGACTGGACCAAGGACGAAGTGGTCATCGATGCGGTACTGCATCACGGTCACTCCGACCAGTTGCGCGCGGTCTGCCAGCAAGTGGCAACCCGTGCCGGCGCCATCGTCGGGGTTCACGGCCAGGCGCCGGGCGAAACCGGCATTGCGCTGGAACGCCTGGTGATCGAGCGCGCGCTGAGCGTCAACACCGCAGCGGCCGGTGGTAACGCCAGCCTGATGACGATCGGTTAAAAACAGCTGCAAGTTTCAAGCTTCAAGCGGCAAGTAAGAGCAGTTTGCGGTGTTCGCAATGTGCTTTTACTTGCCGCTTTTAGCTTGCTGCTTGCAACTGCTCCTCTATCACCCAAATCAATCATCCTGTTCACTCCACCCTTCCCACGCCTAGACTCGGCCTATTCCAAAACAGGTAGGCCGCCATGTCCGAGACGTTGCTCAGTTCCCGCAATCTGGCTTTCGAGCTGTACGAAGTCCTCGACGCCGAGGGCCTGACCCAGCGCGAGCGTTTCGCCGAGCACAACCGCGAGACCTTCGACGCCGCCATTAGCACTGCGCGTAGCATCGCCGAAAAGTTCTTCGCCCCGCACAACCGCAAGGGCGACGAGAACGAACCGCACTATGAAGACGGCCAGGCGATCCTGATCCCGGAAGTGAAACCTGCCGTGGATGCCTTTCTCGAAGCCGGTTTCCTCAACGCTGCACGCAGTTTCGAGGCGGGTGGCATGCAGTTGCCGACGCTGTTGTCGCAAGCCTGCTTCGCGCACTTCCAGGCGGCCAACGCGGCGACGACTTCCTACCCGTTCCTGACCATGGGCGCCGCCAACCTGATCGAGAGCTTCGGCACCGAGGAACAGAAACAACGCTTCCTGCAACCGATGATCGACGGCCGCTTCTTCGGCACCATGGCCCTGACCGAGCCCCACGCCGGTTCGTCGCTGTCGGACATCCGCACCCGCGCCGAACCCGCGGCGGACGGCACCTATCGACTCAAGGGCAACAAGATCTTCATCTCCGGCGGCGACCATCCGCTGTCGGAAAACATCGTGCACATGGTGCTGGCCAAACTGCCGGATGCACCCGCCGGGGTGAAGGGCATCTCCCTGTTTATCGTGCCCAAGTTCCTGGTCAACGACGACGGCAGCCTGGGCCAGCGCAACGACGTGCTGCTGGCCGGGCTGTTCCACAAGATGGGCTGGCGCGGCACCACCTCCACCGCGCTGAACTTCGGCGACAACGGCGAGTGCGTCGGCTACCTGGTGGGCCAGCCGCATCAAGGCCTGAGCTGCATGTTCCAGATGATGAACGAGGCGCGGATCGGCGTCGGCATGGGCGCGGTGATGCTCGGTTACGCCGGTTACCTGTACTCGCTGGAGTACGCCCGCGAACGCCCGCAAGGCCGCCTGCCGGACAGCAAGGACCCGAACACCGCACCGGTGTCGATCGTCCAGCACGCCGACGTCAAACGCATGCTGCTGACCCAGAAGGCCTATGTCGAAGGCTCGTTCGACCTGGGACTGTATGCCGCGCGATTGTTCGACGACACCACTACCCTTGAGACCGAAGCCGAGCGCAAGCAGGCCCATGAACTGCTGGATTTGCTGACCCCCATCGTCAAATCCTGGCCGTCGGAGTTCTGCCTCAAGGCCAACGAACTGGCGATCCAGATCCTTGGCGGCCACGGCTATACCCGCGAATACCCGGTGGAGCAGTACTACCGCGACAACCGCCTGAACCCGATCCACGAAGGCACCCATGGCATTCAGTCACTGGACTTGCTGGGGCGCAAACTGGCGCAGAACGGCGGAGCCGGACTCAAGCAGTTGATCCGCTTGATCGCCGACACCGTTGAGCGGGCCCACGCCCATGAATCGCTGACCCCATTGCGCGAACCGCTGGAAAAACTGGTAGCGCGCCTGCAAACGGTGACCATCGGCCTGTTGACCGACCTGGCCCAGGGCAAGATCAACGGCAGCCTCGCCAACTCGGCGCTGTACCTCAAGGCGTTCGGCCACACGGTGATCGGCTGGCGTTGGCTGGAGCAGGCGATCCGCGCCGAGGAAGGCTTGGCCAAGGGTAATGCCGTGGATGTGAGCTTCTATAAAGGCAAGCTGCAAGCGGCGCGCTACTTCCTGACCTGGGAAGTGCCGGCTTGCCACCATGAACTGGCGATTCTCGAGGCACGGGATGATGTGTGCCTGGGTATGCAGGATGAGTGGTTCTGACATCCTACACTCCGCCTGACCGATCGTTCCCACGCTCCGCGTGGGAACGATCCCCCCTTGTCAGCTCAGCTTGAACCCACCCATCTGCCGCGCCAGATCATCCGCCAACCGCTGCAACGTCTGACAATCTTCCCGGCAAGCCCTGACCTCCCCCGCCGTGGCCCGTGCCAGGTCGGAGATGCCCTGCACATTGCGGTTGATCTCTTCAGTCACCGCCGACTGCTCTTCGGTGGCCGTCGCCACTTGATGGTTCATGTCGCTGATGTGTTCAACCTGTCCGGTAATCGCCGTTAGTGAAGCACCCGTGCGCTGGCTCGACTCGACACCGGTGCCGGTTGCGGCCTGTCCGGACTGCATCGACGACACCGCATTCTCCGCCCCCTGCTTGAGGCTGCCGATCATCTGCTGGATCTCATCGGTAGAGGATTGCGTACGCCGGGCCAGCGTGCGGACTTCATCGGCCACCACCGCAAAGCCACGGCCCATGTCGCCAGCCCGCGCCGCTTCGATGGCGGCATTGAGCGCCAGCAAGTTGGTCTGCTCGGAGATCCCACGGATCACCGCCAACACCTGATCGATAGAAGCCACCTGAGTCGCCAGTTCGCCCACGGCCTGGGCGGCAATGCCGATTTCGTCGGACATGCTTTCGATATGGCGGATCGAGCCGCCAACTACTTCCCGGGCCTGCAAGGCTTCGTCGCGGGCCGTTTGCGAAGCGACGGCCGCATTACCGGCGTTCTGGGCGATTTCCTGTACGGTCAGGCCCATCTCATGCACTGCGGTGGCGACCATGTCGGTCATTTCCTGCTGCCGACCGGAGCGTTGCGCCGTGTTTTCCACCACCTGCGCCACCTGCCCGACAGCTGTGCGCAAGCGTTCGCTGGTGGCCAGCACGTCGCCGATCATGCTGCGCTGGTTTTCCAGGAAGCGATTGAAGCCACGGGCCAGGTCCCCCAGCTCATCGGCGCGGCTGGCGTCCAGCCTGTGTGTCAGATCGCCACCACCGCTACCAATCGCTACCAGCGCCGCTGTTACCTGACGGATCGGTCGCACCAAACCACGGGCCAGTACGATCACCAACAACAGGCATACCAGCGCGACCCCCAACCCGATAGCGCTGGTGAACCACATCGCGCGCCGGGCTTCGGCATAGATCTGCGACTGTGGCACTTCGGCCACCAGGGTCCAACCGAGATCGCGAAGGGGCAGGCTCAATGCCAGGAAATCTTCGCCATCGCGGACAAAGCTGCTGGTGGCGGATTTTTGGCCCATGACCGCTTGCGCCGCCGCAGCGCCAACCTGCTCGCTCAGGGTACGTTTCCCGCTGAACTGCGCCTCGGGATGAACCTGGATCAATCCGTCGGAGCGCACCAGATAGACCTTGCCGCGCTCACCGAAGCTGAAATTGTGAATCAACTCCGACAGCTCTTTCATGCTCAGGCCCAGCCCGGCAACGCCCACGACTTTACCGGCCTGCTCGACCTTGAGGTCGATGAACAGCGCCAATTCTCCGGTGGCCGTGTCATTGTCGATATTGAGGGTGCGGGGCTGGTTGCTGTCCATGAACGAATAGAACCAGGCGTCGGCGGGATTGGAGCGGCTAAGGGTGCGATCCAGGCCTTTTTCAGTGATGTAGTGGTTCGACGCGGCGCCGATGATTAGCGCGGTGAACGCCTTGTGTTCGCCGCGAATGCCTTCCAGATACTGCGCGAAGGTCGCCGTCCGGGCACTGCTTTCACCTTCGGCCAGCCAGTCGCGCACCATGCTGTTGCTGGCGATGTCCTTGGCGGCGGTGAGCGGCTGAACCAGAATCCGCTCGATGTCGTTGCGCATCGCTTCGATGCTCGACGGCAGCGCTTGTTCGACCAGATAGCGCTGGGCGAGGTTGTTGACCACCAGGGTATAAATGCCGACCACGATCAGAATACTGACCAGCAGGGCGGTGCCCATACTCAGGATCAACTGCCATTGAATACTGCGTCGCCAGAACTGCATGAAGCACCCCCAAAGAGTAAGAGGCAAAAATGCTGCAACAGCCGTGCCGATTGTATACAACAGAATCGACAATCTACTCTTTGGTTGTGCGCATACCGATCAGCCCTGGTTGATCGTCTTGGCGATCACTTCAACCGTGGCGCTGACTTGCTCTTGGTAACGGTCGAGTTCCTGCTGGTGGCGCTTTTGCATTTCCAGCTGCTGCGAACACAGGTTCATCGCCGTCAGCACCAGCAGTTTGTCCCCGATCAGGGTCGGGTATTTCTTTTTGGTCTCAGCCAGCACCGCTTTCAACATAAGCGCGGCGTCCAGCAGGGTCTGCTCTTCCCCGGCCGGCGCCTTGATCGAATAGTCCTCTCCAAGAATCGAGACGACTTTTACCCCATCGGCACCCTGTCTCATGCGTTCACAGGACCTGCGCTCACACGCTCAACCAAGGCTTGAATGCGCGCAACGGCGGCGCCCTGCTTTTCTTCCTGTTCCATCAGGCTCAGTTGCAGGCTTTCGTTTTCGTCCTTGGCCTGGGCCAGCTCTGCACTCAGGGCTTGATGGGCGGTCTGCAGGTCCTGGTTCTGTTGCACCAGATCGCTGACCAGTTGTTCCAATTGACTCAGGGTTGCTTCCAACATTTTTGATTTTCCGGGCATTTTCAAAGGGCGCGTACGATAAAGAAAAGTCACCACAGGCGCCAGGGTTATTACGGCGCAAAGCCTTGATTTTCCTGGCGGCGACTTTGCTTGCACGTGTTAAAGACTGCGATTGGCCGGTCAGGTTCCTGACAGCTCGTCAGCGCATGCGGATCTGCGGCAAATGCACGCAGCGACTCAAGACTTTAGTCGTATGACCGATAAGTCATGCATACCCCTTCTCAGCCCTCGTGCCCGTGCGCGTCTGTTTGGTAAAAAACCATGTCCCTACGCTCTATGAACATCGCCCCCCGGGCGTTCGCCGGCTTTGCCCTGATTGGCACGCTGATGTTGATTCTCGGTGTATTCGCCTTGAACCAGATGAGCAAGATTCGCGGGGCCGCCGAGGACATTACCCAGAACAGCGTACCGAGCATCAAGAGCCTCGATGAGTTCACCCAACTGACATTGCGTCTGCGGGTGCTGTCCTACCGCTTGCTGATCAACCGCGAAGCAGACACCCAACAACAGACACTCGCCCTGCTCGACCAACGCAACCAGCAGATCCGCGAGGCCCAGGCGGGCTACGAGAAGTTGATCTCCAGCCCGCAGGAACGCGCAGCCTACGATCAGTATGTGACACTGCTGGGCCAGTACCGCCAACTTGAAGAGCGCATGAAGGCGCTGTCGCGCAACAATCAGGTCAGCGAGCTGCAAACCCTGCTCAACACCGAACTGCTGAACAACTCCGAAGCGATCAACTCGGTGCTCAACCGGTTACTGGAAATCAACACCCAGGGGAGCCTCGACACCAATCGGCAAGCCGCTGACCAGTACGCTTCGGCGTTCAACCTGGTAGTCGCCCTGTTAGTGGTCGCCACTGCCCTGACCCTGCTCTTCGCCTGGTTGCTGACCAACAGCATCACTCAGCCGATCGCCAAGGCCCTGAACGCCGCCGAAGCCATCGCCGAAGGCAACCTGACACGCCCGATCACAGTCGACGGTACTGACGAAGCCGGGCGCTTGTTGCTGGCAATGTCGAAGATGCAGGAAAAACTGCGCGATACCCTGCAACGTATCTCAGGTTCCGCGACTCAGTTGGCCTCCGCTGCCGAAGAGCTCAACAGCGTGACCGATGAAAGTGCCCGCGGCCTGACCCAGCAAAACAACGAGATCGAGCAGGCCGCCACGGCAGTCAACGAAATGACCAGCGCCGTCGAAGAAGTGGCACGTAACGCGGTCAGCACTTCCGAGGCCTCGAAAAACGCCACCGCCTCTGCCGGCGACGGTCGCGACCTGGTGCAGGAAACCGTGAGCGCCATCGAGCGCATGAGTGGCGATGTGCAAAGTACCGCCACCCTGATCGGCAACCTGGCCGAGGAGTCGCGTGATATCGGCAAGGTGCTGGACGTGATTCGCGGCCTGGCCGACCAGACCAACCTGCTGGCACTCAACGCCGCCATCGAAGCCGCGCGCGCCGGTGAAGCCGGTCGTGGTTTTGCGGTCGTCGCCGACGAAGTGCGTGCGCTGGCGCATCGCACCCAGCAATCGACCAGCGAAATCGAACGCATGATCGGCAGCATCCAGAGCGGCACCGAGCACGCCGTCGACTCGATGCGCAACAGCACCGAGCGCGCCGAGTCGACGCTGAACATCGCCCGTGGTGCCGGCCTGTCGCTGGACACCATCAACAGTGCCATTGTCGAGATCAACGAACGCAACCTGGTGATCGCCAGCGCGGCAGAGGAACAGGCCCAGGTGGCCCGTGAAGTCGACCGCAACCTGGTGAACATCCGCGACCTGTCGATACAGTCCGCCACCGGCGCCAACCAGACCAGTGCCGCCAGCAACGAACTCTCGCGCCTGGCGGTGGACCTGAACACCATGGTTGGGCGGTTCAACCTGTAACAGTCACCGATCACACTGTGGCGAGGGAGCTTGCTCCCGTCGGCCGGTCCGCGCTCGAGCGGAGCAGCCGCATAACCTGTGTACAGGTTTTGCCTGAAACTCCGCGACGCTGGCTCTGGGGCCGCTGCGCGTCCCAGCGGGAGCAAGCGCCCTCGCCACAGTGATCACATGCCTGGCCCGCTGGGTATTACGTGCGTCAAAAGCTTTTTGACAGCATCACATTTCAACAGGTTAGAATCGCTGGCACGCACACTGCATGGTCCGTTTGCGCCCGCCTTTCTGCTTTCTGGAGTACTGCCTTTGAATGCGACGACCATCAACAGCCTGTTCTTGATCGGCGCGTTGCTGGTAGGTGCGAGCATTCTGGTGAGTTCACTATCGTCCCGCCTGGGCATCCCGATTCTGGTGATCATCCTGGCGGTGGGCATGGCTGCCGGCGTCGATGGTGCCGGCATCATCTTCGATAACTACCCCACCGCGTATCTGGTCGGCAACCTGGCCCTGGCCGTGATCCTGCTCGACGGCGGGTTACGCACCCGGGTCTCGAGTTTTCGCGTGGCGTTATGGCCGGCGTTATCGCTGGCTACGGTCGGAGTGCTGATTACCACCGGGCTGACCGGCATGGCGGCGGCATGGCTGTTCGACCTGAATCTGATTCAGGGCCTGCTGATCGGCGCCATTGTCGGCTCGACAGACGCCGCGGCGGTGTTCTCGCTGCTCGGCGGCAAAGGCCTGAACGAACGGGTGACCGCCAGCCTGGAAATCGAATCCGGCAGCAACGACCCGATGGCGGTGTTTCTCACCGTCACCCTGATCGACATGCTTGCCAGTGGCCAGACCGGCCTGCACTGGAGCCTGCTGACACACCTGCTGCGTGAGTTCGGTATCGGTGGCCTGATTGGCCTGGGCGGCGGCTGGCTGATGCTGCAAATGGTCAACCGCATCCATCTGGCCGCCGGCTTGTACCCGATCCTGGTCATCGCCGGTGGCCTGGTGGTCTTTGCCCTGACCAACGCCCTGCACGGCAGCGGCTTCCTGGCGGTGTACCTGTGCGGCCTGGTGATCGGCAACTGCCCGGTGCGCAGCCGCCACGGCATCCTGCATATGCTCGACGGCATGGCGTGGCTGGCGCAGATCGGCATGTTCCTGGTGCTGGGGCTGCTGGTGACACCCCACGACTTGCTACCGATTGCCCTGCCCGCCCTAGGGCTGGCGTTGTGGATGATTCTGTTTGCCAGGCCCCTGTCGGTGATTGTTGGCCTGCTGCCGTTCAAGGCGTTCCACGGCCGTGAAAAAGTCTTTATTTCCTGGGTCGGCCTGCGCGGCGCGGTCCCGATCATTCTGGCGGTGTTCCCGTTGATGGCTGGCCTGCCGAATGCCCAGCTGTACTTCAACCTCGCGTTCTTTATCGTACTGGTATCGCTGCTGGTGCAGGGTACAAGCCTGCCGTGGGTCGCCAAGCTGCTGAAAGTGACGGTTCCGCCAGAACCCGCGCCCATCTCCCGGGCCGCGCTGGAAGTGCATGTCACCAGTGAGTGGGAGCTGTTCGTTTATCGCCTGGGTGCCGAGAAATGGTGCATCGGCGCTGCCCTCCGCGAGCTGAAAATGCCCGAGGGCACCCGTATCGCGGCACTGTTTCGCGGCCAGCAACTGCTCCATCCGTCGGGTAGTACGGTGCTTGAAGTGGGCGATTTGCTCTGTGTCATCGGCCATGAACACAACCTGCCGGCTTTGGGAAAACTCTTCAGCCAGGCGCCACAACGGGGCCTCGATTTGCGCTTCTTCGGCGACTTCGTCCTGGAAGGCGACGCCCAGCTGGGCGCGGTTTCCGCGCTATATGGGCTACAACTCGAAGGGGTCGACCCGGACATGCCGCTGGGGCGCTTCATTACCCAGAAAGTCGGGGGCGCGCCAGTGGTCGGTGACCAGGTGGAATGGAACAACACCATCTGGACGGTGGCGGTCATGGAAGGGAACAAGATTGCCAAAGTGGGCGTCAGATTCCCCGAAGGAAGTCGCCCAGGTCCCGGGTTGTTCCTCTAAACTCTTTTTTTCGCTACGTTCTCGATCGGTCTTTATGCCAACCCTGCGCACATTCATAGCTATCGCCCTGCTGGGGCTGAGTCTCTCCGTCGGCACCCTGCAGGCGGCCGAACCACCGTCCGCCGAGGCCGTGCAAAGGAGCCTGGACAAGATTGCCGAACGCAAACTGCCCGAGGCGGATCAAAAGGCCCTGCAATTAGTGTTGCAACAGACGCTGATCCAGTTGTCCAGCCAGGCCGATAACGAGAGGCGCCTGAGCGACCTCAAGCAGCAGCTGAGTACCGCCCCCAAGCAAAA
Source organism: Pseudomonas sp. Irchel s3b6 (assembly GCF_900187415.1). Taxonomy (NCBI): domain Bacteria; kingdom Pseudomonadati; phylum Pseudomonadota; class Gammaproteobacteria; order Pseudomonadales; family Pseudomonadaceae; genus Pseudomonas; species Pseudomonas sp. Irchel s3b6. Next base: position 255,208 of record NZ_FYDM01000004.1, on the reverse strand, counting down.
CATCGAGAACCAGCGCGAGCTGGAACGCCTCAAGGCCACCAAGGTGGTGCCGGTCGCCCAGCGCTACGCCAATCTGAGCGTGTCGCAGCTCGAGCAAATGCTCACCGAGCGCAGCACCCAGCAAAGCGATCTACAAAAGGCCCTGGCCGAGGCCAATAGCCTGATCATCACTGCGCAAACCCGTCCCGAGCGCGCCCAGGCCGAGATCAGCAGCAGCCAGACCCGCATCCTGCAAATCAACAACATCCTCAAGGCGGGCAAGGACAACGGCAAGGCGCTTTCCAAGGAACAGCGCGACCAGCTCAATGCCGAGCTCGCCGCGTTGAACGCACTGATTCCGTTACGCCGCCAGGAACTGGCCGGTAACAGCCAGCTGCAAGACCTGGGCAATACTCAGCGCGACCTGTTGATGGAACGCACCGCGCGCATGGAGCAAGAGATCCAGGACCTGCAAAACCTGATCAACCAGAAGCGCCTGGCCCAGTCTCAAGAGACCGTCACCCAGCAGTCCATCGAAGCCCAGAAAGCCGGGGGCAGTAGCTTGCTCGCCGCTGAAAGCGCGGCCAACCTGAAGCTCTCGGACTACCTGCTCAAAAGCACCGACCGCCTCAACGAACTGACCCAGCAAAACCTGCAGACCAAGCTGCTGCTCGACAGCGTGACCCAAAGCGACGCCGCGCTGGATGAACAGATCAGCGTGCTCAAGGGCAGCCTGCTGCTGTCCAAGATTCTCTATAAACAGAAGCAAAGCTTGCCGCGCCTGCGGGTCGACCGCGACCTGGCCGACCAGATTGCCGACATTCGCCTGTATCAGTTCGAGGTCAATCAACAACGCGAGCTGATCGGCAATCCCGTCGCCTATGTGAGTAACCTGCTGGCCGCTCAACCGGCCGATCAGGTCACCCCGCAACTGCGCAAGAACCTGCTGGAACTGGCCGTCACCCGCGCCGACCTGCTGGAGCGCCTGAACCGTGAGCTGAGCTCACTGCTCAACGAATCCATCACCCTGCAACTCAACCAGAAGCAACTGCTCACCACGGCCCAGAATCTGCGCGCGACGCTCGATGAACAGATGTTCTGGATCCCCAGCAACAAGCCGCTGGACCTGGAATGGATGCGCAGCGTACCGGCGCGTCTGGAGAAACAAATCAACACCCTGCCATGGACCTCAAGCCTGAGTGAATTGAGTGACGGCCTGATCCAGCGGCCGCTGCTGTTCACCCCGCTGGCGCTGCTGATCGGTTTTCTGGTGTGGCGCCGTAAATACCTGTATGCCCGATTGAACAAGGTTCACCAGGACATCGGCCACTTCAAGCGTGACAGCCAATGGCACACACCACAGGCGATCATGATCAACGTGTTGCTGGCGATGCCGGTTGCCCTGGGTCTGGCGCTGTGCGGCCTGGCCTTGCAGATTGACGCGCGCGGGCAGAACGCCAACCTCGGGGCCGCCCTGCTGCAAGTCGCCCAGGCGTGGCTGGTGTTCTACACCGCCTACCGGATCCTTGCACCGGGCGGTGTGGCGGAGCTGCATTTCCGCTGGGAGCGACCGCAGGTGGAATTCCTGCGGCGCTGGATCCGTCGCCTCGGGATGGTGGTGTTCGCGCTGGTGGCCGTGGTGGCCGTTGCCGAGTTGCAACCGGCCGCGCTCGCCGATGACGTGCTCGGCATCGCCGTCGTCCTGACCTGCTACGCCTTGATGGCCTGGCTGCTCAGCCGCCTACTGCTCAACAGCCCGACCCACAACAACGCGTCGCTCTTTCGCAAGGCCGTCGGGGTGCTGTTCACTGTGCTGCCGGTCGCCCTGTTCATTGCCGTGTGTTTTGGTTACTTCTATACCGCCCTGAAACTCAGTGACCGACTGATCAACACCCTTTACCTGCTGATGTTCTGGCTGGTCATCGAAGCCACCTTCGTGCGCGGCCTGGCGGTTGCGGCGCGGCGCCTGGCCTACCAGCGCGCACTGACCAAGCGCCAGGCGGCGAAAGAAGCCGGGGACGGCGATGCGGTGGTCGAAGAGCCGACGCTGGACATCGAGAAGGTCAACGAGCAATCCCTGCGCCTGATTCGCCTGGCCCTGCTCGGCGGTTTCATCGCCGCGCTGTACTGGGTCTGGGCCGACCTGATCACGGTGTTCTCGTACCTGGACAACATCACCCTCTACGAATACACCAGCGGCACCGGCGCCAACATGAGCATGATCCCGATCAGCATCGGCGACATGCTCGGTGCACTGATCATCATCGGCATTACCATGGCCCTGGCGCGCAACCTGCCGGGGCTGTTGGAAGTCCTGGTGCTGTCCAAGCTCAACCTGGCCCAGGGCAGCGCCTACGCCACGACCACCCTGCTGACCTATGTGATCGCGGGTATCGGCTTTGTCACGACCCTGTCCACCCTCGGCGTGAGCTGGGACAAATTGCAATGGCTGGTGGCAGCGCTCTCGGTCGGCCTGGGTTTCGGCATGCAGGAAATCTTCGCCAACTTCATTTCCGGGATCATGATTCTGTTCGAGCGCCCGGTGCGGATCGGCGACACCATCACCATCGGCAACCTGTCAGGCACGGTGAGCAAGATCCGCATCCGTGCCACGACCATTACCGACTTCGACCGCAAGGACATCATTGTCCCGAACAAGACCTTCATCACCGGGCAATTGATCAACTGGTCCCTGACCGACACCGTCACCCGCGTGACGCTCAAGCTCGGGGTCGACTACGGCTCCGACCTGGACCTGGTCAAGGAACTGCTGCTCAAGGCCGCCCGCGAAAACCCGCGCGTGCTCAAGGAGCCCGAGCCACACGTGTACTTCCTGAACTTCGGCGAAAGCACCCTGGACCACGAACTGCGCGTGCACGTGCGTGACCTCGGCGACCGCAACCCGGTGCTCGACGAGATCAACCGCTTCATCAACCGCGAGTTCAAGAAGCAGCACATCAACATCTCGTTCCGGCAGATGGAGGTCTACCTCAAGAACCTTCACGGCCAGGAGTACAAGATGGTGCCGATCGAGCCGGAGGCCAAGACCATCGTTCCCGTGAACGACGTCACTGCCGGAGCAAAGCCGCCGGTGTCCAAGCTCGACTAACGAACCAATCCCCAGCAGAATGCTCGGACATTCTGCTGGAGATGGCCGTTGAAAGCCCTCGACGAACTGACCTTCGATAACCGCTTCGCCCGCCTGGGCGACGCGCTCTCAACCCATGTGCTGCCCGAGCCCATTGCCGAGCCATGCCTGGTCGTGGCCAGCCCGGCGGCCATGGCGCTGCTCGACCTTGACCCGGCCGTTGCCGAGACACCGGTGTTCGCCGAACTGTTCAGCGGCCACAAGCTGTGGGCAGAGGCCGAGCCCCGGGCGATGGTCTACTCCGGGCATCAGTTCGGTGTTTACAACCCGCAACTGGGCGACGGTCGCGGACTGCTGCTGGGTGAGGTCTACAACGAAGCCGGCGAGCACTGGGACTTGCACCTCAAGGGCGCCGGGCAAACACCCTACTCGCGCATGGGCGATGGTCGCGCCGTTCTGCGCTCCTCGATTCGCGAATTCCTGGCCTCCGAAGCCCTACAGGCCTTGGGTATCCCGACCACTCGCGCCCTGTGCGTGATTGGCTCCAGCACCCCGGTCTGGCGTGAAAAACAGGAACGCGCAGCAATGCTCCTGCGCCTGTCGCCAAGCCATGTGCGCTTCGGACATTTCGAATACTTCTACTACACCAAACGGCCCGAGCAGCAGAAGGCACTCGGCGAGCACGTCCTGGCGATGCACTTCCCCAAGTGCCTGGAGCAACCGGAGCCGTACCTGGCGATGTTCCGTGAAATCGTCGAGCGCAACGCCGAATTGATCGCCAAATGGCAGGCCTATGGTTTCTGTCACGGGGTCATGAACACCGACAACATGTCGATCCTGGGCATCACCTTCGACTTCGGCCCGTTTGCCTTCCTCGATGACTTCGATGCCCACTTCATCTGCAACCACTCCGATGACCAGGGCCGCTATTCGTTCAGCAATCAGGTACCGATCGGCCAGTGGAACCTCAGCGCCCTGGCCCAGGCCCTGACCCCGTTCATCAGTGTCGAGGCCCTGCGCGAAACCCTCGGTCTGTATTTTCCGTTGTATCAGGCTCACTACCTGGACCTGATGCGCCGCCGGCTCGGCTTGACCACTGGTGAAGACGATGACCAGACACTGGTCGAGAACCTGCTGCAATTGATGCAGAACGCAGGCGTCGACTACAGCCTGTTCTTCCGTCGCCTGGGCGATCATGCCCCCGAGCTGGCGGTCACCCGGCTGCGTGATGACTTCGTCGACATCAAGGGCTTCGATGCCTGGGCCGAACGCTACTGCGCGCGCGCCGCCCGTGACGGCGATAACGATCAAGCCCGGCGTCGCATCCGCATGCACGCGGTCAACCCGCTCTACATCCTGCGCAACTACCTGGCGCAAAAGGCCATCGACGCAGCACAAAGCGGTGACTATGCAGAGGTTCGCCGCTTGCACGCTGTACTGAGTGATCCATTCACGGAGCAGCCGGGAATGGAGCGTTACGCCGAACGTCCACCCGAGTGGGGCAAGCACCTGGAGATCAGTTGCTCATCGTGAAGCGGCTCAGATAAAGGTCTCGACCGATAACACCGAAGCACCTTGATAATCCACGGCAGCGGCTCCAGATTGGTTTCATTGCCCATGCCCCGGAGCCTTCCATGTCTGCCCCCCTACTCATCCCCTGCCCCCACTGCAACGGCCTCAACCGTATTCCCGGTGAGCGCCTGAGTGATAAACCCAAGTGTGGCCGATGCAAGGCGCCCGTCTTGTTGAGCAAGTCCTTTGAGTTGAGGCAGGGTGATTACGCCAGCCAGATCAAAGGCGATCTACCCTTGCTGGTGGATGTGTGGGCGGACTGGTGCGGGCCCTGCAAGTCATTTGCGCCGGTATTCGAGCAGGCTGCCGGGCAGTTGGTGGGCAAGTGTCGACTGGCCAAGCTCGATAGCGAGGCCAATCAGTCGCTGTCAGCGCAATTGGGGATCCGTTCGATCCCCAGTCTGATTCTGTTCAAGAATGGCCGGGAAGTGGCGCGCCAGAGCGGCGCCTTCCCGTTAACGCAGTTGATGGACTGGTTGCGCAGCCAGGGAATCTGACGACGCCCTGTCAGGCATGTTCCAGCAGGTCGTGCAGATCGACGAATTGCTGGGTCAGCTTGTGCCGGGGGTCGAGATGGATCAACGGCATGTTCGCCTGATGGGATTCGCGCATCCGCACGGAACTGCCCAGATACACCGGCAGCACCGGCAAACCTTCGGCAATCAGCTCATCGAGCATCTGCTGCGGCAAGCTGGCGCGAGCCTGGAACTGGTTGACCACAATGCCTTCGACCTGCAGCGCCTCGTTGTGGTCTTCCTTCAACTCTTCGATTTCCGCCAGCAGGCCATACAAGGCCTGGCGGGAGAAACTGTCACAATCGAATGGAATCAGCACACGATCGGCAGCGATCAAGGCTGAAACCGCGTAGAAATTCAGCGCGGGTGGCGTATCGAGGTAGATCCGGTCGTAGTCTTCGGACAATTCGTCGAGCAGTTTGCGCAGCTTGTTGATCTTGTGTTTGGCCTCAAGCTTGGGCTGCAGGTCAGCCAGCTCGGCGGTCGCGGTCACCACATGCAGGTTGTCGAACGGGGTTTCGTAGATGTCGACCCGGTTTTTCTTTGAAAACGGCCCGGACGACAGGGTCTGCTTGAAGAAGTCGGCAATGCCCATGGGAATATCGTCGCCGGTCAGTCCTGTCAGGTACTGAGTGGAGTTGGCCTGGGCATCGAGATCCACCAGCAGGGTGCGATAGCCCTCGCTGGCGCTGACCGCGGCCAGATTGCAGGCAATACTGGATTTGCCCACGCCACCTTTCTGATTGAACACCACGCGCCGCATGTCAAAACCTCCGTGTATCAAAGAATGACCGAGTGTAGTAGCCGATGCCGTCGCTTAGCTACCTCGAAGTCAGACGGACTGCGCGGTCAGCAGCAATCTCTGCAAAAAACTCACCGAGTTCTGATAATAATCAGGGAATTGACTGGCAGACACCGCCGCCAGAAACCGGAAAACTCGTAGACGTCCCTCAAGTTCAAACGCTGCACACCCGCTTGAGCAGAATGTAACCAGCATTTGCTACAAGCCAGTCACACCGGGATAATGCTCGACACTCGGCCGCAGCGCCGTTGCCAGTCAGTCGCAGGTCAAAAACGACTCACCGCGTCTAGGAAGCCCGCAGGGGCGGGATGAACACTCAGTGATCACATTCAACATCGCCCAATGGCGCGCGTGGGCTCCCGGGCTCGAGAGCGTGGACGATTGGCAAGCCTGGAGCCGACAACCGATCGTGCTTCCAGCCAGCGATGTCGCTCCCGATGTGTCCTTTCTGCCTGCCATGCAGCGCCGACGCCTCAGCCGCCTGGCCCGAATGGCCTTCAGCGTAGGCTGGCCACTGGCCGAAGGACGTGAACAGCTGCCGCTGGTCTTTGTTTCCCGCCACGGTGAAACGCCTCGAACCTTCGAAGTCCTCAGCGAGTTGAGCCACGAACAGCCTTTGTCGCCAACCCAGTTCAGCCTCTCGGTTCATAACGCAATCATTGGCCTGTGGTCGATCATGCGCGGAGAAACCAGTGAGATGACCGCCCTGGCCGCCGCGGGTGACGGCCTGGAACACGGCATGCTGGAGGCCGCGGCGCTGCTTGAAGAAGGCGCGCCCGCCGTGTTGCTGGTCGTCACCGAGGAACAACCGCCAACCGCCTACTCGGCCTGGATTGACGACGTCCCGTTCCCCTACGCCGTCGGCCTGCTGATTACCCCCGGAAATGACTGGCAGCTGTCCCTGAACAGCACCCGGGATTCGTTGTCAAAATCCCAATGGCCCCACCCTCTGAGCCTGTTGCGTACCCTGCTCGGCCAGGATGCCTCTTGCCAACATGCCTGGAAAAATCGTCTATGGACCTGGCAACGCAACCTGTGACCGAAAAAAAACGTGACGCCTACTACTGGCGCTTGCTGGCGACCGCCACCAGCTTCGCCCTGTTCGGGCTGGGCGGGTTGTGCCTGCGAGTGGTTGTTTTCCCGCTGCTGAGCTGTCTGCCCGGTGATGCCCAGGCCCATCGGCAACGGGCACGACAAACCGTCAGTCGTGTGTTCTGGTTTTTTATCCGGTTCATGGCCCGAACCGGCGTGCTGACCTACGATATCCAGGGTGCGGAGCGGCTCGGTCGTCCCGGCCAGATGATCATGGCCAATCACCCATCGCTGATCGACGTGGTGTTCCTGATCGGGTTGGTGCGCCACGCCAACTGCGTGGTCAAGCAGAGCCTCTGGGAGAACCCCTTCACCCGTGAAGCCCTGCGCCGCACCCAATACATCAGTAACGACGGCAGCATGGACATGCTCGACACCGCAGCGGACGCCCTCAAGAGCGGTCAGACACTGATCATCTTCCCTGAAGGCACCCGCACCCGACCCGGCCAACCGCCAGCCTTTCATCGGGGGGGCGCGGCAATTGCCTTGCGCGGTGCGAAAATGCTCACCCCGGTGATTATCAAGGTCAACCCGAGCACCTTGACCAAGGCCGATCCCTGGTATCGGATCCCCAAACGCCGCGTGCATTTCAGTTTCCGCGTGGGGGCCGATATAGACCCACAGGCCTTCGCCACGACAGGCCCGGCTCCTCAGGCCTCACGCAAGCTTAACGATTACTTGCATCATTACTATTTGAAGGAGCTCGCCGAAGATGAGCGATCTGAACCGTGAGATAAAACAATTGATCATCGATGCCTTGGGCCTTGAAGACATCGGCGTCGACGACATCGACGATACCCAGACGCTATTCGGCGAAGGCCTTGGCCTGGACTCGGTGGACGCCCTGGAACTCGGCCTGGCCATTCAGAAAAAGTACGGCATCAAAATCGACGCCGACGCCAAGGACACCCGCAACCACTTCAGTAACGTGGCGAGCCTTGCGGCGTTCGTCACTGCAAAACAGGCAGCTTGAGACCGGACCATGCAAACTCGTGACGATATTTTCAACACCCTGCGCGATGCCTTGGTCGAACTCTTCGAACTGGATCCCGCACGCGTGAGTCTTGAGTCCAACCTGTATCAGGACCTGGAGATCGACAGCATCGATGCCGTCGACCTGATCGACCATATCAAGTGCAAGACCGGCAAGAAGATCGCGGCCGAAGAGTTCAAATCGGTACGCACTGTCGGCGATGTGGTTGAAGCGGTCTATCGCCTGGTTCAACCGGCCGCATGAGCCGACTGATCGGCCTCGGTCTTCTGCTGGCGGGCTTGTTGTACCCCTTTGCGGTGTATTACGGCATGGAGCACTTTGCCCCGTGGCAGTTCGGCCTGCTGCTGGGCAGCCTGTGGCTGGCCAGGGCACTGACCGGCAAACGCCGCCCCGGGAGCCTGTGGATGGCGAGCGCGGCCATTGTGTTTTGCCTGCTGCTAGCGCTGTTCGACAGCCCGGGGTTGCTGCGCTGGTATCCCGTGCTAATCAGTTTGCTGATGTTGCTGCTGTTCGGCCTGAGCCTGAAGTACGGCCCGCCGATGGTGGAACGCCTGGCCCGCCTGCGGGAACCCCAGTTGCCACCGAAAGCGATTCGCTATACCCGACGCGTCACGCTGGCGTGGTGCGTGTTCTTTTTCTGTAACGGCTTGTGCGCAGCGGCCCTGACCCTTTGGGCGCCACTGAGTTGGTGGATGCTGTACACCGGCCTGATCTCTTATGGATTGATTGGTCTGATGTTTGCCATTGAGTGGCTCATACGACAACGGGTACGAGGCCACCCATGAACTGGATAAAACTTGAGCACCTGTTGCTCAAGGCGCAAGCGGAACGCGCCGTGACGGCCGACCCGACGCTGAACCATGGGCAATTGTGCGAACAGGCCCTGAGTCTGGCGGCCGGGCTGCAAGCCCAAGGCGTACAACACATCGCCGTACACCTTGAAGACGCCGCCGACCTGGCGATTGCATTGCTCGGCGCCTGGCGTGCCGGAGTCAGCGTGCTGCTGCCCGCTGACCTGCACGCGCCAACTCGTCAGCGCTGGGCAGGCGACGTCGATCTGTGGCTGACCGATCAAGCCGGCGACACACACATCCGCGATTACCGGCATGCACCACTGGCGGCGGCGGTACTGGATCTGGACCTATGCCAGCTGAGCCTGTGCACCTCGGGCTCCAGTGGCGAACCCAAACGCATCGACAAAACCCTGAGGCAGTTGGCCAATGAAGTCCAGGCCCTGGAGCACCTGTGGGGTGCCGGGCTAGGCACGGCCTGCGTCATTGGCAGCGTCGCCACTCAACACATCTACGGCTTGTTGTTCCGGGTACTGTGGCCGCTGTGCGCGGGGCGCCCCTTCGTGCGCAAGCAAGTGGCTTTCCCGGAAGACCTGCAGCGCGCCAGCCGCGAATACCCGGCGTTTGCCTGGGTCGCCAGCCCGGCGCTGCTCAAGCGCATGGGCGACAATCTCGACTGGCCGGCCTTGAGCGCCGTGCGCCAGGTATTTTCCTCAGGTGGTGCGCTGCCTGGCGAAGCCGCGCAACGCCTGCACGAACGTTTACAACAATGGCCGACGGAAATCCTTGGTAGCTCCGAGACCGGTGGCATTGCCTGGCGCCAGGGCCGTGAGCTCTGGCAGCCCTTTGCGGCCGTCGAGCTGAGCCTGGATAGCGACGGGGCGTTGCTCATTGCCTCGCCGTACTTGCCCCCTGGCCATATCGAACACACGGCCGACGCGGCACGCCTCGCCGCTGACGGCCGTTTCGAGTTGCTGGGACGGCTGGACCGGATCGTCAAACTGGAAGAGAAGCGCATCTCGTTGCCCATGCTCGAACGGGCCCTGATGGACCACCCATGGGTCGCCGAAGCACGCCTGGGGGTGGTTCAGGAGAACCGCGCCTCCCTGGGAGCCGCGCTGGTGCTGAGCGAATCGGGCCTGTACGCCTTGCGCAACCAGGGACGCCGCAGCCTGACCCAGACGCTGCGCCAACACCTCAGCCAGCATTGCGAAGCCCTGGCCCTGCCACGACGCTGGCGCCTGCTCCGGCAACTGCCGTTGAACCCCCAGGGCAAACTGCCCCAGGCGGACATCGATGCCCTGTTGCTGGCCCCGCGTCCAAAGACCCCTGAAGTACTGGAGCAGGTTGAAGCCGATGGGCAATGGAGCCTGCAATTGTCGGTTCCGCCCGATCTTGCCTACTTCAGCGGCCACTTCCCGCAAGCACCGGTACTGCCTGGCGTGGTGCAGGTGGACTGGGCGCTGAGCCTGGGCCGGCAATTGATGGACCTACCGGAGAAGTTTGCCGGCATGGAAGTGCTGAAGTTCCAGCAACTGTTGCGTCCAGGCGATGAAGTCCAGTTGCACCTGCGCTTCGACCCGACGCGCAGCAAACTGTACTTCACCTATCGTAATGAAACCGCCACCTGTTCCAGCGGGCGGATCGTGCTCGAGGCTGCAGATGCATAACCCCTGCGCCGTCATCCCGGTCTACAACCACGAAACCGCCATCGGCACTGTGGTTGATGCGCTGCTCGCCTGTCATGTGCCGTGCATATTGGTGGATGACGCCAGCAACCCGGCGTGTGCGGCCGTGCTGGATCAGCTGGCACAACACGACAAGGTGTTCCTGCTCAGGCTCCCGGTCAATCAGGGCAAGGGCGGCGCCGTCATGACCGGCCTGCGCGAGGCTTCCCGCCTGGGGTTCAGCCACGCGTTGCAGGTTGACGCCGATGGCCAGCACGACCTGCAGGATATCGACCGGTTCATCGAACACTCGCGTGCCCATCCCGAGGCGCTGGTTTGCGGTTATCCGCTGTACGACGCCAGCGTACCGAAGGGGCGCCTGTACGCTCGCTACCTGACTCACGTGATGGTCTGGATCAACACGCTGTCGTTGCAGATCCGCGACTCCATGTGCGGTTTTCGCGTCTATCCGCTGCCGTCGACCCTGGCGGTGATCGACTCGGCAAGGGTCGGCAAGCGCATGGACTTCGATTCCGACATCCTGGTACGTCTGGCCTGGCGCAATCAACCCATGCAATGGCTGCAAACCCGGGTGCACTACCCGCTGGACGGCGTTTCGCACTTCCGGATGGTCCACGACAACCTGTTGATTACCAGCATGCACACCCGGCTGTGCATCGGTATGTTGCTGCATTGGCCGGTGATCCTCTGGCGGCGGTGGCGAGCATGAGCGGCAACACAGATCGCAAACACTGGGCCGACCGCGAGGAACGCGGCAGCTTCTGGCTGATGAAGTTCACCGCAACCGCCGCCAAAGTGCTGGGGCGACGCCTGTTGAGCCCGCTGCTGTACGGCATTGTGCTGTACTTCTTCCTGTTCGGCCGCAATGCTCGCCAGAGCGCCTGGCACTACCAACAGCGGCTCGCTGATTGGAGCGGTCGCCGCGATTTGCGTCCCAGCCATTGGCGAGTGTTCGGTCAGTTCATGGCCTTCGCCGACTCCATGCTCGACAAACTCGATGTCTGGAATGGCAAGCTGGGCCTGGAACAGATCGAAATCATCGACCCGGCACTGCTGCGCAATCAATTGCGCGGCAGCCGAGGGCAGATGATGGTCGGCGCACACCTGGGCAATCTCGAAGTCTGCCGGGCCCTGGCGGAGATCGGCGAAAGAGTCACCATGAACGTACTGGTGCACACCAAGCACGCCGAACAGTTCAACCGCCTGCTGGGCGAAGCCGGGGCCACCAACCTGCGGCTGATACAAGTCAGCGAGCTGGACCCATTGATCATGTTGCAGCTCCATGAGCGCCTGGAACGTGGCGAATGGCTGGCAATTGCCGGCGATCGCGTGCCACTGCATGGCGGACGCCGCGTGACGGTGGACTTCCTCGGCCATCCGGCGGCATTCCCGCAAGGCCCGTGGCTGCTGGCCGGGCTGCTGAAATGTCCGGTCAATCTGCTGCTGTGCCTGAAGAAACCCTCGGGCGGCTATCGACTGACGCTCGAACCGTTCGCCGAAGCCGTGGCCTGGAAACGCGGCGAGCGCGAACAGGTCATTCATCAGTGGACCTCCCGCTATGCGGAGCGGCTGGGTCACTATTGCCTCGAAGCGCCCCAACAATGGTTCAACTTCTACCCTTTCTGGATAACCGATGACGACGCCCATGCTTGAGCCGGTAACCTTCGGCGAACTTCCTTTGCGCATCGAAGACGTGCTGGCCGTGGCCAACCGCCAGGCACCCGCGCGATTGCAAGGCGACAGCGATTTTCGCGAGCGCATCGCCAAGGGACCGCGGTTCCTCGACTCGTTGCTGGACAAGGAAGGCGTCATCTACGGCGTGACCACCGGTTACGGCGACTCGTGCGTGGTCGCGGTGCCGTTGCACCACGTCGAAGCCCTGCCCCGTCATCTGTACACCTTCCACGGCTGCGGCCTGGGCCAGTTGCTCGACGCCCAGGCTACCCGCGCCGTGCTCGCGGCGCGCTTGCAGTCGCTGTGCCACGGCGTATCGGGGGTGCGCGTGGAACTGCTGGAGCGCCTGCAAGCGTTCCTGGAACACGACATTCTGCCGCTGATCCCGCAAGAGGGCTCCGTGGGCGCCAGCGGTGACCTGACGCCGTTGTCCTATGTGGCCGCGACCTTGTCCGGCGAACGCGACGTGCTGTTCAACGGTGAGCGCCGCCCATCCGCGGACGTGCATCGCGAGCTCGGCTGGGAGCCACTGGTGCTGCGTCCCAAGGAAGCCCTGGCGCTGATGAACGGTACCGCGGTCATGACCGGCCTCGCCTGCCTGGCCTACGCCCGCGCCGACTACCTGCTGCAACTGGCCACCCGCATCACGGCGCTGAATGTGGTCGCCCTGCAAGGCAATCCGGAACACTTCGACGAGCGCCTGTTCGCCGCCAAGCCGCACCCGGGGCAGATGCAGGTCGCCGCATGGCTGCGCAAGGACCTGGCGATCGATGCGCCAACCGCACCACTGCACCGCCTGCAGGATCGCTACTCGTTACGCTGCGCCCCCCATGTGCTTGGCGTGCTGGCGGACAGCCTGAACTGGTTGCGTTCGTTCATCGAAATCGAGCTCAACAGCGCCAACGACAACCCGATCATCGACGCCGAAGCCGAGCGCGTGCTGCACGGCGGGCACTTCTACGGTGGGCACATTGCCTTTGCCATGGACAGCCTGAAAAACCTCGTGGCCAACGTCGCCGACTTGCTCGACCGTCAGCTCGCACTGCTGGTGGACGAACGCTACAACCACGGCCTGCCGAGCAACCTGTCGGGCGCCAGCGCCGAGCGGGCGATGCTCAACCATGGCTTCAAGGCGGTGCAAATCGGCGCCAGTGCCTGGACCGCCGAGGCACTGAAAAATACGATGCCAGCCAGCGTGTTTTCGCGCTCCACCGAATGCCACAACCAGGACAAAGTGAGCATGGGCACCATCGCCGCCCGCGACGCGATCCGTGTACTGGAACTGACCGAACAAGTTGCCGCCGCCACCTTGCTCGCGGCCAACCAGGGGGTGTGGCTGCGCGCCCAGGCACCCGGTGCCCGCCCGTTGCCGCCGGCACTGGCCGCCATGCACGAAGCGCTGGCCAAAGACTTCCCGCCGGTCATTGAAGACCGCGCCCTGGAAGGCGAATTGCGCCTGTGCCTGCAACGTATCGCCGCACAACACTGGAGGCTGCATGCGTAGCAAAGGAGTGCTTCACGCCGACACGCAAATCCTCGTGCCGTTCTTCGACGTCGACAGCATGCACGTGGTCTGGCACGGCCACTACGTCAAGTACCTGGAAATGGCCCGCTGCGCCCTGCTCGACAGGCTCGGCCACAACTACAACGCCATGCATTCCTCCGGGTACGCCTGGCCGGTGATCGACCTGCAACTGCGCTATGTACGCGGCGCCGTGTTCGGCCAGACGCTCAATGTGCGCGCCAGCCTGGTGGAGTGGGAGAACCGGCTGAAGATAAACTACCTGATCAGCGACCTGGCCAGCGGTGAACGCCTGACCCGCGCCAGCTCCGTGCAGGTCGCGGTGCATATCGCCAGCCGCGAAATGCAACTGGCCTCGCCGAAGGTGCTGATCGACGCGGTTGAAAGGATGCTGCCATGAAGCTCATCACCCATCTGAGCCTGTTGGTGTTGCTCGGCTTTTCCTCGTTGGCGCAGGCCTTCGACCTGCAACAGTTGAGCGATCAGCTGGCCAAGCCCGAAGTGATCCACGGCCGCTTCATTCAGGAAAAACACCTGCGCGCCCTGCCGCAGCCGCTGACCAGCACCGGTACCTTCGTACTGGCCAGGGACCATGGACTGCTGTGGCTGCTCAAGACACCACTGCAGCAGGACTACCGCATCGATACCCAGGGGATTGCCCGGCGTGACGGCAGCGGTTGGCAAAGGCTACCGGGCAAAAGTGCCGGGGCCGAGCAGAACCGTTTGTTCCTCGCCGTGCTGCAAGGTGACAGCAGTGGCTTGCAGCGAGATTTCGAGCTGTCACTGACCGGTGATCCACAGCACTGGAAACTGACCCTGATTCCGCGTTCGATGTTGCTCAAGCAAGTGTTCAATCAGATCACTATCGACGGCGGCGAACTGGTACAGCGCATCGAGCTGCTGGAGACCCAAGGCGACAGCACCGTGCTGCGCATGCAGGACAGTACCGGCCATCAACCCTTGAGCGATGCGGAACACCATGACTTTGCCAAGTGAACGCAGGCTCCCCTGGCTGTTCCTGATCCTGCTGCTGGCAGTGCTCGCACTCGGGGGCTGGCAATGGCGTGACGGCGCCCCTTTGTCGGCCAACCTGATGGAACTGGTGCCCGGTACCACGCCAGATGCCCTGGAACAGCGTGCCGAACAGCGTATGCAAGAACCGTTGAACCGGGAAATACTGGTGCTGGTCGGCCACAAAGACCGCACGCAGGCCATCGCCATGGCCCAGAAGCTCGGCGATCAGTGGCAGTCCAGCGGCTTGTTCGAAAAGGTCCAGTGGACCCTGCAAGCGGACCTGCCGGCCCTGCGTGCGCAGTTGCTGCAAGGTCGCCTGGCGATGCTATCGACGGCTGACCGGCAGTTGCTGATCGAGCATCCCGACGCATTCATCCAGCAGCGGGTCCAGGCACTGTTCGATCCCTTCGGCGGCTTCAGCCTGGTGCCCAGCCAGGAGGACTGGCTGGGCCTGACCGGACGTATCCAGAACAGCCAGCCGCAACAGGGCGCGGTGCAACTGGACATCGGCAGCGGGGCATTGATCGCCGATGCCGACGGCAGGAGCTGGGTATTGCTGCGGGCGCGCACCACCGGCAACGCCTTCGACATGAACCTGCCACTGCAAGTGGCCGATCTGCTCGTACACAGCCGCGAAACAGCGGCCAGGGCTGACGTGCAGCTGCTCGCGGCCAGTGGGTTGCTGTATGCGGCGGCTGGCCAGCAACAAGCCACCCAGGAGATGACCTGGGTCGGGGGTGGCGCCACCCTGGGCATATTCTTGCTGCTGTTGCTGGCGTTCCGCCGCTGGCGGGTGTTGCTGGCGTTCGTTCCGGTGCTGGTGGGCATGTTGTTTGGCGCGGTGGCCTGCGTGGCCCTGTTCGGCCACATGCATGTGATGACCCTGGTGCTCGGCTCAAGCCTGATCGGCGTGGCCGTGGACTACCCGCTGCACTACCTGTCCAAGAGCTGGCGCCTGAAACCGTGGCACAGTTGGCCGGCCTTGCGCCTGACCCTGCCGGGGCTGACCCTGAGCCTGATCACCAGTTGCATCGGCTACCTGGCCCTGGCCTGGACCCCCTTCCCGGCCCTGACCCAGATTGCCGTGTTCTCCGCCGCCGGACTGCTCGGCGCCTACCTGTCGGCGGTGTGTCTGCTGCCAGCGCTGCTCAAGGGCGTCGACCTGCGTCCGGCCCATTGGCCGCTGCGGGTCTGCGAGGCACTGCTGAATCTGCGTGAAGCGTTGCTCCAGCGTTTGCGTACGCCCGTCTTGCTCGGGCTACTGATCGCCTTTTGCATCGGCGGCCTGTTGCAACTCCAAACCCGCAACGATATTCGTCAATGGGTCAGTGCGCCCCAGCAACTGACCGATGAAGCCCAGACCATTGCCCGCATCACCGGTCATCAACCCACCAGCCAGTTCTTCCTGGTGCGCGCGGCCAACCAGGAGCAACTACTCGAACGGCAAAGCGCCCTGAGCGACCGCCTGGAGCAATTGGTCAACCTGGACAAACTCGATGGCTATCTGGCACTCGATCAACTGAGCGGTTCGGCGAGCGAACAGCAACAGGTGCGCACGGCACTGAACAAACTGCCGCAGTTCTGGCAGCCACTGCTTGAACTGGGGATCCCGACCGAGGCGCTGCAAGCCGAACTGGCCGCCTTGCAGGCGCTGCCCGTCGAAGACATCGATGCCGCGCTGCGTGGCCCGCTGGCGGAGCCTTATCGCGCCCTGTGGCTGGGCCCGACGGACGAGGGCGTGGCGGCGATCACCAGTCTGCAGGGCCTGAACGATCCCGCCTTGTTGAGAGTCCAGGCCCAGGACTTGCCGGGTGTGGTGCTGGTGGATCGCCTCGGTGAACTGAACACGGTTTTCGCCGAGACCCAGATCAGCGCCGCCGAACTGAAGCTCGCCTCCTGTGTGCTGATCGTGCTGGTGCTGATGGCGCCATTTGGCTTCGGTGGCGCGCTGCGGATCGTCGCCCTGCCATTGCTGGCGGCCCTGTGCAGCCTGGCCAGCCTCGGCTGGCTGGGACAACCCTTGACCCTGTTCAGCCTGTTCGGTTTGCTACTGGTCACGGCGATCAGCGTCGATTACGCCATCCTGATGCGCGAGCAGGTCGGTGGTGCGGCAGTGAGCCTGCTGGGCACCTTGCTGGCGGCCGCCACCACCTGGCTGTCGTTCGGGCTATTGGCCGTGTCCAGCACCCCGGCCGTGAGCAACTTCGGCCTGTCCGTGAGCCTCGGCCTGGTATTCAGCTTCATGCTCGCGCCCTGGGCCCGACAGGCCCATGCCGCCCCGGTCACGGAGTCGGTCGTATGATGGTCGCGCTGTTCTGGCTGCTGGCCCTGGCGCTGTTCGCCATCGCCACCCGTGTCGGTCGTCACTTCGGCCTGATTCCGATCGTCAGCCAGTTGCTGCTGGCAACCTTCGGCCTGCCACTTTTAATGTACGGCTGGATCGAACCTGACTGGCAGCTCAACGGCGCCGACCTGATCGCCCCGACCTGGCTGAAAAATCTCTACAGCCTGGGTTTCGCCTTGCTGCTGGGGCATATCCTCAGCGACGTGATCGACCTGCGGCTGGATCGCCAGAGCCTGAAGATCGCCCTGCCCAGTTTCTGCATCCCCTTCGCTTGCGGTCTGGCCACGGCTGTCTGGCTGCTGCCGGCGCAACCCTGGATCAGTTCACTGGCCGTCGGCCTGTTGTTCGCCATCACTGCGATCCCGGTGCTCTACCTGTACCTGCGCCACATCAACTACCCACTGGATGCGGCCCGGCGCCTGGTACAGACCGCCATCCTCATCGACCTCACCTGCTGGACACTGTTCGCCGTCGCCCAGGGCAGCCTGCACCTGAGCAGCCTGTTGCTGCCACTGGCCGGCGCCTGCCTGCCGCTGGTGCTACGGCTGCTGCACCTGCGCCAACCGTTGCTGCACAGCGCAGGCTTCTTCTTGCTGCTGGTGGTGGCCGAGCATTACAAGCTCAATGCGCTGATTGTTGGTATCGGCTACCTGCTGTGCATGGCCGCGCTCAAGGTACCGCTGATACTGCCATTGCCGACGGTGTGGATGAGCCGCGTGCAAACCTGGATCGCCATCCCGCTGATCCTCACGTTCGGTATCGTGCAGATCAACGTGCACAGCGCCCTGGACAGCCTCGGTTGGCTGCAACTGTCGGCGCTGCTCGTGTTGCCGATTGCCAGTAAACTGCTGGGTAACTGGCTGGGACTGGGCTGGGCCGGACGCTCTTTCGAAGGCGCCAGTCGCTGGAGGGAAAGTGTGCTGCTGAACATTCGCGGATTGAGCGAGATCGTCTTCCTCAATCTGCTGCTGCAACAACAACTCATCAGCCCGGCGCTGTACTTCGCGCTGATGCTGATGGGGCTGATCGCAACCCTGCTGCCGGCACTGGTCGGCATGCACCGTACGCCTCTGAAAATCGCCGCCCCGGCCAGGAGTCCTCGTGCCAATCATTGAAATGGAACGTCGTCAGGTAGTGATCATCGGTGCCGGCCCCTCCGGCGCCATTGCTGCAGCGCTGCTCAAGCGCAAGGGGCACGATGTGCTGGTGATCGAACGCCAGCATTTCCCCCGGTTCTCCATCGGCGAAAGCCTGCTGTCCCACTGCCTGGATTTCGTCGAGGAAGCCGGCATGCTCGAGGCGGTCAACGCCGCCGGATTCCAGCTCAAGACCGGCGCGGCATTCGCCTGGGGCGAGCGCTACAGTGCCTTCGATTTCGGCGACACCTTTACCCCGGGCAAGCCGACCACCTTCCAGGTGCAACGCGCCGATTTCGACAAGCTGCTGGCCGATCAGGCCGCACTGCAAGGCGTGGAAATCCGCTATGGCGAAACCTTGGTCGATGTTGACATCGAACGCCCCAAGCCGCATCTGAACGTGCAACGCGAGGACGGCAGCCAGTACCAGGTCGAAGCCGACTTCATCCTCGACGCCAGCGGCTACGGCCGGGTGCTGCCACGTTTGCTGGATCTGGAGGCCGCATCGAATTTTCCGGTGCGCCAGGCCGTGTTCACCCACGTCGAGGACCACATCGACTGCCCGACGTTCGAGCGCGAGAAGATCCTCATCACCACCCACCCGACGCAGCGCGACATCTGGTTCTGGACCATCCCCTTCAGCAATGGCCGCTGTTCGGTCGGCGTGGTCGCGGCGGCCGAGCATTTCCACGGTCGCACCGACAACCTGGACGATTGCCTGCGTGGCTTTATCGCTGAGACACCGAGCCTGGCCCGCGTGCTGGAAAATGCCGTGTGGGACACCGAGGCCAGAACCATCGGCGGCTACTCGGCCAACGTCAAGACCTTGCACGGTCCAGGCTTTGCCTTGCTGGGCAACGCTGCCGAGTTCCTGGACCCGGTGTTCTCCTCCGGCGTGACCATCGCCATGCGTTCGGCCAGCATGGCCGCTGGCGTACTGCACCGTCAGTTGCAAGGTGAAGCGGTCGACTGGCAGCGCGAATTTGCCGAGCCGCTCAAGCGCGGGGTCGACACCTTCCGCTGCTATGTCGAGGGCTGGTACAACGGCACCTTTCAGGATGTGATTTTCTATCAGGGCGGCGCCGCGGATATCCGCCGCATGATCAGCTCGATCCTCGCTGGCTATGCCTGGGATGAGCACAATCCGTTTGTCAGTGAGGCCAAGCGTCGACTGAACGTGATTTCGAAAATCTGTGCAGGGGACGCCACATGAATGGCCTGGTCGTCCGTAAACCGCTGGCAGGCCGGCGTTGATGATTCGCCTGTTGCTGGTGTGCTGTGCCCTGCTGCTGAGCGCCTGCGCCAGCCAGCCGCCGCTGCCCGAAGCACGCCCGACCCTGCAGTTGCCCCTGCAACTGCACATTGAGCGCGAGGAACACCAGCAACGCCTGGACTGGCTGCTGGTGATCCAGCGTGAGGGTGCAGGTCTTCGCTGGTCAATGATGGACCCCTTGGGAATTCCCCAGGCTCGCCAGCGTCTGATTGACCGACAATGGCAAGCCGATGGGCTGCTACCGCCCAACCCGCAAGCCCGGGAGCTGTTTGCCGCCTTGCTGTTTGCCCTGACCCCATCAGGCGAGTTGCACGCCAACTACCCCGCCGCCCGGCAGCATGGCATGCAACGATCCCTGCCTGCGCGCTGGGAAGTCCGCTATACACAACCCATGAGCTTTGAATTGAAACTGCCAAATGGCCCGACCTATCACGTCACGCCGCTGCACGAGTCCACGCCATGACCGCCTACCTCAATGCCCTCGGGCTGATTTGCAGCCTGGGCCGCACGCAACACGAAGTGGCCGGCAACCTGTTTGCCGGTGACTGCTCAGGCATGCGCGCCGAGGCCGGCTGGGTCCCCCAGCGCTCGCTTCCGGTGGCCGCGGTCAGGGGCGAACTGGCAGCGATCCCGGCAGCGCTGGGCCTGCATGCCACCCGCAACAACCAGTTGCTGCTGGAAGCGGCGCTGCAAATTCGCGATGACATCGAGCAGGCGATCCAGACCTATGGCGCTGACCGAATCGGCATCGTTCTGGGCACCAGCACGTCGGGCATCGAGGAGGCCAGCCAGGGTCTGGCCCAGTACCTGCGTGAACATCAGTTCCCCGCCAGCTATGACTATCGACAGCAAGAGCTCGGGGCCCCGGCCAACTTCCTCGCCGACTGGCTTGAAGTGAGCGGCCCGGCCTACGTGATCTCCACCGCCTGCACCTCCAGCGCCCGCGCGTTGATGAGTGCCCAGCGCCTGCTGGACCTGGGGTTGTGCGACGCGGTGGTGTGCGGTGGCGTCGACAGCTTGTGCAAGCTGACGCTCAACGGTTTCTCGGCACTGGAAGCGGTGTCGGGGCAGCGCTGCAATCCGTTTTCCGTCAACCGCAATGGCATCAACATCGGCGAAGCGGCGGCGCTGTTTCTGATGAGCAAGCGTACCGACGACAGCCCGGCCATTGCCCTGCTCGGTGCGGGCGCCAGTTCCGATGCACACCATATTTCCGCACCGGAGCCCGGCGGCCGCGGCGCCCTGCAAGCCATGAACAAAGCCCTGGCCCGCGCCGGCCTGCAACCCGGGCAAATCGACTATCTGAACCTGCATGGCACCGCCACCCAACACAACGATGCCATGGAGAGCCTGGCAGTGGCGACCCTGTTTCCGGCCGGTGTACCCTGCTCCTCGACCAAACCGATGACCGGACACACCCTCGGCGCCGCCGGAGCACTGGAGGCGGCGTTCTGCTGGTTGAGCCTGAGCCCGGGCAACCGCAAGCACGCCCTACCCCCCCACGTCTGGGATGGCCAGCCCGACCCCGCATTGCCGCCACTGAAATGGGTGACCCCGGCCGATCGCCTGGCGTCCATTGCACCTCGCTACCTAATGAGCAACTCGTTTGCCTTCGGTGGCAACAATGTCAGCCTGATTATCGGAGACGCCCCATGATTGACTGGCCGATCGCCGAACTGGTGCCCCACGGCGGGGACATGATCCTCATCGAGCAGATACTGGGGTTCGACGATGAACAGATTCAAACCCGGCTCACAGTCAAGCCCGACGGGTTGTACAGCCTCCCGGACGGCAGCCTGCCAGCCTGGGTCGGCATCGAGTTGATGGCCCAGAGCGTGGCCGCCTACGCCGGTTGCCATGCCCGTCAACGCGGCAATCCCGTGGAGCTGGGTTTCCTGCTCGGCACCCGCAAGTTCGAATGCAACGTGGAATGCTTCCCGGCGGGCACCGAGCTGACCATTCATGGAACACGCTCGCTGGAAGACGACAACGGCATGGGCATATTCGAATGCCATATCAACGGCCCGGGCATCCATGCCAGCGCCCGGCTGAACGTGTTCCGGCCGCCACAGGCGGCTCACTATCTGCATGAACCCAAGGAGTCGAGTGATGACTGAATCTGTACTGGTCACCGGCTCCAGCCGTGGCATTGGCCGCGCTATCGCCCTGCGCCTGGCTCAAGCCGGGCATGACATCGTGCTGCACTGCCGCAGCGGCCTGACCGAAGCCGCCGCCGTGCAGTCCGAGATTCAGGCGCTGGGCCGCACCGCGCGCATTCTGCAGTTCGACGTCTCCGACCGGGCCGCGTGCAAGGCCATCCTTGAAGCCGATGTCGACACCCACGGTGCTTATTACGGTGTGGTGCTCAACGCCGGCCTGACCCGCGACGGTGCCTTTCCCGCCCTGAGCGAAGACGACTGGGATGTGGTGATGCGCACCAACCTCGATGGTTTCTACAATGTGCTGCACCCGGTGATGATGCCGATGATCCGGCGTCGCGCTGCCGGACGGATTGTCTGTATCACCTCGGTTTCCGGGCTGATAGGTAATCGCGGACAGGTCAACTACAGCGCCTCCAAGGCCGGCCTGATCGGGGCGGCAAAAGCATTGGCGATCGAGCTGGGCAAGCGCAAAATCACCGTTAACTGTGTCGCCCCCGGCTTGATCGACACCGCGATGCTCGATGACCACGTGCCACTGGAAGACCTGTTGAAGATGATCCCCGCACAACGCATGGGTACCCCGGAAGAAGTTGCCGGCGCGGTGAACTTCCTGATGTCGGCGGAAGCCTCGTACATCACCCGACAGGTGCTGGCCGTCAACGGAGGCCTGTGTTGATGAAACGTGTTGTCGTCACCGGCATGGCCGGCATCACGTCCCTGGGCAACGATTGGGCGACCATCTCGGGTCACTTCAGGGCCAACCGCAGTGGCGTCCGCCGCATGGATGAGTGGGATCGCTTTACCGAGCTCAACACGCGCCTGGCCGCACCCATCGATGATTTCAAGGTTCCGGGGCACTGGACCCGCAAACAGTTGCGCAGCATGGGCAGGGTTTCACGCCTGGCAGTGGGCGCGGCAGAACGCGCACTGGCCGACGCCGGCCTGCTGGGCGACGAGTCGATCAAGGACGGGCGCATGGGCGTTGCCTGCGGCTCATCCACCGGCAGCACCGACGAGATCAAGGCGTTCGGCAATATGCTGCTGAACTCGGTGGCCGAAGGCCTGAACGCCAACTCCTATGTCCGCATGATGCCCCACACCACGGCGGCCAATATCAGCATCTTCTTCGGCCTCACCGGGCGCTTGATCCCGACGTCCAGTGCTTGCACCAGCGGCAGCCAGGGCATCGGCTACGCCTACGAGGCGATCAAGTTTGGTCGACTGCCCCTGATGCTCGCTGGCGGTGCCGAGGAGCTGTGTCCGACCGAAGCCATGGTGTTCGACGCGCTCTACGCCACCAGTTTGAAAAACGACACCCCGCAATCCAGCCCACGCCCCTACGACAGCGCCCGTGATGGCCTGGTGATCGGCGAAGGCGGCGGCATGCTGGTGCTTGAAGAGCTTGAGCACGCCCTGGCCCGTGGCGCCCATATCCACGCGGAACTCGTCGGTTTTGGCAGCAACGCCGACGGTCAGCACACCACCCGGCCGGAACAAGCCACCATGCGTCGGGCCATGGAACTGGCGCTGGAAGACGCAGGACTGAAACCTTCCGATATCGGCTACGTCAATGGTCACGGCACCGCCACCGAGCAGGGCGATATCGCCGAAACCCTGGCCACCAGCAGCCTGTTCGGCAGCCGCATGCCCATCAGCTCGCAAAAGAGCTTCCTCGGCCACACCCTGGGCGCCTGCGGTGCACTGGAGTCCTGGTTCAGCATCGAAATGCTCAACAGTGACCAGTACGCCCACACCCTCAACCTCGACAACGTCGACCCGCAGTGTGGCGCACTGGACTACCTGCGCGGCGAGTTCAGGCAGATGAGTAATCAGTACGTCATGAACAACAACTTCGCCTTTGGTGGGGTCAACACTTCGTTGATTTTCCGGCGCGGGCAGTGACCTGAAGTACCTCTGTCGTGAACGTCATTACGAGGGCCATGCCGGTATTTACTTGGCCGGTGTGGCACCGCGCAAGGATCAGGCACGAGCGCAGAGCTTTTCAAACTCGCATTCGCTGACCAGAAATCTGCCCGAAAGTGCATTTACGCCTTCCTTTCTGCTATCTGGTTACAAGTGATCAGGTCGCCCCTGAAAATTTCTGCAACTAATGCAATACGCTTCCTGACATATCAAATCACTATTGAGCACCCTGTAGAACAATGCATAATCATTAACTCTCCCGCCCCAAAAAAAAATCACACAAACAACAAAAATAAACTTGGATAATATTTCCGCCAAGGATCAAGGCCATGCCACAAAACAAAAGCGAATTACCTGCAACATCCATCACTGGAGTATGGAGAGGAACTTTCGGAGGATATTGGTCCACGGACGGCATAATCATTGACGGGACCTACGTCATGCCTCCACCACAACCTGAAGTGGTCACAGTAGCTTTTCATAAAGCTACCGCCCCAGGAAACATCTTGTGAACAAGAAAATTTGGCGCCTGACATGCCTATACTACCTATCACTAATAACCACTACAATCGCAAGCGTCCAGACCGTCATCACCAACTTCAAAATCGGACTTTACCCGAATGATCAAGACTCCATAGCCATTCCGCTATCATTCATAACAGCCACACTCATCGCGCTCGCTTTATTTTCAGCAGTTCAAACAATAATTTTCACGAGAAATAAAATTAGCCTTGAGCATCGTTCAGCGGCAGCCTGCGCAGCGCTGTCCATAGCTTCATCCGCAATTTTAACTTCCAACATTAACTATTGGCATGCCCCAAATCACATATTGCTCTTCACCCTATACTCGGTGACGTTCGGCACTTACATTGCGCATCAACTTCAACTTTTCAAAATAGCTATATCACGCTAACAACCTAAATCAATTGTCATTGGTCCTTCGTCGAGCGCCCAAGGTAACGATGTAATCCCCGATGCTAACTACTGAATTCAATCTTGCGCGTCAGTAACTCGACAAACGCCTTGGCCATCGGTGATTTCTGGTCCTTGCGCTGCACCAGCCACACCGCCGACATCGCCAGCGGGTCAAGCAAGGGGCGGTAGACCACACCGTCGATGCGCATCCGCTGGTAAGACGCGGGCAACACCGACACGCCCAGGCCGGCGGCCACCAGGCCGATGATGGTCATGGCCTCGCCGGCCTCCTGGGCGAAGTGCGGGCTGAACCCGGCGTCACGCGCCAGGCTCAACAGTTGCGCGTAAAGGCCACTGCCGTAGCTGCGCGGGAAGAACACGAACGGCTCATTGGCCAGCGCCGACAGGAACACACCCTCCTCGCTGCCTACCGACAACGGGTCCTTGGAGCTGAGCACCGCCACCAACGGCTCACGCGTCAGCTCGACCACCTCAAGCGAATCCGGCAGCGGCAACGGCCGCATGATACCGACCTGAATCGACTCATCCACCAGCGCATCGGCGACCTGGGTGCTGCTCATTTCCCGCAGGTTCAGGTGCACGGCCGGGAAGCGTTGGCGAAACGAGAAGATGGCCTGGGGGATGGTCGAGTTGAACGGTGCGGATGAGGTGAAGCCGATCTTCAACTCCCCCAACTCGCCGAGTTGGGCACGGCGGGCCACATCGGCGGCTTTGTCGACCTGGGCCAGCACCAGCCGCGCCTCTTCAAGGAACAGCCGACCGGCCTCACTGAGCTCGACCCGACGATTGGTACGCTCGAACAAGCGGGCACCGACTTCCTGTTCCAGCACCTGGATCTGCTGACTCAGGGGAGGCTGGGAGATGCCCAGGACCTGTGCAGCGCGGCCGAAATGCAGTTCTTCGGCGACGGCGATGAAGTAGCGCAGATGACGCAATTCCATGAAAACCCCATTAGGTCGTAAAAGCTCTCAAACAGATCGAACAATATATTGGATAGAAATATTAGCCGGCTATATGATTTTTTCATTGCCCGCCCGGCTATGCACTCCCGAGGTCCCCCGTGAAAACTGCTGTCGCTCCACTCGCCCATGAAATACCGCCTGCCGTTCTGGACGATGGGGTCGCCCAACTGAACGAGGTGTACATCGAAAAAGGCACGCCGATGTTCATGCGCACCGTGCTGGCGCTGTTCAGTGGCGGCTTTGCCACCTTCGCCCTGCTCTATTGCGTGCAGCCGATGATGCCGCTGTTCTCCCATGAATTTTCGATCAACGCCGCACAGAGCAGCCTGATCCTGTCGGTGGCTACCGGGATGCTCGCCATCGGCCTGCTGGTTACCGGCCCCATCTCCGACCGCATCGGCCGCAAGCCGGTGATGGTGGCTGCCCTGTTTGCCGCTGCGCTGTGCACCATCGCCAGCGCCATGATGCCGACCTGGGAGGGGATTCTGCTGATGCGCGCCTTGACCGGCTTGTCCCTCAGCGGGCTGGCGGCGGTGGCCATGACGTACCTGAGCGAAGAGATTCATCCACAACACATCGGCTTGGCGATGGGCCTGTACATCGGTGGCAACGCCATTGGCGGGATGTGCGGCCGATTGATCGTTGGCGTGCTGATCGACTTCGTCAACTGGCACACGGCGATGCTGGTGATCGGCGGCCTGGCACTGATCGCGGCCGCGGTGTTCTGGAAGATCCTTCCTGAGTCACGCAACTTCCGCTCGCGCTCAATGCACCCGCGCAGTCTGCTCGAAGGCTTCCGCATGCACTTTCGCGATGCCGGCCTGCCGTTGCTGTTCCTTGAGGCCTTTGTGCTGATGGGCGCGTTCGTCACCTTGTTCAACTACATCGGCTATCGCCTGCTAGCCGCGCCGTACCACATGGACCAGGCCTTTGTCGGCCTGCTGTCTGTGGTTTACCTGTCGGGCATCTACAGCTCGGCGAAAATCGGCTCGCTGGCCGACAGGCTGGGGCGGCGTAAAGTGCTCTGGGCAACCATCGTGCTGATGCTCGCCGGCCTGGCCGTGACCATGCTCAGCCCGTTGCCGCTGGTGATCATCGGCATGCTGATCTTCACCTTTGGCTTCTTCGGCGCACACTCGGTGGCCAGCAGCTGGATCGGCCGCCGTGCCACCAAAGCCAAGGGCCAAGCCTCGTCGCTGTATCTGTTCAGTTACTACGCCGGCTCCAGCATCGCCGGTACCGCAGGCGGCGTCTTCTGGCACCTGGGTGGCTGGAACGGGATTGGTCTGTTTATCGGCGGGTTGTTGCTGGTTGCCTTGTGGGTGGCATTGAAACTGGCGAAGTTGCCGACGCTGGCAGAAAGCGCCAGAGCCTGACGCAAAAAGGGCCGCAGAGCGGCCCTTGGGAAGAAACGACGTCTTAGTTGATGATCTCCAGCAGATCGACATCGATCTCACGCTTGATCAAGCCCTTCTCCACTTCACCGGTCAGCTTGACCCGGGTCTTGTCGTTGAAGGCGACGGCTGGCAAGTCCTCATTATCGATTTCGACCGTCACAGTGCCCGTAGCGTCCTTGAATTCGTACTTGTCGTCGTTGTTCAGTTTCTTGACCACGAAGCCCTGCAGGACCACCGGGGTGTCGTCAGCGGCATCGTTGGCGGCGGCCACGGTGGTCACCACCTCAGCCCCAGGACCGGTGTAGCCGGCGGCCAAAGCAGCGGTACTGAACAGCGGGGCAATCAGCAGAGCGAGGTAACGAGCTTTCATGGGGATGATTCCGTGTTGATTTCGATGGCCCCAGCA
Organism: Pseudomonas sp. Irchel s3b6; assembly: GCF_900187415.1. Lineage (NCBI taxonomy): Bacteria > Pseudomonadati > Pseudomonadota > Gammaproteobacteria > Pseudomonadales > Pseudomonadaceae > Pseudomonas > Pseudomonas sp. Irchel s3b6. The sequence continues at coordinate 227,938 of NZ_FYDM01000004.1, read as the reverse complement.
TAATCAGGCTCGCTGAATTGAAACTTAATCCGCGCCCATGAAAACGCCCGGCATCGGCCGGGCGTTTTGCTCATCCGCTCACGATTACTCGTGGTACTGCGCCGACAACTCGTGCACCGCGCGCAGGAAGGCGCCAGCGTGTTCCGGGTCGACTTCCGGGGTGATACCGTGGCCGAGGTTGAACACGTGGCCACTGCCTTTGCCGTAGCTGGCGAGGATCCGCCCGACTTCGGCACGGATCGCTTCTGGCTTGGCGTAGAGCACGGTAGGGTCCATGTTGCCTTGCAGGGCCACCTTGCTGCCGACGCGGTCACGGGCGCTGCCGATGTCGCAGGTCCAGTCCAGGCCCAATGCATCAGCGCCAGCGTCAGCGATGCTTTCCAGCCACAGGCCACCGTTCTTGGTGAACAGGATGACAGGCACTTTGCGGCCTTCGTGCTCACGGATCAGGCCGCTGACGATTTTGCGCATGTAGGCCAGGGAGAATTCCTGGTATGCCGCCGCCGAGAGGCTGCCGCCCCAGCTGTCGAAGATCTGTACCGCTTGCGCACCGGCCATGATCTGGCCGTTGAGGTAGCTGGTGACCGTCTGCGCGAGCTTGTCCAGCAGCAGGTGCAAGGCTTGCGGGTTGTCGTAGAGCATGGTTTTGGTCTTGCGGTAGTCTTTCGACGAGCCGCCTTCGACCATGTAGGTGGCCAGGGTCCATGGGCTGCCGGCAAAGCCGATCAGCGGCACGCGGCCGTTCAGTTCGCGGCGGATGGTGCTGACCGCGTCCATCACGTAGCCGAGGTCTTTGTGCGGATCAGGAATCGGCAGGGCTTCGATGTCGGCCATCGTGCTGACGACTTTCTTGAAGCGCGGACCTTCGCCGGTCTCGAAGTACAGGCCTTGGCCCATGGCATCGGGGATGGTCAGGATATCGGAGAACAGGATCGCCGCATCCAGCTGTGGATAACGGTCGAGCGGCTGCATCGTGACTTCGCAAGCGAACGATGGGTTCATGCACAGGCTCATGAAGTCGCCGGCCTTGGCACGGCTGGCGCGGTATTCAGGCAGGTAGCGACCGGCCTGACGCATCATCCACACGGGCGTGACGTCTACGGGTTGCTTGAGCAGGGCGCGAAGGAAACGGTCGTTCTTCAGGGCAGTCATGTCGGCATCCGGAAAAAAAGTGCGGGCATTTTCTCAGAGCGAGACGCAGAAAGACAGTGACGAGCGACAAGCTACAAGCCACAAGTTAAGAGCGCGATTGCTTTAACTTGCAGCTTGCCGCTTGAAGCTTGCCGCTGGGGTCTTCAGACCCCCAGGTAATCCAGGATCCCTTCGGCGGCATTGCGGCCTTCGAAGATTGCCGTTACCACCAGGTCGGAACCGCGCACCATGTCGCCACCGGCGAAGATTTTCGGGTTGCTGGTCTGGTGCTTGAACTTTCCTTGTTCCGGGGCGACAACACGGCCCTGGCTGTCGGTCTGGATCTCGAACTGCTCGAACCACGGCGCCGGGCTTGGACGGAATCCGAAAGCGATGACCACGGCGTCGGCCGGGATGATCTCTTCGGAGCCCGGGATCGGCTCGGGGCTGCGACGGCCACGGGCGTCTGGCTCGCCGAGACGGGTCTCGACCACCTTCACGCCTTCGACCTTGTCTTCACCAACAATGGCGATTGGCTGGCGGTTATAGAGGAACTTCACGCCTTCTTCCTTGGCGTTCTTCACTTCTTTGCGCGAGCCCGGCATGTTCGCTTCGTCACGACGATAGGCGCAGGTCACCGACTTGGCGCCCTGGCGGATCGAGGTCCGGTTGCAGTCCATCGCCGTGTCGCCACCGCCGAGGACCACGACCTTCTTGCCCTTCATGTCGACGAAATCTTCCGGCGACTTTTCAAAGCCCAGGTTGCGATTGACGTTGGCAATCAGGAAATCCAGGGCGTCATAGACACCCGGCAGGTCCTCACCGGCAAAGCCGCCCTTCATGTAGGTGTAGGTGCCCATGCCCATGAACACGGCATCGTATTCTTCGAGCAACTGCTCGATGGTCACGTCCTTGCCCACTTCGGTGTTCAGGCGGAACTCGATGCCCATGCCGGTAAAGACTTCGCGGCGATTGCTCAGCACGGTCTTTTCCAGCTTGAACTCAGGGATACCGAAGGTCAGCAGACCGCCGATTTCCGGGTTCTTGTCGAACACCACCGGGGTCACGCCACCGCGCACCAGCACGTCGGCACAGCCCAGGCCCGCAGGCCCCGCACCGATCACCGCCACACGCTTGCCGGTCGGCTTGACCTTGGACATGTCCGGGCGCCAGCCCATGGCGAACGCGGTGTCGGTGATGTACTTCTCCACCGAACCGATGGTCACCGCGCCGAAGCCGTCGTTAAGGGTGCAGGCACCTTCGCACAGACGGTCCTGCGGGCACACCCGGCCGCAGACTTCCGGCAGGGTGTTGGTCTGGTGCGACAGTTCGGCGGCGGCGAGGATATTGCCCTCGGCCACCAGCTTCAGCCAGTTGGGAATGAAGTTGTGCACCGGGCACTTCCATTCGCAATACGGGTTACCGCAACCCAGGCAGCGGTGGGCCTGGTCGGCCGACTGCTGGGGTTTGAAGGGTTCGTAGATTTCCACGAACTCTTTCTTGCGTTGACGCAACAGTTTCTTCTTCGGATCCTTGCGCCCGACCTCGATGAATTGGAAGTCGTTGCTGAGACGTTCGGCCATCTTCAAAACCTCGTACACGACAGCTTCAAGCTGCAAGCTTCAAGCTGCAAGAAAATCAAATTAATCCGCCTCACCGCGCAGGCTTCAAGCTTGCCGCTTGAAGCTTGCGGCTTGCCGCTGCGTCGTTTATTGCGGACTCGCACGAGTACTGGAGAGCAGAGATTTCAAGCTCGCCGCCTTAGGTTTGACCAGCCAGAAACGACGCACATAGTCATCAAGGTTTTCAGCGAGGTTACGGCCCCATTCGCTGTCGGTTTCCTCGACGTATTCGTTCAGCACGCGTTGCAAGTGGCTGCGGTAGGCTTCCATCGCCTCGCCGCTGATCCGCTGGATTTCCACCAGTTCGTGGTTGACCCGGTCAACGAAGCTGTTGTCCTGGTCGAGCACGTAGGCGAAACCGCCGGTCATGCCTGAACCGAAGTTGTAACCGGTCTTGCCCAGGACACAGACGAAACCACCGGTCATGTATTCGCAGCAGTGATCGCCCGTGCCTTCCACCACGGTGTGGGCACCGGAGTTACGCACCGCGAAGCGCTCGCCCGCGGTACCGGCAGCGAACAGCTTGCCGCCGGTGGCGCCATACAGGCAGGTGTTGCCGATAATGGCACTGTCTTGAGTCTTGTAGATGCTGCCCTTGGGCGGCACGATGACCAGCTTGCCGCCGGTCATGCCTTTGCCGACGTAGTCGTTGGCGTCGCCTTCCAGGTACATGTTCAGGCCGCCGGCGTTCCACACACCGAAGCTCTGACCGGCCGTGCCTTTGAAGCGGAAGGTGATCGGCGCATTGGCCATGCCCTGATTGCCGTGTTTGCGCGCGATTTCACCGGAGATCCGTGCGCCGATGGAACGGTCGCAGTTGCAGATATCCAGAGCGAAATCAGCGCCGCACATGTCGTTGATCGCCGAGGTGGCCAGGTCGACCATTTTCTCGGCCAGCAGGCCTTTGTCGAACGGCGGGTTGCGGTCCACTTCGCAGAACTGTGGCTTGTCCGCCGGGATGTGATCGCTGCCCAGCAACGGAGTCAGGTCCAGGTGGTTCTGCTTGGCAGTCTGCCCTTCGAGGATTTCCAGCAGGTCGGTGCGGCCGATCAGTTCCTCGAGGGAACGCACGCCCAGCTTGGCCAGCCACTCACGGGTTTCTTCGGCGACGTAGGTGAAGAAGTTCACCACCATGTCGACGGTCCCGATGTAGTGGTCCTTGCGCAGCTTCTCGTTCTGGGTCGCCACGCCGGTAGCGCAGTTGTTCAGGTGGCAGATACGCAGGTATTTGCAGCCCAGGGCGATCATCGGCGCGGTGCCGAAGCCGAAGCTTTCAGCACCGAGAATCGCAGCCTTGATCACGTCGAGGCCGGTTTTCAGGCCGCCGTCGGTCTGCACCCGGACCTTGCCGCGCAGGTCGTTGCCGCGCAGGGTCTGGTGGGTTTCCGCCAGGCCCAGCTCCCATGGAGCGCCCGCATACTTGATCGAGGTCAGTGGCGATGCACCGGTGCCGCCGTCGTAGCCGGAGATGGTGATCAGGTCCGCGTAAGCCTTGGCCACACCGGCGGCGATGGTACCGACGCCTGCTTCGGCAACCAGTTTCACCGAGACCAGCGCCTTCGGGTTGACTTGCTTGAGGTCGAAAATCAGCTGCGACAAGTCTTCGATCGAGTAGATGTCGTGGTGCGGCGGAGGCGAGATCAGGGTCACGCCCGGCACGGCATAACGCAGCTTGGCGATCAGACCGTTGACCTTGCCGCCCGGCAACTGCCCCCCTTCGCCGGGCTTGGCACCCTGGGCGACTTTGATCTGCAGCACTTCAGCGTTGACCAGGTACTCCGGGGTCACACCGAAGCGGCCGGTCGCCACCTGCTTGATTTTCGAGCTCTTGATGGTGCCGTAGCGCGCCGGGTCTTCGCCGCCTTCGCCGGAGTTGGAACGCGCACCCAGGCGGTTCATGGCTTCGGCCAGGGCTTCGTGAGCTTCCGGCGACAGGGCGCCCAGGGAGATACCGGCGGAGTCGAAGCGCTTGAGCACCGATTCCAGCGGTTCGATCTCGCTGATGTCCAGCGGCGTATCCAGGGTCTTGACCTTGAACAGGTCGCGGATCATCGACACCGGACGGTTGTCCACCAGCGCCGTGTATTCCTTGAACTTGCTGTAGTCACCCTGCTGCACAGCGGCTTGCAGGGTGTTGACCACGTCCGGGTTGTAGGCGTGATATTCGCCACCGTGGACGAACTTCAGCAAACCACCCTGCTGGATCGGCTTGCGCGGGCTCCAGGCTTCGGCAGCCAGGGCCTTTTGCTCGGCTTCGATGTCGACGAAGCGCGCACCCTTGATGCGGCTCGGCACGCCACGGAAGCTCAGGTCGCACACTTCCTCGGACAGGCCGATGGCTTCGAACAACTGAGCACCGCGATACGAGGCGATGGTCGAGATGCCCATCTTCGACAGGATCTTCAGCAGGCCTTTGGTGATGCCTTTGCGGTAGTTCTTGAACACCTCATAGAGGTCGCCCAGTACTTCACCGGTGCGGATCAGGTCACCCAGCACTTCGTAGGCCAGGAACGGATAGACCGCCGAGGCGCCGAAACCGATCAGCACCGCGAAGTGGTGCGGATCGCGAGCGGTGGCGGTCTCGACCAGGATGTTGGAGTCGCAACGCAGGCCTTTTTCGGTCAGGCGGTGGTGTACCGCGCCGGTGGCGAGCGAAGCGTGGATCGGCAACTTGCCCGGGGCAATGTGGCGGTCACTCAGCACGATCTGGGTGCGACCGGAACGCACGGCTTCTTCTGCCTGATCGGCGACATTGCGCACGGCGGCTTCAAGGCCCACGGCCTCATCGTAGTTGAGGTCGATGACCTGGCGTTCGAAGCCCGGGCGATCGAGGTTCATCAGCGAGCGCCACTTGGCCGGGGAAATGACCGGCGAGCTGAGGATCACGCGCGAGGCGTGTTCCGGCGACTCCTGGAAGATGTTGCGCTCGGCACCGAGGCAGATTTCCAGCGACATGACGATGGCTTCGCGCAGCGGGTCGATCGGCGGGTTGGTGACCTGCGCGAACTGCTGACGGAAATAGTCGTACGGCGTGCGCACACGCTGGGACAGCACGGCCATCGGCGTGTCGTCGCCCATGGAGCCAACCGCTTCGTAGCCCTGCTCGCCCAATGGACGCAGCACCTGGTCACGCTCTTCGAAGGTGACCTGGTACATCTTCATGTACTGCTTGAGCTGGTCGACGTCGTAGAAGGCCGAACCGTGGTCGTTGTCTTCCATGGTCGCCTGGATGCGCAGGGCATTCTTGCGCAGCCATTGCTTGTAGGGATGACGGGACTTCAGACGGTTGTCGATGGCGTCGGTGTCGAGGATCTGACCGGTTTCGGTGTCCACGGCAAAGATCTGGCCCGGGCCCACACGGCCCTTGGCGATCACGTCTTCAGGCTGGTAATTCCAGACACCGATTTCCGAGGCCAGGGTGATGAAACCGTTCTTGGTGGTGACCCAACGCGCTGGACGCAGACCGTTACGGTCGAGCAGGCACACCGCGTAGCGACCGTCGGTCATTACCACGCCGGCCGGACCGTCCCACGGCTCCATGTGCATCGAGTTGTATTCGTAGAACGCCCGCAGGTCCGGGTCCATGGTCTCGACGTTCTGCCACGCAGGCGGAATGATCATCCGCACGCCACGGAACAGGTCGATGCCACCGGTGACCATCAGCTCCAGCATGTTGTCCATGCTCGAGGAGTCGGAACCGACGCGGTTGACCAGCGGGCCGAGCTCTTCCAGGTCCATCAGGTCGTTGGTGAACTTGGTGCGACGGGCCACGGCCCAGTTGCGGTTGCCGGTGATGGTGTTGATCTCGCCGTTGTGCGCCAGGAAGCGGAACGGTTGAGCCAGCGGCCATTTCGGCAAGGTGTTGGTGGAGAAGCGCTGGTGGAACACGCAAATCGCGGTTTGCAGGCGCTGGTCACTCAGGTCTGGATAGAAGGCGGTCAAATCCGCCGGCATCATCAGGCCTTTGTAAATGATGGTCTTGTGGGAAAAGCTGCAGATGTAGTGGTCGGTGTCGGCGGCGTTGGCCACGGACGAGCGACGACGGGAGCTGAATAGCTTGATCGCCATGTCCTGATCGCTCAGGCCATCACCGGCGATGAACACTTGTTCGATCTGCGGCAACCGTTCCAGGGCCAGGCGGCCAAGGACGCTGGTGTCGATTGGCACTTTGCGCCAGCCGATCAGTTGCAGGCCCTCAGCCAGGATCTCGCGGTTCATGTTCTCGCGAGCAGCTTCGGCTTTGACCGGATCCTGGTTGAAGAAGACCATGCCCACTGCATATTGCTTGGGCAGTTCCACACCGAAGGTTTCCTGGGCGATGGCACGCAGGAACACATCCGGTTTCTGAATCAGCAGACCGCAACCGTCACCGGTCTTGCCGTCGGCGTTGATCCCACCGCGGTGGGTCATGCAGGTCAGGGCCTCGATGGCCGTTTGCAAAAGGGTATGACTGGGTTCGCCCTGCATATGGGCTATCAGGCCGAAACCGCAGTTATCCTTGAATTCATCGGGTTGGTACAGACCTGCTTTCATAGACACTTTCTCACCAGGCTGCCTCTTGCAGAGACAAATTTCTTTTTAATTCAACCGCTTACCTTCCGCGCCGAACGTACGCCAGCTTTGCGGGGGCAAAAGGGAGGTCATTGTACACACCGACACAGAGGCTCACAAATTTGACGACGAAATGTCGCAAATCTATGTCGCATTTATGAAAGGTTTAAAGCGATATGCTGTGCTAGTCAAAACATTTTTGATGTTGACCGCAACGACCCAAAGACTACTGTGACGCAGACACCACAAGGCACGCGGCCTGCAGGGCTGCGCGCACTTGTAGAAATTTTGAGGTGCTTGGAGAGGCGGCCTGGATAAGGCCGCCGAATCTTCAGCGAGTTGCTGCCAGTTCCTGTTGGACGCTGGCGACAGTGCGAGGCCAAGGTTTACCAGCCTGAACCTTCGCTGGCAAGGCCTTGATAGCGGTAACAGCTGCATCGCGGTTGGCGAAGCTGCCGTAAGTGATGACGTAAAGCGGCTTGCCGTTGAGCACTTTCTTGAAATAGCGGTACTGGCCGCCTTGCTCTTTGACGAAGTTCTGCGCCGTGGCTTCCGAGCTGGTGCCCAGGATCTGTACGACGTAGCTGCCCGGAGCCTGACCGGCATACCAACTGCCACCGGATGTCGCCTTGGCGACAGTGGCTGGCTTCTCGGCCGGCTTGGCCGCTGGAGCAGGCTTGGCCACAGGAGCCGGTTTGGCCGCTGGAGCAGGCGCAGGCTTGGCGGTAGCAACCTGGACAGGCGCTGGCGCTGGCTTGGCAACAGGTGCTGGAGCCGGGGTCGGTGCAGGACCGGCTGAAATGCCGGCCGGCGGTGCAATGGTGGTCACGGTCGGCGGAACAGCGCTGGAACCTTCGAGCGGCACACCGTCGTCGCCCTCGGTGATGCCACCGGCCTCTTCAGCCAACGGCCCCCGCATTACCGGCTGGGATTGCCCGACCAGCGGCAGCGGCATCGGCTGGGTATTACCGGCGAACTCGACCGCCGGAGCGCCGCCGTTCGGTGTTGGAGTGCCCTGGCCGAGCGGCAGTTGCGCCTGCTCGTTGGCAGGTGCGCCGGTGGTTGGTGTCTTGCTGCGACCCGGCATCAACCAGGCAGCGGCCACCGCAACCACGACGACGGCGGAAATTGCCAATACGTGTTTCTTCGGCATGTTGAACCCCATACTTGGACGCTTGACCGCTGAGCGGCTAGCAATCATGGCTTCGATCATCGCATCGCGGGCAACCTGATTGATGTTTCCAGGCCAGCCGTCGGAGCTTTCGTGAATCTCAGAGATCTGATTGGCGGAGAAAAGTTCGATTCCCTGACCTGCACCCTCAAGGCGCTGTGCCAGGTATTCGCGAGTTTCCTCCTCGGCATACGGTTGCAGTTCGATGACGTGGAAGCGCTCTTCCTCGCCCGTCAACTGCTCAAGCCCGGCGATCAGCGACGGCTCACCGAACAGGAACACATGCGGACGCCCCTCAGACGCACCGGCCGCCAGGGCCAGCAACGCTTCAAGCGCCGACTCGTCGAGCTGCTCAGCGTCGTCCACCAGCAGATAGACTTCCTGGCCGGTCAACGCGAGCTGCACCACCTGCTTGAGGATCGCACCGACTTCAGCCTGCGCGATTTCCAGCGACTGGGCCACCTGACGCAACACACCGGCCGCATCACCGGCACCGCGGGCGGAGACCACCACGCTCTGTACCGTCTGCTTGTTGGTGCTGGCAACCAGCGCCTGGCGCAACAGGGTCTTGCCGCTGCCTTGCGGCCCGGTGACCACCAGCAACAGCTGGCTATAACGGGCCAGGTGATGCAGTTGTCCCAGCACGGGCTTGCGCTGGGCAGGGAAGAATTTGAACCCTGGAACCCGTGGAGCAAAGGGGTCATGGTTCAACTGGTAGTGGCCTAGGAACGCCTCGTCGGCATGCAAACTGGTCATGGGGATCTTATTAACCTTTAAGCTGAGCCAGGGCGCGGTAATCCGCTCCCAGCGTGGCCTGTAAAACCTCTTTCGGATAATCGTCGGTCACTACGGCTTCGCCCATACGGCGCAACAACACCAGCCGCAAACGGCCGTCGATTACTTTCTTGTCTATTGCCATGTGTTCGAGAAAATCGGCAGGGGTCATCTCTTCTGGCGGGATGACCGGCAACCCGGCACGCTGGAACAGGCGAATACCGCGATCGCGCTCTTGGGGTGTGATCCAGCCCAGGCGCGACGACATCTCCAGCGCCATTACCGTGCCCGCAGCCACCGCTTCGCCATGTAGCCAGACACCATAGCCCATGTGGGTTTCGATAGCGTGGCCAAAGGTATGACCCAGGTTGAGCGTGGCCCGCACACCGGACTCACGCTCATCGGCGCCAACCACCGCAGCCTTGGCCGCGCAGGAGCGCTCGATGGCGTAGGTCAGCGCGCCCTGGTCGAGGGCGCGCAAGCGGTCGACGTTGTCTTCGAGCCAGGTCAGGAACGGCTCGTCGCAGATCAACCCGTACTTGATGACTTCGGCCAGGCCGGCAGACAGTTCGCGGGCCGGCAAGGTGTTGAGGGTGGCGGTATCGATCAGCACCACGTTCGGCTGATAGAAAGCGCCCACCATGTTTTTGCCCAACGGATGGTTGATCCCGGTCTTGCCGCCTACCGAGGAGTCGACTTGCGACAGCAAGGTGGTCGGTACCTGGATGAAATCGACACCACGCTGGTAACAGGCGGCGGCAAAACCGGCCATGTCGCCAATCACGCCGCCGCCCAGGGCGATCACGGTGGTGCGCCGGTCATGGCGTGCGGTGAGCAGGCCATCGAAAATGGTTTGCAGGGTTTCCCAGGTCTTGAAGGCTTCGCCATCGGGCAACACCACCGAAATGACGGAAAACTGTGCCAGGCTGCGGGTCAGACGCTCCAGATACAGTGGCGCAACGGTCTCGTTGGAGATGATTGCCACTTGCCGCCCAGCGATATGCGGCGCCAGCAACTCGGGCTGGTCCAGCAACCCTTCGCCAATATGGATCGGGTAGCTACGCTCGCCTAAATCGACCTTAAGTGTCTGCATGTGTCCCCACAATGAAGTTGGAATCAGGTGCCCTGCCTTTTGTTATCGATTGGCAACACCTGATTGAATGACGTTGCCCACCCGTCTCGCGCCACACCCCGAAGCCATCATGGCGCGAGGCCGAGGATAGCGCATTTCGCGCCGGGGATTAACGGGGAGGAAGCTGCTGCAAGCGCTCCAGAATGTCTAGGACAACCATCCGCGGTGGCCGCTCATCGGTTTCCACCACCAGGTCGGCGATTTCCCGATACAGCGGATCGCGCAGCGTCAGCAGATCGCGCAGGGTCTTGGCCGGATCGGCGGTGCGCAGCAACGGACGATTGCGATCGCGCGAAGTGCGCCCGACCTGCTGCTCGACCGACGCATGCAAATACACCACGCGCCCGCCGGCGTGCAGTGCACGACGATTGGCTTCGCGCATGACCGCGCCACCACCCGTCGCCAGCACCACGCCGTCGAGCGCGCACAATTCGGCGATCATCGCCTGCTCGCGGTCACGAAAGCCGGGTTCGCCTTCTTTGTCGAAGATCCACGGGATATTGGCACCCGTGCGCAATTCAATTTCCTTATCGGAATCCTTGAACGGCAGGCGCAACTCTTTGGCCAACAAGCGACCGATGGTGCTTTTACCAGCACCCATCGGCCCAACAAGAATCAAATTTCGCACAGAATCAATGACTCACAGCAATCGCCTGGTTATTCATGATACGCGGAGTGAGAAATACCAGCAGCTCGGATTTTTTCTCCGACACCACGTCACGCCTGAAAAGGCGGCCAAGATACGGCACATCACCGAGAAATGGCACTTTATCTACGACCTTGCTCTGAGTATTTGAGAAAACCCCACCAATAACGATGGTTTCGCCATCGGTCACCAGCACATTGGCATTGACCTCGTTCTTCTTGATCGGCGGTACATCCTGCACCTTGTTCAGGTAGTCAGGTTCGTCCTTGGTGACCTTGACCGCCATGATGATGCGGTTGTCGGGAGTGATCTGCGGTGTCACCTCCAAAGACAGCGAGGCCTCCTTGAACGACACCGAAGTAGCGCCGCTGGAGCTAGACTCCTGGTAGGGGATTTCCGTACCCTTGAGGATCTTCGCGGTCTCTTTGTCGGAGGTCACTACTTTGGGCTGCGAGACAATCTCCCCATTGCCAGTCTTCTCCATGGCCGTCAGCTCAAGGTCCAGCAACAAGTTATCGGTGATGTAGGCGATACCGATGCCCGACGTATTGCCCGCCACCCCCATGTCGACGAACGGTGAACTGGTGCTGGCGCTTCTGCCCAAGCCCCCCTCCTTCGCACTGTCAACTCCCGAAGCGCTCCAGTTGCCACTACGCACCGAACCACCCCAGCGCACACCCAGGCTCTTGTCGTAATCGACGTTGGCCTCGACGATACGCGCCTCGATCATCACCTGACGCACCGGAATATCCAGTTGCGCGACGATCCGCCTCAGTTCCTCCAGGCGATCCCGGGTCTGGTAGGCGATGATGTTGTTGGTGCGCTCATCGACAGTAATCGAGCCGCGCTCGTCGCGCTTGGCCTCGGCACTGGTCACCGACTGGAACAATTTGGCGATGTCCACCGCCTTGGCGTAATTGACCTGCAACAGTTCCCGACGCAGCGGTGCCAATTCGGCGATCTGCTTTAGCGACTCCAGTTCCTGGCGCTCGCGGGCGGCGATCTCGTCCGCCGGGGCGACCAGCAGGACATTGCCAAGCTTGCGCTTATCCAGCCCCTTGGTCTTGAGCACCAGGTCCAGCGCCTGGTCCCAAGGCACGTTTTGCAAGCGCAAGGTGATGCCGCCCTGCACCGTGTCACTGGCCACCAGGTTGAGATTGGTGAAGTCGGCGATCAGTTGCAGTACTGAACGCACATCAATGTCCTGAAAATTCAGCGATAGCTTTTCACCACTGTAGGCAGAGCGCTCGACATTGCGCTTTTGCAGATCCTCAACGGCCATCGGGCGGACACTGACGGTCAACTTGTTGTCGGTTTGAAAGGTCGAATAGTCGAAGGCGCCACTGGGCTCGATGCTGATGCTGGCCTTGTCGGCGGACGCACTGGCATTGACGTATTGCACCGGGGTGGCGAAATCCTTGACGTCCAGGCGAACCCGCAACCGCTCGGGCAAGCGGGTCCTGGCGAAGCTGAGGATGATCTTGCCGTCGCGCTCCTGGATATCCGGGCTGATCCCTCGATCCGACAAGTCGATGACAACGTTGCCCTCACCCTGCTCTCCACGCTGGAAGTCCACACCACGAATGGCCTTGCCCGCGTGGTCGGCGCTCCCGGAGGGCTGCGCGACCTTGGTTGGGCTTGCCTTGCGAGCAACGGCAGCCGCCTGCCCGACCACCACGAACAAGGAATTGCCTTCGACCCGCGCACTGTAGGGCGCCAACTGCGCCAGGTTGATCACCAGTCGTGCTCGATCCTTGACCTCGACCACCGTGGCACTGCGTACGTTTGCACCGCCCAGGTCACGGTGCTTGCTGGTCAGGTGACTGGTCACCCCCGGCAAATCGAGGGCAATTCGCGCGGGTTTATCCATGGTGTAGCCATGAGGTTCCGGGGGTGGCCCATCGAAAGCCAGTTTCAGCTCGACGCGATCACCCGGTAGCGCTGTGACATCCAGCGCGTTGAGCCTGGCCGCCGAAACCCCCGGAGAAAGCAGCGCTATCCCTAGCGACAGACCGAGGATTGAAAGAGTCCTGTTCATGATTCGGGTTCCACTATGAGTGCACTTTCAGAGGGAGGGTCCGCGGTCGCTCCAGCCAGGCACCCTCGCCATCGGGAACAATTTCGACCACGTCAACCTGATCATCGCCGATCGCCACAATCCGCCCGTCGTTACGCCCCAGGTAGTCGCCCACCTTGAGCCGATGCACACCACCAGCACCGCGCAACAGCGCAAAGGTGCCCGAGGCATTGGCGATCGTGCCGACCATTTCGAATTGCTCGATATTGAAACCTTCCAGGTATTGCCGGATCCGGGCGGGATCCGGCCGGACAGCGCGCGAACCATGACCGCCACCGGCCAGGCCCGGCCTGATCTGCGCTGAAAACGGACTGCGCAGCGAGGCAGCGTTGTACGTGAACGTCGGGTAAGCGCGGAAGATCGGCATGGGCTCAATCTGGCCGGACGGACGCACCAGCACCTCGTTCATATAGGCATCCAGGTCGCTGAAGTCGCTGTCACCGTCACACCCGACAAGACTGCCCGCCAGCACGACAGGAAAGAGCCATCGCGGCGTACTCATGGCTGGCGCCCGGTATCGTTGTAGCGGTAGGTCCTGGCCAGGATGCTCATGCGCAGCCTGGCGTCGAGACCTGGGCTGACGGGCTCGATGCTGAAGTCATGCAGGGTGACAATCCGGGGCAGTCCCGCGACTCCACTGACGAAGGTCGCCAGGTCATGAAAGTCGCCCGTGACGGTGATCTGGATCGGCAGTTCGATATAGAACGGCCGGGCGACTTCCGGCAGCAGCTTGATCTCTTCGAACGCCAGGCCACTGCCCAGGCCGGTTCGGCTGATGTCCTCCAGCAGCCCTGGTACTTCGGTATCGCCGGGCAGTTGCCTGAGTAGCACACCGAACGCGCTTTCCATGGCTTTCATCTGCTCGGTGTAGGGCTCGAGGTTGGCCGCCAATTGCGCCTTGCTCGAGAACTGCGCCTTCAGGCTCGCCTCCCCGGCACGCGCCTGCCCCAGCAGATCGTCCAGGTCGCGAAGCTGAAGGTTGTAGCCCAACACCAGCACCAGAACCATGACCAATGCACCGACCAGGACCTTGACCGGTGCAGGCCACGACCCGATGTTGTTCAAGTCCAGTTCATTGATATCGACCTTGCGCACCGCGTCAAACCATTGCACCAGACTCATTCCGCGCCCCCAGTCGTGGCCGGCACTGCCTGGCGAACAGTCAACCGGAACAGACTGGCCTGATCCGATGAGCCAGGCGTCGCGGTCTTGACCTCGCTCAGGCTCGGCGCACCGAACCAGTCGGAACCCTCGAGATTGCGCATCAGATCCGAGACCCGGTCACTGGAGTGTGCCGCACCACGGATGGACAGCGTGTCGTCGACCCGCTTCACCTCGGTGAAGTACACGCCAGCGGGCAGGGTTCGCACCAGTTGGTCAAAGACTCGCCCACTGACCGGTCGATTACCCTGCAGGCCCTGGATAATCCCCATGCGCTCAACGAGTTGTTCACGCCGGGCTTTCAGCTCGCCGATCTGCCGGATCCGGTCATCCAGCACGGCAATCTGCCTGCTGACATAGGCGTTACGGGCGATCTGCCGTTCGATGGCGCTGTTGATCCAGTGATTGCCCAACAAAATCACGCCAACCGCCACGACCACGACCCCCACCAATAACAGCAGGAAACGCTGACGACGCTCCTCACGCTGCGCTTCACGCCAGGGCAGTAGATTGATCCGCGCCATCAGTCGAAGCTCCTCAGCGCCAGACCGCACGCAATCATCAAGGCCGGTGCATCAGTCGCCAGCGCAACGGCATTGACCTTGCGACCCAAGGTCATGCCGACGAACGGGTTGGCCACGAGCGTTGGCGTCTCCAGGCGCTGCTCGACCATGCGGCCCAGACCGTCGATCGAAGCCGTGCCACCGGCCAGCACGATATGGTCGATCGTGCTGTACTGGCCTGTGGCAAAGAAAAACTGCAAGGAGCGCGACACCTGTTGCACCAGCGTCTCGCAAAAGGGCTGCAGGACTTCTCGAGCGTAGTTTTCCGGCAGCCCACCTTGTCGTTTGGCCAGCATCGCCTGCTCGACGGACACGCCGTATCGTCGCTGTATGTCCTCGGTCAACTGGCGACCGCCGAACAGTTGCTCACGGGTGTAGATCACTCGACCATTGAGCAGCACGTTGAGCGTGGTCATGGTGTCACCGATGTCGACCAGCGCCACGATCGAGCGCTCACGTAAACCCGCCAGCCGTGGCACCAGCAAGCCATAGGCCCGCTCCAGCGCAAACGCCTCGATGTCGACCACCTTGGCCGTCAGACCCGCCAAGGCCAGCGCAGCCTCACGCAGCTCGATGCTTTCCTTGCGACAGGCCGCCAGCAGCACCTCTACCCGCTCAGGACTGTGACGAGCGACACCCTGGACGTCGAAGTCGATGGCGACTTCGTCGAGGGGATAGGGAATATACTGGTCGGCGTCGAGCTTCAATTGACACTCCATCTCATCGACTGACAGCCCGGCATCCAGTTCGATGACTTTGGTGATGACCGCTGATCCGGAAACCGCCACCGCGGCATTCCTGACATCGCTTCTGGTCCTTTGCAGCAGCCGGGACAGTGCCGCCCCGACAGCGTCGAGTTCGACAATGTTTTTCTCGACCACCGCACCGGCTGGCAACAGCTCCATCCCACTGGCTTCGACGCAATAGCGCGTTCCAGAGCGGCTCAGCTCCACAAGCCTGACCGAGGTTGAACTGATGTCGATGCCCAACAGCCTGCGGCGCTTTTTATTGAAGAGTCCTGGCACTACCAATTCCCTATGACTTTCCGTGAGTTACGGACTCTTTATTGTTCGTTGCGTTCAATAGCCGAGTCTTGACACTGGGGCCAAATGCGCCTGAGGTAGAAAAAGTGCTTATAATGCCCATCGTTTTTTTCCGCTTTTCGCAAGCGCAGGCCGATCCTTGCTAACCCTGAATGCCCTGACGCCTAATTCATTCTTTACCCTGGATATCCAAAAGCCTTGATTCGTCTGCTGAAATTTTTCGGGTGGTCCATCGTCGCCATTTTCTGCGGACTGCTCCTGAGTCTGAGCGGCGCGTTTCTTTACCTTAGCCCGGGCCTCCCCTCGGTGGAGGCGCTCAGAAGCATCCAGTTGCAGATCCCTTTGCGGGTCTATAGCAGCGACGGCAAGTTGATCGCAGAATTTGGCGAAATGCGCCGTACACCGATACGTTTCGCCGACATTCCCCCCAATTTCATTAATGCGTTACTAAGTGCTGAAGACGACAACTTCGCCAATCACTATGGCGTCGATCCCAGCAGCCTGATGCGTGCCGCCACCCAGCTGATCAAAAGCGGACACATCCAGTCCGGCGGCAGCACCATCACCATGCAGGTCGCCAAGAACTTCTTCCTGACCAGCGAACGCAGCTTCTCGCGCAAGACCACGGAGATTCTCCTGGCCTTGCAGATCGAGCGTCAGCTGACCAAGGACGAGATCCTCGAGCTCTATGTGAACAAGATCTACCTGGGCAACCGCGCCTACGGCATCGAGGCCGCGGCACAGGTGTATTACGGCAAGTCGATCCGTGACGTCAGCCTGGCGCAGATGGCAATGATTGCCGGCCTGCCCAAGGCCCCGTCGCGCTTCAACCCGCTGGCCAACCCGACACGCAGCAAGGAACGTCGCGACTGGATCCTGGGGCGCATGTACAAGCTCGGTAAAATCACCGAAGCCGACTACACCACGGCGATCAACGAACCGCTGAACGCCAGCTACCATGTGCCGACTCCGGAAGTGAACGCGCCGTACATCGCTGAAATGGCCCGCGCCGAAATGGTCGGGCGCTATGGCAGCGATGCCTACACGGAAGGTTTCCGCGTCACCACCACCGTGCCGAGCAACCTTCAGGAGATGGCCAACACCGCCGTCCATGAAGGCCTGATGACCTACGACCAGCGCCACGGCTATCGCGGCCCTGAATCGCGCCTGCCGGGCAAGACGCTCGACGCCTGGGCTGCCGAGCTGACCAAGCAGCGCACCATCAGCGGCCTGGAGCCTGCCATCGTCACCCAGGTCGACAAGCTGGGCCTGCAGGTGCTGACACGCACTGGCGCCGAGCACGTCAGCTGGGACACCATGAAGTGGGCGCGGCCGTTCCTGAATACCAACAGCATGGGCTCCGTCCCGCGCCAGCCTTCGGACGTCGCCCAGGTCGGCGACCTGATCCGCGTACAGCGTCAGCCCGATAACAGCCTGAAGTTCAGCCAGATCCCGGTCGCTCAGGGCGCACTGGTCTCGCTGGATCCGCAAAACGGGGCAATCCGCGCACTGGTCGGCGGCTTTGCCTTCGAACAGAGCAACTACAACCGCGCCATGCAGGCCAAGCGTCAACCGGGCTCGAGCTTCAAACCCTTCGTCTACAGCGCCGCGCTGGATAACGGCTACACCGCCTCCAGCCTGGTGAACGATGCGCCGATCGTGTTTGTCGACGAGTACCTGGACAAGGTCTGGCGCCCGAAGAACGACACCAACACCTTCCTCGGCCCGATCCGCATGCGTGAAGCGCTGTACAAGTCGCGCAACCTGGTGTCCATCCGTCTGCTCCAGGCGCTGGGCGTGGACCGCACCATCGACTACATCAGCAAGTTCGGCTTCAACAAGGACGACCTGCCACGCAACCTCTCGCTGGCCTTGGGCACGGCGACGCTGACTCCGATGGAAATCGCGACCGGCTGGAGCACCTTTGCCAACGGCGGCTACAAGATCACTCCGTACATCATCGACAAGATCGAGAGCCGCAATGGCGACACGCTGTTCGTCGCCAACCCGCCAAGCGTGCCCCAGGGAGCCATCGCCAGCGACGGCATTGCCGTACCGACTACCGAAGCCTTCACGGTCAACGCCGCGCCAGCCCAGCCCCCGATCGATCAAGCCGTCGCACCCGCGCCGGCCGTTGCCGAGCGCATCATCGACGGGCGCACGACCTACATCCTCAACAGCATGCTGCAGGACGTGATCAAGCTTGGCACGGGCCGCCGCGCCCTGGCCCTGGGGCGCACCGACCTCGCCGGCAAGACCGGGACCACCAACGAATCCAAGGACGCCTGGTTCTCGGGTTACAACGCCGACTACGTGACCACCGTCTGGGCCGGATTCGACCAGCCGGAGAGCCTGGGCAGACGGGAGTACGGCGGCACGGTGGCACTGCCCATCTGGATGAACTACATGGGCGCAGCGCTCAAGGACAAGCCGCCCCATACCCAGGCCGAACCTGAAGGCATACTCAGCCTGCGAGTTGATCCGATCAGCGGTCGCGCGGCATCGCCAGGCACACCGGGCGCCTACTTCGAACTGTTCAAGAGCGAAGACACGCCACCGACCGGCAGCGAACTGGGCAACGGCACCGCACCGGGCAGCCCGCTGCCAGCGGACGAAGTCGCGCCGATCGATTTGTTCTGACCTCGCTCATTCACCCCGCAATTCGCTGCGCTCCACCGGCAACTCCGGTGGCAGCTTCCCAACCCGATGACGGTCGAGGAAGATGACGCGCAGCCGCCTGGTCAATGGCAACTCCACCAGCCGATAGATGCTGATTGCGACCAGATAACACAGGCCGATGGCCAGCGCTGCCATCAGGTAGGCGAGCAGGCCCGACGTATCGAACACGTGGAAAACCTTGTTGAACACCTTCATCACGTAGGGGTGGAACAGATACAGGGAATAGCTGGCGTCGCCGAGCAGCACCATCCCCCAGGGCAGGCGCAGACCTGCCAGACCATGCACCATCGCCAGAAAGCACAAGGTGGCCGGAATCCCCCAATAAATGCTGCGCCACAGAGTCGTCGCAAAGGTCTCATTGAACGGCATGCTGGCAATACAGGTGACACTGATCAGCACCAAAACCACTCGCACCCCGATCGTGGGCCCGGAGGCACGCCAGCCAGCGGTGCGGGCATACAGCGCGTAGCAGCCCATGCCAAAGGCAAATTCCGCAAGAATTTCAGAGCTATAGAAATCCAGAATCACTGAGTCGAACTTCATCCACTGCCCCAGCAACACCAGGACCATGAGTACGAGCGAGCAGATCAGCAGGCGGTGGCGATGACTGATGGCCATGGACAGAGCAAACAGGACGTAGAAGAACATCTCGAAGTTCAGGGTCCAGCCGAGGAACAACAGTGGCTGAACGTACTCACCCTTCTGGTAGGGAATGAACAGCAGCGACTTGATAAGGCCGGTCAGATCCGCCGTGGTGTTGTCCAGCAAGCTGGGCAGCAGCAGAGCCACGCCAAATACGCCAAAGGTGCCCAGCCAGTAAAGCGGCACGACCCGGATCACACGCTTGGTGAAAAAGTGTCTTTTCGACTTGGCGGTAACCAGGGCCATGATGAAGCCACTGATCACGAAAAAGATGTCGACGCCCCAGGCACCATTGCGAAACAGCGGGACGTGTTGAACGACCACGGCCGTCGCCGCTATTGCCCGCAGAAACTGGACGCTGTCCAGCTTGTCGACCGAAGCCTCGATGGCGGAAGACATGCAGAACCCCTTTTCAATCTGCTCGAGCAAAGCGACATTGAGCATGCTTTCATAGAAAAGAAGCTTCTTCGCACGACTACGCCTCTTGGCAAGGCTGAGTAAAGCAGATCGCACCGATCCCGCTACACCACCCATCGCCCGCCAGAATGCAAAAAGCCCCGACTCGCGAGAGCCGGGGCTTGGGGCTTGGGGCTTGACGCTACGCAGGCTTAGCCGTTGAACACGTCATCCACGCTTTTGAGCGGGTAGTTCTTCGGATACGGCAGGGTCGCCACGCCGGTCTCGATCGCGGCCTTGGCCACAGCGTCGGAGATCACGGTGATCAGACGGGCATCCATTGGTTTCGGGATGATGTACTCACGACCGAATTCCAGCTTGATGCCGCCGTAGGCGTCGCACACGTCCTGAGGTACCGGCAGCTTGGCCAGTTCACGCAGGGCGTTGGCCGCTGCCACTTTCATTTCTTCGTTGATGCGCTTGGCGCGAACGTCCAGGGCACCACGGAAGATGAACGGGAAGCCCAGTACGTTGTTCACCTGGTTCGGGTAGTCCGAACGGCCGGTCGCCATGATCACGTCGTCACGGGTGGCGTGTGCCAGTTCCGGGGCGATTTCCGGATCCGGGTTCGAGCAGGCGAACACGATCGGGTTGGCCGCCATGGATTTCAGGCCTTCGGCGCTCAGCAGATTCGGGCCGGACAGGCCAACGAACACGTCAGCACCTTGCAGGGCGTCTGCCAGGGTGCGCTTGTCAGTCGCGTGAGCGAAGACCGCCTTGTACTGGTTCAGGTCGTCACGGCCGGAGTGGATCACACCGGTACGGTCAACCATGTAGATGTTTTCGATGTTGGCGCCCATGCTCACCAGCAATTTCATGCAGGAGATGGCGGCAGCACCAGCACCCAGGCAGACGATCTTGGCATCGGCAAGGGTTTTGCCCGCGATTTCCAGGGCGTTGATCATGCCGGCAGCGGTCACGATCGCTGTACCGTGCTGGTCATCGTGGAACACCGGAATGTCGCACTGCTCGATCAGGGCACGTTCGATCTCAAAGCACTCAGGTGCCTTGATGTCTTCCAGGTTGATGCCACCGAACGTGATGGAGATGCGCTTTACGGTGTCGATGAAAGCCTGTGGGCTTTCGGAGTCGACTTCGATGTCGAACACGTCGATACCGGCGAAGCGCTTGAACAGTACGCCCTTGCCTTCCATCACTGGCTTGGACGCCAATGGGCCGAGGTTACCCAGGCCGAGAATCGCGGTGCCATCGGAAATGACTGCAACCAGGTTGCCCTTGCCGGTGTACTTGTAGGCCAGTTCAGGATCGCGAGCGATTTCGCGTACTGGCTCGGCTACGCCGGGGCTATAGGCCAGCGACAGGTCGCGAGCGGTAGCAGTGGCCTTGGTGAGCTCGACACTCAGCTTCCCTGGACGAGGATTGGCATGATATTCGAGAGCGGCAGTTTTCAGATCAGACATGGGGGCATTCCGCTTTTACTGTTGGACAGACTGGTCGCCGAGGATACGCGCCTCGCAAAGTCCCCACAAGACTGACCAGTCACCCCTGTCAAGCGCCCGGCCCTACGACTTTGGGCCAAGAGCCACGGAACACAAGGGCTTAACTGTTCACAATCACTATAAAAAATGTCTACAATTTTTCTCAAGTGGGCACCTGCAGCATCGTCGGATGGGTCAATGACCACAACCAGTGCGCCCGAGCGGATTGCAAACGCCCTTGCCACGAACGATCGAGTACCCGGCCACACGCCTCGATCCGCTTGCCTTTGCGTCGTTCCAGTGTCGGCAGATCAAATGGATTGAACTGATTGGGTGCAACGCGCAATACAACCGAGCCCTGCAACTCGATCCAAACCCCACCACGATTGCATTGGCCCCTGCTCACACGACCACTGACCACGGCGAAGCCGTAAGCCGTGATCTGCTCCGCTTTCAGCACAGGAGACTGCCGCCAAGGCCCCAGCCCAGCCTGTCGAGCAACGCGTTCGGCAACCTGCCAGCAACTAGACCAGATCGGCATTCGCCGGCACCGACACCCGATAAGCGAAGCCCTCGGCGAGCATGTGCGCCTCACGATTGATCCCCTCGACCTCAAAAACGCGGATCAAGGCACGACCGCAACGGTCTTTGCATTCTTTTCCGGGCAGAAGGCTGGAGCCGCGGACAGCCAAATCGCGGACACAAAAAAGGCGTCCGCAAGGGACGCCTTTTTCATCAGTCTGGAGAAGTCGAAACGACCTTCCAAATCGATAGGCCTTAGGCCTTTTTGGCACCGAACATACCGAAACGGTCGGCGAACTTCTGTACACGGCCGCCAGTATCCAGAGTCTTCTGCTTACCGGTGTAGAACGGGTGGCACTCGTTGCATACGTCGATCGCCAGAGGCTTGGCCAGGTTCGAACGAGTTTCGAACTTGTTGCCACAGCTGCAGGTTACTGCGGTGATTTCGTATGTTGGATGGATATCGGCTTTCATGGTGATTCCTCAGGCTAGCGTGCCGCCACTCAACACCATTGTTGAATACCGCACGTAATTAGGCCGCGGATTCTACCAGACCTTTTCAATCACGCAAGCGGTCCAAAGCGCCCTCCATCAGAAAATATGGCCTGCTGCCAGCGGCGTCTTTCAACGCCATTCGGCGCTGCTACCCCCATAGTGCCAAGCGTCATCGTAGCGCCTTGCCTGGCATCAGAATCCGCTCGACAACAGGTGAACGGCTTCCTGATGGAGGACACGACCCCGACCGTCTGCTAGGCTCCGCCCCCTCTTCACCACCCGCCCAATGAGATCATCCCGCGTGCCCGACGCCATACTGCGCCTCGCCCTGCCTTCGCCCCTGCGCCGCCTGTTCGACTACCGCGCGCCGGCCGGTGTCCTGCGCAAGCAGCTGCAGCCAGGCATGCGTTTGCGCGTGCCATTCGGTCGACGGGAGATGATCGGCATTCTGGTGGAAGTCACCAGCCACAGCGATGTACCGGCAGACAAGCTCAAGCCGGCACTGGCCCTGCTCGACACCACGCCACCGCTGCCGGCGGCACTGTTCAAGCTGTGCCTGTGGACCTCCCAGTACTACCAGCACAGCCTCGGCGACACCCTGAGCTGGGCACTACCAGTGCTGTTGCGCCAAGGCGAACTGGCCGAAGCACGCCAGGAGCGCTTCTGGTCGATCACCCCGGGCGCCAGGCTCGACGATCCGCGCATTGCCCGCGCCCCGCGCCAGCGCGAGGCCCTGGCGACCCTGGCCCAGCATCCCCACGGCGTCGCTCATCAACTGCTGAGCAAGCTGATGCTGAGCAAGGACAGTCTTGACCTGCTGCTGGCCAAGGAGCTGGTACAGGTGGACATCCGCAAGCACGCGCCCGGCGAGCGTCACGAACATTGGCTAGCCCAGCCGGAGCTGCCACTGAACCCGGAGCAACGCGCCGCTTACGAAGCCATCAGCGCGGGCCTGGACAGCTTCCATGCGTTCCTGTTGGCCGGCGTGACGGGCAGCGGCAAGACCGAAGTCTATTTGCAACTGATCCGCGAGACCCTCGAGGCCGGCAAGCAAGCGCTGGTGCTGATCCCCGAGATCAACCTCGGGCCGCAAACCCTGGCGCGCTTCGAGCAACGCTTCAATGCGCGCATCGCGCTCGTGCACTCGTCAGTCAACGACCGTGAACGCCTGGAGTCTTGGCTGGCGGCCCGCGATGGCGAGGCCGACATTATTATCGGCACCCGCTCGGCGCTGTTCACGCCGATGAAAAACCCCGGCCTGATCATCATCGACGAAGAACACGACGGCTCCTATAAACAGCAGGAAGGCTTGCGTTACCACGCCCGTGACCTGGCGCTGGTGCGTGCGCGACAGGAAAACATCCCGATAGTCCTGGGTTCTGCGACCCCCTCCCTGGAAAGCCTGCACAACGCCTACACCGGTCGCTACGGGCTACTGCGCCTGAACGAACGGGCTGGCGGCGCCAAGCAACCGCGCTTCCTGCGCCTGGACGTGAAAAGTCGTCCGCTGGACAGCGGCATCTCCGGCCCCATGCAACAGGCCATCGGCCAGACCCTCGCCGCCGGTCAGCAAGTCCTGGTGTTTCTCAACCGCCGAGGGTTTGCGCCAACCCTACTCTGTCACGATTGCGGCTGGATGTCCGAATGCCAACGTTGCGACGCGCGCATGACCGTACACCAGCGCCACGGCGAATTACGCTGCCACCACTGCGGCTATGTAGAACGGGCTCCGCGCAATTGCCCGAAATGCGGCACGGTCGATCTGCGGCCGGTGGGCGCCGGCACCGAGCGCGCCGAAGAACGCCTGGGGATATTGTTCCCGGACTACCCGGTGCTGCGGGTCGACCGCGACAGCACGTCGCGCAAAGACGCAATGAACCAGCTGTTCGCGACCATCCAGAAAGGTCAGCCATGCATTCTGGTGGGCACGCAGATGCTCGCCAAAGGGCATCACTTCCCCCGGGTGACCCTGGTGTCGATCCTCGATGCCGATGGTGGGTTGTTCTCGGGTGACTTCCGCGCCAGCGAGCGCATGGCCCAATTGATCGTGCAAGTCGCCGGTCGTGCCGGTCGCGCCGAAGAGCCGGGCAAAGTGATCATCCAGACCCACCTGGCAGACCATCCATTGCTGGTGCAATTGACCGAACAAGGTTACTTCGCCTTTGCCGAACAGGCCTTGAGCGAACGCCGCGCCGCCGGACTGCCGCCCTTTGCCCACCTGGCGCTGCTGCGCGCCGAAGCACACAAGCCGGGGCAGGCCGAAGGCTTCCTTGACGAGGCCTGCAGCGAGGCCGAGCGCCTGCTGGCCGGACAGAACCTGAGCGGGATCGAACTGCTCGGCCCGGTGCCGGCCCCCATGGAGCGCCGGGCGGGACGTTATCGCGCACAACTGTTGCTGCAAGCCACGGCACGGGCGCCGCTGCATCGGCTGCTCAGTGCGTGGCTGCTGGTACTGGAGCAGATGCCGAGCGGTCGAGCGGTGCGCTGGTCGCTGGATGTCGACCCGGTCGATTTGTATTGACCGCAAGATCGCTCTCGCGAGCCTGCTCGCGATGACGGTCGAATTTTCGCCACATATCCATAACCGGCCTGCTAAGGTTGGCAAGCCCGACTTCGCAACGGATAATGCCCAGTTTTTCCACCCGCGCATTGATGCGCCGCCGCTCTGCGGTTGAAAGAGAAGACCATGAAAGACACCATTCGCCAGTTGATCCAGCAAGCCCTCACCCAACTCGTTACCGACGGTGTGTTGCCTGAAGGCCTGACGCCGGCGATTCAGGTGGAGAACTCCCGTGACAAGACTCACGGCGACTTCGCCAGCAACATCGCCATGATGCTGGCCAAACCTGCCGGCATGAAACCGCGCGACCTGGCGGAAAAAATCATTGCCGCGCTGCCGGTTGACGAAAACGTCAGTAAAGCTGAAATCGCCGGCCCCGGCTTCCTCAACTTCTTCCAGAACAC
Organism: Pseudomonas sp. Irchel s3b6; assembly: GCF_900187415.1. NCBI lineage: Bacteria > Pseudomonadati > Pseudomonadota > Gammaproteobacteria > Pseudomonadales > Pseudomonadaceae > Pseudomonas > Pseudomonas sp. Irchel s3b6. The sequence goes on along the minus strand of NZ_FYDM01000004.1, from coordinate 202,870 downwards.
CCAGGCTCTTGCTGCGCGCCTGGATGCGGCCCTGGCCGACGCTCAAGTGGGCGTACGCAAGGCCGGTCCCGTACAACGCACCGTGGTCGACCTGTCGGCACCGAACCTGGCCAAGGAGATGCACGTCGGCCACTTGCGCTCGACCATCATCGGCGACGGCGTGGCGCGAGTCCTGGAGTTCCTCGGCGACACCGTGATCCGCCAGAACCACGTTGGCGACTGGGGCACCCAGTTCGGCATGCTGATGGCGTACCTGCAGGAAAACCCGATCACCAGCGACGAGCTGTCGGACCTCGAGAACTTCTACCGTGCCGCCAAGCAACGCTTCGACGAATCCGCAGAGTTCGCCGACCGCGCCCGCGGCCTGGTGGTCAAGCTGCAGGCCGGCGATGCGGAATGCCTGGCGCTGTGGACCAAGTTCAAGGACATCTCGCTGTCCCACTGCCAGAAGATCTATGAACAGCTGAACGTCAAACTGACCATGGCCGACGTCATGGGCGAAAGCGCCTACAACGACGACTTGATCAACGTGGTCAACGACCTCAAGGCCAAGGGCATGCTGGTCGAGAGCAACGGCGCCCAGTGCGTGTTCCTCGACGAGTTCAAGAACGCCGACGGTGAGCCGCTGCCAGTGATCATCGTCAAGGCTGACGGCGGCTACCTCTACGCCACCACTGACCTGGCCGCCGTGCGCTACCGTAGCGGCGTGCTCAAGGCCGACCGCGCGCTGTACTTCGTCGACCAGCGCCAGGCCCTGCACTTCCAGCAAGTGTTTGCCGTAGCGCGCATGGCCGGCTTCGTGACCCATCCGATGGAAATGGAACACATGGGCTTCGGCACCATGAACGGCGCCGATGGCCGTCCATTCAAGACCCGTGATGGCGGCACCGTGAAGCTGATCGACCTGCTGAACGAAGCCAAGGAACGCGCCTACACCCTGGTGAAGGAAAAAAATCCGGAGCTGGCCGAAGCCGACCTGCGCAACATCGCCAAAGTCGTCGGTATTGGCGCAGTGAAATACGCCGACCTGTCCAAGCACCGCACCAGCGACTACAGCTTCAACTTCGACCTGATGCTGAACTTCGAAGGCAACACCGCGCCGTACCTGCTGTACGCCTATACCCGTGTGGCAGGCGTGTTCCGCAAGCTTGGCAAGGACTTCAGTGAAGTCGAGGGGCAAATCGTCCTCGAAGCCGCGCACGAACAGGAACTGGCGGCCAAGCTGGCGCAGTTCGGTGAAGTGCTGAACAACGTGGCCGACAAGGGCACGCCGCACATCCTCTGTACTTACCTGTACGACGTCGCCGGCCTGTTCTCCAGCTTCTACGAGAACTGCCCGATCCTCGGTGCCGAAACCCCGGCACAGATGCAGAGCCGCTTGCGCCTTGCCGCGCTGACCGGTCGCACTCTCAAGCAAGGCCTTGAACTCCTGGGCCTGGAAACTCTGGAGCGCATGTAAGTTGGCCGCCAAGAAAAAACCTGCACCCAAGCGTGGCGCCAGCCGTTACCAAGCTCCTGCAAAACAGCCGATCCCGGGATGGCTATGGATGGCCATCGGCCTGACCGTCGGCGCGTTCATCGTGTTCCTGATGAAGCTGGAACCGGGCAAGGGTGACGACGTCAAGCGGGTCAAACAGGAAGAGCAGAAAGCCACGCGGATCGCCGAGGCCAACAAGACCCCGCCGAGCCCGCAGCAGCCGGTGAAACCGAAGTACGACTTCTACACCCTGCTGCCGGAATCGGAGGTCATCGTGCCGCCTGACGCTGTGCCGGAAAAAACCCTGCCGACACCGCAGACCGCCCCGTTGGCGCCTGTGACCCCAGCAGAAGCGGCGAAGATCGACACCGCCCGCGCCCAGGCCGCCCTGAGCGGACTCACCCCGCCGCCAGCGCCGCCCGTAGCCAAGGCGGCGCCAGTGACCAAGTTCTACCTGCAGGCGGGGTCGTTCCGCAAGGAAGCCGACGCCGACAAGGTCCGGGCACAGATCATTCTGCTCGGCCAGGCGGTATCGGTGGAGTCCGGCACCGTGAAGGACGAAACCTGGTACCGGGTCCTGGTCGGCCCGTTCAGCAACCGCGAACAACTGACCACCGCCCAGAAACAACTGGCCGGCAGCGGCTTCAGCAACCTGTTGTTACAACAACGCCAGAGCCGCTGATCCGCAGTTACGCTCGTTCCCACGCTCTGCGTGGGAACGCCTCCAGGGACGTTCCACGTTCCAGCTCCTGAAGGGACGCAGAGCGTCCCGGGCTGCATTCCCACGCGGAGCGTGGGAATGATCATCTGCTCACACCGCTCGTCCCCCGCCACGTCCTACAGTTGAAAAACGCTCAGCCACCCCCATATGAGTTGGCATAAGGCATTTTCGCCCCGCTGCGTGGAGACTCTTCCCTTGACCACCATCGTTTCAGTTCGCCGCCACGGCAAAGTCGTCATGGGCGGCGACGGCCAGGTTTCTCTGGGCAACACCGTGATGAAAGGCAACGCGAAAAAAGTTCGCCGCCTGTACCACGGCCAGGTCATCGCCGGCTTTGCTGGCGCCACCGCTGACGCCTTTACCCTCTTCGAACGTTTCGAAGGCCAGCTTGAAAAGCACCAGGGCCATCTGGTCCGTGCTGCCGTCGAACTTGCCAAGGAATGGCGTACCGACCGCTCCCTGAGCCGCCTCGAAGCCATGCTCGCCGTCGCCAACAAAGACGCCTCTCTGATCATCACCGGCAACGGCGATGTGGTTGAGCCCGAAGATGGCCTGATCGCCATGGGTTCCGGTGGCGCCTATGCCCAGGCCGCCGCCAGTGCCCTGCTGAAAAAAACCGACCTGTCGGCCCGGGAAATCGTCGAAACCGCCCTCGGCATTGCCGGCGACATCTGTGTATTCACCAACCACACTCAGACCATTGAGGAGCAGGACTGCGCCGAGTAAGCCTGTTTCGGCCACACGCCACGACTCACTCTTGCTTGAGGTCCGCCAAATATTATGTCCATGACTCCCCGTGAAATCGTCCACGAACTCAATCGCCATATCATCGGCCAGGACGATGCCAAGCGCGCCGTCGCCATCGCCCTGCGTAACCGCTGGCGCCGGATGCAGCTGCCTGAAGAGCTGCGCGTAGAAGTCACCCCCAAGAACATCCTGATGATCGGCCCGACCGGTGTCGGCAAGACCGAAATCGCCCGCCGCCTGGCCAAACTGGCCAATGCACCGTTCATCAAGGTCGAAGCGACCAAATTCACCGAAGTCGGTTACGTCGGCCGTGACGTCGAGTCGATCATCCGTGACCTGGCCGATGCCGCGATCAAGCTGCTGCGCGAGCAGGAAATGATCAAGGTTCGCCATCGCGCCGAAGACGCCGCCGAAGAGCGCATCCTCGACGCGCTGCTGCCGCCGGCACGCATGGGCTTCAACAACGACGAAGCGCCGGCCCAGGACTCCAACACCCGCCAGCTGTTCCGCAAACGCCTGCGTGAAGGCCAGCTGGATGACAAGGAGATCGAAATCGAAGTCGCCGAAGTGTCCGGCGTCGACATCTCCGCGCCTCCGGGCATGGAAGAGATGACCAACCAGCTGCAGAGCCTGTTCGCCAACATGGGCAAGGGCAAGCGCAAGAATCGCAAGCTCAAGGTCAAGGAAGCACTGAAACTGGTGCGCGACGAAGAGGCCGGCCGCCTGGTCAATGACGAAGAGCTCAAGGCCAAGGCACTGGAAGCGGTCGAGCAGCACGGCATCGTGTTCATCGACGAAATCGACAAGGTCGCCAAGCGCGGTAATTCCGGCGGCGTCGACGTATCCCGCGAAGGCGTACAGCGCGACTTGCTGCCACTGATCGAAGGCTGCACGGTCAACACCAAACTGGGCATGGTCAAGACCGACCACATCCTGTTCATCGCTTCCGGCGCGTTCCACCTAAGCAAGCCGAGCGACCTGGTGCCTGAGTTGCAAGGCCGCCTGCCGATTCGCGTCGAACTCAAGGCCCTGAGCCCGGAAGATTTCGAACGCATTCTCAGCGAGCCCCATGCGTCCCTGACCGAACAGTATTGCGCCCTGCTGAAAACCGAAGGCCTGGGGATCGAGTTCCAGCCAGACGGTATCAAGCGTTTGGCGGAGATTGCCTGGCAGGTCAACGAGAAGACCGAGAACATCGGTGCCCGTCGCCTGCACACCCTGCTTGAGCGCCTGCTCGAAGAGGTGTCGTTCAGCGCTGGCGACCTGGCCAGCACTCACAGCGACCAGCCAATCCGCATCGACGCCGACTACGTCAACAGCCACCTGGGCGAATTGGCGCAGAACGAAGACCTGTCCCGCTACATTCTGTAGAGCGGCAAGCTTCTAGCGACAAGCTGCAAGCTGGACATCACCGGCTTGTAGCTTGTAGCTTGTAGCTTAAAGCCCAGAAGCCCTTCCCATGACCCAACTCCCCACCGCCATCAACCTGCACAAAGCCTCGAAAACCCTGACGCTCAAATATGCGTCCGGCGAGGAATATCACCTGAGCGCGGAATTCCTTCGCGTGCATTCCCCCTCCGCCGAGGTCCAGGGCCACGGCAAACCTATCCTGCAGTTTGGCAAGATCAACGTCGGCCTAAGCAAGGTAGAACCGGCCGGTCAGTACGCACTGAAATTGACCTTCGATGACGGCCACGACAGCGGCCTGTTCACCTGGGAATATCTCTACGAGCTGGCGCGACGTCATGACGCACTCTGGGACGACTATCTCGCCGAGCTCAAAGCCGCCGGAAAATCCCGCGACCCCAGCGAGTCTGTCGTCAAGCTGATGCTCTAGCTCAAGGCTTTCGCACTTTAGAGCGCATTTTCTAATTTCATCTGTTTGAATGCGTCGGCCAAAGGCCAATGACGGGCCTGCTTGCGAAAAAAATTAAACTCCGGTAACCAATGGATCTGGCAAGTTCCGTGCATTTGTAGCGGTGTGCAATTAACGGTCACCTGAGAGTAGTGCCTGGCATTTGCTGTGTGACTACACAGCTAGACTCAGGAACTCATATCAGGACAATGGAGCGTCGTAGATGAGTAACAAGAATAACGATGACCTGAAAACCCAAGCCTCGGAAAATACTCTGGGGCTCAACCCGGTCATCGGCTTGCGTCGAAAGGATCTGCTTACCTCTGCCCGCATGGTGCTAACCCAGGCCATCAAACAACCCATCCACAGCGTCAAGCATGTTGCCCATTTCGGCATCGAGCTCAAGAACGTCATGTTCGGCAAGTCCGAACTGCAACCGGCAGGCGATGACCGTCGCTTCAACGATCCGGCCTGGAGCCAGAACCCGCTTTACAAACGCTACCTGCAAACCTACCTGGCGTGGCGCAAGGAACTCCACGACTGGATAGACGAGAGCAACCTCTCCGATCAGGACATCAGCCGCGGGCACTTCGTGATCAACCTGATGACCGAAGCCATGGCCCCGACCAACAGCGCGGCCAACCCCGCGGCGGTCAAGCGCTTCTTCGAGACCGGCGGCAAGAGCCTGCTCGACGGCCTCTCCCACCTGGCCAAGGACCTGGTCCACAACGGCGGCATGCCGAGCCAGGTCAACATGGGCGCCTTCGAAGTCGGCAAAAGCCTGGGCACCAGCGAGGGTGCCGTGGTGTTCCGCAACGACGTGCTGGAGCTGATCCAGTACCGCCCCACCACCGAGCAAGTGTACGAGCGCCCGCTGCTGGTAGTACCGCCACAGATCAACAAATTCTACGTGTTCGACCTCAGCCCGGAAAAAAGCCTGGCGCGCCACTGCTTGCGCAGCAACCTGCAGACCTTCATCGTCAGCTGGCGCAACCCGACCAAGGAACAGCGCGAGTGGGGGCTATCGACCTACATCGAAGCGCTCAAGGAAGCGATCGACGTCATCACGGCCATCACCGGCAGCAAGGACGTGAACATTCTCGGCGCCTGCTCCGGCGGCATCACCTGCACCGCACTGCTGGGCCACTACGCCGCGATCGGCGAGAAAAAGGTCAACTCCCTCACCCTGCTGGTCAGCGTGCTCGACACCACCCTTGATTCCCAGGTTGCGCTGTTCGTCGACGAACAGACCCTGGAAAGCGCCAAGCGTCACTCCTACCAGGCCGGTGTGCTGGAAGGTCGAGACATGGCGAAAGTCTTCGCCTGGATGCGCCCCAATGACCTGATCTGGAACTACTGGGTCAACAACTACCTGCTGGGCAACGAGCCGCCGGTGTTCGACATCCTGTTCTGGAACAACGACACCACCCGGTTGCCCGCGGCGTTCCACGGCGACCTGATCGAAATGTTCAAAAGCAACCCATTGACCCGCGCCGATGCACTGGAAGTGTGCGGCACGCCCATCGACCTCAAGCAGGTCACAGCCGACGTCTATGCCCTGGCAGGCACCAGCGACCACATCACCCCGTGGAAGTCCTGCTACAAGTCGGCGCAGCTGTTCGGTGGCAAAGTCGAATTCGTGCTGTCGAGCAGCGGGCACATCCAGAGCATTCTGAACCCGCCGGGCAACCCGAAATCGCGCTACATGACCAACACCGAGATGACGGCAACTGCGGATGAATGGCAAGAAAACTCGACCAAGCACACCGACTCCTGGTGGCTGCACTGGCAGGCCTGGCAGGCCGAGCGCTCGGGCAAGCTGAAAAAGGCCCCGACCGTACTCGGCAACAAGACCTACACCGCAGGTGAAGCCGCACCGGGGACCTATGTGCACGAGAGATAGCTGAAAGCTGCAAGCCTCACGCTGCAAGTTGATTAGCTTGAGGCTTGAGGCTTGAGGCTGCCTTTCGCTTAACTGACCCACAGGGCTTGAAGCATGCCGAAACCGTACATATTCCGTACCGTCGATCTGGATGGCCAAACCATCCGCACCGCGGTACGCCCCGGCAAGCCTCACTTGACGCCCTTGCTGATTTTCAATGGCATCGGCGCCAACCTGGAGCTGGTGTTTCCGTTCATCCAGGCACTGGACCCGGACCTGGAAGTAATTGCCTTCGACGTGCCGGGTGTCGGCGGATCATCGACACCCCGCCGCCCCTATCGATTTCCCGGCCTGGCCAAACTGACCGCACGGATGCTCGATTACCTGGATTACGGCCAGGTCAATGTGCTCGGCGTGTCATGGGGGGGCGCACTCGCCCAGCAGTTCGCCCACGACTATCCCGAGCGCTGCAAGAAGCTGGTGCTGGCGGCGACGGCAGCCGGCACCGTGATGGTGCCGGGCAAACCGAAAGTGCTGTGGATGATGGCCAGCCCCCGACGCTACATTCAACCGTCCCACGTGATTCGTATCGCGCCACTGATTTACGGTGGCGCGTTCCGCCGCGATCCGAACCTGGCCGCGGAGCACGCCAGCAAAGTGCGTTCGGCGGGCAAGCTGGGGTACTACTGGCAGCTTTTCGCCGGCCTGGGATGGACCAGTATTCACTGGCTGCACAAGATTCATCAGCCGACCCTGGTACTGGCCGGTGACGACGATCCGCTGATACCACTGATCAATATGCGCATGCTCGCCTGGCGTATTCCCAACGCCCAGCTACACATAATCGACGACGGTCATTTATTCCTGATCACCCGGGCCGAAGCCGTCGCCCCGATCATCATGAAGTTTCTCCAGGAAGAACGCCTACGGGCGGTCATGCATCCGCACCCGACACCCCATGGCAGCACTTGACTGACGGCGTACACCGACAAGGCAGTCGGGAGCCGCAGGGAGGTTCGCAGCCAAGCGTATGCACTGCGAGCGTGATGTACTTGTTGAAGGCTTGACGAAGGAGTGTTGACTCATGCGAGACAAACCAGCGCCGGGCACCTTGCCCACAGCCGCTGCATTCATCAATGCTCAGAATGCGATCACCGGTCTGCGCGGCCGGGATCTGTTCTCGACACTGCGTAGTGTTGCCGCCCACGGCTTGCGCCATCCGGTGCATAGCGCCAGGCACGCGCTGGCCCTGGGCGGTCAATTGGGCCGAGTGTTGCTGGGCGAGACCCTGCATCACCCCAACCCTGCGGACAATCGCTTCGCCGACCCGAGCTGGAGCCTGAACCCCTTTTACCGGCGCAGTCTCCAGGCCTACCTGAGCTGGCAGAAACAGGTCAAAAGCTGGATCGATGAAAGCGGCATGTCTGACGATGATCGCGCCCGTGCGCACTTCGTCTTTACCTTGCTCAACGACGCGGTATCGCCCTCCAACACCCTGCTCAATCCCCTGGCGATCAAGGAGCTGTTCAACTCCGGCGGTCACAGCGTGGTCCGTGGCCTGACGCATCTGTTCGATGACCTGATGCACAACAACGGCCTGCCCAGCCAAGTCGCCAAGCACGCGTTCGAGGTCGGCAAAACGGTTGCCACCACCACCGGTGCCGTGGTGTTTCGCAATGAGCTGCTGGAGTTGATGCAATACAAGCCCATGAGCGAAAAACAGTACGCCAAACCCCTGCTGGTGGTGCCACCGCAGATCAACAAGTACTACATTTTCGACCTGAGCCCGAACAACAGCTTTGTGCAGTTCGCCCTGAAAAACGGCCTGCAGGTGTTCATGATCAGCTGGCGAAACCCGGACATACGCCACCGTGAATGGGGCCTGTCCAGTTACGTCGAGGCGGTGGAAGAAGCCATGAATGTCTGCCGGGCAATCACCGGCAGCCGCGAGGTCAACCTGATGGGCGCCTGTGCGGGCGGGCTGACCATCGCTGCACTGCAAGGGCATCTGCAAGCCAAGCGGCAGCTACGGCGGATCTCCAGCGCCACCTATCTGGTGAGCCTGCTGGACAGCGAGCTGGAAAGCCCGGCCGCCCTGTTTGCCGACGAGCAGACCCTCGAAGCGGCCAAGCGTCACTCCTACCAGAAAGGCGTACTCGAAGGTCGCGACATGGCCAAGGTCTTTGCCTGGATGCGCCCCAACGACCTGATCTGGAACTACTGGGTCAACAACTACCTGCTGGGCAAAGAACCGCCCGCGTTCGACATCCTCTACTGGAACAACGACAACACGCGCCTGCCAGCGGCCTTCCACGGTGACCTGTTGGACTTCTTCAAGCACAACCCGCTGACCCATCCCGGCGGCCTGGAAGTCTGCGGCACGCCGATCGACCTGCAAAAAGTCACCGTCGACAGCTTCAGCGTGGCCGGCATGAACGACCACATCACCCCGTGGGACGCCGTCTACCGCTCAACCCTGCTGCTGGGCGGCAACCGGCGTTTCGTCCTGTCCAACAGCGGTCATGTGCAGAGCATTCTCAACCCGCCGAGCAACCCCAAGGCCAACTATGTCGAAAGCCCGAAACTGACCAGCGACCCACGGGCCTGGTATTACGACGCCAAACATTTCGATGGCAGCTGGTGGACCCAATGGCTTGACTGGATACAGGAACGGTCCGGCACGCAACGCGAAACCCTGATGGCGCTGGGCAATCAGCACTACCCACCGATGGAGGCAGCGCCAGGCACCTACGTGCGCGTGCGCTGATCTGTCTTTGTGCCACGGCCGGCCTGCTGGCCGTGGCTCGACTCGATCACTAAGAAGACTGGATGAAAACCCGCGACCGGATTCTCGAATGTGCCTTGTTGTTGTTCAACCAGAAGGGCGAACCAAATGTCTCCACCATGGAAGTTGCCAATGAAATGGGGATCAGCCCGGGCAACCTCTACTACCACTTTCACGGCAAGGAGCCGCTGATCCTGGGCCTGTTCGAACGCTTCCAGAGCGAACTGACGCCACTGCTCGACCCGCCGTCGGATGTCCGGCTGACACCGGAAGACTACTGGCTGTTCCTGCACCTGATCATCGAGCGACTGGCCCACTACCGCTTCCTGTTCCAGGACCTGTCGAACCTGGCCGGACGCCTGCCGAAACTGGCCAAGGGCATTCGCAACCTGCTTAACGCCCTCAAACGGACACTGGCCTCGTTACTGGCGCGACTCAAGGCGGAAGGGCAACTGGTCAGCGACACCCAGGCCCTGGGGCAACTGGTGGAACAGATCACCCTGACCTTGCTGTTCTCACTGGATTATCAGCGGATTCTCGATCGCGAAGGTGAGGTACGGGTGGTGGTCTACCAGATCATGATGCTGGTGGCCCCGCACCTGCTGCCAACGGCAAAAATCGCCACCGAGCGCCTGGCACTGCAGTATCTGGAAGAGCACGAGTAGGTCCGGCCCGGAAACGATCGTCACCCTGCGCCGGCACCCGTGAAAAGCGCTGAGTCCGCAAACAAAAACGCCCGACCTTCGCAGGCCGGGCGTTTTTGCATGTCCCGTATGAATCAGGACTGACTGGATGGCGCCGATGGTGCTGGCGTTACAGTCGGTGCCGCAGCCGGCGCGGGTGCCGAGACCGAGTTCGCTGGGCTTACCGCAGCGGCAGGTGTTGCCGGCTTGGCTGCGGCCACTGCCGGTTTCGGCGCGGCAGCTTTCGGGGCTGCTGGCTTCTTGGCCACGGGTTTCTTCGCTGCGGCCGGCTTGGCCGCTGCGGTTTTCGCAGCAGGCTTGGCGGCAGCTTTGGCGGCTACCGGTTTAGCTGCGGGCTTGGCCGCTGCCGGTTTGGCGGCTGCGGTTTTCGCTGCTGGCTTGGCGGCAGGTTTTGCAGCAGCCTTGGCCAGCGGCTTGGCTGCGGTTTTTGCCGCAGGCTTGGCCGCGACAGGCGCAACCTTGGCGCCGGTGAGTTTTTCGATTTGCTTGGTCAGGGTATCGACCTTGCTATGCAGCGCCTTGACTTCGTTGCGGCTTGGCACGCCAAGACGGGAAATGGCACTGTTCAGACGCTTGTCGAAAGCACCTTCCAGTTCGTCCCACTTGCCCAGTGCGCGATCTTTAACGCCACTGATGCGCGACTTGGCCGATGTAGCGGATTCTTTGGCAGCGTCAACTTTTTTGCCGACTGCGCTCTTGGTGAGCTTCTCGGCTTTCTCGCCATCCTTAACCAATGTATCGAAGAGTTTGCTGCCGTCAGTGTCGATCTTCGAGTACACGCCTAAACCGGCCAGCCAGATCTTGCGGGAGTAGTCTTCGACCTTCCCGATCCACGAGCTGCCTTCTTTCTCGGTGTTCTTCTTACCAGCCATCCCGTTCTCCTTAATGTTTACGCGCGACACGTTCAAGCAATGCCGTCAGCTCATCGAGCTTAGCAGAGAGTGTCTCAACGTCATGTTTAGACGCAATGCCGATACGATTCAAGGCACCGGCGACACGCGCATCAAAGGCCTTCTCGACTTTGTCGAACTGGACTTCGACACGGTCCCTGAGGCTGACGACATCAGTCTTGACGCTATCAATCTGGGTGTTGGCGGCTTCAAGTTGTTCAGTCACAACTTCTTTGCCTTTCTTTTCAACAGTTTGACCAGCCTTGATCAACTCTTGAAAGTACTCGCTGCCTTCCTGGCCGACCTTGGCGTAGGCACCCAGGCCTGCCAGCCAGATCTTGCGGGCATAGGATTTCACTTCATTCACCGTGGTCGGCTGAACGTCAGTTTTTTTCTTCAAGGTTACTTTGGCCATGGTGCACCTCACGCGCAGAAGGTTTGAGGAACTGCCCGCAAAAGAGTCGGGCTCAGGCACAAGGTAGGGAGAAAAATTAGAAACGGCACCCTAACAACCGACATAAACAAGCAGTGCCTGTCCTAGATCAATGGTGGCGAGAGCGCTTCGCACCCCGGCGGGAGCAAGTGCCCTCGCCACAGGTATGAGTGCGACCTTATACGAGGACTTTATCGAGGGCCTTTTCGATTTCCGCCTTGATGGTGCCGCTCATGGCCGACATCAGCATGCCCAACTCTACATCGATGCGAATCGAGTCCTCGCCGACATGCACCGCGCCCTTCACTCCGGAACGCTTGAGGTTCAGGGTGTCACCCGACCATTGCGGCTCCAGGCCATACTGATCGGCCAGCTTGCTCGCCAGCTTGTCGGCCTTCTCGCGGGCGGCTTCCTTACCCAGACTGTGGGCACGCTCAACACTAATACGGGCCATTGAATGACTCCTGATTTATGAATGCCTGGCCGGCACATCCTGACCCCTGCTGCGTCAAAACGTCCCGACGGTTGCCCATCTTACCTTCAGCCTTGCCAAGACAAAGCATCCCTTGGGGATTAGAATGTCGCGCAATCTCTTTTGGTGACAGCGATATGACTGACCAGCGCAAAGGCAGCGATGCCGAACCCACCACACACTTCGGCTTCAAAAACGTTCCGGAAAGCCAGAAAGCGGAAAAAGTCGCCGAGGTGTTCCACTCGGTAGCCGCCAAGTACGACTTGATGAACGACGTGCTGTCCGGCGGTATGCACCGCCTGTGGAAGCGTTTCACCATCGAACTGTCGGGTGTACGCGCAGGCAATCGCGTGCTGGACATCGCCGGCGGCACGGGCGACCTGGCGGCCAAATTCTCCCATCTGGTCGGCCCGACCGGTCAGGTGGTGCTGGCCGACATCAACGAGTCCATGCTCAAGGTCGGTCGCGACCGTCTGCTGGACAAGGGTGTGGCCGGCAACATCGAATTCGTCCAGGCCGACGCTGAAAAGCTGCCATTCCCGGACAACCACTTCGACTGCGTGACCATCGCCTTCGGCTTGCGCAACGTTACCCACAAGGAAGACGCCCTGCGCTCGATGCTGCGGGTGCTCAAGCCTGGCGGCCGCCTGCTGGTGCTGGAGTTCTCCAAGCCCACCAACGCGCTGATGTCCAAGGCCTATGACGCGTACTCGTTTGCCTTCATGCCGATGGTCGGCAAACTGATCCTCAATGACCCGGAAAGCTATCGCTACCTGGCCGAATCGATCCGCATGCACCCGAATCAGGAAACCCTGAAGTCGATGATGGTCGAAGCCGGTTTCGACCGCGTGACCTACCACAACATGACTGCCGGCATCGTCGCCCTGCACCGCGGCATCAAACCCTGATGTTGCTCGCCGGCCTGCTCGCCAGTGTCGAACTCGGCCTCAACCGGGTACTGCGGCTCGACAGCACAGCCCTGCCGCGCCTGGCCCATTTGAGCGGCAAGGTGATTGCCGTCGAGTGTCGCAGCCCGGCGCTTGAGCTGTTCATCCTGCCCAGCGATGAAAGCCTGATGCTGGCGTCCCATTGGGAAACCGCGGCCGACTGCACCTTGCGCGCACCCGCCTCGAGCCTGTTGGCGCTGGCCATGAGCAAGGACAAGACCTCGGTCCTGCACCGTACCGAGGTAGAGCTGGACGGTGACAGCGGCGTGCTGCTGGAACTGGCCGCCGTGTTGCAGGACCTGGAACTGGACTGGGAGTATGAACTCTCACGCTGGCTCGGCCCGGTTGCCACGCAACTGATTGGCGGCCACCTGCGCAGCCGCGCACGCTGGTATCAACAAGGATTCACCAGCCTGAACCAGAACCTCGCCGAATACCTCGCCGAAGAATCGCGCACCCTGGTCGGCCAGCGCGAAGCCGAAGCGCGGTTCAGCGAGCTGGACCAGATCAAACTCGACCTGGAACGTCTTGAGGCGCGCTTCGAGCGCCTCTCCCGATCCCTTGATTCAAGCGATAACGCATGAAGCTGCTTGCCGTCCGCCGTTTGTTGCGCATCCAGCGCGTCGTGATCCGCTACCGTCTCGATGACCTGCTGTTCGCCCTGCCACTGCCGTGGTTCCTGCTGGCGTTGCGTTATGCGTTGCCGTGGCGCTGGTTTCCGCGCAAAACCCTGGACCTGAGCCGGGGCGCTCGCTTGCGCCTGGCCTTGCAGGACCTGGGGCCGATCTTTATCAAGTTCGGGCAGATCCTCTCCACCCGCCGCGACCTGCTGCCCGAAGACATCGCCGATGAGCTGATGTTGCTGCAGGACCGGGTACCGCCCTTCGATTCACAGGTGGCGGTCAAGCTGATCGAAGATCAACTGGGCAAGAAGATCAGCGACGTGTTCAGCCGCTTCGACATCGAGCCGCTGGCGTCGGCCTCGGTCGCCCAGGTGCATGCCGCGCAACTCAAAAGCGGTGAAGAGGTGGTGGTCAAGGTCATCCGCCCCGGCCTCAAGCCCATCATCGCCCAAGACCTGGCATGGCTGTTCATTCTCGCCCGCGCCGCGGAAAAGTTCTCTGCCGACGCACGCTTGCTGCACCCGGTAGACGTGGTCAGCGACTACGAAAAAACCATCTACGACGAGCTCGACCTGCTGCGCGAGGCGGCCAACGCCAGCCAGCTCAAACGCAATTTCGACGACTCGCCACTGCTGTACGTACCCCAGGTCCACTGGGACTGGTGCCGGCCGAAAGTGCTGGTGATGGAGCGTATCTACGGGATTCAGGTCACCGACCTGGCGACCCTGGCCGACCAGCGCACCGACATGAAAATGCTCGCCGAGCGCGGCGTGGAGATTTTCTTCACCCAGGTGTTCCGCGACAGCTTTTTCCACGCCGACATGCACCCGGGCAACATCTTCGTCAGCACCGTGAACCCCTGGAGCCCGCAGTACATTGCCATCGACTGCGGGATCGTCGGCAGCCTCACCCCCGAGGACCAGGACTACCTGGCACGCAACCTGTTCGCGTTCTTCAAGCGTGACTACCGGCGCGTCGCGCAGTTGCACATCGATTCGGGCTGGGTGCCGGCTGAAACCAAGCTCAACGAATTCGAGGCGGCGATCCGCACGGTGTGCGAGCCGATCTTCGAAAAGCCGTTAAAGGATATTTCCTTCGGCCAAGTACTGATGCGCCTGTTCCAGACCGCGCGACGCTTCAACATGGAAGTGCAGCCACAGCTGGTATTGCTGCAAAAGACCCTGCTCAACATCGAAGGCCTGGGCCGTCAGCTGTACCCGGACCTGGACCTGTGGAACACCGCACAACCCTTCCTTGAACGCTGGATGCGCGAACGCGTGAGCCCCAAAGCCCTGCTGGGCAACCTGCACAGTCAGGTCGAGCAACTGCCGCACCTGGCCAACATGACCCGCGACCTGCTCGAGCGCATGTCCCTGCCCCACGCGGCCAACCCGCCACCTGCCTGGCACCGCCGCTCGGACGACTGGTTCCTGCGCCTGCTCGGCACCGCCCATCTGGCCGGCGGCGCGATCCTGCTGGCCGGCGGCCCATTGAACGAACTGGGCCACTGGCCGGGGGCGATCATGGTAGCCGTGGGCTTGTATCTGGTCGTTCGCCGATAGCAGGAAACAGCTGCAAGTTATAAGCTTCAAGCTTCAAGCGATGCTCGTAGCACTCACGTTTGCCTTATGCCTGTAGATTTGTAACGTTGCACATGACGAAAGAACGTAGCGGAATGGCTTTTACTTGTAGCTTGACGCTTAAAGCTAGCAACTGCTTTCAAGGCTCAACGATGAAAAACTGGCTGGACGAGATCAAATGGGACAGCGACGGCCTGGTGCCGGCCATCGCCCAGGATCACAAGACCGGGCGTGTGCTGATGATGGCCTGGATGAACCGCGAAGCGCTGGAACTGACCGCCCTCGAGAACCGTGCCATCTACTGGTCACGCTCGCGTGGCAAGCTGTGGCGCAAGGGTGAAGAGTCCGGGCACGTGCAAACCCTGCATGAAATGCGCCTGGACTGCGACGCCGACGTGATCATCCTGATGGTCGAGCAGATCGGCGACATCGCCTGTCACACCGGCCGCCAAAGCTGTTTCTACCGCGTCTTTGAAAACGGCGACTGGAAAACCGTCGACCCGGTGCTCAAGGATCCGCACGCCATCTATTGCGCAGGACACACCCATGAGTGACACCCTGACCCGCCTGGCCCAGGTGCTGGAAGAACGTAAAGGCGCAGCCGCCGACAGCTCCTATGTCGCCAGCCTGTACCACAAGGGTTTGAACAAGATTCTGGAAAAGGTCGGCGAAGAGTCGGTCGAGACCATCATCGCCGCCAAAGACGCCGCCATCAGCGGAGATTGCAGCGATGTCATCTACGAAACCGCCGATCTGTGGTTCCATAGCATGGTCATGCTGGCCCAACTGGGGCAGCATCCACAGGCGGTGCTCGACGAGCTGGACCGCCGTTTCGGCCTGTCCGGTCACGTCGAGAAAGCCTCGCGTCCGTCCGCCTGAACAACTATTTGAGAGGAGCAGCAACATGGGCATTTTTGACTGGAAACACTGGGTCGTCATCCTGGTCGTCGTGGTACTGGTATTCGGTACCAAGAAACTGAAAAACCTCGGCACCGACGTCGGTGAGTCGATCAAGGGCTTTCGCAAGGCCATGAATGACGACGAAAAGCCTGCCGAGCCGGGCGCTGCGCCAACCGCGCAACCAGCACCGCCCGTGCAGCCACACGCCTCGACCCTGAACGAGCCGCACACCATCGATGTGCAGGCCCAGAAAGTCCAAGAGCCGACCCGCAAAGACTCGTGAGCACAGACTAATGTTCGGTATCAGCTTCACTGAACTGCTGCTTGTCGGCCTCGTTGCCCTGCTGGTGCTGGGTCCCGAGCGTCTGCCGGGCGCTGCGCGCACCGCCGGCCTGTGGGTCGGACGGCTCAAGCGCAGCTTCAACGCGATCAAACAGGAAGTTGAACGTGAAATCGGCGCCGACGAAATTCGCCGGCAGCTGCACAACGAGCACATTCTGTCGCTGGAGCAAGAGGCCCGTAAAATCCTCACGCCCGTCCAGCAGCAACCGAGCCCCTTTGAATCGGTGGCCGAGCAGTCGATTGCACCTGCCGTAGCACCGACTGAAGTGCCGCCAGTCGTTGCCACACCACCGGCAACACCGGTGACTCCTGCGGCGGCAACCCCTGCGCCTGCTCCCCTCGACTCAACACTGCCGCCGCGAGCCCCATGAGCGATATTCCAGAGAACGACCAGCACATGCCGCTGGTTTCGCACCTCACCGAGTTGCGCACTCGCCTGCTGCGCTGCGTCGCGGCGATTTTCCTGATCTTCGCCGGGCTGTTTGCCTTCACCCAGCAGATCTACACCTTCGTCTCGACGCCTCTGCGTGCGTACCTGCCCGCTGGCGCGACGATGATCGCCACCGACGTCTCATCGCCGTTCCTGACGCCGCTGAAACTGACGATGATGGTCTCGCTGTTCCTGGCGATTCCGGTGATCCTGCATCAGATCTGGGGCTTCATCGCGCCAGGCCTGTACAAGCATGAGAAGCGCATCGCCGTGCCGTTGCTGGTGTCGAGCATCGTGCTGTTCTACGCCGGCATGGCCTTCGCCTACTTCCTGGTGTTCCCGCTGATCTTCAAGTTCTTCGCCGCTGCCACCCCGGCCGGCGTGGAAATGATGACCGACATCACCAGCTACCTCGATTTCGTCATGACGCTGTTCTTCGCCTTTGGCGTGGCATTCGAGATCCCGGTGGCCGTGGTGCTGCTGGTGTGGATCGGCGTGGTCGACGTCGCCTACCTGAAGAAAATCCGCCCGTACGTGATCATCGGCTGCTTCGTGGTCGGCATGATCCTTACCCCACCGGACATCTTCTCCCAGACCCTGCTGGCCGTACCGATGTGGATGCTGTTCGAAGTGGGCATCCTGTTTGGCAGCCTGATCAGTAAACGCGGCACGCACCCGGACGACCAGCCGGCTGACGATCACAACGACCAGCCACCAGCGACCCAACCGTGAACCTGCTGCTCCTTGAAGAGGCCGACTTCATTGCGGCCGACCGGGTGATCCTGCGTGATCGCCGGCTGACCCATATGCAGGAAGTCCACCGCTGTGAAGTGGGTGACAGCATGCGGGTCGGACGCATCGGCGGGCTGATGGGTTCGGCCGAAGTGCTGCGCCTGGAGCCGGCGGAAGCAGAGCTGCGGGTTACGCTCGACCAGCCTCCCCCGGCCAAGCTGCCACTGACCCTGATCCTGGCCCTGCCCCGGCCGAAAATGCTGCGTCGCGTGTTCCAGACCGTTGCCACCATGGGTGTGCCACGGGTGGTGCTGGTCAACAGCTACCGGGTGGAGAAAAGCTTCTGGCAGACGCCGTTTCTGGAGCCCGAAGCCATTCGCGAGCAACTGATTCTGGGGCTGGAACAGGCTCGCGACAGCGTGCTGCCGGACATCGTCATCGAAAAGCGCTTCAAGCCCTTCGTCGAGGACCGTCTGCCCGCCATCACCGACGGCACCCTGGGGCTGGTCGGTCATCCGGGCAACTTCCCGCCCTGCCCGCGCGGGCTGGACGAGCCGGTCACCCTGGCCATCGGCCCGGAAGGCGGCTGGATCCCCTACGAAATCGATTTGCTGGGCAAGGCCGGCCTGCAACCGGTACAGCTCGGCGAACGCATCCTGCGGGTTGAGACCGCCGTCACGGCCCTGCTCTCGCGACTGTTCTGACCCCATGTGGCGAGGGCGCTTGCTCCCTCGCCACCCGTAGTTACCTGCCCGGACAGCGCGGTACTCCTACAGAATTCCCTCCCCCTGCCGATAGGCTCTCCATAATTCCAATTAATGGGGAGTGCGCAGCATGTACCGATGGTTAGCCGAAAATCTGGGCAACGTGAGCGTCAATCGCAAGCTGGGCATCGGCTTTGGCCTGGTACTGCTGTTGACCCTGTTGATCACCGTCAACGGCTGGTCGGGAATGAGCAGCATCATCAGCCGCGGCGATAAGCTGGGTTACATCTCCAGCCTCAACGAGCTGACCAAAGACCTGCGTATCGCCCGCATGGACTATGAAATGCGTCGTGGCGAACAAGGCCCCGCTGCCGTGACTGACCTGCTGAACAAGCTCGACAGCGGCCTCAAAAGCGCACTGACGATGATTGAGCAACCGGCTGACCTGGCCCTGCTCAACCAGCAACTGGAGGCCGTCAGCAAATACCGGCACGCCTTTGCCGACATGACCCAGGCCACCGCCAACCGCGAAGCCGCCCGCGCCCAGCTCGGCGCCACCGCCGACCATGCCGTGGCCCGCGTGGCCGAGGTCGAAAAAGCCCTGCTGCAGGGCGATAACGTCAGCCAGTTCAACGCTGTCATCGAGCTCGGCAAGCTGCTCCAGCAAGCGCGTTTCCAGGTGCGCGGCTACACCTACAGCGGCAAGGTCGAGGCCCAGCAACCAGCACTGGACGCCATCGACAATGCCCTGAAATACCTCAAGGCCTTGCCCGGGCAACTGCCGGAGCAGCACGTCGGCAACCTGCAACAGGCCAGCGACTCGCTGGTCGGCTACCGCGCGGCCGTCGCCCGGTTCCGCGACGCCCAACTGGCCAGCGCCACGGCCCTCAAGGGCATGTCCGGCCAGGGTGACCTGCTGATGGACTTGAGCAAACAACTCACCACCTCGCAGACCGTCGTGCGTGACACTGACGCCGCCCACGCCAAGAACACCCTGCTGCTGGCTACCGTGCTGGCACTGGTGTTCGGCCTGCTCGCCGCCTGGGCCATTACCCGGCAGATCATCATCCCGCTGACCCAGACCCTCAAGGTCGCCGAGCGCATTGCCGCTGGCGACCTGACCCACGACCTCATTTCGCAACGCCGCGACGAACTGGGCCAGTTGCAACGCGCCATGCAGAGCATGAGCGTCGGCCTGCGCGAACTGATCGGAGGTATCAGCGATGGCGTGACGCAGATAGCCAGCGCCGCCGAACAACTCTCCGCCGTGACCGAGCAGACCAGCGCCGGGGTCAACAGCCAGAAGGTGGAAACCGACCAGGTGGCCACGGCCATGAACGAAATGGCCGCCACCGTCCAGGAAGTCGCGCGCAACGCCGAGGAAGCCTCCGAAGCCGCCGTCGCTGCCGACCAGCAGGCCCGTGAAGGTGACAAGGTGGTCGGCCAAGCCATCGCCCAGATCGAGCGCCTGGCGACCGAGGTCGGCCACTCCACGGTCGCCATGGGCGATCTGAAGCGCGAGAGCGACAAGATCGGCAGCGTCCTGGACGTGATCAAGTCCGTGGCCCAGCAAACCAACCTGCTGGCCCTCAACGCCGCCATCGAGGCCGCGCGTGCTGGTGAAGCCGGCCGGGGCTTTGCCGTGGTCGCCGATGAAGTGCGCAGCCTGGCGCAACGCACCCAGAAGTCCACCGAAGAGATCGAGGAATTGATTGTCGGCCTGCAGAGCGGCACCCAACAGGTCGCCACCATCCTGGACAACAGCCGCAGTCTCACCGACAGCAGCGTCGAACTGACACGTCGCGCCGGCGGCTCGCTGGACAACATCACCCGCACCGTTTCAGCGATTCAGGCGATGAACCAGCAGATCGCTGCCGCCGCCGAACAGCAAAGCGCTGTGGCCGAAGAGATCAACCGCAGCGTGCTGAACGTGCGTGATGTGTCCGAACAGACTTCGGCCGCCAGTGAGGAGACGGCAGCCTCCAGTATCGAGTTGGCGCGACTGGGTACCCACCTGCAGATGCTGGTGGGCAAGTTCAAAGTTTGAGAGCGGTGTGAAGTGCCTCCTCCCATACGGGAAGGAGGCCAGCACACACTGTTAACTAAATATTAAAATCAAATATTCAAAACGCAAAACAAACCTCACCAAACATCAAAACAGCACAGCCCCCAACAAAAACATTAGAAACACATACAACACTCACTAACCAATCCTTATGCTAAGTTAAAGCCTCACACAAACCCAGGCTTCGACTTTGCAATTCAATCAACCTAGCAAAACAACCACAACACCATTTAAAACCGTCGACCCGCAAAGTCAGCTGCCTTTTATTACATAAGGGCAACTACAATGAATAGCACAGCACGCAATAGCAGACACACTTCCTGGATGCAATCCATCTACAACACTATCAAGCACTTAAAACTTCATGAGCTTGCGCTGCCATCGGCCCACAACTCAGGTATGGATAAAGGTGTGGCCGAGCCCATAAGCAGACACTGGGCGGTTTGCCAGGACCATATATTCTCCGTTCAAATGAACCATGGCGCTCGCGTTCTCGACCTGCGCATCGTCGACAACAGTTACAAAAAAGATGTCGGCGGCTCGAAAATTCCAAAATACAGGTTCGTGGAAAATATCACCTGCCAGCATGGAATCCAAGGCCGTAGTCTCGACCGATGTGTCTCTTCAGTACGCACATTCGCTGAAGCCAATCGCGGTGAGATCGTCATATTGGACATTCACTCTTATAGTCCAGGACGAAACCTTAACAATGCGATCCAGCGCTGTAAGAACAAACTCAGCACCTTGGCCAACCTATTGATTCCTCCTACCGCGAGCGCACTGACGCTTGAAGAAATTCGTCAGACTTACCCCGGGAAAAACATCATTATTTGCTGGAGTCAGGGAGGTTACTGGCCGACGATCCAACACCGTTGGTCTGGCAATAACATTACATCAGAGAGCCAACTAATGGCGTTCATTCAGAGGTCCAGAAATGAATCAGCAAAAGGCGCTCTCAACTCCCTATCAGCTACCGCATACACCGTGGCTAACGGCCCTGTACGCATAAAGAATGGCAATAGTATCTGGGATGAAGTTTTCAGCCCCCTGCAACAATCGTTCAACATTATAAATGCTGATTTCCTTCAAGACACTGGCGTCGTGGAGCGATGCATTGCACTGAACAACGCGAGAGGCAGCAAGACATTTTAGCCTCCCTTCAACCACCCGAGAGTTATCGTGGCGTGCTGCAAGGCACACCTGCGTTTGGCTTTAACGTTTGGAATGAGGAGCAGCCGCTAGTTTATACCTCGATGTCGCCAACACCACGAATATGCTGCGCCATGCCCGCCAAGTCCTGGGTGGCCTCGCCCTTGAAATCATGGGACGAGATATAGCCTTCGTAGCGCTCGAAGAACTTGTCGACATTGGAGCTGATGGGCTTGAAGGCGCTTGAGTCGCCCGTCCCGTGCATGGGGAAGAGCTTGGCGTGCAAATGGTCAATGCCATAGCCTTCCAGCATAAGGCCGGTTCGGCCGACGTCCGGAAGCGCTTTGTCGATCAACAGCGCGACTTTTTTCGCGGCGATCATCAGTGCCGACAACACTTCGTCAGACTGGGCAAACGCATAGCTGCCAACGTGCTGCTTGGGCACAACGACCGAAAAACCCGGGGTGTTAGGACGGCTGGACAGGAAGGCCGCATGGGCATCGTCTTCCCAGATCAGGTGCATCGGCGCCTGGCCGGCGAGCATTGTGCAAAAGATACATTCCATGTGTTTACCGCTCCGTGGATTTATTGCCGACCCTTGAATGAACGCACGAACCATTCGGCGATTTAGCGCTTCACGCTGAATCGGTGAACGAAGGGAGCCCCTGAGCATTCCCACGGGAACGCTCAGGGGCGACGCCGTTACAGGACCTGGCGCAAGAACGCCTGCGCCCGCGGATCCTTTGGCGCATCGAAGAACTCGGCCGGCGAGGCGTCTTCCAGCAGTTTTCCATGATCGAAGAACAACACCCGATCCGCCACTTCCCGGGCAAAGCCCATCTCGTGGGTGACGCACACCATGGTCATGCCTTCCACGGCCAGGGTTTTCATCACGTCCAGCACTTCGCCGACCATTTCCGGATCGAGCGCCGAGGTCGGTTCGTCGAACAGCATGACCTTGGGCTCCATCGCCAACGCCCGGGCGATTGCCACCCGCTGTTGTTGACCGCCGGACAGGCGTGACGGGAACTCGTGGGCCTTCTGCGCAATACCGACCTTTTCCAGCAGCGCCATGGCCTTGGCCTCGCGCTCCTTCTTGCCGCGCTTGCGCACGACCTTCTGCGCCAGGCAGAGGTTTTCCAGCACGGTCATGTGCGGGAACAGGTTGAAGTGCTGGAACACCATGCCGACTTCACGCCGGTAGGCATTCACGTCGGTTTTCGGGTCGGCCAGTTGCAGGCCGTCGATGCTCACCGAGCCGGAATCGAACTCTTCCAGGCCATTGAGGCAACGCAGGAAGGTCGACTTGCCGGAGCCGGACGGGCCGATCACCACCAGCACTTCGCCCTTGGCCACTTGGGTGGTGACGTTATCCACCGCGCGAACCACCTGGCCACGGGTGTCGAAGACTTTTATCAGATCGCGGACTTCAATCACTTTGCGCGAGCCTCCGCTCAAGCCGGCTGGCCATTTTCGACAGCGGCAGGTTGATCAACAGGTACAGCCCGGCCACGCAGAACAGGATTTCGAACGGCGAGAACGAGGTGGTGATGACTTCACGGCCGCTTTTGAGCAGCTCGGTGATGGCGATCACCGACACCAGCGAGGTGTCCTTGACCAGGCTGATGAACTGCCCCGCCAACGGCGGCAACACGCGCTTGAACGCCTGCGGCAGCACCACGTGGCGCATCGACTGGCTGGCATTCAGGCCCAGCGAGCGAGCCGCTTCGTTCTGCCCACGGGCAATCGACTGTACGCCGGAACGAATGATCTCGGCCACATAGGCACCGGTGAACAGTGACAGCGCGGCGATCCCGGCGAACTCGCGAGACAGGTTCAGCACCGTGCCGATAAAGAAGTAGAAAATGAAGATCTGCACCAGCAGCGGCGTACCACGCACCAGTTCGATGTAGACGATCGACAGGTCACGCAAGGTCGGGTTATTCGACAGCCGGCACAGGCCCGTTGCCAGCCCGATCAGCAACCCGAGCACACCGGACACCACGGACAGCCACAAGGTGGTCCAGAGGCCCCACATCAGCGGCCCCGCGGCCCAATGCCGGGTGACACCAATCACGTCGCCCTCGGCCACATCGTCGCCACGGGCCACTTGCAGGCTGTTGTCGTCGACGGTCAGCACTTGTTCGGTGCCGGCATCGTTGCGCAGGGTCACTTGCGCTTTGTCGCCCTTGCGCACCAGTTCACTGACGGTGGAGATGTCGGCGGCACGCTGGGTTTCTTCGGCGTGGTAGGCGAAGTACTGCGGCACGCGGTTCCAGCGCCACTCGTAGGACATCAGCGAGGTGGCGTAATACAACGCGCCAGCCATGCCGATCAGCACCAGCACGGTCAGCACGTGCCAGGGCCATTGGGCTTTTTTATGTTTCATCTGTAAGACTCTGAAATTCGCTCGTTCCCACGCTCTGCGTGGGAATGCATCCTGTGACGCTCTGCGTCACGCCAGCGAAGGGACGCGGAGCGTCCCGGGCGGTATTCCCACGCGGAGCGTGGGAACGATCATTTACTGGCCCTTACTCCATGTCTTTTTGCCAAGCGGTGTCTTTGAACCACTTGTCATGGATGCGATCGTAGGTGCCGTCTTCGCGGATCTGGTGCAGGAAGTTGTTAATGAAGTTGAGGCTGTCGTAGTCGCCCTTCTTCAGACCGAAGGCCAGTGGCTCGTAGGTGAACGGCTTGTCGAGGAACACCAGCTTGCCGTTGCCAACCTTGTTGACCGCGACCACGTTGTACGGTGCGTCGTAGATAAAGGCATCGGCCTTGCCGTTGACCACGTCGAGCACGGCTTCCTGCTCGTTGTCGTAGCCGTGGTACTTGGCCTTGGAGATCAGCTTCCTGGCGACCATCTCGCCGGTGGTGCCCTGCTTGGAGGTGATGCGGTAGTCAGCGGTGTTCAGGTCTTTGTAGGACTTGATGGTGCCTTCCAGTTCCTTGCGGATCAGCAGGGTCTGGCCGACCACGATGAAGGGTTCGCTGAAGTTCAGGCGCAGGTTACGCTCCTGGGTCAGGGTCATGCCGCTGCCGATCATGTCGAACTTGTCGGTCAACAGGGCCGGGATGATCCCGTCATAGCCGGTGGAGACCAGCTCCAGCTTGACGCCCATGGCCTTGGTCATGGCCTTGAGGAGGTCGACTTCGAAGCCGATGATTTCGCCGCGCTTGTTGGTCATTTCGAACGGCATGTAAGTCGGGTCCATGCCGACTTTCAGCGTGCCGCGCTTGACCGCGTCATCGATGGCGCCGGCTTGCGCCGCGTTGACTGCAACCAGTGCCGTGACGCCGAGCAGCAGCATCGAGAGATACTTCTTCATCATCAAAGTCCCCAATCTTTTTGTAGTAAGGCGCGCAAACCGCCGTTTTCCTTTGGAAAACCGACAGATACGGACAAAAAATTGTCCGGGCGTACCAAAGAAGGGAGCGATGCTAACGCACTCGGCCGTTTGCACAAGGGGTTACAGAAAATCCGCTAAAAAAAAGCCCCGCGGGTTAGCGGGGCTTTCTCATCAGGCCAGTTGCGCCTGGGTCATGACCGGCTTGAGCGGCAACAGCGGTGCGTGAGGATCGGCTTTCACCGAGTCTCGCCACGCGCCCAGCCACTCGGCATGGCCTTCGCTCCAGACCTGCTCATGCAGGCGAGCCAGGGCCACCGGATCGCTGAGCAGTTGCAGGCGGTCATGGTTGTTCAACCCGGCAGGCCCGACTTTCAGGGCATGCCTGACCCGCTCGGTGCGCAGCCACTCGATCGGCTCGGCCTGACCGTGACGCGAAGTCGCCAGCGAGCACGCCAGGGCGTTCTGCTGCGGGTCGACCACGGCACGGATAAAGCCGTCGTTCAGGGCATGCCAACGGTTTTCGTGGGTGTACTGGTCGGTCGCCAGCAAGGCCTGTGGCGGATTGTACTCCTCAGGAATCAGGAACAGGCTCTCGTCACGGGACTTCAGGCCCAGGCCCACGCGACTGGAGATCACCGACACCGGGATCGACAGCATCAGCGAGCCAACGATCGGCACCAGCCACCACAGGAAGCTCGGGTTCAGCCAGATCACCAGCAAGGCCCAGAAGAAGCCCAGCAGGGTCTGCGGACCGTGGCGCTTGACCGCTTCGCTCCACGGCGTGGAGTCGTCGTCACGCTGTGGCGAGTTCCAGGTCGCGGCCCAACCGAGGAACGCGGCGAGCACGAAACGGGTGTGGAAGATCATCCGTACTGGCGCCAGCAGCATGGAGAACAACATCTCCAGCAGCATCGACATCGTCACCTTGAACTTGCCGCCGAACTCTTTCGCGCCCTTGGCCCAGATCAGGATGATGCTCAGCAACTTCGGCAGGAACAGCAGCACGATGGTGGTCGAGAACAGGGCGATGGCCTTGTCCGGATGCCATTGCGGCCACAGCGGATACAGCTGGCGCGGCTCCAGGAAGTACTGCGGCTCCATCAGCGTGTTGACCGCCAGCAGCGCCGTCGACAACACCAGGAAGAAGAACCACAACGGTGCCGACAGGTAGGACATCACGCCGGTCAGGAACACCGCACGGTGCACCGGGTGCATGCCCTTGACCAGGAACAGGCGGAAGTTCATCAGGTTGCCGTGGCACCAGCGACGGTCACGCTTGAGTTCATCCAGCAGGTTCGGCGGCAGTTCTTCATAGCTGCCCGGCAGGTCGTAGGCAATCCACACGCCCCAGCCGGCACGGCGCATCAGCGCGGCTTCAACGAAGTCGTGGGACAGGATGGCCCCCGCAAAGGCACCTTTACCGGGCAACGGCGCCAGGGCGCAGTGCTCGATGAACGGCTTCATGCGGATGATCGCGTTGTGACCCCAGTAGTGGGATTCGCCCAGTTGCCAGAAGTGCAGGCCAGCCGTGAACAGCGGACCGTAGACACGGGTAGCGAACTGCTGCATGCGCGCATACAGGGTGTCCATGCCCGACGCACGCGGCGCGGTCTGGATGATCCCGGCGTCCGGCGTGGCTTCCATCAAACGCACCAGACTGGTCAGGCACTCGCCGCTCATCACCGAGTCAGCGTCGAGCACGACCATGTACTTGTAGTCACCGCCCCAACGACGGCAGAAGTCGTCGAGGTTACCGCTCTTGCGCTTCACGCGGCGGCGACGGCGGCGATAGAAGATCTTGCCGAAGCCCTTGGCTTCGCGGCAGACGTCCAGCCAGGCCTGCTGCTCGGCCACGCAGATGTCGGAGTCGTTGCTGTCACTGAGGACGAAGAAGTCGAATCGATCCAGGTCACCCGTCGCGGCGACCGACTCGAAGGTCGCGCGCAAACCGGCGAACACCCGCGGGACGTCTTCGTTGCAGATCGGCATCACCAAGGCGGTACGAGCGTCCTTGGGAATCGGCTCGTTACCGGCGCTTTTGCCGGAAATACGGTACTTGTCATGCCCGGTGAGCAACTCGAGGAAGCCCATCAGCGCCGTCCAGAAACCGGCCGAGACCCAGCAGAACAGAATCCCGAACAGAATCAGGATGCTGGTTTGCAAGGCATACGGCAGCACCTGGGTGGCGGTTTGCATCAGTGGCTGGTGCAGAACCTCGTCCAGGTCGACGAACGACCAGCCCTGGTACGGCATGATGCCTTTCATGTACCAGCCGGCGACGATGGTCTGGCCGAGCATCAGCACCAACAGGATGTAGCGACGGATCGAACCGACGGTGCGCCAGCGCGCGGCCGGCAACACACGCTCATCTTTCGGCGGGTTCGGCGGGTTGGTACGCCCGGTCAGGCGACGCCAGCCACGCACCAGGATGTTGGTACGCCATGGCTCGGGGACGACCTTGGTCCGACGAATCGGCGGGGTGGCTTTCAGGCACACCCGACCGCTGGCGTCGAGCGCCAGCATCTCGGCGTCCTCCAACTCCTGCGCGGAATTGAGGGTCAGCCGACGACCCACCGAGGCTTGTGCAGCCTCGACCGGTTCGTCGAACGTCTTGGACGACAGGCGCTCATGCAGCTCGCTGAAGGACTTGCAGCCCGCCAGTTCGGCGCGCTGCTCATCGGTCATTGGCAGGTGGGCCAGGTACTCGCTGAGAGACTCTGGCTGTGCTTGGGAATTACTCATCGGCAGGCAACTGATAGCTCCAGGTCTCGGTCAAGACTTGCTCGGTTTTAACCGCTGACTCTGAGGTGGAGAGTGGTGTGGCTGGATTCGCATCGGCAGCCACAGGCTGCTTGGCGTCTTTGTTGTCCTTTTCCTTGGCATCGTTGCCAGCTTGCTGGGCTTCAGCCTGCCTGGCTTCCTTGTCTTTCTTTTCCTGCTGTTTGGCGGCGACCTTGTCAGCCTTGGCAACGGCGGAGTTCGAGGTGGCTACCAGGGTCTTGGCAGGTTCGACAGGGGTAACGTCCTTGACCAGGGCCGCGCGCATCTCGGTGGACTTGCTCGGGTCCTTGATCTTCATGCGCAGCGTCAGGCGCCAGCCCTTGGTTTCAGGGTTGTAGCGCACGCTGTTCTCGACCAGTTCGGCGTTGTCGCCCACGCTCACCTGGCTACGCACTTCGGCCGTTTCCGGCAGGGCCTGCAGGGACGGGCCTTCGAAGTCCACCAGGTAGGCAACGCTGCCGTCCGGCTGACGAATCAGGTTGGACTGCTTCACGTCACCGGTGGAACGCAGGGTCTGTTCAACCCAGGCGCTGTCCGGCGAGTGCAGGGAAGCCTCGTCGATGGTCCAGTGCATGCGGTACGCGAAGTCCAGCGGCTGACCTGCTTCCGGCAGTTTTTCCGGGCTCCAGAAGGCAACGATGTTGTCGTTGGTTTCGTCGGCGGTCGGGATCTCTACGAGGTCGACAGTGCCTTTACCCCAGTCGCCTTTTGGCTCGATCCAGGCGCTTGGGCGCTTGTCGTAACGGTCATCGAGGTCTTCGTAATGACTGAAGTCACGACCACGCTGCAGCAGACCGAAACCACGCGGGTTCTCAACCTGGAAGTTGCTCACGGCCAGGTGTTTCGGGTTGTTCAACGGGCGCCAGATCCACTCGCCGTTACCGGCATGGATCGACAGACCGCTGGAATCGTGCAATTCGCGACGGTAGTTCAGGACTTTCGACGGCTGGTTGGCGCCGAACAGGAACATGCTGGTCAGCGGGGCGATCCCCAGCTTGCTGACCTTGTCACGCAGGAACATCTGCGCCTTGACGTCGACAACGGTGTCGCTGCC
Source organism: Pseudomonas sp. Irchel s3b6 (assembly GCF_900187415.1). Classification (NCBI taxonomy): domain Bacteria; kingdom Pseudomonadati; phylum Pseudomonadota; class Gammaproteobacteria; order Pseudomonadales; family Pseudomonadaceae; genus Pseudomonas; species Pseudomonas sp. Irchel s3b6. The sequence continues at coordinate 174,247 of NZ_FYDM01000004.1, read as the reverse complement.
CGGACGCAGGGTCAGGCGGTAGGCACCCGTGGCGCGTGGCGAATCCAGCAGGGCGAAAATCACCAGGTGCTTGTCGGTCGGCTTTGGCTGCTCGATCCAGAACTCGGTGAAACGCGGGAACTCTTCACCCGACGGCAGTGCGGTGTCGATGGCCAGGCCACGGGCAGACAGGCCATAGACGTGGCCCTTGCCGACCACGCGGAAGTAACTCGCGCCGAGCATGGTCATGATTTCGTCTTGCTTGTCGGCCTTGTTGACCGGGTACAGGACACGGAAACCGGCATAACCCAGTTGCTCGGTGGCCTTGGGATCGAACTTCACGTCGCCGAAATCGAAACGACTCGGGTCGTACTTGATCTCTTCAACGGTGCTGGCGGTGATTTCGTTGATCTTCACCGGCGTGTCGAAGTGCATGCCCTGGTGATAGAACGACAGCTTGAACGGGGTTTTCTTGTTGGCCCATTCGGCTTTTTCGGTCAGGAAGCGGATTTTTTGATAATCCGCGAACTTCATCTCACGGAATTCGTTCGGCAGATTGCTGCGCGGGGCTTCGTACTTCTTCCCGGCCAGCTCTTTTGCCTTGACCGCCACATCATCCAGGTTGAATGCCCAAAGTTGGCCGGCGCTGAGCAGGCAAAGCAGTGCAGAGCCCGTCACCAGTGCATTACGTAACCGTTTGGCAGACATTCTTGGTGCATTACAGGGACTAACAATCACGAGCAACCCTCGCCGAAAACAAATCAAAAAACCAACGGCTAGCTATCTATGCGCCAGGTTGGCGAGCATTGTTCCGACTCCGCTGGGGCAAAATGATTCCCCAAACGGTCGCGAACAAGTCTCTACCTAAGTCAAAAATGGGCCAACGAACGCTGATCCCCGTAGCGCGGGATTATCTAGTAGCCCGCGTTACAACGCATCAGGGGTAACAAAGTATTTATCGCGAAAAACCCCTGTTTCACCCTGAAATACGCCCGAAAAGATGTTTCAAACGCTTTCAGGTCTGCAACAGGAAGGTCACCGGGCCGTCATTGACCAGGTGCACCTGCATATCCGCGCCAAATCTGCCTGATGCTACTTTGCCATGCAACTGTTGCGCCCTGGCTAATAAATAGTCAAAAAGCGCCTCTCCCAGTGCCGGAGGGGCAGCGGTGGAAAAGCTCGGGCGCAACCCGTTTTTGGTGTCGGCTGCCAGGGTGAACTGCGAGACCAACAGCAAACCACCCTCAACATCGGCCAAGGACAGATTCATCTTGCCCTCGGCGTCGCTGAACACCCGATAGTTAAGCAGCTTATGCAGAAGTTTGTCTGCGCTGGCCTGCGTGTCGTCCGGTTCCACGGCCACCAGCACCAGTAGCCCCTGGTCGACAGCGCCCACAATCTCCCCCGCCACTTCGACTCGCGCGCCACGCACGCGCTGTAGCAGGCCCTTCATGCTTCTTCAGGCGGCAGATCGAGCAAGCGCCGCGCCATCTGGCTGGCTGCGCGCACCAAGGCATCGGTGATGCCCGGTTCGGAAGCCGCGTGACCGGCGTCGCGGATCACCTGCAGCTCGCTGTTGGGCCAGTTCTGATGCAACTCCCAGGCATTGTCCAGCGGGCAGATCACGTCGTAGCGACCGTGGACGATAACCCCCGGCAAATGGGCGATCTTGCCCATGTTGCGGATCAACTGGTCAGGCTCGAGAAACGCATTGTTGGTGAAATAGTGGCATTCGATCCGGGCAATCGACAGCGCACGCTGCGGCTCGGAGAAGCGATCGACCACCAGCGGGTTCGGGCGCAGGGTGGCCGTGCGGCCCTCCCAGAGCGACCAGGCCTTGGCCGCGTGCATCTGGGCAATCTGGTCGTTACCGACCAGGCGCTTGTGGAATGCAGTGAGCAGGTCGTCGCGTTCGTCGTGGGGGATGGGCGCGATGTAGTCCTGCCAGTAGTCAGGGAACAGGCGGCTGGCGCCGGCCTGGTAGAACCATTCGATTTCCTGCGGGCGGCAAAGAAAGATCCCGCGCAGAATCAGACCGTGCACACGCTCAGGATGGGTTTGCGCATAAGCCAGGGACAGGGTCGAGCCCCAGGAGCCGCCGAACAGCACCCATTTCTCGATGCCCAGATGCTGGCGAATCCGCTCCAGGTCAGCGACCAGATCCCAGGTGGTGTTGTTTTCCAGGCTGGCGTGCGGGGTCGAACGGCCGCAACCACGCTGATCGAAGGTGACAATACGATACAGATTCGGATCGAAGTAGCGCCGGCTCTGTGCATCGCAACCCGCCCCCGGGCCGCCATGAATGAACACCACCGGCAAACCTTCCGGTGAACCGCTCTCGTCGACATACAGCGTGTGGGTTTCATCGACGGCCAGATCGTGCCGGGCGTAGGGTTTGATCTGCGGGTACAAAGTCTGCATTGCGCGCTCCGTAAGGGGTCGAGGTCATCCCTGGGGGGACTTCTATTATTCTGCCGTCCGGCATCATAAACCCGAATGGTGCAATGAGCATGTCCTTGGAGAAATTGAGGGAATGTTTCAGGCTTTCGGCAATCTGAAGTGAACCGATGTGGCGAGGGAGCTTGCTCCCTCGCCACAGGGGGTCACCTCAGCTTGCGTAGTGCTTCTGCCCCCAGGCCAGTAGCCCTTGCAGCAGTTCTTTCAACACCACCTGGGTCGGCGCCGCCAGGTCAGGGCGATAGCGGAACGGCTCGAACTCTTCCATATAGGTGCACTGGCCCAACTCCAGTTGCACCGCATGAATGTTTTCTGCCGGGCTTCCGTAATGCCGGGTGATGTGCCCCCCCTTGAAGCGCCCGTTGAGTACATGGCTGTAGTCCGGGTGGCGGGCGCAGATGGCTTCCAGTTGGCTGGCCAACTGTGGATCGCAACTGGCGCCATTGAAGGTGCCCAGGTTGAAGTCCGGCAGCTTGCCGTCGAACAGGTGCGGGATCACCGAGCGGATCGAATGGGCATCGAACAGCAGCGCGTAGCCGAACTCGGCTTTGAGTCGCGCCAACTCCTGCTGCAAGGTGCTGTGGTACGGCGTCCAGATCTGTTCCAGGTAGGTGGCACGTTCCTGCGCGGACGGCTCCAGCCCTTCGCGGAACAACGGCACGCCATCAAACAACGTCGCCGGGTACAGGCCGGTAGTCGCACCGACGTACAGCGGCTTGTCGTCGGACGGACGATTAAGGTCGATGACGAACCGTGAGTACTCCGCCGCCAGGGTGCTGGCGCCCAGTTCAGCGGCGAACTCGTAGAGCGTTGGAATGTGCCAGTCCGTGTCCGGCAGGCTGTGTGCCTCAGGGATCAAACCGGCTTCCACCGCAGGCGTCAGGCGCACACCGGCATGGGGCATGCTGATCAGCAGCGGCACCCGGCCTTGTTTGAAGTTCAGAACCTTATCCACAGCTGTTCTCCTATAACTCGACTTCAACGCCGTGACGCACGACGCGTTTTTCCAGGTCGCCGCCCAACCAGTACGACAGGTCGGCCGGACGATCGATCTGCCAGGCGACGAAGTCAGCGACTTTGCCCACTTCCAGCGAACCGTGGGTCTGTTCCATGCCCAAGGCCGTGGCCGCATGAATGGTCGCGCCAGCCAGGGCCTCTTCCGGGGTCATGCGGAAACAGGTGCAGGCCATGTTCAGCATCAAGCGCACCGACAACGCCGGCGAAGTACCGGGGTTGAGGTCGCTGGCGATGGCGATCTTCACCTGGTGTTTGCGCAAGGCCTCCATTGGCGGCAACTGGGTTTCACGCAGGAAATAGAAAGCACCCGGCAGTAACACGGCAACGGTACCGGAGGCAGCCATGGCAATGGCATCGTCTTCGGTCATGAACTCCAGATGATCGGCCGACAACGCGTGATAACGCGCCGCCAGGCTGGAACCGTGCAGGGACGACAGTTGCTCGGCGTGCAGTTTCACCGGCAAACCGAGTTTCTGTGCAGCGATGAACACCCGCTCGACCTGGGCCGGCGAAAACGCCAGGTACTCGCAGAACGCATCCACCGCATCCACCAGCCCTTCGGCTGCCAGTGCCGGAAGCATTTCGCTGCAGATATGGTCGATGTAGTCGTCGGCGCGGTCGGCATACTCCGGCGGCAAGGCGTGAGCGGCCAGGCAGGTGCTGCGCACGCTGACAGGCAGTTCGGCGCCAAGACGACGGATCACCCGCAGGATTTTCCGCTCGCTGGCCAAGTCCAGGCCATAACCGGATTTCATCTCGATGCTGGTCACACCGTCACGCAGCAGGCTTTTCAAGCGCTTGGCGGCGCTGGCAAACAGTTCGTCCTCGCTTGCTGCGCGAGTCGCGCGCACGGTGCTGGCAATGCCACCACCGGCGGCTGCGATCTCGGCATAACTGACGCCCTGCAGACGTTGTTCGAACTCGCCGCTGCGGTTACCGCCGAACACCGTATGGGTGTGGCAGTCGATCAGGCCCGGAGTGACCCAGGCCCCCGCGAGGTCATGGACCTCGGGGTAATAATCGGACGGCAGCTCGCTACGTGGACCGATCCACTCAATGTGCGCACCTGACGTCACGATGGCGGCATCCTCGATGATCGAGTAAGTGCCCTGCGCCATGCTTGCAACGTGGCAGTGTTGCCAGAGAGTTTTCATCCGAGGCCTCCGTTAGGTTATCGATGGGACAAAGAAGAGTCGGGGGTGACCTCGACCGCTTGCCCGGCCGCCGGTTTGACCCACAGCTTGTAAGCGATCACCAGCAGCACGATCCACACCGCGCCGACCACCAACGCCGCCTGGGTATCTGGGAAGTAACCCAGTACACCGAAGACGAACAGCATGAACACAATCGCCGCCGCCGGCGCATAAGGCCAGAACGGAACCGGGAAGTGCAACTGAGCGACTTGCTCGCGAGTCATGGAGCGACGCATGGCCACCTGAGTGATCAGGATCATCAACCAGACCCAGACGGTCGCGAAGGTCGCAATCGAGGCGATCACCAGGAACACGTCTTTCGGGATCAGGTAGTTCAACACCACGCCGCCGAGCAACGCTGCACCCATGACCACCACGGTCATCCAGGGCACGCCCTGTTTCGACAATTGGGCAAAACTTTTTGGTGCATGACCTTGCTGGGCCAGACCGTACATCATGCGGCCGGCGCCAAAGATGTCGCTGTTGATCGCCGAAACCGCCGCCGAGATCACCACGATGTTGAGGATTGTCGCCGCCGAGCTGATGCCCAGGTTGTCGAAGATCTGCACGAACGGGCTGCCCTGGCTGCCAATCTGCGGCCACGGATAGATGGCCATCAGTACAAACAACGTCAGCACGTAGAACAGCAGAATCCGCAGTGGCACCGCATTGATCGCCCTTGGAATCACCCGCTGTGGGTCCTTGGCTTCACCCGCCGTGATGCCGATGATTTCGATACCACCGAAAGCGAACATCACCACGGCCAACGATGCGATCACGCCACCGATGCCATTAGGCATGAAGCCGCCATGGGCCCAGAGGTTGTCCAGGCCAGTGGCCTGTTCGGTGCTGGCCGAGCCGATCCCGAACAGCATGATGCCGAAACCGCCGAGGATCATCGCGACGATGGCGGCGACTTTCAGCAGCGACAGCCAGAACTCCATCTCACCGAAGACTTTGACGTTGCACAGGTTAAGCCCGCCGATCAGGAGCACGATGCCCAATACCCAGACCCAGCGCGCGACCTCCGGGAACCAGAAGCCCATATAGATGCCGAACGCGGTGACGTCTGCCAGGCAGACGATGATCATCTCGAAGGCATAGGTCCACCCCAGGATGAAGCCGGCCATCGGCCCCAGGTAGGTGCTGGCGTATTGACCGAAAGAACCTGCAACCGGGTTGTGCACCGCCATCTCGCCGAGGGCGCGCATGACCATGAACACCGCTGCACCACCAATCAGGTAGGCCAGCAGCACGGCAGGGCCGGCCATCTGGATGGCTGAGGCGGAACCGTAGAAAAGCCCGGTGCCGATCGCCGACCCCAGTGCCATGAAGCGAATATGTCGGGCGGATAGCCCGCGTTTCAAGCCTTTATCTGGCTGTTGCATTTCTCGTCCCTAATTATTCTTATCGGGGAAATCGTCATGTTGATCGTTCCCACGCTCCTGCGTGGGAACGATCATCGGACTTACAGGCTCGGCAGCAACTTCGCTACGACCAGCTCATTCAGGCAGCGCGATGCCAGCAGCTCGCTCGCGGCGTTGATGTCCGGTGCGAAGAAACGGTCTTTCTCGTAGAACGGCACTTTGGCGCGCAAGGTGCTGCGGGCTTGTTCCAGTTTCGACGAGGTTTTCAGGCCGTCGCGCAGGTCCAGGCCCTGGCAGGCAGCCAGCCACTCGACCGCCAGGACACCACGGGTGTTCTCGGCCATTTCCCACAGGCGCTTGCCAGCCGCCGGGGCCATGGACACGTGGTCTTCCTGGTTGGCGGAAGTCGGCAGGCTGTCCACCGAGTGCGGGTGAGCCAGGGCCTTGTTCTCGCTGGCCAGAGCGGCCGCGGTTACCTGGGCGATCATGAAGCCGGAGTTCACGCCACCGTTGGCCACCAGGAACGGCGGCAGTTGCGACATGTGCTTGTCCATCATCAACGAGATGCGGCGTTCGCTCAGGGAGCCGATTTCAGCGATGGCCAGGGCCATGTTGTCGGCGGCCATGGCAACGGGTTCAGCGTGGAAGTTACCGCCGGAGATCACGTCACCTTCAGCCGCGAACACCAACGGGTTGTCCGATACGGCGTTGGCTTCGATCGCCAACACTTCAGCGGCCTGGCGGAACTGGGTCAGGCAGGCGCCCATGACTTGTGGCTGGCAACGCAGGGAGTACGGGTCCTGAACCTTCTCGCAGTTCTCGTGCGAATCGGACACTTCACTGCGCTCGCCCAGCAGGTCGCGGTAAGCCGCGGCAGCGTCGATCTGGCCTTTCTGGCCACGGGCAGCATGGATCCGCGCATCGAACGGCGAGCGCGAGCCCAGTACCGCTTCAACGGTCAGGCCACCCAGCGCCAGGGCGCCAGCGAACAGGTCTTCACCTTCGAACAGGCCACGCAGGGCGTATGCGGTCGATACCTGAGTGCCGTTGAGCAGGGCCAGGCCTTCTTTGGCGGCCAGGGTCAGCGGGGTCAGGCCGGCGACTTTCAGCGCTTCGGTGGCCGGCAGCCATTCACCTTTGTAACGGGCCTTGCCTTCGCCCAATAGCACCAGCGACATGTGGGCCAGAGGCGCCAGGTCGCCGGACGCACCGACCGAGCCTTTCAATGGGATGTGCGGGTAGACCTCGGCGTTGATCAGGGCGATCAGCGCGTCGATCACTACCCGGCGAATACCGGAGAAGCCACGGCTCAGGCTGTTGACCTTAAGCACCATGATCAGGCGCACCAGGGCGTCGGAGATCGGCTCGCCGACACCGGCGGCGTGGGACAGCACCAGCGAGCGCTGGAGGTTTTCCAGGTCTTCGCTGGCAATACGGGTCGAGGCCAGCAGGCCGAAACCGGTGTTGATGCCGTAGGCCGTGCGGTTTTCCGCGAGGATCTGTTCCACACAGGCAACGCTGGCTTCGATTTGCTCCGATGCACTGTCGTCCAGCGTAACGCTGAGCGGTTGTTGGTACACGGCACGCAGTTGGGCAAGGCTCAGTTGGCCTGGGATAAGGTTCAGCGCAGTCACATTCATTCTCCTTTTGAGAGTTTTCTATTAACTAACCAGACGCTCCGGATAATTCCGTTGTCCGTCGCTTCCCGCTTTTTAAGGGGGTTAGCGCCTTGGCACGCTGGCTGGGTCGATATCAGTTCAGGGTCGGTAAAGCGTTTTGCAGCAATGTCGGGTCTTTCAAAATCGAGGCCGCGCTGGCGATGTCCGGTGCCAGCCAGCGGTCCTGGTCGTAGGCCGCAACGCGCTCACGCAACAGGCGCCAGGCGGTGTCGGTACCGGCGCCGAAACGCTGGTCCTTCAGGAATTCGAATGCCTGGGCGGCCAGCAGGTACTCGATGGCGAGGATCTGCGTGCAGTTTTCCAGCACCCCGTGCAGTTTCAGCGCCGCGTTGGTGCCCAGGCTCAGGTGGTCTTCCTGCAGGCCCGAGGTCACGTAGTTATCGAGTACCGCCGGTTGCGCCAACTGGCGGTTTTGCGCACACAGCGAGGCCGCGACGTACTGGACGATCATCATCCCGGAGTTCACCCCGGGATTGGCTACCAGGAACGCCGGCAGGCCACTGACGTGCGGGTTGATCAAGCGATCGAGGCGACGTTCGGCAATCGAGCCGATTTCCGCCATGGCAATCGCCAGCAGGTCGGCCGCCATGGCCACCGACTGACCGTGGGGGTTAGCCTGGGACACCACCCGGAAGTTGTCCGGCGTGCCCAACAGCATCGGGTTGTCGGAAACGCCGTTGAGCTCGGTTTCAATCTGCCGGGTCGCGTGCGCCAGCTGATCGCGGGCAGCGCCGTGAACCTGCGGGATCGAACGAATGCTCAGGGCATCTTGAGTACGAATGCCCAGGCTGGACGCGATCACTTCGCTGCCATCGAGCAAGGCCCGCAGATTGATCCCCACCTGCTGCATGCCCGGGTGCGGCTTGAGCGCAATGATCTCGGCATCGAACGCCGCGATCTGACCGCGCTGGGCTTCGAAGCTCATGGCGCCGATCACGTCGGCCCATTGCAGCAAATGGGTAGCGTCGGCCAGGGCCAGGCAGCTGAGGCCGCTCATGCACGGCGTGCCGTTGACCAGGCACAGGCCGTCTTTGGCGCCGAGCACGACCGGTTTCAGGCCTTCTTCGGCCAAGGCTTGCTGCGCCGGGACGATCTGCCCGCGGTAGCTGACATTGCCGACACCCAGCAAGGCAACGCCGATGTGGGCCATGTGCGTCAGGTAACCCACCGAGCCTTGGGACGGCACTTGCGGGGTGATGCCCCGGTTGAGCAGTGCCAGCAGCCCTTCGACCACTTGCCGGTGCACGCCGGACTTACCATTGCTGTAGTTGAGGATCGCCGCGCAAATGATCGCCCGGGTCTGCTCGTTCGTCAGTGGCGCGCCAACGCCACAGGCGTGGCTGAGCAAGGTGTTGCGCGATAGCTGGCTCAACTGCTCGCCTTGCAGGGAGACGTTGCACAGCGCGCCTAGACCGGTGTTGACGCCATAGGCGCGTTCGCCGCTGACAACGATGCGCTGGACGATGGCCTGGGCGTTTTCGATCCGCGCCCAGGTGCTGGCCGCCAACTCAAGCGGCGCGCCACCACGGGCGACCGCCACCACATCCTGCCAACGCAACGGGGTATCGGCGATAACGATTTTTTCAGTCTGGGACATTTGAAGCCTCATACAAACTTTGTTGATGCGTTACACCCGTGGCGAGGGAGCTTGCTCCCGCTGGGGTGCGAAGCAGCCCCAAACACTCTGCGACCGCTACGCGGTCGAACGGGAGCAAGCTCCCTCGCCACACAACAGTCTCGCCATCATCGACACTCAAACCACCGCCGCGCGCCGCTGCACGAAACGGTCGACGTACTCGTCAGCCGGCGAATGCAGGATCTCTTTCGGCGTGCCGACCTGGATCAGGCGGCCGTCCTTGAGGATCGCGATGCGGTTACCGATGCGCACGGCTTCATCGAGGTCATGGGTGATGAACACGATGGTCTTGTGCAAGGTCTTCTGCAGTTCCAGCAACTGGTCCTGCATTTCGGCGCGGATCAGCGGGTCAAGGGCGCTGAAGGCTTCGTCCATCAGGATGATGTCGGTGTCGGCCGCCAGTGCCCGGGCCAGACCTACGCGCTGACGCATGCCACCGGACAGCTGATGCGGGTATTTGTTTTCGTAGCCTTTGAGGCCCACGGTGTTGATCCAGTGCAGGGCGCGCTCACTGCACACTTGCTTGCTTTCGCCGCGCACTTTCAGGCCGTAGGCGACGTTGTCCAGCACGCTCTTGTGGGGCAGCAGGCCGAAGCTCTGGAACACCATGCTGATCTTGTGCCGGCGAAACTCGCGCAGTGCCTCCATGTCGTATTGCAGGATGTCCACGCCATCCACCAGGATCGCGCCGCTGGTCGGGTCGATCAGGCGGTTGAAGTGGCGCACCAGTGTCGACTTGCCGGAACCCGACAGGCCCATGATCACGAAGATCTCGCCGGTACCAATGCTCAGCGACAGGTCGTTGACCCCGACCACGCAGCCGGTTTCGGCCAGCACCTGGTCTTTGCTCTTGTTCTGGCGAATCATGTCCAGCGCGTCAGCCGAACGATTGCCGAAAATCTTGAAGACGTTTTTGACTTCGATCTTGGCTGCGTTGCTCATTTGCTCACCTCATGCCGTGGCCGGCCGTAGGCCTGGGTAATGCGGTCGATGACCACAGCGAGAATCACGATCGCCAAGCCGGCTTCCAGGCCGCGTCCGACGTTGAGGGTCTGAATGCCGACCAGCACGTCCTCACCCAGGCCACGGGCGCCGATCATCGAGGCGATGACCACCATCGACAGGGCCATCATGGTGGTCTGGTTGATCCCGGCCATGATGCTCGGCAGGGCCAGTGGCAATTGCACACCGAACAGTTGCTGCCAGCGGTTGGCACCAAACGCATTGATCGCTTCCATCACCTCGCCGTCGACCTGGCGGATACCCAGGTCGGTCAGACGAATCAGCGGCGGCGCGGCGTAGATCACCGTGGCGAAAATCGCCGGGACCTTGCCCAGGCCGAACAGCATCAGCACCGGAATCAGGTACACGAAGCTCGGCATGGTCTGCATGATGTCCAGCAGCGGCATCAGCACCGAACGCAGACGGTTGCTGCGCGCCGACAGAATGCCCAGCGGCACGCCGATCAGCACCGAGATGACCGTCGCCACCAGCATCAGCGCGAGCGTCTGCATCAGCTTGTCCCACAGGCCAACCGCGCCGACCAGGAACAGCAGACCGACGATGACGCCCGTGGTCACCACTTTGCGGGTCGCGTGCCAGGCAACGCCCGCCACGATCGCCAGCATCAACCACCATGGCGCCGCACGCAGCAGGCCTTCGAGGTTGACGATGGCCCAGAGCAGGGTGTCGGAGATGTGGCGGAACACATCACCGTAGTTGGTGACCAGCGAATCGACCCAACTGTTGACCCAGTCGGCGATGGAAAAGGTAAAGCTTTCGGGAAACATAAGAGGCTCTCAATCAAGGGGTTGCGATCAAGTGTCCGACTGCCGAATACGGCAGCCGGAAGGCTTGACCTACAAGGCCGCGTCGATTTTCTTGGCGGCGTCTTCACTCACCCATTGGTGCCAGACTTCAGGATGTTCCTTCAGGAAGATCTTGGCCAGTTTTGGCGACTCGATCCGCTCTTTGGTCATGCGCGCCAGGTTCTGGTTCAGCAGATCGATAGGCAGGTTGACCTTCTCGAGCACGGTGACCAGTTCCGGAGCCTCGTCGTGGAAGGTCTTGGACAGACCGACCTTGATGTTCACGCTCTTGTCCACGCCTGGCTTCTCTTCCAGCTTCACCACGTCGATCTGGCCCATCAGCGGGGTTGGCGACCAGTAGTAGAACAGGATCGGCTCGCCACGCTTGTAGCTCGACAGTATGGCGGCATCCAGCGCCGGGCCGGTGCCTGGGCGGAAGTTGGTGTAGGTGCTTTCCAGGCCGTAGCTCTTGAGCATTTCGCTGTTGTCCAGCTCACAGGTCCAGCCAGCCGGGCAGTTATAGAAACGGCCCTTGGACGGCTCTTCCTGGTCCTTGAACACCGCTGAGTATTTACCCAGGTCGGCAATGTTTTTCAGGTCCGGCGCCTTGGCTTCCAGCTTGCGCTTGGCATCGCCTTCAATCACATAGCGCGGTACGTACCAGCCTTCGACGGCACCCACCACCGGCGCGCCGACACCGACGACCTTGCCGGCTTTCTCGGCCTTGTTCCAGACTTCGCTGCGGCCTACCCACTCCTCGGCGAAGACTTGAATATCGTTGCTGCTCAGGGCGTTCTCCATGGTGATGGAGTTGCCTGGCAGGCTGTCAGTCTTGCAGTCGTAGCCTTTCTCCAGCACCACCTGCATCACGTCGGTCAGCAGCATGGCGCTTTCCCAGTTCAGCCCGGCGAATTTCACCGGCTTGCCGGATTCACACCAACCGGCGGCCTGAGAGGCGCCTGCGCTGGCCAACAGGCCCACGGAAATCAAAGTGCTCAGCAGAGTCTTGTTCATTTTCATTGTATGACGCTCCTAATCAAGAATTGGCTTACGGCAGTCAAGAGGCATCCAGTCCTGTCCACGTCCAATTGAGCCAGACCGCTGTAGCGCGGCGTGCTCCACTCAGCTTTCGTACGGTCACCGCCTTGATCTGCGGGCTATCGCCTGGACGATCGCCAACCTCTGCGGGCACTGCTGCGGGCGCTGGCTTGCCTGACACGCGGACAAGCCAGCCCCTGCAGACCGGGTGTTACTTACCCGTGATCATCGGCAGGTTCAGACCCTGCTCTTTGGCACAGTCGATCGCGATCTGGTAGCCGGCGTCGGCGTGGCGCATAACGCCAGTGGCCGGGTCGTTGTGCAGAACACGAGCAATGCGCTCAGCCGCTTCGTCAGTACCGTCGCAGACAATCACCATGCCCGAGTGCTGGGAGAAGCCCATGCCGACGCCGCCGCCGTGGTGCAGGGAAACCCAGGTCGCGCCGCTGGCGGTGTTGAGCAAGGCGTTGAGCAGTGGCCAGTCGGACACGGCGTCGGAACCGTCCTGCATGGATTCGGTTTCGCGGTTAGGGCTGGCAACCGAACCGGAGTCCAGGTGGTCGCGACCGATCACGATCGGTGCCGACAGCTCGCCGCTACGCACCATTTCGTTGAACGCCAGGCCGAGCTTGGCGCGCAGGCCCAGGCCTACCCAGCAGATACGGGCCGGCAGCCCCTGGAAGCTGATGCGCTCGCGCGCCATGTCCAGCCAGTTGTGCAGGTGGGCGTCGTCCGGGATCAGTTCCTTGACCTTGGCGTCGGTCTTGTAGATGTCCTCGGCATTACCCGACAGCGCCGCCCAGCGGAACGGGCCGATGCCACGGCAGAACAGTGGACGGATGTAGGCCGGAACGAAACCCGGGAAGTCGAATGCGTTCTCGACGCCTTCTTCTTGCGCCATCTGGCGGATGTTGTTGCCGTAGTCGAAGGTCGGAACCCCCATTTTCTGGAAGTCCAGCATGGCCTTGACGTGCACGGCCATCGATTGCTTGGCGGCTTTCACCACGGCGGCCGGCTCGGTCTTGGCGCGAGCGCGGTATTCGTCCCAGGTCCAGCCGGCTGGCAGGTAACCGTTGAGCGGGTCGTGGGCGCTGGTCTGGTCGGTGACCATGTCCGGGCGTACACCGCGCTTGACCAGTTCTGGAAGGATTTCAGCCGCGTTGCCCAGCAGGGCGATGGAAATCGCTTTGCCTTCCTTGGTGTATTTGGCGATACGCGCCAGAGCGTCGTCGAGGTCGGTGGCTTGCTCATCGACATAGCGGCTGTTCAAACGGAAATCGATGCTGACCTGCTGGCATTCGATGTTCAGCGAGCACGCGCCGGCCAGCGTCGCGGCCAGAGGTTGAGCACCGCCCATACCGCCCAGACCCGCGGTCAGGACCCAACGGCCTTTCAGGTCATCGTTGTAGTGCTGGCGACCGGCTTCGACGAACGTTTCGTAGGTGCCTTGAACGATGCCCTGGCTGCCGATGTAGATCCAGCTTCCGGCGGTCATCTGGCCGTACATGGCCAGGCCCTTGGCATCGAGTTCGTTGAAGTGTTCCCAGCTCGCCCAGTGCGGCACCAGGTTGGAGTTGGCGATCAGTACGCGCGGGGCGTTGCTGTGAGTCTTGAATACGCCGACCGGTTTGCCGGATTGCACCAGCAGGGTCTCGTCGTCGTTCAGGTTGGTCAGGCTTTCGACGATCTTGTCGTAGCATTCCCAGTTACGCGCTGCACGACCGATACCACCGTAAACCACCAGTTCTTTAGGGTTCTCGGCGACTGCCGGGTCGAGGTTGTTCATCAACATGCGCAGCGGCGCTTCGGTCAGCCAGCTCTTGGCGGTCAGCTTGTTACCGCGAGCAGCGCGGATTTCAACGTCACGAAATTTCGTCGGTTTATTCTCAGTCACGAAAAGAACTCCTCAGCAATCAATCCAAACCAACCCAGGCAGTGGGCGAGCAAGCCAATGGGCAATCAATGCACACCGGCGAATCAGTGGACGATGGTCGAGTCTCCGTGACTCATACGCATACGTCTTTACTTGTACATACAAGCATATGCAATCAAGCGGCCAACTTGTTGGCGAACCATCCAATAAAGTCCTGAATCTGGCTGAAACGCCCATGGGGCAAGGGTTTGGCGAGCAGCGATTTTTTCTGGAGGCGTTTTGCGAGGAGGTGACGAATGTTACTTGAGCGGGATTTTGCGTCACGTTGGGGCGTTCGGTAACAAAGTGGTGCGCTTTCGGAAACGGTATGTGTAGCGCTTTTGTGGCGAGGGAGCATGCTCGCGCTGGGCTGCAACGCAGCCCCCAAACCATTCAATCGAAATTTGTCAGATGCATCCGGCTAGCCGGGTTGACGACGGCTGCGCCGCCGAGCGGGAGCAAGCTCCCTCGCCACAGAGAGACTCATTGGCCTGGGAATCAGCGTGCTGCCAGTTCAATCACGCAGCATGGGCCGTTACTGGAGACTTCCAACAGGCCAGTGTTACCGTCGAACTGCAGGCAATCGTGTCGGCCCAGTTGCGAAACACTGTTACCGACCTTCAGTTCAAGCGCTTGGCTGACACTGAACACCAGCACAGTCCCTGCCTCGCTGAAAAACCGTTGCTCACCGTCCAGCCACTGCAATCGTGCGCCATAACGCTTTGGCGCATAGATCAGGTTGAAGTCACGAATCGCCCCACCCAACAGTGTGCAGGACACCTGGCTCTCGCCACTGAAGGCAAAGGGGTCCAGCGGTAACAGGGGGCGTGCGTCCTGGCCGTCGACGGTCAAGGTCATGCCATCACCTTGCAGCACGGTGATGACCCGCTGATACCCGGCGAAGGTGGAAAAGCCGCCGGACTCGCCAATATCGGCAATCGAGAGGCGCCAGCCAAACCCGTCCAGGCCCGTGCCCGCATCGCGGGTGATTTCTTCGGTGCTACCGCCGCCGTTTTTCCACGGCATGCGCGGATAATCAGCCGCGCGCAATACCTTCAACTGACTCATTTACGCCTCTCACTTATGAAACCGCCCTTCCAGGCGATGACGGGAACCGGGATGGATCAAACGGGCGGCTGTCACCGGCTGACGACCCGACCAGGTGCGGCGACGAATCAGCAGGCACGGCTCGCCCTTTTCGATTTGCAGCAGTTTGCATTCGCTCGACTCGGCCAGGATCGCCTCGACGACGTGCTCGCCCTCCGTCAACGGCGCCACCTGATTCAGGTAGGCGTATGGCGTTTGCACGGTGAAATCCTGCTTGAGGTAGTCCGGCGCCACCAGCGCGTTGACGAAGCGATCCTCGATTTGCACCGGGATGTCGTTTTCGTAGTGCACGATCAGCGAATGGAAGACCTTTTGCCCTTCACGCATGTCCAGCGCCAGAGCGCGCTCGGAACCAGCGGCTTCTTCTTCCAGGGTAATGACCTGGCAGGTGTGGCGATGGCCACGGGAAGCGATTTCGTCGGCAATGTTGTGCACTTCAAACAATGCAGATTGGCTCTTGGGTTCGGCGACAAAGGTGCCGACGCCCTGCATGCGCACCAACAGGCCATCCGCCGTCATCTCGCGCAGGGCGCGGTTGATGGTCATGCGGCTGAAACCCAGCTGGTTGACCAGCTCGCTTTCCGACGGCACACGGTAGTGCGGCGGCCAGTTCCCACTGTCGATTTGCTGGGTGATCATCTGTTTGACGCGGGCGTACAAGGGCGCCGGACTGTCGCCCAGATTGGCACTCAGCGGCGTGATGGCAGGCGGAGTCGGCACAGGAAATCCTTGATGGTTGATGAAAGTGACTAGCTTGCCGGAGTTTACCGAGCAGGCAAACGTCTGTATATGTATATACAAATAACACACGATGGGGTGCTGAACCATGTCCGCCTTCTTTGCCGAACGCGCGTTACTGCCTAGTGGATGGGCCAACAATGTACGTCTAGAGGTCAGTGCCGATGGCCTGCTGACCCACATCCAGGCCGATGCGAGCGCTGAAGGCGCCGAACGATTGAGTGGTCCTGTGCTGCCGGGCATGCCGAACCTGCACTCCCACGCGTTCCAGCGGGCGATGGCCGGCCTGGCCGAGGTGGCCGGTAATCCGAACGACAGCTTCTGGACCTGGCGCGACCTGATGTATCGCCTCGTCGGAAAAATCAGCCCGGAACAACTGGGGATCATCGCTCGCCAGCTGTACATCGAAATGCTCAAGGCCGGCTACACCTCGGTCGCCGAATTCCATTACGTGCACCACGACCACAACGGCCAGCCTTACGCGGACCCGGCCGAACTGTCGCTGCAGATCAGCCAGGCGGCCAGTGCCGCAGGGATAGGCCTGACCTTGCTGCCGGTGCTCTACAGCCATTCCGGGTTTGGTGGCCTGGCACCGAACGACGGCCAGCGGCGCTTTATCAACAGCACGGAAAACTACCTGAGCCTGCAAGCACGCCTGCAACCGATCCTGGCGCAGCAAGCGGCGCAAACCCTGGGAGTGTGTTTCCACTCGTTGCGCGCGGTCACGCCACAACAAATCAGCGAAGTACTGGCGGCCAGCGACAAGCAGTGCCCGGTGCACATCCACATCGCCGAACAGCAAAAGGAAGTCGACGACTGCCTGGCCTGGAGCGGTCGCCGTCCATTGCAATGGCTCTACGAAAATACCGACGTCGATCAGCGCTGGTGCCTGGTCCACGCCACCCACGCCAACCCGGAAGAAGTCAGCCTGATGGCCAAGAGTCGCGCCATCGCCGGCCTGTGCCTGACCACCGAAGCCAACCTGGGCGACGGGATTTTCCCGGCCGTGGATTTCCTCGCCCAAGGCGGACGCCTGGGCATTGGCTCTGACAGCCATGTATCGCTGAGTGTGGTGGAAGAACTGCGTTGGCTGGAATACGGCCAGCGCCTGCGCGACCAACGCCGCAATCGCTTGTATGGCACCCATCAGCCGATGGTCGGTCGCACCCTGTACGACGCCGCGCTCGATGGCGGCGCGCAAGCCCTGGGCCAGCCGATAGGCGCCCTGGAGGTCGGCAAGCGCGCCGACTGGCTGGTACTCGACGGCAACGACCCTTACCTGACGACCGCCAGTGGCGACGGGATCCTCAACCGTTGGTTGTTTGCCGGCGGCGATCGTCAGGTGCGCGACGTACTGGTCAATGGCAAGTGGGTGGTGCGCGACGGGCATCATGCCGGCGAGGAAGAAAGCAGCCGGGCCTTCACCCAGGTACTGCGCAACCTGCTCGGCTGACCGCCGGGACTGGCCGAGGGCTTGATCGTTCCCCCGCGTGGGAACGATCTCATGCAGAGCGTTATTTGGAGGTCTGTGCCATCTTGGTGTCCGACACCCGCCAGATCAGGCGTGTGGTGTCGTAACCCTGCTGACGCGCCCTGCTCAGCAGTTCTTCACGGGTATCGGCATTGACTTCGGGCTTGCGCGACAGCAACCAGAGGTAACGTCGATCAGGGTTGCCGACAATCGCAGTCTGGTAGTCGTCGCTGACGTACAACACCCAGTAATCGCCCTTGAATCCACCTGGCAACAGGCGGGTAAACCAGTTATCGAAGTTCACCCACAGCTTGTCGGCCTTGCCCGGAACCTGCGGCGTCGCGGTGCCCCGAACCTCTTCCCACGTCCACTCAGGCGTCAGGCAGCGATTGAGCACATCCATGTCACCGTCCGGCTTGAGGGCATAGTGGGCTTCGGACTGCGCGCAGTTACGCTGGAAGTACATGGGCATGCGCGCCAGCTCGTACCATTTGCCCTGGTAACGCTTGAGGTTGACGCTACTGGCCGTTTTCGGCGCAAGCGAATCATTGCCAGAAGTGGCGCAGCCGGCCAACAACAGACCGGCCAAAAGAGCTATTACTAACCGCATCATTATTCTTCTCCCGTGGGCACATAGCCCCGGTTTACTTCAGGCCTTGTCCGGAAAACATCAACACTTTGTCACCGGCGAATTGCACGCTGATAAAGCTGTTCTTATCGCCCCAGGTGCAGCTGGACATGCCCAGTGCGCCGGAACAATCGGCAGGTTTGCCCAACAGTGTTTCGACTTCGACCTTGGGCATGCCCGCCGACAGTTTCGAGTAGTTTTCCTGGTTGACCTTGCTGCAGGCGGCTAACAGCACGCAAAACGACAGCAAGGCGATAGAACGCAGCGACATGGTGAAACTCCTGGAAAGAGGGGAAGGCATGGCTGCCAACCAGAAGGTTAGAAGAGAAAACCCCCTTCTGGTTCCCACCGCCGCCGGGTATTTCTTGAACGGTTGCCTGTGCATTTTTCCCGTAAATCAGACACTTTCTCGCGCCAGTCGACATTTCGTCGATTTTCGCCAAACCCGCCTAATCTTTGGCGCCGACCTGTCGACATAGAAGCAGCGCCTGGCCTCGACCGAGGCAATTTGACGCACCTCGCTGATCAGTCCTCCCGCGGTAGCTCCTCTAATGACCAGAAACATGAAGTTCAGCCACAAGATCCTGCTCGCCGCTGCCCTTGTGGTGGCCGTTGCGTTTGCCTGTTTCATCCTGTTCAACGACTACCGCCAGCGCCAGACCCTGCGCGCCAGCACCGAATCCTCGATGCAGGAGCTCGGCAGCCTGACCACCAGCAACATCCAGACCTGGCTGGAAAGCCGCATGCAGCTGCTGCAATCGCTGGCCCAGCAAGTGGCCGTCGACGGCCCGGCACTGGACGCTCTCAAACGCGCGATCGACCTGCCGGCGTACACCAGCAACTTCCAGCTGAGCTACTTCGGCGGTGCCGACGGCGTGATGTTCTCGGTGCCGGCCGGTAATCGCGCGGCGGACTACGACCCACGCGCCCGTGGCTGGTACAAGGCCGCCAACGGCGCACAGCAGACCATCGTCACCGAACCCTACATCGCCGCGTCCTCGGGCAAGCTGGTAATCACCGTGGCCACCCCGGTACGCCATCAGAACCAGATGATCGGCGTGGCCGGTGCCGACATCGACCTGGGCAATGTCAGCGCTATCATCAACTCGCTGGACTTCGACGGACACGGCCACGCCTTCATCGTCAGCGCCGATGGCAAGATCCTCATTCACCCGGACAGCAAGCTGGTGCTCAAAAGCCTTTCCGAAGCCTATCCGGCCGGCGCGCCAAAGGTCAGCCCGGGCATGCAGGAAGTCGAGGTCAACGGCAAGACCCAGTTCATCTCGTTCACCCACGTCAACGGCGTGCCCTCGGCCGACTGGTACGTGGCCCTGGTGCTCGACCAGGACACCGCCTTTTCCATGCTCAGCGAGTTCCGCACCTCGGCGATCATCGCCATGCTGATTGCCGTGGTGATCATCATCGCCCTGCTGGGCATGCTGATCCGCGTGCTGATGCAACCCCTGCTGACCATGGGCCGGGCCATGCACGACATCGCCGAAGGTGAAGGCGACCTGACCAGGCGCCTGACCATCCATGGCCATGACGAATTCGGCGCACTGGGCACTTCGTTCAACCGTTTCGTGGAGCGGATCCACACCTCGATCCGCGAAGTGTCGTCAGCCACCGGCCAGGTCAACGAAGTGGCCATGCGGGTCGTCAGCGCCTCCAACTCATCGATGTTCAATTCCGACCAGCAAGCCTCGCGCACCAGCAGCGTCGCGGCGGCAATCAACCAGCTCGGGGCCGCCGCCCAGGAAATCGCCCAGAACGCCGCCCTCGCGTCGCAACACTCCAGCGACGCCCGTAGCCTGGCCGAGGACGGTCAGCAGGTGGTGGATAAAACCATCACGGCGATGCAGCAGCTGTCAGCCAAAATCAGCGACTCGTGCGGCAGCATCGAAACCCTGAACAGCAACACCGTGAACATTGGGCAGATTCTCGAGGTGATCACCAGCATCTCGCAGCAAACCAACCTGCTGGCCCTCAACGCCGCGATCGAAGCCGCTCGCGCCGGTGAAGCCGGACGCGGCTTCGCCGTGGTCGCCGACGAAGTGCGCAACCTCGCCCACCGCACCCAGGATTCGGCGCAGCAAGTGCAGAAGATGATCGAAGAACTGCAAGTCGGTGCCCGTGAGGCCGTCGCGATCATGACCGACAGTCAGCGCCAGAGCGAAAGCAGCGTCGGCATCGCCAACCAGGCCGGCGAACGCCTGGGCAGCGTGACCCAGCGCATCGGCGAAATCGACGGCATGAACCAGTCGGTCGCCACCGCCACCGAGGAGCAGACCGCCGTGGTCGAGTCGATCAACGTCGACATTACCGAGATCAACACACTGAACCAGGAAGGGGTGGAAAACCTGCAATCGACCTTGCGAGCCTGTGCCGACCTTGAGCAGCAGGCGGCGCGGTTGAAGCAGTTGGTGGGCAGTTTCAGGATCTAGCGCCTTCAAGAACCCCTTCGCGGGCTTGCCCGCGAAGGCAGCACCAGTCGCAATGAAAATCTAGAAACTTGAACCTGGCTTCGAGAGAAACACTAACTCCTCGGCCGTCGATTCCCTGCCCAACACCGCATTGCGATGGGGAAAGCGTCCAAACCGGGCGATGATTGTCTGATGCCGTTCGGCGTAATCGAGGTTATCGGCAAACACCGCGCGTTCCGCCTCGGGTTGTTCGGCCAGCAACTGCGCAAAGCGCGAAACCGCTTCGTTCTGCACCGCCAGGTGCTCGCAATGCTCGAACACCAGGTAGATGAACACCCGCTGGATCGGCCGCAACTGCCGATCGAAATCCGCGGCAATGCCCTGCGCCACGAGCTTTTGGGCACGCAGATCACCGGCATAGGATTTGGGGTTTTCGCGAAAGATCATTCGCGGTAACTGGTCGAGCAATAACACCAGGGCCAGCCAACCTTCGGGACGTTGCGTCCACTCAGGTAGTCCGCCGGCCAGTGCCTGTTCCACCAGGTCCCCGAAACGCGTGCGCGCTTCGAGGTCCTGACTGTCACGCTTACCGAACCACAGACCGCCCTTCTGCGCCGCTACTTCGTTTGGGCTGTCGGCTGAACCGAACCACCAATCAAGCAACGGCTGCCAGGGCGCGGTCATGGTTACTCCTTGTGGTAAGCCGTGACGCGTTCAACTTCCTGCTTCGAGCCCAGGAACACCGCTACGCGCTGGTGCAGGCCTTCGGGCTGGATGTCGAGGATGCGCTGGTGACCGTCGGTGGACGCGCCGCCAGCCTGTTCAACCAGGAACGACATCGGGTTGGCTTCGTACATCAAGCGCAGTTTGCCCGGCTTGGAAGGCTCGCGGCTGTCACGTGGGTACATGAACAGGCCACCACGGGTCAGGATGCGGTGTACGTCGGCTACCATCGCGGCGACCCAGCGCATGTTGTAGTTCTTTTTCAGCGGGCCTTCTTCGCCAGCCAGCAATTCGCCGACGTAGCGTTGTACCGGGGCTTCCCAGTGACGCTGGTTGGACATGTTGATCGCGAATTCCTGAGTGGACTCCGGGATTTTAATGTCTTCATGGGTCAGCACGAAGCTGCCCATTTCACGGTCCAGGGTGAAGCCTTTGACGCCGTCGCCCAGGGTCAGTACCAGCATGGTCTGTGGACCATAGATCGCGTAACCGGCGGCTACCTGCTGGGTGCCTGGCTGCAGGAAGGCCTTTTCGTTCAAGGCCTCGTTCTGGCTCAGGTGTTCGTTCGGGCAACGCAGCACCGAGAAGATCGTACCGACCGGTGCGTTGATATCGATGTTCGACGAGCCGTCCAGCGGGTCGAATACCAGCAGGTACGCGCCTTTCGGGTATTTGCCCGGGATCTGGTAGGCATTGTCCATTTCTTCGGACGCCATGCCGGCCAGGTGACCGCCCCACTCGTTGGCTTCGAGCAGGATCTCGTTGGAGATCACGTCGAGTTTCTTCTGCACTTCGCCTTGCACGTTTTCAGTGCCCATGCTGCCCAGAACACCACCCAGGGCGCCTTTGGAGACGGCGTGGCTGATTTCCTTGCAAGCACGCGCTACCACTTCAATCAAAAAGCGCAGATCGGCAGGGGTGTTGTTGCTGCGGGTCTGCTCAATCAAATAGCGACTCAAGGTAACGCGGGACATGGACGGCTCCGGAGGAATGGGGGCTAAAAACCCGCGCAGTTTAACGCGAGTCGATGCGCAATTGTTCCTATCAGACGAGATTCGCTCAATAGAGTTCATGCGCGGGGATGAGCGTAGTTCGAATCGAAAGGGTCGTGGCGTGAGGATTAACAGAAAATCGGCGGCTTTTGCCAGTAAACAGGCCGCCTTCGCCAGCACCCTCGCTCCCGCACAGATCGGCATCGCCTTGGCGAACACGATCAACGGCGGGAGCGAATGTGCTCGCGATGGGGTGCCAAGGCACCCTCATTCAGGACTTGGCAGGCGGCTTGCGCAGCAAACTGAATGCCATCGCCGCCAGGAACAGTACGCTCAGCAGCAACACGGCCCACAAGCCGATTTTTTTCCAGTTCGTCGCCGGGGCAGCCGACGGCGCCAGCTCTGTCGCCTGCGTGACTGCAACCCCGCCATCCACCGAGGCCTGCCCCAGGGTCGTCAGGCGCTCGGGCCGGTAATCAGGAATCAGCGTCGCCAGCGGCAAGTTCGCCGCTTTCACCGTCGCATTGCCCAGCGCCAGGGTGTACGGCCCGGCTCCTCGTGCAAGGAACACCAACTGCGTCGAGCGTACGGCATAACGCACCTTTGGCGCCTCGGCCCCCAGTCCGCCGCCACGCTCATCCACGGTCAGCTTCAACTGTTGCACGACATGGCCGGGCACCTGCAATTGATTTTGCACCACGTCCTGTCCGTTCTGTGTCAGGCGATAGAGCAGACCGCTGCTCAAGGTCTGCCATGGCAGGCTGGTTTCTCGACGCCCTTCCAGGGTCACCGGTGCCAGGCTGTTGGCCTCGCCCAGTTCGACCTCGACACGCTCCACCCTCAGCCCCATCGGCAACTGCCATACGTATTCACCGTCCTTCAAACGGCTACCGGACAACGGCCCAGACCAGACCAGGGGTTGCGAGACCGCACTGGAGCTGGCGCTTTTCAACTGCACCGAGGTCAATGCCGGGGCCGTCTCCGGGGCTTGCCACAACAGGCGCAAGTAACGCGCGCGCTGCCCTGGCAAACCGACTTCGTGCTGTTCGACCCGCTCATCAGCAAATGACAAGCGCGCGACCTGCCCTTCTCCCCACCCGTGCCACCGCTGCAGGTCGTCGCTGGCCTCGATGCTGAAGCGCTGGAAGCCATCGCGCTCACTGGTCCAGTCGAGGATCAACTGCTGCAAGGGTGCCTTGATCGCACTGGCGTCCAGCAACCAGCCACGCAGTACTTCTTCGCCGGCCTCCAGCTGACTGGACGGCTGAACCTCCACCAGCGTGCCATTGGCACTGGATTGCACCCGCACGCCTGGCACCCCGTCGCGGGCATCCGCATTGTCGTACAGCGGGAACCACTTCACCTCATTCAGCACACCCTCGTTGCCGTCCGGTGCCTGCTCCCGCGCCAGTGAATAGGCCTGAGCCTCACCGTTGCCGTTGAAGACCCGCACATCACCGAGATCGGTCTGGCGCGCGCTCAACTGCACGTCCAGCGGCAGCGACAGGCGATACCAGGGGCCTTCGCCGCTCAGGCTCAACGGCACTAGCGTGGTGAAGTCCGCCGGCACTTCCTGTGCCTGGACTGACAGTGCCATACAGAATCCAACAACACCCAGCCAGCCCGGGTTCAACTTCATGTTCAAGACGACGCTCCTTCAGATTCATTGCCCGATGCCTGCGGCCCGGGTGCAGCATCGACACGCTTGGGTGGCAGCGGGGCGAAATAACCCACAACCAACAACAAGACGCCCACGCCGATAAACGACACGATTCGTGCGAGCCCGCCACGGTTGCTCAATTCAACAAAGATCAGTTTGGCAACCACCAGTGCGATCAACGCCGCTCCCACCAACCATACTTCCCGACGATGACGCAGATGCCCGCCAATCATCAAACTCAAGGCAATCAGCGTCCAGACGATCGACAGTCCCGCCTGCACCAGCATCGACTCCAGCAAGGCATCCAGTTCGAACGGCACCCCGCCCCACTGGTGAGCACTGCGCATCACCAAGGCCGTGAAGAAGACGAACAGCGAAACCCCGGCCACCCCCTCAGTCGCCGCTGCGGCGTAGGGCAAGCGAATCGACAACTGGTCGAGCGCACTACGCGACCAGGCATACACGCCGAACAAGGCAAACAACAGGCCGATTTCCAGTGGATTGAGCAACGGCACATAGGGCAAAGGCTCGGCTGTGCCGTCACTGGCGATGTTCGCCAACCAGAACCAGCCGAGCATCAGCAACGCCAGCGGCAGTGCAGCGTAGAGACGGTACTCGCGGGCATGGGCCGACACCGGCCACGGCCAGGTGCGAGGCGCGGCCACCAGCAGCAGATACAGGCTCGGCAGAATGGCCCAGCCCAGCCAGCGCCAGGCGTTGTACTGCTCGGACAGCACCAGCAGGCCATAACGCAGCTCCAACGCCAATACCGCGATCAACAACCAGCAGCCCAGCACATGGGCCGTGCTCGACACGCGTGGCGGGAGCATCGCAGCCATACGCCGCAGCGAGATGAAATGCACCGCGAACACCGCCAGCCAGGCCAGCCAGCCAAAGTCGGCAGCCGGGTGATAACGCGAATGCCAGGCCGCGACCAGCACCAGCGACGCGACGGGAATCAGTAAACAGCCAAGAATGCCCAGCGACGGCCATTTCAAACGCAACGCCAGCCACGCCCACAGCGCGACACTCAATGCCGAGAAACCCAGCAACAGCGCGGCTTGCAGATGCGGCGGCGCGAACCGCAGCACCTCGGTAACCACGGCCAACGCCCACCAGGCCGCGCCCCACACCAGCAACAGTTCGGACAGACGCCCTAGGCTCAACGCATCGAACGCGCTGGCGTGCTGGCCAAACTGCAAGCGCCAGGCGCCCACCATGGCCGCCAGACCCAACACCATGGGCGTCCAGAACCCGCTATGGCCCAACGGCCGCAAACCTTCACTGAGCAGGGGGCCAAGCAACCCGGGAGCGGCGATCAGAAACACCGCGCCGCCCGTCACCTGTAACAACAAACCGAAGACAAAGCTCACACGCTGCTGCAAATACAGGCTCAACCAGATGATCAACAGACCGCTGGCGGCCCACACCGCACTCGCCGTTTGCCATGGCAAGACGAACAGCACCGCCAGGTTGATCAGCACCAACCCGGCCAGCAACACCAGCGACAAGCCCCGCAGCAAACGCACATCGCTGCGTACCATGTCATCGCGAGCGGCGAACAACATGCCGCCAATCAGGGCCAAGCCAATCAGTGAAGCCGTCATCAGTCCACTCCAGCCCGCACCGAGCACGGCCGTCGAATCATCGCTGGCGCCGTGCAGGCGCAGCAGAAACAACACACCACCCAGCAGTTGCACGGCAAACGCGGTGAACAGGAACGTGCGCGATTGCAGGCGCAGGCCGACGAACAAGGTCACCAGACCGGCCAGCGCCCAACTGATCGCTGTGCCGTGGGTGAAGAAAAACAGCGGCGCCAGCAGATAGAGAAAGGTCAGGCCGGCGCAGGCCAATACCGGCAAACCCTTTCTTTCCCAGGCATGGGTGTGCTCAGGGGAAGCGCTGCGCAACTGATAGAAGCTGAACAGCAGCGCCGCGCCGAGCATCAACGCACCCAGCGGTGGGCCGTCGAGCAGGCTGCCGTCGCCGAAACCCAGTTCACTGAGGAAGGCCAGCGCCGCCCCCAGTTGCAGCAACAAGGCAAAGGCTCGGGCCAATGGCCGGTGTTGGCGCAACCCGAGCCAGTAGATCCCCGCCCCCTCCACAGCCCAGGCCGCCGCGGTCCAGCGCGCCTCCAGCGCCAATGGGATCGCCAGGCTGGCGAAAATCACCCCCAGCGCCAGGCAGGTTTCCGCCAGCAGCAAGGCGCGGCCACCGCTGAGCAAACGCGCCAACCCCATGTAGACGAAGCCCAGCACCAAGGCACTGAAGGCAGTGGCGAACTCCAGGTGTTGAACCAGCGCAAACTGCAGGCCGAAGCCCACCAGCGGTGGGCCGAACAGCATCGTACCGTCGACATAATCGCCCTTGCGCGCAGACCAGTGCAGCAGCGCCTCACGGCTGTCATCCTCGGGTCCGTCGCTCAGCGACTGCAGTTTACGCCGGGCAAACAACAGGCCAATGGCCAGGTACATCAGGAAAAACAAGACCAGGAACGGCTCGGTGCTCCACAGCAGTTCCGGCGTGTAGGAACGCAGGCCCCAGGCGAAACCGATGCCGAAGGTGCCGGCAAAGCCGATCAGGTTCAGCAGCCTCCAGGCCTTGAACCAGGCAATGGCCAGGATGCCGGCATTGAGCAGGGCGAAATAGCTGAACAGCGCGACATGATTGCCGGCACCGGTAGAGGTCAGGATCGGCGCGGCAAAGCCACCCAGCGCGGCCGCGCAGGCCAGGGCCAGGGAGTCTTGAGTGATGGCCAGAATCGCCGAGAACAGCGTCACGACCACCAGCAGCCCCAAGGCCGCCGTCGGGTCGAGCAACGGGTGCAAGCGCATGGCGGCGAACACCGTCAGGTACAGCACCGCGATCCCGGTACCCTGCAGCATCAGCGCGTACTGGGTGTTGCGGCGTCGCAGCCACCAGCCCAGGCCAAGCAAGGCCAGCGCAGCGGCGGCAACACCGGCGTAACGCAGTTCAATCGGCACCACCATGCCTTCGGTGGCGTAGCGCAGCAGGAACGCCAGGCCGAAGAACAACAACACCACGCCGACCCGCAGCACGGTATTGCCGCCGAACAGCCAATTGCGCGCAGCCGCGATGGCGCGCTCGATCAGATTCGGTCCACGGGGTTCGGCGGGGGGCTGCGGTTGAACGGGTCGTGCAGTCCAGGGATCGACCGGTTCAGGAGTGATCGCGGTCTGTACCGTGGCCATTTCGGGCGGCAGCTCCCAGACCAGCTCCTGCAGCGCAGGCACAGGTTCCGGTATGGGTGCTTGCTCAACGACGATTTCGGATGAAGGCGCCGGCTCAGTGACCGGGGTTGCACCCGTGCCGCCGGTTTCGAGCAAGGCAAGCCGCTGCTCGACCGCGCCCAGGGCCACCTTCGCCAGCTCCAGTTGACGCTGCTGCTCGCCCGCTTGCGCATTCAGGCGCCGCAGCACAAGCGTCTGGCCGATACCCAGGCCGATCAGCGCACCGATCAACGCGTCGCCGAAGGACTCATCCAGTATCCAGCCCAACCCCCACCCAATCAGCATGAACATCCATTGCATGGTCGATATCCCTAAGCGGCCCATGGCAGGGCGAATCCGGGTAGTCCCGCAGCCCGGTGCAACTGCTGCTTAGTATATCGATCCGGCCCAACAACCGTTGGGCCGGGCGCAAAATTGTTACACCCTCTACTCCAACGCCTTCCAGATATCCGTGGCGTACTCGCGAATGGTCCGGTCAGAGGAAAACCAGCCCATACGCGCGCTGCTGAGTACCGCCGAGCGCCACCACGCCTTCGAATCGTGCCAATGGGCGTCGACCCGCATCTGCGCGGCCCAGTAAGACTCGAAGTCGGCGCAGACCAGGAAGCGGTCGTATTCGATCAACGAATCGATCAGCCCGGTGTACCGCATCGGATCATCCGGCGAGAACACCCCGCCCCGAATCGCTTGCAGGACATCGCCAAGCCGGTGGGAAGCGGCGATGTCCGGTGCGGCATGAAACTCGTGGTTCTGTTTACGCGCCTCGACCTGCTGGGCGCTCAGGCCGAAGATGAACATGTGCTCGGCACCGATGCGCTCGCACATTTCCACGTTGGCGCCGTCCAGGGTACCGATGGTCAACGCACCGTTGAGGCCGAATTTCATGTTGCTGGTGCCGGAGGCCTCGAAGCCCGCGGTAGAAATCTGCTCCGACAGGTCGGCCGCCGGAATGATGCTCTCCGCCAGGCTGACGTTATAGTTGGGCAGGAACACCACTTTCAGCAGGCCGCGCACCGTCGGGTCGTTGTTCACGGTACGGGCGATATCGTTGGTCAGCTTGATGATCATCTTGGCCTGGTGATAACTGGCCGCTGCCTTACCAGCGAAGATCTTCACCCGCGGCACCCAGTCCACTTCCGGCTCGGCACGTATCGCCTGGTACAACGCCACGGTATGCAACAGGTTGAGCAACTGGCGTTTGTATTCATGAATCCGTTTGACCTGCACGTCGAACATCGCCACCGGGTTGACCGCGACCCCCAGGCGTTCATGGATCAGATAGGCCAGGGCCTTTTTGTTGTGCAGCCGCTGCTCGGCGAACTGCTTGCGGAACGCGGCTTTTTCGGCAAACGCCTCCAGGCCAGCCAAGAGCTGCTCCGGATCATCCAACAGCTCAGGGCCCAATGCATCGACCATCATCGAGGTCAGTTCGGGGTTGGCCTGATAGAGCCAGCGGCGAAAGGTAACGCCATTGGTCTTGTTGTTGATGCGTGCCGGGTACAGCTTGTGCAACTCGGAAAACACGGTTTCGCGCATCAGCTGGGTGTGCAGACCCGACACGCCGTTGACACTGTGGGAGCCCAGAAAGGCGAGATTGCCCATGCGCACCCGCCGGCCGTTGTCTTCTTCGATCAACGACACCGCGCGCAGCACGTCGAAATCGTGGATGCCCTTGGCCCGCAGCGAGTCGATGTGCTGGGCGTTGATCAGGTAAATGATCTGCATGTGCCGGGGCAGCATCCGCTCCATCAACCCCACCGGCCAAGTCTCCAGGGCCTCGGGGAGCAACGTGTGGTTGGTGTAGGACAAGGTGTCGACGGTAATCTGCCAGGCCGCCTCCCACGCCACGTCATACACATCGACCAGTTGGCGCATCAGTTCGGCCACGGCAATCGAGGGGTGGGTGTCGTTGAGCTGGATCGCCGCATGATCCGCCAGGGTCAGCACCGAGGTGTGCATGTTGCGATGGCGGCGCAGCAGGTCCTGCAGGGACGCGGCGACGAAGAAGTATTCCTGGCGCAGGCGCAGTTCCTGCCCCGCTTCGGTGCTGTCGGCCGGGTAAAGCACCCGGGAGATGCTTTCGGCGCGAGCCACTTCAGCCACGGCCCCTAGATGGTCGCCGGCATTGAAGCGCTCCAGGTGCAACTCTTCCATGGCCCGCGCCCGCCACAGCCGCAAGGTGTTGACGCTCGCCCCGCGCCAGCCGACCACCGGCGTGTCATACGCCACCGCCCGCACGGTCTCCGCAGGCGACCAGATCTGCTTGCTCTTGCCGTTGGCATCGACAACGGTGGCGACGCCGCCACCAAAACCGATCGGGTAGATCACCTCTGGCCGCTCGAACTCCCAGGGGTTGCCGAAATCCAGCCAATGCTCGGTCTGCTCCTGCTGCCAGCCGTCGACAATCGCCTGGCGAAACAATCCGTGCTCGTAGCGAATACCGTAGCCGTGGCCGGCGATACCGAGGGTCGACATGCTTTCCATGAAACACGCCGCCAGGCGACCGAGACCTCCATTGCCCAGTGCCGCGTCCGGCTCCAGCAGCCGAATGCGCTCCAGGTCCACGCCCAGCTCGGTCAGGGCTTCGCGGGCAACGTCGAGCAAACCGAGATTGCTCAGGCTGTCGTAGAGCAGGCGGCCGATAAGGAACTCCAGCGAGAGGTAGTACACCCGCTTCTGGCCCTTGCGGTAGATCTGGCGCGTGTGATCCATCCAGTGCTCGACCATGTGATCACGCGCCGCCAGGGCGATAGCTTCGAACCAGTCATGGTCGAAGGCGTGATCCGGGTCCTTGCCCACTGCATAAGTGAGTTTGGTCAGGACGGCTTCGCGGAATGCGGCCACCTCAGCTTCGCGAACAAGTGGTTCTTGAGTCATCGATAGGACCTCGGGCGAGCATGAAATTGACTGAGCCTAGACGGTCTGACAAACGGCGCAGGCGCTGGTTCGGGTGTTTTACGCAATGACCTGAATTGAGCGGTTCAGGGGCAAAAGGATGCAGGGGTCGTGCCGGAACCTTGAAAAAGTTGTTCAAAAAACCACCAATCCCGTATGATCCCGCGCCCGGATACAACGCTACCCCTTGGAAACCTGATGAAGCCTCAACTGATCGCCGCCGCGGAACTCGACCGTCTCGAGACCTGGCAGAAATACTCCAGCCATATGTGCGGCGGCTGCGTGTCCAGCTGCTGCACGCTGCCGGTCGAGGTCAAGATCAAGGATCTGATCCGCATCGGCATCGTTGATGAATTCGAACGCGGCGATCCGCCGAAGAACATCGCCAAGCGCCTGCAAAAGGAAGGGATCGTCGAGCGTTACAACCAGAAGTCGGAAATCTTCACGCTCCAGCGCATGAGCAACAACGATTGCCTGTACCTGGATCGTAAGAGCCGTTTCTGCACTATTTATGACAAGCGCCCGGATACTTGCCGCAACCACCCGAAAATCGGCCCGCGGCCGGGGTATTGCGCATACAAGCCTAAAGAAGTGGTGCGCGAGAGCAGCCGCCGCACGATCGAAAAATTCTGATCTGATCGTTCCCACGCTCCGCGTGGGAACGCAGCCGGGGACGCTCTGCGTCCCAAGAGCCGAACGCGGAGCGTCCGTTGAGGCATTCCCACGCAGAGCGTGGGAACGATCCATCAAGCAAACCCCAGACAAACAAAAACGCCCCCGGCCTTTCGACCGGGGGCGTTTTTGTTAAGCCAGGCTAAATCTTATGCCTTGGCTTTCTTGGCAGCGCGGGTACGCTCGCTTTCGTCCAGGATCTTCTTGCGAAGACGGATGGACTTAGGCGTCACTTCACACAGCTCGTCGTCCTGGATGAATTCCAGAGCCTGTTCCAGGGTGAAGCGAACAGGTGGAACCAGAGCGATGGTTTCGTCTTTACCCGAAGCACGCATGTTGTCGAGCTTCTTGCCCTTGGTAGGGTTCACGCCCAGGTCGTTGTCACGGCTGTTCAGACCAACGATCTGACCGTTGTAGATTTCCTGACCGTGTTCAACGAACAGCTTGCCACGTGCCTGGAGGGTTTCCAGGGAGTAGGTCAGCGCCTTGCCGGTTTCAACCGAAACCAGAACGCCGTTCTGACGGCCGGACATGTCGCCGGACTTCATCACGTCGTAACGGTCGAAGATCGAGGTCAGGATGCCAGCACCGTTGGTCAGGGTCAGGAACTGGTTACGGAAACCGATCAGACCACGAGCAGGGATGTTGTATTCCAGACGTACACGGCCCTTGCCATCCGGCACCATGTTGGTCAGGTCGCCCTTACGCAGGCCCATCTCTTCCATCACCTTGCCCTGGGATTCTTCCGGCAGGTCGATGGTGACGTTTTCGAACGGTTCGTGCTTCACGCCATCAACCAGACGGATGATCACTTCCGGACGGCCTACAGCCATTTCGAAGCCTTCGCGACGCATGGTTTCGATCAGTACCGAAAGGTGCAGTTCGCCACGGCCGGAAACCTTGAACTTGTCAGCCGAGTCGCCTTCTTCAACGCGCAGTGCAACGTTGTACAGCAGCTCTTTGTCCAGACGTTCCTTGATGTTACGGGAAGTCACGAACTTGCCTTCTTTACCGCAGAAAGGCGAGTCGTTTACCTGGAAGGTCATGGAAACGGTTGGCTCGTCGACGGTCAGCGGCTTCATCGCTTCGACCATGTCCGGGTGGCACAGGGTGTCGGAGATGAACAGCGAGTCCATACCGCTGATGCACACGATGTCGCCTGCAGCTGCTTCTTCAACGTCGATACGGTGCAGACCGTGGTGACCCATCAGCTTCAGGATACGGCCGTTACGCTTCTTGCCGTCGGCGCCGATGGCGACAACTGGAGTGTTCGGCTTGACGCGACCACGAGCGATACGGCCAACGCCGATAACACCCAGGAAGCTGTTGTAGTCCAGTGCCGAGATTTGCATCTGGAACGGGCCGTCACGGTCAACTTTTGGAGCCGGAACGTGGTCAACAATCGCCTGGTACAGCGGGGTCATGTCTTCAGCCATCTCGTTGTGGTCCAGACCGGCAATACCGTTCAGGGCCGAAGCGTAGACGACTTGGAAGTCCAGTTGTTCTTCGGTGGCACCCAGGTTGTCGAACAGATCGAAGATCTGATCCAGAACCCAGTCCGGACGCGCGCCTGGACGGTCAACCTTGTTGATGCACACGATTGGACGCAGGCCGGCTTCGAAAGCCTTCTTGGTCACGAAACGGGTTTGCGGCATAGGGCCGTCTTGAGCGTCAACCAGCAGCAGAACGGAGTCAACCATCGACATTACGCGTTCAACTTCGCCGCCGAAGTCGGCGTGGCCCGGGGTGTCCACGATGTTGATGTGGTAGCCGTTCCAGTTGATGGCGGTGTTTTTCGCCAGAATGGTAATACCGCGCTCTTTCTCCTGGTCGTTGGAGTCCATCACGCGCTCGTCGTTGAGCTCGTTGCGCTCCAGGGTGCCGGATTGACGCAAGAGTTTGTCTACCAGGGTGGTTTTACCATGGTCAACGTGAGCAATGATGGCGATGTTGCGTAGATTTTCGATCACTTGTGTATCTCGATCAGAGGATTCGGTGTGCTGACAAGTCTTGGCAGCGATTTACAGTAGAGTCAGGCCTTGCCGTTACAGCTTGACGGCAGAGTCGGGGGGCCGGTGACGCAGGCCACAGGCATACAGCCCCGGGCTCTTAGCTCGGTCGATAAACGCGCACATTGGCATGCCCCTCACTGAGCAAATGGTGAGCATGCAGGCGACTCATCACGCCTTTGTCGCAATACAGCAGGTACTGGCGAGTAGGGTCCAGTTCCTTGAAACGAGCGTTCAGTGCATAAAACGGCATCGTTTGTACCTCGACGCCAGCCAACTCCAGCGGGTCGTCTTCAGCGGCATCCGGGTGACGGATGTCGATGACGATCTGACCGGCCAGCGCTTCGCTGACTTCTTCAATCTGCAAGTCCTGGCCCAACTCGTCGATCACCCGATCGATCGGCACCAGTTTGGCGTTCTCGAGCGCACGCTCGAGCACGGCCATATCGAATTCTGTCTCTTCATGCTCCACGCGCGGACGCTTGGCGTGGGTCTTGGGGTTCACCGAGATGACCCCGCAGTACTCCGGCATGTGCTTGGCGAAGTCGGCGGTGCCGATTTCGTTGGCCAGGTCGATGATGTCCTGCTTGTGACTGGCGATCAGCGGGCGCAATACCAGCTTGTCGGTCACGCAGTCGATCACCGACAGGTTCGGCAGCGTCTGGCTGGAAACCTGGGAAATCGCCTCACCAGTGACCAGCGCCTCGATATCCAGTCGATCCGCGATTCGGGACGCAGCGCGTAACATCATACGCTTCAATACTACGCCCATATGACTGTTATCGACTTTGCCGAGAATTTCTCCCAGCACTTCCTCGAACGGCACACTGACAAATAACACGCGCTGGGAGCTGCCGTACTTCTTCCAGATGAAGTGCGCGACTTCCATCACGCCCAACTCGTGGGCACGCCCACCGAGGTTGAAGAAGCAGAAGTGCGCCATCAGCCCGCGACGCATGATCTGGTAGGCCGCGACAGTGGAATCGAAACCGCCGGACATCAGTACCAGGGTCTGTTCCAGCGCGCCCAACGGATAACCGCCGATGCCGTTGTGCTGGTTGTGAATCACGAACAACCGTTTGTCGCGAATTTCGATGCGGACTTCGATTTGCGGCTCTTTCAGGGAAATCCCGGCTGCGCCGCACTGACGACGCAGCTGGCTGCCGACGTATTTCTCGACGTCCATCGAGCTGAATTCGTGCTTGCCGGCACGCTTGCAGCGCACCGAAAAAATCTTCCCGGCCAGCGCCTCGCCGAAGTGCAGCTTGCACTTGGCGACGACGTCGTCGAAGTCGCCCAGCGGGTACTCGTCGACCTGCAGGAAATGCGCGATACCCGGCATGCAGCTCAGGCGCTCGGTCATGTCCTTCAAGGCTTTGGGGTCGGTGACGTGCGTTTCCAGCTCGAGATTGTCCCACACGCCGTTCACCACCACGGCCGGGTCCAGATCGCGGAGCACGGCACGGATGTTCTTGGCCAACTGACGGATGAAACGCATCCGTACCGGGCGGCTTTTGATGGTGATCTCGGGGAAGACTTTTACGATTAGTTTCATGAAAACAGCGCGCGCACGGCCAGCCGAAAAAGGGGGGCGCGGATTATAGCGGAAATTGCTCAAGGTTTAACCAGTTAATATGCAGAAGGTTTTCGATGCACCAAAACGGGTCATTTGCAGCGGATGGCGCTACATTAGAGGGCGCTATTTTTCGTATTTCAGGGCTTTGCGCCTTTATAAGCGTGATATTGGGGCAAAAAACCCAAGTCGGGGCACTGGCATGCAATTTGCTCCCTTGTGAGGCAGGTTGCCTTGGCAGAGTATTCGCGCCGGCATCACCCACATTCCAAGGGCTATCCATTACTAAGCCCGAAGCCACCCGGAGGACACTATGTCGAAGTCGGTTCAACTCATCAAAGATCATGACGTCAAATGGATTGATCTGCGCTTCACGGACACCAAAGGCACTCAGCACCACGTGACCATGCCGGCTCGCGACGCGCTGGATGATGCTTTCTTCGAAGAAGGCAAAATGTTCGACGGTTCCTCCATCGCCGGCTGGAAAGGCATCGAAGCCTCCGACATGATCCTGATGCCGGACGACACCACTGCCGTCCTCGACCCGTTCACCGAAGAGCCGACCCTGATCCTGGTCTGCGACGTGATCGAGCCTTCGACCATGCAAGGCTACGACCGCGACCCACGTGCGATCGCCAAGCGCGCCGAGGAATACCTGAAGTCGACCGGTATCGGCGACACCGTATTTGTTGGTCCAGAGCCAGAATTCTTCATCTTCGACGAAGTGAAGTTCAAGTCCGACATCTCCGGCTCGATGTTCAAGATCTTCTCCGAACAAGGTTCGTGGATGTCCGACCAGGACGTGGAAGGCGGCAACAAAGGCCACCGTCCAGGCGTCAAAGGCGGCTACTTCCCTGTTCCGCCGTTCGACCACGACCACGAAATCCGTACCTCCATGTGCAACGCCATGGAAGAGATGGGCCTGGTCATCGAAGTTCACCACCACGAAGTGGCGACTGCCGGCCAGAACGAAATCGGTGTGAAGTTCAACACCCTGGTTGCCAAGGCTGACGAAGTTCAGACCCTGAAGTACTGCGTACACAACGTTGCCGATGCCTACGGCCGCACCGCGACCTTCATGCCTAAACCACTGTACGGCGACAACGGTTCGGGCATGCACGTTCACCTGTCCATCGCCAAAGATGGCAAGAACACCTTCGCAGGCGAAGGCTATGCCGGGCTGTCCGACACCGCCCTGTACTTCATCGGCGGCATCATCAAGCACGGTAAGGCCCTGAACGGCTTCACCAACCCGTCGACCAACTCCTACAAGCGTCTGGTCCCAGGCTTTGAAGCTCCGGTCATGCTGGCCTACTCGGCTCGCAACCGCTCCGCTTCGATCCGTATTCCTTACGTGTCCAGCCCTCGCGCTCGCCGTATCGAAGCCCGCTTCCCGGATCCAGCAGCCAACCCATACCTGGGCTTCGCTGCACTGCTGATGGCTGGCCTGGACGGCATCCAGAACAAGATCCACCCTGGCGACGCTGCTGACAAAAACCTGTATGACCTGCCGCCTGAAGAGGCCAAAGAGATCCCACAAGTTTGCGGCAGCCTGAAAGAAGCCCTGGAAGAGCTGGACAAAGGTCGTGCGTTCCTGACCAAAGGCGGCGTTTTCAGCGACGACTTCATCGACGCTTACATCGCCCTGAAAAGCGAAGAAGAAATCAAGGTTCGTACCTTCGTACACCCACTGGAATACGAGCTGTACTACAGCTGCTGATCCAGTAGCGCCTGCGCAAGCAGCGCGCCCCTAAAGAGGCCTCCTTCGGGAGGCCTTTTTTGTGAGCTCAATCCAGGCACCTTGATAGAGCGGCTGTCGTTTCGAGAAACGCCAGGAAACCATGCGCAACCCTTTCGCGACTTGGGCCAGCCACCCGGCCTGCCTTATGCTACGAGCCAACACCTGCGCATTGGTTGACCTTATGTCTCGCGGTTCTCTGTGGATGTTGCTGCTGATCACCCTGCCCGCCACTGCACAGATCCATGTGTACACCGACGCTCACGGCAACACCGCCTACAGCAGTCGGCCACCCGATGGCGTGGAGAGCCAGGTGATTGAACCTGCGCCAATGAACACCCTTTCGTTCCCGACATCACCCACCACCGTGCAAGCAGCCCCGCGCACCGAGAACACCCGCGCGTACTCGACACTGGAGCTGACCGGCCTGCCCACGCACGAAGCCCTTCGCGCCAACAACGGCACCTTCACCGTTGGTGTGCGGATTGAACCGCACCTGCAGGAAGCCCATCGGTTGCGCCTGCTGCTGGACGGCCAGCCCTATGGTCAACCGAGCAACGTGCCGCGCCTGCAACTGGTCAACATCGACCGTGGCGAGCACAGCCTCGCCGTTCAGGTACTGGCGGGAGACACCCCGGTGCAACAGAGCCCCGCGATCACCTTCAGCCTGCAGCGGGCGCGCAAACCCTGAAGCGCTGACAGGCGGCGATCCGTGGCCGCCTTGAAGAAAAAAACGAAATCTTCTTTCTTCTGACGTCATTCAGGTTTACGCACTATATTGGTGCGATTGGTTGCACCCTTGTCACATGACAACCCATTTTGGTTCGAAAATACCCGACAAAGCTGGCATAGCGCCACGTAATAGAACTTAAAACGCCCGTTTCAGGGGGTTATTGCTTCTTTTCGGAGCCTTGGTTTGGTTTTTGCATTTTCCTCGCATCAGCGATTTATTCGCGCGCGTAATCCGGGACCGGCCCCGGGTTGCCTTGCTCCAAAAGAGGTCCTAATGACCATCAGCGACGCACTGCACCGCTTGCTACTCGACAACCTGACCACCGCGACCATTCTGCTCAATGCCGAACTGCGGCTTGAGTACATGAACCCGGCCGCGGAAATGCTCCTGGCCATCAGCGGCCAGCGCAGCCACGGCCAGTTCATCAGTGAGCTGTTTACCGAGTCGACCGAAGCCCTGAACTCCTTACGCCAGGCCGTCGAGCAGGCGCACCCGTTCACCAAGCGTGAAGCGATGCTCACCGCCCTGACCGGCCAGACCCTGACCGTCGACTACGCCGTGACACCGATCCTGAGCAATGGCACCACCCTGCTGTTGCTGGAAGTACACCCACGCGACCGCTTGCTGCGCATCACCAAGGAGGAAGCGCAGCTGTCCAAGCAGGAGACCAGCAAAATGCTGGTGCGCGGCCTCGCTCACGAGATCAAGAACCCACTGGGCGGGATTCGCGGCGCGGCCCAGCTGCTGGCTCGCGAGCTGCCGGAAGAAAGCCTCAAGGACTACACCAACGTCATCATCGAGGAAGCCGACCGCCTGCGGAACCTGGTGGATCGCATGCTCGGCTCAAACAAGCTGCCGTCGCTGGCCATGTGCAACATTCACGAAGTACTGGAGCGCGTGTGCAATCTGGTCGAGGCCGAAAGCCAGGGCTGCATCACATTGGTGCGCGACTATGACCCGAGCATCCCGGACGTGCTGATCGACCGCGAACAAATGATCCAGGCGGTACTGAACATCGTGCGCAACGCGATGCAGGCCATCAGCAGCCAGAACGAGCTGCGCCTGGGACGAATCACCCTGCGCTCGCGCGCCATGCGCCAGTTCACCATCGGCCACGTCCGCCATCGCCTGGTGACCAAGATCGAGATCATCGACAACGGCCCGGGCATTGCCGCCGACCTGCAGGAAACCATCTTCTTCCCCATGGTCAGCGGTCGCCCGGACGGTACCGGGCTGGGCCTGGCCATTACCCAGAACATCATCAGCCAGCACCAGGGCCTGATCGAATGTGACAGCCATCCAGGCCACACCACGTTCTCGATCTTTCTGCCACTGGAACAAGGAGCCACATCGACATGAGCCGTAGTGAAACCGTGTGGATCGTCGATGACGACCGTTCTATCCGTTGGGTTCTGGAAAAAGCCTTGCAACAGGAAGGCATGACCACGCAAAGCTTTGACAGCGCCGACGGCGTCATGAGCCGCCTGGCACGCCAGCAACCGGACGTGATCATCTCTGACATCCGCATGCCCGGTGCCAGTGGCCTGGACCTGCTGGCCCGGATCCGCGAACAACATCCACGGCTGCCCGTGATCATCATGACCGCCCACTCCGACCTGGACAGCGCTGTCGCGTCCTATCAGGGCGGCGCATTCGAGTACCTGCCCAAGCCGTTCGATGTCGACGAAGCGGTATCGCTGGTCAAGCGCGCCAATCAGCATGCCCAGGAACAGCAAGGGCTGGAAGTCGCCCCGACCCTGACCCGCACGCCGGAAATCATTGGCGAAGCGCCCGCCATGCAGGAAGTGTTTCGCGCCATCGGACGCTTGAGCCACTCCAACATTACCGTGCTGATCAATGGCGAATCCGGTACTGGTAAAGAGCTGGTGGCCCACGCCCTGCACCGCCACAGCCCACGGGCGGCCTCACCGTTCATCGCCTTGAACATGGCAGCGATCCCCAAGGACCTGATGGAGTCCGAGCTGTTCGGCCACGAGAAAGGCGCATTCACCGGTGCCGCCAACCTGCGACGCGGGCGCTTTGAACAGGCCGATGGCGGCACCCTGTTCCT
Source organism: Pseudomonas sp. Irchel s3b6 (assembly GCF_900187415.1). Taxonomy (NCBI): domain Bacteria; kingdom Pseudomonadati; phylum Pseudomonadota; class Gammaproteobacteria; order Pseudomonadales; family Pseudomonadaceae; genus Pseudomonas; species Pseudomonas sp. Irchel s3b6. Next base: position 135,477 of record NZ_FYDM01000004.1, on the reverse strand, counting down.
CGATGAAATCGGTGACATGCCGGCCGACACCCAGACCCGCTTGCTGCGGGTGCTGGCGGACGGTGAGTTTTACCGGGTCGGCGGCCATGTGCCGGTCAAGGTCGACGTGCGCATCATCGCGGCGACTCACCAGAACCTGGAGACCCTGGTGCATGCCGGGAAATTTCGTGAGGACTTGTTTCACCGCCTGAACGTGATCCGCATTCACATTCCGCGCCTGTCGGATCGTCGTGAAGACATCCCGACCCTGGCCAAGCACTTCCTGTCCCGCGCCGCGCAAGAACTGGCGGTGGAGCCGAAGCTGCTGAAAAGCGAAACCGAGGAATACCTGAAGAACCTGCCATGGCCGGGTAACGTGCGCCAACTGGAGAACACCTGCCGCTGGATCACGGTGATGGCTTCGGGTCGCGAAGTGCACATCGGCGACCTGCCGCCAGAACTGCTGAGCCTGCCGCAGGATTCGGCGCCGGTGACCAACTGGGAGCAAGCGCTGCGCCAGTGGGCTGACCAGGCACTGGCACGCGGTCAGTCGAACCTGCTCGACAGCGCAGTCCCCAGCTTCGAACGGATCATGATCGAAACCGCCCTCAAGCACACCGCAGGCCGCCGTCGCGACGCCGCCGTGCTACTGGGCTGGGGTCGCAACACCCTGACCCGCAAGATCAAGGAACTGGGGATGAAGGTCGACGGCGGGGATGATGACGAGGGCGACGAAGGCTGAATGACACGCCCTACTGTAGGAGCAGCCGGTCGACGCTCGAGTGCTCGCGAAAAACGTCAAGACAGCGCGGTCATCCAGACGACATGCGCCATCGTTGACGACCATCGTCGGAGCGCCGCCCGGAGCAAGCTCGCTCCTACAGTTGATGCACCGCTTCAATGCACTGCGTTCCAGCAGTGCGCACAGTCCCCAAACCGAAAACGACCCGACACCTTAAAAACATCAGTCCCTGAAAACACCAAAGCCCCGTATTCCGGGGCTTTGCGCTTTTAGCTGAGATTTTTTGGCACAACTAGAGAGTTCTGGCACGCCCCCTGCAATAGTCCAGTCACTACCCGGTTTCGGGGACCTTGGTACAGGCAGGCCGGGGATTCCCCTCTTTACACCCGGGGCTCATCACGCAGACCGCGACGAGCCCCTGCCGCTTTGGGGTCCTTGGTACAGGCAGGCCGGGATTCCCTCTTTATTGCTCCTGGAGACGGATCTCCAATCGCCAGCGATCGTCCACCTCGCTGCCGGCCCAATCGCCCTTCAATGGCCGGGCCGCCACCAGTGTCAGCAACAGCCCCTTGTCACTTAACCGCACCCGCCAGTTCACGTCCTTGCCGTTGAGCCTGAGCTGGCCTTTCTGCGCCTTGCCCTGGGCCTCGAACAGCAGCGCGACACTGCCGTCGATCAACTCACCGTGCATCCCGGGTTCGTTGTTGAACCACACCACCAGGCCATCGCCCGTCACCTCGACCTGCTGCAATTCGGTCGGCTCGGGGCTGCTCAGGCGGCCGATCATCAAGCCCACCATCAGGCCGACAATCGCCAACGAGGCCATCACCCGCGGGAATAGCTTCGGTCGCGAGTCCACTTCAGGCGTAGAATGCTGCCCATCTTTACCTTCGGAGCCGTGCATGTTTCACGTCATCCTTTTTCAACCGGAAATTCCACCGAACACCGGCAACGTTATCAGGCTGTGCGCCAACAGTGGCTGCCACCTGCATTTGATCGAGCCGCTGGGCTTCGAGATGGATGACAAGCGCCTGCGCCGGGCCGGCCTCGATTACCACGAGTATGCCACCCTGCAGCGCCACGCCGACCTCGCCAGCTGTCTGGAAAGTCTCGGCCACCCACGCCTGTTTGCCTTCACCACCAAGGGCTCGCGGCCATTCCACGACGCCAGCTTCGCCGAGGGTGATGCGTTCCTGTTCGGCCCCGAGAGCCGTGGCTTGCCCGCCGAGGTACTGGACGCCCTGCCAGACGGCCACCGCCTGCGCCTGCCCATGCGCGAAGGCTGCCGTAGCCTGAACCTGTCCAACACCGTCGCGGTTGCCGTATACGAGGGCTGGCGTCAGCTGGGCTTCAAGTAACACCCGGCGAGTTTTCACCTGACAGAAACAATCGCGGGCAAGCTCGCCCCCACAGGTTTTGTGCAATCCTGTGGGAGCGGGCTTGCCCGCGATGTTTAGCGGCGCGGCTTATTGAACGGTCTGTGTGCCGTCCTGCTGCATACGCTGCAGTTCTTGCGCGTACAGCGCATCGAAGTTCACCGGAGCCAGCATCAGTGCCGGGAACGAGCCACGGGTAACCAGGCTGTCCAGGGTTTCACGGGCGTACGGGAACAGGATGTTCGGGCAGAAAGCACCCAGGGTGTGGCTCATCGACGCCGGGTCGAGGTTCTTGATCAGGAAGATACCGGCCTGCTGGACTTCAGCGATGAACGCCACTTCGTCACCGTTTTTCACGGTAACCGACAGGGTCAGCACGACTTCGTGGAAGTCTTCTTCCAAAGCCTTCTGGCGGGTATTGAGGTCCAGACCGACACTCGGCTCCCACTGCTGGCGGAAGATCGCCGGGCTTTTCGGGGCTTCGAAGGACAGGTCACGAACGTAAATGCGCTGCAGGGAGAATTGCGGTGCAGTTTCTTCTTCGTTGGCAGCAGTGTTCTGTTGGTCAGTCATCGCAGATCCTTCTTGATCTTGGGTCTTTTAGGTTTGCTTGTTCTTGAACGGAGCAGTCAGGCCTTGAGCAGCGCGTCGAGCTTGCCGGCGCGGTCCAGGGCAAACAGATCATCACAACCACCCACATGAGTGCTACCGATCCAGATCTGCGGCACGGACGTACGCCCGGCCTTGCTGGCCATATCGGCACGCACCTGCGGTTTGCCATCGACCTTGATCTCTTCGAAGGCTACGCCCTTGTTCTCAAGCAGGTACTTGGCTCGCGAGCAGTAGGGGCAGTAATCGCTGGAATAGACGACGACGTTCGACATATCACTTCACCAGCGGCAGGTTGTCGGCTTTCCAGCTGGAGATCCCACCGGACAGCTTGGCGGCGGTGAAGCCGGATTTCATCAGTTCGCGAGCGTGGGTACCGGCGGTCTGGCCCATGGCGTCGACCAGGATGATGGTCTTGGCCTTGTGCTTTTCCAGTTCGCCCACGCGAGCAACCAGTTTGTCGTGAGGAATATTCAGCGCGCCAACAATGTGCCCGGCGGCGAAATCCTTGCTCGAACGAATGTCGATCACCACGCCTGTGTCTTTGTTGACCAGCCCGGTCAGTTCGCCAGTGCTCAGGCTGCGGCCGCCGCCTTTCATCTCGTGGGCGATCAGCAACGCCAGCAGAACGGCGAAGATGCCGACAAGCAGATAGTGGGTAGTGGCAAATGCAATCAGGTGATCAACCATCGAAGGAGGTTCCAGGGCGTTAAAATGTCGGCCAGTATACACAGCCACTATGGTGGGCCAAACCCCGTCCGGCGGTGACGCGGTCGGAACTTCGCTTTAAACTGCCACTCCCTTTTTCCATCGCCCCTTTTTAACTCAGCCACGAGTGGAATCTATGTCTACCACGCCTAAACCTTTGGTCCTGATGATTCTCGATGGCTTCGGTCACAGTGAGAGCCAGGAGTCCAACGCCATCTTCGCGGCCAGGAAGCCGGTCCTCGACCGTTTGTACGCCACTGTACCGAATGGCCTGATCTCGGGCTCGGGCATGGACGTCGGCCTGCCGGACGGGCAAATGGGCAACTCGGAAGTCGGCCACATGAACCTCGGCGCCGGCCGCGTGGTGTACCAGGACTTCACCCGCGTGACCAAAGCCATCCGCGACGGCGAGTTCTTCGAGAACCCGACCATCTGCGCAGCCGTGGACAAAGCCGTTGCCGCCGGCAAGGCCGTGCATTTCATGGGCCTGCTGTCCGACGGCGGCGTTCACAGCCACCAGGACCACCTGATTGCCATGGCCGAACTGGCCTTCAAGCGCGGCGCCGAGAAGATCTACCTGCACGCCTTCCTCGATGGCCGTGATACACCACCGAAAAGCGCCCAATCGTCGATCGAACTGCTGGACGAAACCTTCAGGACCCTGGGCAAGGGCCGCATCGCCAGCCTGGTGGGTCGCTACTTCGCCATGGACCGCGACAACCGCTGGGATCGCGTCTCCCAGGCCTACAACCTGATCGTCGACGGCAAGGGTGAGTTCAACGCCGCCACCGCCCAGGAAGGCCTGCAAGCCGCCTACGAGCGTGGCGAAAGCGACGAATTCGTCAAGGCCACCACCATTGGCGAGCCGGTGAAAGTCGAAGACGGCGACGCCGTGGTGTTCATGAACTTCCGCGCAGACCGCGCCCGCGAACTGACCCGCGTGTTCGTCGAAGACGGGTTCAAGGAATTCGAACGTGCCCGCCAGCCAAAACTGGCCGGTTTTGTCATGCTGACCCAATACGCCGCCAGCATTCCGGCACCGTCGGCCTTTGCCCCGGGCAGCCTGGAGAACGTACTGGGCGACTACCTGGCGAAGAACGGCAAGACCCAGCTGCGCATTGCCGAAACCGAGAAATACGCCCACGTGACCTTCTTCTTCTCCGGCGGTCGTGAAGAACCGTTCCCGGGCGAAGAGCGCATCCTGATCCCTTCGCCGCAAGTCGCGACCTACGACCTGCAGCCTGAGATGAGCGCACCTGAAGTCACCGACAAGATCGTCGACGCCATCGAACACCAGCGTTACGACGTGATCGTGGTCAACTACGCCAACGGCGACATGGTCGGCCACAGCGGCGTGCTCGAGGCTGCGGTCAAAGCCGTTGAATGCCTGGACCTGTGTGTGGGGCGCATTGTCGAAGCACTGGAAAAAGTCGGCGGCGAAGCGCTGATCACGGCCGACCATGGCAACGTCGAGCAAATGTCCGACGAATCCACCGGCCAGGCCCACACGGCCCACACCACCGAGCCTGTGCCGTTCATCTATTTTGGCAAGCGCGACCTCAAGGTCCGCGAAGGCGGCGTACTGGCCGACGTGGCTCCGACCATGCTCAAGCTGCTGGGGCTGGAAAAGCCTGCCGAGATGACCGGCACCTCGATCCTGGTTTAACGCTCAAAATGCATCAATAAAGGGCCGTAATCCGCTTTTTATGACGAACGCCTCAAAGCAGTTGGCTTTGAGGCGTTTTTTTTGCGGTTCATGGCGGGCATACTAGGCTGTCTTTTTTCCCCCGGTGTCGCCCGCCTCTATGCTACGCGTCCTGATTGCCCTCGCCCTGACCTGCCTGCTCCAACCGGCTTTTGCTGACGAGCGCGCACAAACCCAACAACAGTTGGACGCTACGCGTCAGGACATTGCCGAGCTGAAAAAACTGCTGGGCAAGCTGCAGGAAGAAAAGTCCGGCGTGCAGAAAGACCTCAAGGGCACCGAGACCGAGATGGGCAAGCTCGAGAAGCAGGTCGATGCCCTGCAAAAAGAGATGAAAAAGAGCGAATCCGAGCTGCAGCGACTCGATACCGAGAAAAAAAAACTCCAGAGCGCGCGCACTGAACAGCAACAACTGATTGCCACCCAGGCTCGCGCGGCCTACCAGAACGGCCGCCAGGAGTATCTCAAGCTGCTGCTCAACCAGCAGAACCCCGAGAAATTCGCGCGCACCCTCACCTATTACGACTACCTGAGCCAGGCCCGCCTGGAACAGCTGAAGAACTTCAACGAAACCCTGCGCCAACTGGCCAACGTCGAGCAGGATATAGCCCTGCAACAAGCCCAGTTGCTGGTACAGAAAAGCAGCCTGGACAGCCAGCGCGACGAACTCGAGAAAGTCCGCAAGGAACGTCAGCAAGTCCTGGCCAAGCTCAACAGCGACGTGAAAGCCCGCGACCAGAAGCTGCAAGCCCGCGAGCAGGACCAGGCCGACCTGTCCAAAGTACTCAAAACCATCGAGGAAACCCTGGCGCGCCAGGCCAGGGAGGCAGAAGAAGCGCGGCAGAAAGCGCTGATCGCCCAGCAGGAAGCTGAAAAAAAGCGTTTACGTGAGGCTCAGGCCGACGCCACTGATGCCCCACGCAAACCCGCCCGCTCAACGCCCGGCGCACTGGTTTCAAGCTCTGGTGAAACCTTTGGTGGTCCTTTTGGGTCAACCCGGGGAAAACTTCCCTGGCCGGTTGATGGTCGATTGCTGGCACGTTTCGGCGAAAGTCGCGGCGACGATGCCCGGGCCAAGTGGGATGGCGTGATGATCAGCGCTTCGGCCGGCAGCCAGGTCCATGCTGTCCACGGTGGTCGCGTAGTGTTTGCCGACTGGTTGCGTGGCGCGGGCCTGTTGGTCATTCTCGACCACGGTAACGGTTATTTGAGTTTGTACGGCCACAATCAGACCCTGCTTAAGTCGGCGGGCGATGTGGTCAAGGCTGGCGAGTCTATCTCCACTGTCGGTAACAGTGGCGGCCAGGATACGCCCGCGCTGTATTTTGCCATTCGCCAGCAGGGTCACCCGAGTGATCCCGCCCAGTGGTGCCGTGCGCAAGGATAAGCGCACCCTCTCATTCAGGAGTTCGTTCGACATGCTGCATTTGTCCCGCCTTACCTCGCTGGCCCTGACGATCGCCCTGGTGATCGGTGCGCCTTTGGCGTTTGCCGCTGAACCTGCCTCGTCGGCCTCGGCCGCGACGACCAAGGCGCCATTGCCGCTGGACGAACTGCGTACCTTCGCCGAGGTGATGGACCGGATCAAGGCGGCCTACGTCGAACCAGTCGATGACAAGACGCTGCTGGAAAATGCCATCAAGGGCATGCTCGGCAACCTCGACCCGCACTCGGCCTACCTGGGACCGGAAGACTTCGCCGACCTGCAGGAAAGCACCAGTGGCGAGTTCGGCGGCCTGGGCATCGAAATCGGCGCCGAAGACGGCTTCATCAAAGTCGTATCGCCCATCGATGACACCCCTGCTTCAAAGGCCGGCATCCAGGCTGGCGACTTCATCGTCAAGATCAACGGCCAGCCCACTCGCGGCCAGAGCATGACCGAAGCCGTGGACAAGATGCGCGGCAAGATCGGCGAGAAGATCACCCTGACCTTGGTGCGCGACGGCGGCACTCCGTTTGACGTCACCCTGACCCGCGCGACCATCCAGGTCAAAAGCGTGAAGGCCCAGTTGCTGGAGTCGGGCTACGGCTACATCCGCATCACCCAGTTCCAGGTCAAGACCGGCGAAGAGGTCTCTCAGGCCCTGGCCAAGCTACGCAAGGAAAACGGCAAGAAGCTCAAAGGCATTGTGCTCGACCTGCGTAACAACCCGGGCGGCGTGCTGCAATCGGCGGTGGAGGTGGTCGACCACTTCATCACCAAAGGCCTGATCGTTTACACCAAGGGCCGCATCGCCAACTCCGAGTTGCGCTTCTCGGCCACGGGCAAGGATGAAAGCGAAGCGGTACCGCTGGTCGTACTGATCAACGGCGGCAGCGCCTCGGCCTCGGAAATTGTCGCCGGTGCCCTGCAGGATCAAAAACGCGCGGTCGTGATGGGCACCACCAGCTTCGGTAAAGGCTCGGTGCAAACCGTACTGCCACTGAACAATGACCGTGCGCTGAAGATCACCACCGCGCTGTACTTCACCCCGAACGGGCGCTCGATCCAGGCCCAGGGTATCGTCCCGGACATCGAAGTACGCAAAGCCAAGATCACCAGCGAGCAGGACGGCGAGTACTTCAAGGAAGCCGACCTGCAAGGTCACCTGGGCAATGGCAACGGCGGCGCCGACAAGCCAAGCCGTACGGGCGCCAAGGCCAAGCCGATGCCGCAGGATGACGACTACCAACTGGCCCAGGCGCTGAGCCTGCTCAAAGGCCTGAGCATCACCCGCAGTCGCTGATATGCGCTGGCGGTTATGGCTGGGGCTGTTGTGCTGCCTGGCGGGTGCTGTTCACGCGGCGCCCGCCCTGCCCGACTCAACACCACACAAGGCTTACCTGAGCCTGATCATCGATGACCTGGGGCAGAACCTGCCCCGTGATCGTCGCGTGCTGGCGCTACCCGGCCCGGTGACCACCGCCATCATGCCCGACACCCCCCACGCCGCCGAATTTGCCCGGGAAGCCCACCGCGCCGGTAAGATCGTCATCCTGCACATGCCCATGGACCCGGCCACCGGCCCGTTCGCCTGGCACCCCGAACCGCCCGTTGAAGAGCTTGAGAAACGCCTGAACGCAGCGTTCAAGGCCGTGCCTTACACCGCCGGCATCAACAACCACATGGGCAGCCGCATGACCGCCCAGCGACCGGCCATGACCTGGTTGATGGCCGAGCTGCAGCAGCGGCACAAATTCTTTGTGGACAGCCGTACCAGCGCGCAGACCGTTGCCGCTGCCGAGGCACAGAAGATCGGGTTGGCCAGCGTGTCGCGGGATGTGTTCCTCGATGACGAACGCACCGAGGCGGCGATCTACGCGCAACTGCAAACCGCCATCAACCTGGCGCGCAAGCAGGGTTCAGCGGTAATGATCGGCCACCCTTACCCCCAGACCCTGGCAGTGCTGGAGCGCGAGCTGCCCAGGCTCAAGGCCCAGGGCATCGACTGGATTGATATCAGGCAGATGATCAGCGTACGCGGCAACAAGGCGATGGCCGGGCACGGGAAGGATGGGGTTTACCGCTGATTCAGATCGCTCCCACGCTCTGTGTGGAACAATCATTGAAGCCTACAGATACCGCGCCATGATGTCGTCCACCCCACCTTCCTTGCGCAGCTCATCCAGCGCGGCCTGAAGCCTGGCGACCACCTCGTCCGGCACGTCCTTGTTCAGCGCCAGGTACAGCTCGGCACTGTTGAACCGCAGCACGGTCTTGAGGCCGGTCACGCCTTCCTGACGCGCCAGGTAACGCCCCGCGGGGTCGCCAGTGGCCCACAAATCGATCTGGCCGTTGACCAGCTTCTTCGCATTGTCCTGATCGCGCAGCACCACGATCGGTGCCATGCCTTGCTTGGACAGGGTTTGGGCAATCGCATCGCCCTTGTAGGCACCTATCTTGTATTTGCGCGCCTGCTCCAGGGACTCCAGAACGATCTTGCTATCGGCCTTGGCCAGCATGATCCAGTCGTCCGGTCCCAGCGGGCCAACCCATTTGAAGAGTTTCTCGCGGTCCGGCAGACGCGCCATGACGAATACGCCATAGCCAGGTTTCTCGAGGGCGAGTTTGTAGATGCGCTCCCAGGGGAAACGCAGTGTCAGACTGTAGGTGACGTTGGCGCGCTTGCAGATCTCGCGGACGATATCCACGGCGATGCCGTTGATGTTCTCATCCTGAGCGAAGTTCTTGCCGTTTTTCGCCATGTTGTAAGGCGGGAAGTTTTCCGTCAGCAACACCAGGTCGGGGTTGGTTTTTTCTGCCGCCTGTACAGCAGTGGCAAGCAGTAACGAAGCACTGGCGAGAACGAAGAGCAAGCGTCTGAGCATGTCGGGCTACCGGAATCCATGGCGTGCCCAAGCTTGCCTTGAGCCCGCCATGCTGTCCACCGGCCTTTACCGAATGACGATGCCGCGTGCCGCCATATAGGCCTTGGCTTCCGGGACGGTGTATTCGCCGAAGTGGAAAATACTCGCAGCCAATACCGCACTGGCATGGCCTTCGATGATGCCGTCGGCCAAGTGCTGCAGGTTGCCGACGCCGCCGGAGGCGATCACCGGGATCCCCAGTGCATCACTGATGGCGCGGGTCACGCCCAGGTCGAAGCCGTTTTTCATGCCGTCCTGGTCCATGCTGGTCAGCAGGATTTCGCCGGCACCCAGCCCTTCCATTTTCTTCGCCCACTCCACCGCATCCAGCCCGGTAGGTTTGCGACCACCATGGGTGAAGATCTCCCAGCGCGGGGTTTCGCCCGGCAGTGAAACCTTTTTGGCGTCGATGGCAACGACGATGCACTGCGAGCCGAAATGCTGCGCGGCCTCACCGACGAACTCAGGGTTGAACACGGCGGCGGTGTTGATCGAGACCTTGTCCGCGCCGGCATTGAGCAGGTTGCGGATGTCTTGCACCGTGCGCACGCCACCGCCCACGGTCAATGGGATGAACACCTGGCTGGCCATGCGCTCAACGGTATGCAACGTGGTGTCGCGGCCATCGACGCTGGCGGTGATGTCGAGAAAAGTAATTTCGTCGGCACCTTGCTCGTCGTAGCGACGGGCAATTTCCACCGGGTCGCCGGCGTCACGGATGTTCTCGAACTTCACGCCTTTGACGACCCGGCCGTTGTCCACGTCCAGGCAAGGGATGATGCGTTTGGCCAGAGCCATACTTAATCTCCGATTAAGAGTTGCAAGCTACAAGCTACAAGCTGCAAGTAAGAGCGGATCGCGGTCGCGCTTTTAACTTGCAGCTTGCAGCTTACAGCTTGGAGCTGGCCGCGTAGCCATCACAGTAAGCTTGAGCCTCAGCAACATCCAGAGTGCCCTCATAAATCGCCCGGCCGGTGATCGCGCCGATGATCCCCGGCGCCTTGGCGTCGAGCAGCGACTTGATGTCACCCAGGTTGTGGATACCGCCGGACGCAATCACTGGAATCCGTGTCGCCGCGGCCAGTGCTGCCGTGTACGACACGTTGCAGCCTTGCATCATGCCGTCTTTGGCGATGTCGGTGTACACGATCGCGGACACGCCGTCGGCTTCGAACTGCTTGGCCAGGTCGATCACCTGCACGGTGCTGATTTCAGCCCAGCCATCGGTAGCAACGAAGCCGTCCTTGGCATCCAGGCCGACGATTACCTTGCCCGGGAACGCACGGCAGGCTTCGGCAACAAAAGCCGGATCTTTCACCGCTTTGGTGCCGATGATCACGTAGCTCACGCCAGCCTTGACGTAGTGCTCGATGGTTTCCAGCGAGCGAATGCCGCCGCCGATCTGGATCGGCAGGTTCGGGTAGCGCTTGGCAATGGCGGTGACAACTTCGCCGTTGACTGGCTGGCCTTCGAAGGCGCCGTTCAGGTCGACCAGATGCAGACGACGGCAACCGCCCTCCACCCACTTGGCAGCCATGCTCACCGGGTCATCGGAGAACACCGTGGAATCTTCCATGCGGCCCTGGCGCAGACGAACACAGGCACCGTCTTTGAGATCGATAGCGGGAATAATCAGCATCTGGCAAACCTTCAAAATTGAATGTTCAGCTTGGCTCGGAAATCAGTTCTTCTCGAGCGCCCACAGGTCGCTTTCGATGCTTTCAAACCTCTCTTTGAGGTGTGCCTGCACATCGAAAATCGCCCTGTTGTAATAGTGCGGAGCAATTTCGCGGGTAAACAACTCAAGAATCTCGGCTGCCTCGAACGAACCCAGGTCGAGTTCAAAGCGATCTTCCATGAAACGCTTGATCTTGCGATTGGCCTCGCTCTCCTGCTCGGGGGTGAGGGTCAGGATCGGCGGCTTCTTCTTGACTGCCATTTACCAGCGACCGTCCCACGCCGCGAAGTTCTGCAGCAACTGCAGGCCATGGGTATGGCTCTTCTCCGGGTGGAACTGCACGGCAAAACGCGAGCCTTCGGCCAGCGCCGCGGCAAAGTCGACACCGTAGTGACCGCCACCCACCACTTGGCGCGGATTACCGGCGGCGATGTAGTAGCTGTGCACAAAGTAGAAGCGCGCCAGGTCCGAAATGTTGTGCCACAGCGGGTGATCCACCGTCTGCTTCACTTCGTTCCAGCCCATGTGAGGGACTTTGAGGTGTTCGCCGTCCTCGATCAGGCCTTTGCCGAAGAACTTCACCTGGCCCGGGAACAGACCGATGCAGTCGACGCCGTCGTTCTCTTCACTGTGCTCAAGCAAGGCTTGCATGCCCACGCAGATGCCGAGGAACGGACGGTCCTGGCTGACTTCACGCACCAGCGAGTCGAAGCCCAGGCGCCGGATCTCCGCCATGCAATCGCGAATCGCGCCGACACCGGGGAAAACCACCCGGTCGGCTTCGCGAATCACATTGGCATCGCTGGTGATCAGCACCTTGCCGGCCCCTACATGCTCAAGGGCCTTGGCCACCGAGTGCAGGTTGCCCATGCCGTAATCGATAACCGCGACCGTCTGCATTACAGAACGCCCTTGGTCGACGGCATTTGCCCGGCCATGCGGTCATCCAGCTCAACGGCCATGCGCAATGCACGGCCAAAGGCCTTGAACACGGTTTCGATCTGGTGGTGGGTGTTGTGCCCACGCAGATTGTCGATGTGCAAGGTCACGTTGGCGTGGTTGACGAAGCCCTGGAAAAATTCCTGGAACAAATCAACGTCGAAGCCGCCGACCGTCGCGCGGGTATAGGGAACATGCATCTGCAGGCCTGGACGGCCGGAGAAGTCGATCACCACACGCGACAGCGCTTCATCGAGCGGCACGTAGGCATGACCGTAGCGACGGATGCCTTTCTTGTCGCCAATGGCTTTGGTGAAGGCCTGACCCAGGGTGATACCGACGTCTTCCACCGTATGGTGGTCGTCGATATGCAGGTCGCCCTTGCTCTCGATATCCAGGTCGATCAACCCGTGACGGGCGATCTGGTCCAGCATGTGCTCAAGGAAGGGAACACCGATATTGAATCGGGCCTTTCCGGTGCCATCCAGGTTGATCGAGGCTTTGATCTGGGTTTCCAGAGTGTCGCGCTCGACGGACGCCTTACGTTCGGCCATCACCAGCTCCGCAAAATCATTGGGCGAAAAAGGCAGCCATTATAGGCACGCGAGCGGCAAACAGAAACACGCGAGGTGATATCCCTGACGGGCTGAACCCAATGCCTGCGGGGATATACATGTCAGTACAAGCGCTGGGATCTCTCCCACAGAGTCAGGCGACCTTTCAGTCACGACCTCGTTGCACGCAGGCATGGCCGTTTTGTTGAGTGAAGCCCCACAGGGGGCGACAATGGGTCGCAGAGGGACGAACGAACGGGCAGAGGTTACCATTTGCCCGCAACAGAAAAGCCAGACTGATACCGCCCTTATGGGCCATCTGTCCCGATTGCACGGCAAGCACCCCGCCACCCGCCGGCCGCACGACCCGGCGCGCTCTTTCAAAGGAAACCCCCATGCCCATCGTCGTTGAATCATTGCGCGACCCCAGCTATCAGGATCAGCAGGATCTACAGAAGATTTACCACGATGCACCCCATTGGCTGTTTGCACCGTTCGACGGCGCCGCGCAACTGATCGAAGACAGCCTGCTTGATGGCACACTGATCGCCGGCCGCTTCAATGACCGGTTACTCGGTGCGGCGCGCCTGGAACGGCACTCGAACACCTGGCAACTGTCGCAATTGTGCGTGCGAAAAGTCACCCGTCGCCGTGGTGTGGCTGAACGACTGGTGTGCGAAGCGCAGGCAATGGCTGAGCGGGCCGGGGCCGAACTGCACTTGCTGGCCCCTGCTGGGCACCTTGAAGCCCAGGCGCTGGCTGCCAAACTCAAGCTGCCGCTGGACCCGATCTAAACGCGATCACTGACCAGTCGTCAGTTTCCGGGCGCTATACTCCCCGGCTAAATTTCGAATTTGACTCTCTACAAGGACTCGCCCATGAAAGCGTTCGGCAAAATCCTGGGTCTGGTACTTCTCGGGCTGTTGCTGATCATTGTGGCCCTGGGCTTTGCCCTGACCCACTTCTTCGATCCCAACGACTACAAAGAAGAGATACGCCAGATTGCCCGCGACAAGGCCCACATCGAGCTGACGCTCAATGGCGATATCGGCTGGAGCCTGTTCCCCTGGCTCGGCCTTGAACTGCATGAAGCCAGCGTTGCCACCCTGGCCAACCCCACCGCTCCCTTCGCCGACCTGCAAATGCTCGGCCTGTCGGTGCGGGTCTTGCCGCTGTTGCGTCGCGAAGTGCAGATGAGCGACGTCCGCGTCGAAGGCCTGAACCTGCGCCTGAATCGCGACAAGGACGGCCACGGTAACTGGGAAGACATTGGCAAACCCGTGCCAGTGGCCGGCAAACCTGACTCACCGGCGGGCAGCAGCGAGCCGGTCAGCCAAACCCCGGCCGCAGTGGAAAAACCTGCCCAACCGATGCGCCTCGACATCGACAGCCTGACCGTGAACAACGCCCGGGTCGAATACACCGATGAGCGCACCGGCAAGCAGTTCAGTGCCGAGAGCATCCAACTGAGCACCGGCCCGGTGCACGATGCGACCAACATCAAGGTCAAGCTGACCGCCTTTCTGGCCAGCAACCAGCCGGTTCTGCGGGTCCGTACCGAACTCAACGGCGAACTGCGCTTCGAGCGCGCCCTGCAGCGCTACAAGTTCGAAGACATGAAGCTGACGGGCGAACTCACTGGCGAGCCCCTGCAAGGCAAGACCGTGACCTTTGGCGCACAAGGCCAATTACTCCTGGATAAAGCGGCCAACGTCGCCGAATGGACCGGCATCAAGCTGTCTGCCAACCAACTGCGCGCTTTGGGTGAGCTGAAGGTCAACGACCTGGACAAGACGCCGCAAATCAGCGGCGGCCTGTCGATCGCCCAGTTCGACCTGGCAAAATTCGTCGACAGCATCGGGCAAAAACTCCCGGCCATGGCCGAAGGCAGCCTGAGCAAAGTCGAACTGGTCAGCCGCCTGGCGGGCACGCCGACCAGCCTGTCGCTGGACAACATCAACCTGAAACTCGATGACAGCACTTTCAGCGGCCGCATCGCCGTCGAGGATTTCGCCAGGCAAGCGCTGCGCGTGCAGCTCAAGGGCGATACCTTCAATGCCGATCGCTACCTGCCGCCAAAATCCGCCGAAGCCAACAGTGCGGCCGTGGCGCGCAAGTCGGAAGTCAGCAGCACCGAAGCTGACGCCATGGCCGGCGCGGGCAACACGTCACTGCCCAATGCCCCCACCAAAGGCGCCTGGAGCAACGACAAGCTGATTCCGGCGGAACGCCTGAGCAAGCTGGACCTGGACGCCGACCTGACCTTTGGCCAACTGACCCTCGACAAGCTGCCGATCCAGAATGCCGCACTGAAAGCCAGCGGCCAGGGTGGCCTGCTGACCCTGCAGAACCTGAGCGGCGAGCTGTACAACGGCACATTCAACGCCAAGGGCACGCTCGACGTGCGTCAACCTGTGCCCGCGCTGAGCATGCAAACGGCAATCAGCCGGGTACCCGCGGAAAAAATCCTCGAAAGCCAGGGCAAGAACCCGCCGGTCAAAGGCCTGGTCACGCTCAACAGCAACCTGACCGCCAACGGCAACAGCCAGAAGACCCTGATCGACAGCCTCAACGGTACGGCCGGCTTTGTGATCAACGACGGCGTACTGCTCAATGCCAACCTTGAACAGCAGTTGTGCAAAGGCATCGCCACCCTGAACCGCAAAACCCTCAGCGGCGAGCCGCGAGGCAAGGACACCCCCTTCCAGGAGCTCAAGGGCAACCTGACCGTGCGCAATGGCGTGGCCAGCAACCCGGACCTGAAAGTGCGCATCCCGGGCATGACCGTCAACGGTAACGGCGACGTCGACCTGCGCGTGCTGGGCATGGACTATCGCGTGGGCATCATCGTCGAGGGCGACAAGAGCGACATGCCGGACCCGGCCTGCCAGGTTAGCGAAAAGTTCGCCGGCATCGAATGGCCGCTGCGCTGCCGTGGCCCGCTGGAACTCGGAGCCAAGGCTTGCCGCCTGGACAACGAGCGCCTCGGCCAGGTCGCCAGCAAACTGGCCGGCAACAAGCTCAGTGACAAAATCGATGAGAAGCTTGGCGACAAAGTCAGCCCAGAACTGAAAGACGCACTCAAGGGGCTGTTCAAGCGATGAGAGCCGAGCAGTTTTCAACCGCGGTACTGGACTGGTACGACCGCCACGGACGCCACGACTTGCCCTGGCAACAGGGCATCACCCCGTATCGGGTGTGGGTTTCGGAAATCATGTTGCAGCAGACCCAGGTCAGCACGGTACTGAACTACTTCGACCGCTTCATGGCCTCGCTGCCAACGGTCGAAGCCCTGGCGGCCGCGCCGGAAGACGAAGTGCTGCACCTGTGGACCGGGCTGGGTTACTACACCCGCGCCCGCAACCTGCAAAAGACCGCGAAAATCGTGGTGGCCGAGTACGCTGGCGAGTTTCCACGCGACGTGGAGAAACTCACCGACCTGCCCGGTATCGGCCTGTCCACTGCCGGCGCCATCGCCAGCCTGAGCATGGGCCTGCGCGCACCAATCCTCGACGGCAACGTCAAGCGGGTGCTGGCACGCTTTACCGCGCAAGAGGGCTACCCGGGCGAACCCAAGGTCGCCAAGCAGCTGTGGGCCACCGCAGAGCGCTTTACCCCCCAGAGCCGCGTCAACGCCTACACCCAGGCGATGATGGACATGGGCGCCACCCTCTGCACCCGCAGCAAGCCAAGTTGCATGCTGTGCCCGCTGGAAAAGGGCTGTGAGGCGCACATGCTTGGCCTGGAGACACGCTACCCGATCCCCAAACCGCGCAAGAGCGTGCCACAGAAGCGCACGCTGATGCCGCTGCTGGCCAACCGCGACGGCGCCATCCTGCTTTACCGGCGCCCTTCCACGGGCTTGTGGGGCGGTTTGTGGAGCCTGCCGGAGCTCGATGACCTCGGCGACCTGGAACATCTGGCCTTGCAACACGCGCTGGAACTGGGCCAGCACACCGAACTGCCCAGCCTGGTCCACACCTTCAGCCATTTCCAACTGGCCATCGAACCCTGGCTGGTCCAGGTCCAGGAGACCGGCCATCACGTGGCCGAGGCCGACTGGCTCTGGTATAACCTCGCCACCCCGCCGCGCCTGGGCCTTGCCGCCCCGGTGAAGAAACTGCTCAAGCGCGCGGCCGACGTATTGAACGCAGGAGAGTCGTCATGACCCGCACCATCATGTGCCGCAAGTACAAAGAAGAATTGCCCGCCCTGGAGCGCGCTCCATTCCCGGGCGCCAAGGGTCAGGACATTTTTGACCACGTCTCGGCCAAGGCTTGGGCCGACTGGCAAAAACACCAGACCCTGCTGATTAACGAAAAACGCCTGAACATGATGAACGCTGAAGACCGTAAATATCTTCAGGGCGAAATGGACAAGTTCTTCTGCGGCGAGGATTACGCCAAGGCCGAAGGCTACGTTCCACCTGCAGAATAACCCCGTAAAAACGGGGGTTGGATCGTAAGCGACGGTAATAATTAAAATTTTTTTGAAAACTTGCTTGACGACCCCCTGAAAAACCCGTTTAATGCGCCCCGTTGCCCAGATAGCTCAGTCGGTAGAGCAGGGGATTGAAAATCCCCGTGTCGGCGGTTCGATTCCGTCTCTGGGCACCAAATACCGAAAACCCTGAATCGCAAGATTCAGGGTTTTTTTATGCCTGTAGGAAAGTGAAATCAACAAAACTGCTCGAAATCCCACAAGGACGAATCACACGCATGGATATGCAAACCCCTGGCAACCCACCCAAAGGTCACAAAGCTCAAGCTGGCGAATCGCAATTTCGGTTGCTGGACAAAGTTTTCGATTTCATCGAAAAGCACAACTGGAAGCTTTTCCACATTGCGTCACTGGCGTTTGGTTTCTTGATCTTCCTGATCTATTTCTGCCAAAACCACTTCTATCCCGATTTCGACCTATTCAGTTTCGTATCGCTTCTGGCAGCGGCAGCACTCATGGGCAGCCTGATGGTCCTGATGATTGGCTTTGGCTTTACAGCGCCTGGCTGGATCTGGTCAGAAGCATTTTTCAGCGACAAGCCCGTACGTAAAGAGCTGGAGTATCGAATTAACAACAACTCCCCCAAAGAAAATTTGGATCGGAGCCTGATCAACCGCTATTTCTTTGCGCCCGGATTCTGCTGCCTGACCATTTTGTGGATGGCTATCTACTTTTTTTCTAATGACGGTAGCGCCTATACCATCGGCTTGCTGACTGGTCCCGCACTAACCGGCCTTGTGTTCGGCTGGTCCCTGCAAAAGAACTACGAGCTACCGCCCTACAGTTGGCTGAAGTTCACCATCACTGCGTTCCTGGTATTTTCCATCGGCAATCTCGTAGCGCTTTTGTCCGCACTAGCGATGGACAAGGGCGTCCCTGAGGTGGCCGAAACCATGGGTGACTATCCGTTCATGGGCCTTTGCTTTCTTGCCTCCCTGTCGATATTTACCGCAATCGCTGCGGTGATCAGAAAAAGCCAGCGCTATGTACTCATCGTCAGCCCGCTACTTGCCATCATGTTGATGCTATGGACCAACACCTGGAGTGCGCTTCCGGACAAAATCGTCAACACATTGGGGCTAGGCAACTACCAGGCAGAACAAGTACTGCTGAGCAGCGACCTCTGCGAAAAATACAAAGCCATAGAGGGCTACGGCGTCAAAGACGACTGTGCGTTGAATGATGTCCACGTAATCTGGTCGATGGGAGGTCTTTCCGTCATCAAGTGGCAAATTGCAGATCACGAGATCAAAGTGAAAATCCCCAGCAGCACAATCCTCTCCATCAGACTTGCAGTGCCCAAAAAAAGAGCTGACACGTAATCAACCAAGGCCCTGCCATTCGCCTGATGGCGACTCGCCTTTTCAGGGCCTTGCTGCACAGTGATGATCGTTCTCCAGCCGGGTTAGCCCGCTTTACGCCCTCCCTTGCTGCACGGCCCGTGCCGGTCATTGCCGGCGCTCGCATGCATTGAGAGGAACACCTGTGAACCAGCAAAACCTGGCCGATTTCATCTGGAACGTAGCAGACGTATTGCGTGGTGACTTCAGGCAATCGGAGTTCGGTCGTATCATCCTGCCGTTCACTGTGCTGCGTCGGCTGGAATGCGTGCTGGAGCCTACCCGTGACAAGGTGCGCACGCAGTTCACCGCCCTGAAGGGCAGCCGCAATCAGCCAGTTGTTCAATGATGTGGCGTTCCAGTTCACATTCGTGGCGGATGTGGGACATGCGCGATCCTTTACAGCTAAATTTGGAGCCCGGTTTGAGCGGGGGAGAGTTTGTCTAGAGTTTGTCTAGATAGAGTCGTTTCCAGAGGGTTTCAGCATCCATCGGCCTTTGTGCAAACCACCTGATTTTTCAATGGTTTTATCGCGTGTCGACATCGCATTGAGCAGGTTGCGGAATTTGTTCTGCCTCTGCTTCTCGTCTAATGCGTCTGAAAGTTTGTCTAGGATCAAGGTGACCAGTTCGTCGCGGGAGGCTGAGCCGTAGTGCCTCAAGTAGTCCAGAATCAACGTCTTGCAACCCGTGACGTATTTATGACCGTGCTGTATGAGTTGTTGAAAAAAGATTCCGGGGGAGAGTTGATCGAACAATCACGCCACGGCTAAGGGCCAATAGCCAAGCCCCGAACCTTCGGGTGTGAGCACCAAGGCCCTGTTCGCAGCGAAAACTTGAGACAGGCGGCATGATCCCGCTGGGGTCATACTGCCTGTCTCTCGGTGGGCGACATCACCAAGGCACCTACTGAGCGTCATCCCAGTGGAAGACCAGATTGCGTGCAGCACCACCCGTGCCGATGTCCGCAACATCTCGCCGTTCCTGGCCATTACGCGAGGCGATGACCGAGTACTTGCCCGCAGGCAGTTTCACGTAAACCAGGGGACCTGCCTCGTTCAGAGTCAGTACGGTCTGCCCTGGGGCTTTTTGAATAAGCACATCGACGTCAGCCGTGTATTCGTTCTGCGCACCGACGGCGAATGTCATGTGCAGGTTGTAGCCCTGCGTTTGCTGAATGCTTTTGGACTCGTCCAGGCCGATACCGCCCGACAGGTAGGTAATCCCGTTTTGCTGTTGCGGCTGGACTTGCACGCCAGCGCTGTCTATCGGTTCAAGACTGGTGGCCTGCACCACGACGGGCAACATCAGCAAGCCGACAGCAGCGAGGGGCAACATGAATGAATGAACGTACTTCATGATGACAACTCCCGGGCTCTGCAGAACCCAATCGTTACTTTTCTTAGATTTCTTGTCGGCGAGTCGAGTTTTAGATCAATTTGTACTTGGGCTCACCTCGAAATGGACTACAGGTGATATTGCCTCGACATAAGGTGCAGTCAGCCTGGTCCCGCCAATCCGATAGCCACTTCCTGCCGACTGACCAGCCGCGCCCGGCATCATCGACCACCCCACTCCTGAGACCCTCCCCTGCCTGCTCTTTCAGCCGCGGAAGCACTCATGAGCCAAATCAAAACCGACTCTCAAGACCCACAACTCGCCTCGCTGCTGGGCCATCTTGGCGAACTGATCCGCCAGGCTCGCCAGAAGGTGCTGCGTGCAGTGGATACCGCTCAGGTGCAAACCTGCTGGCAGATCGGGCGACATATTGTGGAGTTCGAGCAGGAGGGTGCCCGACGCGCCGCGTATGGCAAACAACTGTTATCTACGCTGGCGAAAGCACTGATGGCGGAGTTTGGAAAAGGTTTTGATGAGCGCAACCTGCGGTACATGAGGGACTTCTATCAAACCTTTCCAATTTGGAACGCAGTGCGTTCCGAATTGAGCTGGACCCACTACCGTAGACTCTTGTGCGTTGACAATGACCACGCCCGACACTGGTACATGAACGAATCGGCCACCCAGAACTGGTCGACCCGCGCCCTGGAACGCCAGATCAACACGCTCTACTACGAACGCCTACTGGCAAGCCGCGATCGCTCTGCCGTGGAACAAGAGGCCGCCACCCAAACCCAACGACTGATGACCACCCCTCGGAATTTCGTCCGCGACCCCGTGGTACTGGAATTTCTCGGCCTGCCCAATGCCGGCTCGGTTCTGGAAACAGATCTTGAGCAGGCATTGATCAACCAGCTTCAAGGCTTCCTGCTTGAACTCGGCAAAGGTTTCGCTTTCATCGCCCGCCAACAACGCATTAGTACCGAGAGCAAAGACTTCTACATCGATCTGGTGTTCTACAACTACCTGCTCAAGTGCTTCGTCATCTTCGACCTCAAGCGCGGCGAACTGACCCACCAGGATGTGGGCCAGATGGACATGTACGTGCGCATGTACGACGACCTCAAGCGTGGGGCGGACGACGGGCCTACCGTCGGCATTATTCTCTGCGCACAGAAAGATGAATCAGTCGTGCGGTATTCGGTGCTGCAAGGCAACGAACAACTGTTCGCCAGCAAGTACAAACTGGTGTTACCCAGCGAGGAAGAACTGCGCGCGGAACTGGATCGGGAACGGATTGCGCTCGAGGAACAGTTACTCAACCGAAAGTCCTGAAAGAGGCAGGTGATTGTTCACAGCCCACGGGAAGACTATCGTTGGCAGCTACCCGCAAAGGTCCGAAGCCAATGAATGTGCAGGACACCCCCTCAAGGGCACCGACTCAAATCGAGTTACCGCTGCCGGCGTTGCCTCTCAAGGCACCGTTCAAGGAACCCGCCGCCGACGACTTCCCCCTTGGCGGTTTCACCTGGCGTCACGCCACCGCGGACGCCTCCCGGGCGGTCGTCATCATCAATGCCGCCACCTCCGTGCGCTGCCGCCACTACTCGCGCTTTGCCGACTACCTGTTCGCCAATGGCTTCGACGTCATCACCTATGACTACCGGGGTATCGGCGAGTCGCGGCCGGCTTCGCTCAAAGGACTGCAAGCGAGCTGGAGCGATTGGGGCGCCCTGGACTTTGAAGCCATGCTCAAGCGTGCCCAGCGCGAATTCCCCGGCCAACCCATCGACGTGGTCGGTCACAGCTTCGGAGGCTGTGGGGCGGGCCTGGCGGACTCAGGGCACGTGATCCGCCGCCTGGTGACCGTCGGCGCGCAATTCGCCTACTGGCGCGACTACGCGCCCGCCCATCGCTGGCGCATGCTTGCCAAGTGGCATGTACTGATGCCACTGATCACGCTGCTCTGGGGTTATTTCCCCGGCAAGCGCCTGGGCTGGCTGGAAGATACGCCTGCCGGCGTGGTCCGCGACTGGAGCCTGTCCACCGCCCGCTACGAGAAGCGCTACAGCGGCCGCGTGATCCACGCCAGGGCCGGACAGCTACCCTTCGCTGCCGTGACTGCGCAAACCCTAGCTATCAGCCTCAGCGACGATCCCTACGGTACAATCCCGGCCATCGAACGCCTGCTGGGCTACTTCACCAGCAGTACCAACACCCACCTGCGAATCGCACCCGAAGACATCGGCGAGCAAGAAGTCGGACATTTCGCCTTTTTTCGCAGCCCATACCAAGCCACACTATGGCCCATTGCATTGTCCTGGCTGCAACACGGCGAACTGGCCCCCGATCATCCCGGGCGGCGAGTGCCGCGCAGCTGATCGACCTGCACCCTCTCACGACACACGGAACGACGCCCATGGCCTCCGCCAACAAGCAGCACAAACGCGCCACCCGCGCCAAAGCCAAGGCCAAGCACAACCGCGTCCAACGGGCCGCCGCGCCAGTGGAGCTGGACCCGAACGACGATCGCATCGACTTCGAGTCGGTGGACCTGACCGAACTGTTCAAGAAAATGATCGACGCCGAAAAAACCAGCCAGCAGGCGATGTGCGCAGCCTTCCTCGAAGACCCGCTGCTGGAGTTGGTGTACGAGCAGGAAGGCGAAGAAGGCGCGATGGACTTCATCCTCGCGGCCCTGATCGAATATCGCCAATGGTCCACCGAGACCGACGAGGCCGGCGCCCTGGCCTGGATCGAATCGCCAGCCTTCCAGGCTGACTACGTGGCGGCGTCCGACGCCATCGCGGCTCAAACTCAACACAAAGCGAACTGAATCTCACATGGCATCCCCGAACAAGCAGCAAAAACGCGCCAAGCGCGCCAAGGCCAAGGCCAAGCAAATCCGCATGGTCGGCAGAAAGCCTCTGGCACTGGACGACGAGCCGGGCCACCTGGCCGAGCCGATCCCCGAGTACACCCTGGCAATGTTCAGCAAGATGCATGACGCGGAAGCCACCAGCCGCAACGACATGCTGCTGATCCTGCTGTCAGAGCTCAGCGCAATCATCAACGACCATCCAGAGCTGCTGGACATGGAGAACGCCGAGAACGAAGCCATGGCCGCCACTCACCTGGCCGCCGACATGTTGATCGACTACCGCATGTGGGCCGATGGCATGGACCGCGAAACCGCCCAGGCCTGGCTCACCGAGCCACAGTTCATCAGCGACTTCGGCCAGGCGCTGGACAGCTACCGCGAGTCGCTGGACGAACCGGACGAACCGGACGAAAAGACTGAGTAACGCCTCTCGCTGCAAAAACAAAAACGGCCGCTTGTCATCCCTGACAGCGGCCGTTTTCGTTACGCGGATCGAATCAATTCAGTACCAGCGCACCAAGCTTTTCGCGCTGGCGACGACGTGACACCAGCAGGCCAGCCGCAACCACTAGCAAGCTGAGCAAGCCGGTCGCCAGGATCTCCATGCGATGGGCTTCCTGGAACAGCATGATCGTCAGCACGCCGATGATGAACAGGATCACCGCGTACGTCAGGCCAGGGAACAGCCACATGCGATAGGTGATGGTTTCACCTGCCGCCACGCGCTTGTGGCGCATGCGCAGTTGCGAAAACGCGATCACCAGGTACACCAGCAATGCGATAGCGCCGGAACTCGCCAGCAGGAACTGGAACACCGCCGCCGGCGCCACATAGTTGGCGAACACCGCCAGGAAAGCTGCGGCAGTGGACATAATCACCGCCCAGTAAGGCGTACCCGCACGGTTGGTGCGCTTGGCAGCCGCGGGCGCATCACCGCGCTTGCCCAAGGAGAAGAGCATGCGCGAAGCCGTGTACAGCGCCGAGTTCAGGCAGCTGGTCACGGCAATCAGGACCACCAGGTCAACGATCAGCTTGGCGTTCGGGATACCCATGCGGTCCAGCACGGTCTGGTAGGAACCGACCTGCGCCAGGCTCGGATCATTCCATGGCACCAGGGCGACAACAATGAAGATCGACACCAGGTAGAACAAACCGATCCGCCAGATCACCGAGTTGGTGGCCTTGGAGATCTGCTGGCCCGGGTTCTTCGACTCTGCCGCGGCAATGGTCACGATTTCAGTGCCCATGAACGAGAACATGGTGGTCAACATCGCAGCCAACACCGCGCCCATGCCGTTAGGCAGGAAACCCTGGGTGTCGAACAGGTGCGAAACACCGCTGACCTGGCTGTTGGGCAGGAAACCGAAGATCGCCAGCATGCCGAGGATCACAAAGCCGATGATCGCCACGACCTTGATCAAGGCGAACCAGAACTCGAACTCACCGTAGTGCTTCACGCTGAACAGGTTGGTTGCGGTCAGCAACAAGGTGATGACCAGCGTGAACACCCAGATCGCCACATCGGGGAACCAGGCATTGAGGATGGTCGCCGCGGCGTTGGCCTCCAGTGGAATCACCAGTACCCAGAACCACCAGTACAGCCAGCCGATGGTGAAGCCGGCCCAGTGGCCGATTGCCCGGTCGGCATAAGTAGAGAACGACCCGGTGTCGGGAGAGGCGACGGCCATTTCGGCCAGCATGCGCATCACCAGCACCACCAGCGTACCGGCGGCGGCATAGGCCAGCAGCACGGCGGGGCCGGCTTCGGCGATGGCGTGACCGGAACCGACAAACAGCCCGGCACCGATCACCCCGGCGATCGACAGCATGGTCACATGCCGCGGTTTGAGCCCCTGTTCGAGGTCGTTGGAGGATTGCGTACTGCTCATTGAAACTACCTTTACGAGGAAAGCGTGGGTACACCCTGCCCCGGGATTGCTTTTCGTAAAAAGAATCCAACAGAGCGTTCCTTATTCTGCACGCAATAATTGCGCCAAAATGTTACAGGCCTCCGGTTTACGCGGCCTACACAACGACCCATCTGCATTCGCAACCCATTGATGTTAATGGCATTTCGCCAGAGCGTTACCGTGCCACACACTTATTCAACGAACCAACGCGCCCAATACCCATGGAAAAAACCGCTCACGCACAATAAAAGTGCGGATCCGCAACGTTTGGCCGGTTTGCGCTTCCAACACCCGCCCAAAGCTGGCACCATCGCGCCTTTTTTTACGCGACACCCACGCAGGCACGGCTTCAAACGGATGTTCGGTTGTTGATGGCGCGACAGTCTGCTGCGCTGATGCGACAACCGGATACACACTGCTCGTCTACACCCGTGGGGCTGTTGGCCGCGATTCAAACGCTATGCTAGCTTGGCGCCTCGCCAGGACGGCCGCCGACAGCACAAGCACAACAGAACACAATGAGGACCGCACATGGCCGAGGCCACGCCCGCGCTTGAAATCCGCAACTTGCACAAACGCTACGGCCAGCTTGAGGTGCTCAAAGGCGTCTCGCTGACCGCCCGCGACGGCGATGTGATCTCGATCCTGGGTTCCTCCGGTTCCGGCAAGTCCACGTTCCTGCGCTGCATCAACCTGCTGGAAAACCCGCATCAGGGTCAGATTCTGGTGGCCGGCGAAGAGCTCAAGCTCAAACCGGCGAAAAACGGCGAACTGGTCGCTGCCGATGGCAAGCAGATCAATCGCCTGCGCAGCGAAATCGGTTTTGTGTTTCAAAACTTCAACCTGTGGCCGCACATGACAGTGCTCGACAACATCATCGAGGCACCACGCCGCGTGCTGGGGCAGAGCAAAGCCGAAGCCATTGAAGTGGCCGAAGCCTTGCTGGCCAAGGTCGGCATCGCCGACAAACGCCACGCCTACCCCGCGCAACTGTCCGGTGGCCAGCAGCAACGCGCCGCCATTGCCCGCACCCTGGCGATGCACCCCAAGGTCATCCTGTTCGATGAGCCGACTTCCGCGCTTGACCCGGAAATGGTTCAGGAAGTACTAAACGTGATCCGCGCCCTGGCCGAAGAAGGCCGTACCATGCTGCTGGTCACCCATGAAATGGGCTTTGCCCGTCAGGTTTCCAGTGAAGTGGTGTTCCTTCACCAAGGCCTGATCGAAGAGCAAGGATCGCCACAGCAGGTGTTCGACAACCCGCTTTCGGCGCGCTGCAAACAATTCATGTCCAGCAACCGCTAACGGAGCTAACCGCATGCAGACCTACAAGAAATTCTTCCTGGCCGCGGCCGCCACCCTGGTGTTCTCGGCCAACGCAATGGCTGCCGACAAACTGAAGATGGGCATCGAAGCCGCCTACCCGCCGTTCAACAACAAGGATGCCAGCGGCCAGGTGGTCGGTTTCGACAAAGACATCGGCGACGCCCTGTGCGCCAAGATGAAGGTCGAGTGCGAAGTCGTCACCTCCGATTGGGACGGCATCATCCCGGCACTCAACGCCAAGAAGTTCGACTTCCTGGTGTCCTCGCTGTCGATCACCGACGAGCGCAAGCAGGCCGTTGATTTCACCGAACCGTACTACTCCAACAAGCTGCAGTTCATCGCGCCGAAAAACACTGACTTCAAGACCGACAAGGACTCGCTCAAGGGCAAGACCATCGGCACTCAACGCGCCACCCTGGCCGGTACCTGGCTGGAAGACACCTACGGCGACGACATCAAGGTCAGCCTCTACGACACCCAGGAAAACGCCTACCTGGACCTGACCTCCGGTCGCGTCGACGGCATCCTCGCGGACAAATACGCCAACTACGACTGGCTGAAGAGCGACGCCGGCAGGAACTATGAGTTCAAAGGCGACCCGGTGGTGGAAAGCGACAAGATCGGCATCGCCGTGCGCAAGGGTGACAACGACCTGCGCAACAAGCTGAACACCGCACTGAAGGAAATCGTCGCTGACGGCACCTACAAGAAAATCAACGACAAGTACTTCCCGTTCAGCATCTATTGATTCTGACGTGCCTGACCGGTGCCGCCCAGGGTGGCACCGGTTCTTAGCAAAGCCTGCTGTAACTTGAATAGACATCCATGATTATCGATCTCCAAGGATTCGGCCCGGCGCTCGCCGCTGGCGCGCTGATGACTGTCAAGCTGGCCCTTTCGGCATTGTGCCTGGGGCTGGTGCTGGGCCTGCTCGGCGCCTTGGCCAAAACCTCATCGCACAAGTCACTGCAGTGGCTTGGCGGTACCTATTCGACCCTGGTGCGTGGCATCCCGGAATTGCTCTGGGTGTTGTTGATCTACTTCGGCACCGTCAACCTGATGCGCGCGCTGGGGGAGTTTTTCGGCAACCCTGACCTGGCGCTCAACGCCTTCGCCGCCGGCGTGATTGCCTTGGGCCTGTGCTTCGGCGCCTACGCCACGGAAGTGTTCCGTGGGGCAATCCTGGCCATCCCCAAGGGCCACCGCGAAGCGGGCGTCGCCCTAGGCCTGTCGAAGTGGCGGATCTTCACCAAGCTGATCATGCCGCAGATGTGGCGCATCGCCCTGCCTGGGCTGGGTAACCTGTTCATGATCCTGATGAAGGACACCGCACTGGTATCGGTCATCGGCCTGGAAGAAATCATGCGTCACGCGCAAAACGGCGTGACCATGACCAAGCAGCCGTTCACCTTCTACATGGTTGCCGCCTTCATGTACCTGGGTCTGACGGTGATCGCCATGACCGGTATGCACCTGCTGGAAAAACGCGCCGCTCGCGGCTTTGCCCGGAGCACGCAATGAACTGGGAAGTCATCATCAAGTGGCTGCCGAAACTGGCCCAGGGTGCCACCCTGACCCTGGAACTGGTCGCGATCGCGGTCATTCTCGGCCTGCTGCTGGCCATTCCGCTGGGGATCGCCCGTTCGTCGAAACGCTGGTACGTGTGCGCCTTGCCCTATGCGTACATTTTCTTCTTCCGTGGCACACCGCTGCTGGTGCAACTGTTCCTGGTCTACTACGGCCTGGCGCAGTTCGATGCGGTGCGCAGCAGCGTGCTGTGGCCGTACCTGCGCGACCCGTTCTGGTGCGCCACCGCCACCATGACGCTGCACACCGCCGCCTACATCGCCGAGATTCTGCGAGGCGCGATCCAGGCCATTCCTCCGGGCGAAATCGAAGCGGCCCGGGCGCTGGGCATGTCGCGGCCCAAGGCCCTGTTCTACATCATCCTGCCACGTGCCGCGCGCATCGGCCTGCCGGCCTACAGCAACGAAGTGATCCTGATGCTCAAGGCCAGCGCCCTGGCCAGTACCGTGACCTTGCTGGAACTCACCGGCATGGCCCGCACCATCATCGCCAGGACCTACCTGCCGGTAGAGATCTTCTTCGCCGCGGGCATGTTCTACCTGCTGATGGCTTACGTCCTGGTGCGTGGCTTCAAGCTGCTGGAGCGCTGGTTGCGCGTCGATGCCTGCCAGGGACGTTGATCTGCCGGTGCTGACGGGCGAGCACCTGCTCGCCCGCTTCACGGCACTGAACGCCTTCCTGACCGAACATCAGGCACTCTGGCGGCCACGACCCTTTACCCATCGGCAACTGCCGTGGGAAGCCGACCATCCAGCGCTCGCCGACTGGTTGCGCCAGCGTTCGCTGGAAGACGCGGAGACCAGCCACAACCACCCTGAACGCCTGCCAGCCCCCGCGCCCTTCCCGGCACTGGCGGCGCAGTCGATGGTCCTCAGCGCGGTCGGTAACTTGCCCACCCAGGCCATTGAGCCCGCATCCCCGCGCTTGAACGTCGACGTACCCGGGCGCAAGTGGCAGCAGATCGAAGCCTTCGCCAGCTGCCTGCAGTTCGCTGAGAAACCCCGGCACTGGCTGGACTGGTGCGCAGGCAAAGGCCACTTGGGGCGGCGCCTGCTGCAAGCCGGCCAGCAGTTGACCTGCCTGGAATACGACCCGGCGCTGATTGCCAGCGGTCAGGCGCTGAGCCAGCACCATCACCTTGACGCCGCGCACCTTCAACAAGACGTGATGGCCGCGGATACACCTGCGCGCCTGGACGCCGACCAAACACCGGTCGCCCTGCACGCCTGTGGCGACCTGCATGTACGCCTGATGCAACTGGCCAGCCACGCAGGCTGCAAGCAACTGGCCGTCGCACCTTGCTGCTACAACCGGATCTCGGCCAGTCAGTACCAGGCGCTCTCCATCGCCGGCAAACACTCGGGCCTGGTACTGTCCCACGATGACCTGGCCCTGCCGCTGAGCGAGACCGTGACCGCTGGGGCCCGCGTCCGACGCCAGCGCGACACGTCCATGGCCCGGCGCCTGGCGTTCGACCTGCTGCAACGGCAACTGCGAGGCATTGACGAGTACCTGCCCACCCCATCGCTGCCCAGCGCCTGGCTGGACAAACCCTTCGCCGACTACTGCCATGACCTGGCCGCGCTCAAGGACTTGCCCACAGTTGGCACGCCGGATTGGCCAGCCCTGCAAGCCGCTGGCTGGCAACGCCTGGCCCAGGTACGCAACCTGGAATTGCTGCGCGGCCTGTTCCGACGCCCGCTGGAGCTTTGGCTGGTGCTCGATCGCGCCCTGTTTCTCGAAGAACAGGGGTATGCCGTTCGCCTGGGACGGTTCTGTGAAACGCCCCTGACACCGCGCAATCTGCTGCTGCTCGGCGAGCGCCGATAAACACCCCCGTACCTGTGGATAACTCTGTTGATGAAATCTGCCAGAAGCCCATGGATCCAAGATTTCAGGCAAAAAACCACACTGTCCATTTTTTGCTCAGCCTTTAAAAAAACCCGGAAAACAGGCAGTTGCGCAGCAATGAGAACGGATCCACAAATCTGACATTTATCAAGGTGCAAAACAGCCCGTTGTGCATAAGCGTTAAGCCGAATGGTCATAACCGCCCTTGAAAGCCTGAACTATCGTTGCCAAGCGCCAGAAATCTCTGCCGCTCACGACAGCAAGGAGCTGGGACACCATGATCACAGTGAACAGTGCCCAGGAAGCCGTCGATACCGTCGCCAACGAAGCCATTCTCGCCGCCATTCAACAAACCTTCGCGGTGGGCGGGGCCATCATCCATAACGCCACCGGCGAGGTCATCGCGGCGCTGCATAACAACGTATTGATGCCTTTCCCCGGGAGCAACACCCCCTACTTCCTGCCTCATGACCCGACCGCTCACGGCGAACGACAGCTGGTGGACTGGTATTACGAGAACGCTGCATCACTGGACCTGCCGCCACCCGCCCAACTGACGGTCGTCACCACCCTGGACCCTTGCGCCATGTGCGCCGGCTCCCTGCTGACGGCGGGCTTCAACGTCGCGGTGAGTGCGATCGACGACTACGCCGGGATCAACTACAACAGCCAGTTCAACTTCCCGTCCCTGCCACCGCAGATCCGTCAGCAGGCGCAAAACACCTGGGGCTATTACGCAATCGCCGCGCCCGTCAGCCGAGCCTACCAAGGCGCCAAGAGCCCGGTGTTCAGCGGCCAGAGCATCGACTCGGCAGCGTATTACCTCACCAGCTCAATCTTCTCGGCCAGCGTCAACACCGTACGCAAAGCGAGCAATAACAGCGGCCTCAATCCTTCGAAACTGAAAAACCCGGCCACGCTGCCGGCCAACAGTCCGGTTCGCCAGGCCTTGGCCGCACTGAGCCCCTACGCCCTGACCGTGCAATGCGCCAACCCACGGGACCCGGGTGCAGAGCTGGCGCCACCGCTACTGGCGACGGCGCAGCAAAGCTGCGTGTTCAACTCGGTGGCCTTGATCGACCCCTTTGGCAACCTGCTGGTATGCCTGGGTGGCGTGGAAAACCAGTCGCCGATTCGCACCGCCTTCATGGAAACCACCCGCGGCTATGCGGTGATGCGCTGGACCCTGATGAATGACCCGGACCCGGCGGTGCGTGCCCAGGCCAAGCAATACCTGACACACCCCAAGTACGGCACGTTCGTATTCCTGTACGCGCCCGACCCGACCACGCCGCAGGCCGTGATGACCTTCGGGGCCTACGGCTCGACCATGGAAGGCCCGGTGCCACAAAGCTACCCGTCGAACCTGCAGTACGTACTGCTGCCGGGTAACACCACCGCTCAAGCGCTGTCGCAACTCGCCCAGAACCTGCCGCCCTTCTACACCCAGAACGTGCAAGTGGCGCCTGCCCAGGTGCTGAGCCAGGACCTGATCAACACCGTCAAGAACGGCGTGTAACCGGTCAGGCGACAAGCCCTTCGAGTCCTTGAAGGGCTTGTCGCCGACACCCGTATTTGGCGGCTTTGCCGGCACACTTTTCCCGTGATGATCGCTACACTCCGACACCAGGTGCGCGGCTTGCGCGCCCGTTTCCCAGTCATTCGAGCTATCAGGAAGAGACCGTGACGTTCATTTCTTATGCACAGAACTTCGAAGACATACGGTTGTGGCGCGCACTGAAATACTACGAGAACGGCTTCTACATCGACGTAGGCGCCAATCAGCCGGTGTCCGACTCCGTCACCAAAGCGTTCTACGAGCGCGGCTGGACCGGCATCAACATCGAACCGTTGCAGGTCTACCACGAGGCCCTGTGCCAAGACCGCCCCAAGGACATCAACCTGCAATGCGTGGCCGGCGAAACCGCCGAAGCCCTGACCTTCTACGCCATTGCCGGCACCGGGATGTCGACCCTGGAACCCAGCGTCGCCAAGGAACGCCTCGAGGCCGGCATGGACGTGCGCAGCCAGACCGTGCAATCGCGCACCCTGAGCTCCATCTGCGAAGAACACGTCAAAGGGCCGATCCACTTTCTGAAGGTCGACGTCGAGGGTCACGAAGAAACCGTCTTGCGCGGAATGGACTTCACGCAATGGCGCCCCTGGATCATCCTCGTCGAAACCCCGTGGACCCGCGACCAGACCTGGGAGCAACTGCTGATCGACGCCGGTTACCACCCGGTGCTGTTTGACGGCCTCAACACCTTCTACCTAGCCGAAGAACAGCTACACCTCAAAGGCGCCTTCGACCTGGCGCCGTGCAACATGGACGAGTTCCAGTTCTGCTACGGCCACAAATTCAGCTACCCAGTGTCAGACCTGGAACAGGCCCTGCAAACCGAACGCCAACGCGCCGACCGCGCAGAAGCCGAACTGCATGCACTGCGCAACAGTCGTTCGTGGCGGGCGGTGGAAAAACTCAAGCGAGTGTTGTTGCGGGCGTAACGGCGAGGCGAAAACACTCGTTACGACGCCGCGGCCATTCACTCAACGATCAGGGACGCGCTCCGCCCGATCCGCCTGCACGCACGGCCCGATACCCTGAGCGAGTGAACAAAAACACCGCATTTACCCAAGCCCCACACCCCCGACAGGACCCCAACCAGAGCCCTGCGCAAAAATAGTCTGTTATCAGGGGTTTACAGACGCGAAGCACTCGCTATAATCGTCGCCCAACACGCCGGTATAGCTCAGTTGGTAGAGCAACTGACTTGTAATCAGTAGGTCCCGGGTTCGACTCCTGGTGCCGGCACCACATTAGGCTCCATTGCATTCCACCGAATGCTCTGGAAGCCCCGAAAACCCGCCATTTGGCGGGTTTTTTCGTTCCAGGACCCTCTGTCGGGATCCAACAAAATCCCCCTTCCCCGAGGGTATGTTAGGGGTACTGCGATTTCCCGGTCAGGAGCGCGTACCCCCATGCCACGTCTTGCGATCCCCCTCAGCGACCTGCAATGCCGCACCGCCAAAACCCGCGAACGCGCCTACAAACTGTTCGACGGCGGAGGCATGTACCTTTTCGTCAAACCCAATGGCGTGAAGACCTGGCGCTTGAAGTACACCAAGCCCAGCGGCAAGGAAGGGACGCTCATCATCGGCAATTACCCCATCGTTACCCTTTCCGTCGCACGACGTAAGCGAGACGAAGCCAAGGCGTTGCTGCTCGACAACCTCGACCCAATGGAAGAAAAGAAGAAGGCCAAGATCGTAGCCCAGCGGGCGGCACTGCTTTTCGAAACCGTTGCTCTGGAGTGGCACGCCGACATGTCCCGTCGCTGGACCGAAGGACACGCAAAAACCGTGATGAGCCGACTGCGTACCCACGTC
Organism: Pseudomonas sp. Irchel s3b6; assembly: GCF_900187415.1. NCBI lineage: Bacteria > Pseudomonadati > Pseudomonadota > Gammaproteobacteria > Pseudomonadales > Pseudomonadaceae > Pseudomonas > Pseudomonas sp. Irchel s3b6. Next base: position 102,721 of record NZ_FYDM01000004.1, on the reverse strand, counting down.
TTCCCGCTGATCGGCCAACGCCCCATCGCAGAACTTGATACCCACGACCTGCTAGAGATCACCCAGCGCATCAAGGAACGCGGCACCATGGATGTGGCGTTGAGGGTACAGAACTACTTATCCACCATCATGCGCGGGGCCAAAAGGGCTCGGCAGATCACCATGAATCCTGCACTGGATCTGGCAGGCTCGATTCACGCGCCGCGCACAGTCCATCGCCCAGCCCTCTCCCTCAACCGCCTACCCGAACTGCTACACCGTATCGACAACTACAACGGCCGCGAGCTGACGCGCCTTGCCGTGCTGCTGACTCTGCATGTGTTCGTCCGCTCCAGCGAGTTGCGCTTCGCTCGATGGAGTGAGTTCGACTTCCAACGCACCATGTGGGAAATCCCCGATACGCGCGCACCGATTGACGGGGTACGCAACTCCACACGCGGGACCAAGATGAACGGCGACATTCAAATGGTTCCGCTATCGCCGCAGGTCATCGAAATACTGGAGCGCCTGCGCAGCCTCAGTCGTTTTTCAGAGTTGGTGCTACCGGGCGACCACAAGTACTGGAAGCCCATGTCCGAGAATACGGTGAACACCATGCTCCGCAACGTCGGCTATGACACCAGCAAGGACGTATGCGGCCACGGCTTCAGGACCATGGCCTGTAGCGCCCTGCTGGAGTCCGGGTTATGGACCGACGCAGCCATCGAAAGACAAATGAGCCACAAGGAACGCAACCGCGTGCGCGCCGCGTATATCCACAAGGCTGAATTCCTCGAACAGCGCAGGCTGATCATGGCGTGGTGGAGCAACTACATCGACGCTAACCGCCATGGGTATGTGACGCCCCACGAATTCGCTCACCCGGTCGGCGACAACATTACCGCCCTGCAACATAGACGTGGCGCATCCAAACGTGAGTAAGCCAAAGAGATCACCGCAGTCCGCCCTTCCACGCGGGTCCATCCAAGCGGGGCTGCAAAGCCGCCCTGCTTGGATGGACCTCACTTAAAAAATCTAAAGCCCACGCAACTGTCTGTGGAAAACCATAGATTTCCACCGGTGGATAATTTCATCCACAGCCGCAGAACTCCCGAAAATTCGAGCCTTGACCCAAATTATCCACAGGCGTAGAAAAGATCGGGCAAAGCGCTGTCGTTGACAGCAACCCAGGTAGCCAGAACCTTTAAGGCTACGCCACGCCGTGGTGGTTCTCCCAAAGTGCGATTAGCGTCCGGCGGCTCGCACGGTCACTCACCGAGTGATGGATGCCTACTTCAGATCATTGCCATTGCGGCAAATACATCCCCCTACCCAGCTGCCTGCAGCAACCTATCCGCTTGGCCATTTCATTGCGCCAACCTGCGCCCGTCTCTTTCTTCCGGAAAGAGACGGGCGCTCCTACCGCTGCTGCAGCCCATCTCGTACAAGGCTTTGCGGCATTCCCCCTCGTGACAATCGGCGTGACAAACACCGAAAAGTCACCAGCAACAGCGATGCAGATGATGGTGCCGCAGCCCACGGAATGGACCGCACCTGACTGACAGTCAGGCATGCCCCGGTCATCGCATTACTGCCTTCACCTGACTCAGGATCTCGCGGCACTGGTCTCGTCAGCCAGTGCAGCCTCCACCCGCCCACTTCTTCGGAAGTGTTCAGGAAGCTAGATTTTGAGATGCCCAAGCTCCCGGCCGTAAAGAGCCGCCAGTCCCGCGTTAGTGGACAACCCTCACAGGTCGCAGGGGCCTTGATCCCTGATAACACTCAACATTCGTGGCGGGATGACGTGGGGAAAGTTTTAAAAGTTTTGGCTTCGAGAGGAGTTCGATCATGGCACTGGTGGGCAGGCGAGATGGACGCAATTTTGGCTATGGTCGGCAGTTGAGCTATGCAGGGCCGCAAGCGCTGAAAGATCTATTTGACGGCGGCCATTACGGCACGGTCAAAGCGCACAGTGATCGCTGGCAGGCGTTTGTACGCTGGTGTCGCTCGGAGGAAGGGCCGGGGTTTAACGATGCGCGGCAGATTAATTTGCAGACCTTGCTAGACTACGCCGGACATCTGCGCCAACAAGTTGAACAAGGTGAACTGGCCATCGCCACCGCGCAAAACCGGTTGTCCAGTGTGAATCGGACCATGGCCGCGCTTCGCGGTGATCAGTATGTGAAAGTGCCGAATCCGAGCAAAACGCTGGGAATGCAGCGCACCAGCGTTCGTCGCTCGGTGCCGCAAGGCCAAGACCGCAAACAGGTGAAGCGGATCGTAGAGGTGCTTTGCGCACACCAGCAGCCGCGTGCCGCGGCCATCGCTCAATTAGCGCGAGCCACCGGCATGCGCTTACGTGAGGCCATTTTGGCCGACCTTCCGCGCCTAAAACGTGAGGCCGAACAATACGGCAAGATCAACATCCAGGATGGCACCAAAGGTGGCCGCTCCGGCGCGTCGGCACCTCGTTGGATTACAGTAAATGATCACATCCGCGACGCACTGGCATTCGCCCAACAAGTCTCGCCTGACGGTAGCCGCAACCTACTTGCACCGAACGAAAGTTACCTCGATTTCCAACGAGGAATAATCCGTCCCGCACGGGGCATCCTCCATCAGCACAGCCTCAAAGGCTTCCACGAATTACGGGCGGCCTACGCATGCGAACGCTACGAGCAAATTACCCATCACCCCGCGCCCATCAACGGTGGCCATTGCTACCAACACGACCGATACCTTGATCAGCAGGCCCGAACACAGATCAGCGATGAGCTGGGGCATGGCCGTATCGACGTGGTATCGGCTTATATCGGTGGTCGAACATGAGCAAGCCATTCGATATGGAACTGTTCCTGGCGGGCGTCCTGACTGGGTCGCATGCCACGCGCCAGCGTCACCTACGCCAAGCAAAAGCCATTCAAGCGGCGATGTCTAATCGCTGGCACCGAGATAATCCATGGACCTGGCAGCGAAAGCACTTTAACTGGTTTTTAAACCACCATATAAGAGAGCGCAGCAAAGCAACTCAATATAGATATAGACTCACACTCGAAATAATTTCTTCTCGCACTGAAAAGCTCTGACGAAGAAAAAAAATAACACTTTGCGAAAAGCCTAGTGGCCTGTACGGGTAGCTCGTTAATCTAAATCACCCAGAAACAGGAGACAAAATAATTTAAATAGATAAATTAATTAAACAAACAGCCAACTAGACCATGCCTTGTATTATCTATAATCAATCTAAATTTGAAACCCAGGCCAATTAAAGCTGAAGAATTTCATATCTGAAATTTCAGCCAAACACCAAGCAATCATTTATTGCTTGGAGCCATAGTATCGATCCTATAAAAATTATCTCTTGGAAAAATACTAATCATGACCTTCTCTTTCACACTGTATTTCACCCATATATTATCTACAGTCTTATAAACCAAACAACCGCTTTGCTCTCCATTTTTATCGCTATTATGCACAGTGACAATAATACAGCCGGCTTTGGTGGCAACCGCCTCGCCGCTCTTCATAGCAGAATTAAATGAAAAATTGGAAAACCAAATAAACAACCCTATCAGCAAAAGCCCTTTAAAACTCGAGAGCTTTCCAAATATTTCCTCATGATAATTTCCGGAGACTTTACGCCTTATGACGAATGACAATACAAAACTGAAAATCAAATAGGAAATGGCAACTGTAAAAAAAACAACTAGAGAATCACTCAAAAGGAGTGTAATCTGCCGGCCACCCTCAAAAAATATCTGATCCACGCTTAAATCAACCAAAGAGGGATCAACACTTATTTTTCTAAAGTAACTGTTAAAGTATCCTTTTCCAGTTGAATACGTGAGAGCCGTAAAAATAAAAGCGCCCCCAAAAAACTCCAATAAATTACTTTTCATAAAATAACTTCGCCTTGTATCAAAGCCCTAACTCATATTGATCGCTAATCAGTTTAGAATCTCCTACAGCAACTGATTTACTTTTAGCCCTAGATGTTGCTACCTTCCCGCTAGAGAAAGACTTGCGACCGCCAGATTTGTTTATACCTATATCTAGCTTAAGATTATTAGCAACATTGGCGATTTTTTTATTATCAGAAAAGTCTTTAAATTGGCGAAGCATTAGATCCGTATTTGCATCAGCCTCAACAGAATCCTCTCTCTCCTCAGCCATGTTTCTCTGGATAAGAAAAGACTTAACTCCTTCAGCGGCGCTAGTGTACTCTAGGGAGTTTTCCTTACAGCCAGAAATACCCAAGCTTAATAAAAGAATCAAAATAGCCGCATATTGTTTAACATCCACACTGCCAGGCTTGACTACTTGATAATATATATTGCCTGGAGACATAAATTCAGCTTGAGATGTAGATCGATCCTCAAGAGCAAACTCAAAAAAATCGCCACTGACGACTTTATTGAAAAACTCCAAATCAAAATCGCCACTAAAAATACTGTCTGCAAACAACTGCGTGTCAGAAACATACTCAAACAGCCTTGAAATGGCCCGAGTACTAATTGCTTCAGACCTATTAATCCTGTTTGAAAAATACACTACCTCACTTCTTGTGAAAACTGAAAAAACTAAGCTATAAACCTTATCCCAGTACTCATCTAAATTGGAGACGGTATTTCTAGCAAGTAACGGCTTCCTGAGAGATGAGCCAACCAATGAGCGTGAAATTGGATCACCCCACGTCACATCGCGCCTTAGCTTATAGCCAAGCGTCTCTACCTTTGCTTTACCAGTCACCTGATTATAATTACTATACAGCAATATATCACGCCCAATATATGCCTCGGACTCACAGCATCCAACAACAAGACAATCCTTATCTAAGGTTACAATCAAATCCCCTATACTGATCTTATTTATAAATGTATCTGTTTGATTAATCCTATTTATGGCTGAAGTATTTTTTTCATACTCATCCACTCTCGAATCATCAAAGCCAAACTCGTCATCCGCAAGTAACTCCTCATCCAACTCGCCAACCACTAAGCTTTTTATTTTAGCGTCATGACTTCCATTTACAAATTCAGTTATCTGCGCCAACGACGGCAATTCGGAGAGAGGCCAATCAAGCAAAAATTCATCTACATGGCTTATAGCAACTACATTGTTATGAATAAAATTATTTAGGTGCTTTCCTCCAGAAGCTCGTACCATCCAAATTCTTTGCCCCTCTGGAAAGCTAACGATTTCTGGCAACACAGTAATTTATCCATAAAATTAAACATGGCAGTATGATACTACCTAAAGAAAATTTACGCAAAATACGTTTTTTGTATCAGATATTTTTCGCCAGAATAAACTAGGAACAAGAATAAAATTAAAATAGACAATTTCTAAAGTAAACCTTTCCGACTCTCAGGTCAGTAGCAATTGCCTCAAACTGAAATCAATTTTCATTCATAATGATTAGGTGTACTGAGCAGTTGCGGTAAAGATTGGTGCATAGATAGGTATTGTATGCGAGCCGCCTCCGGCACCGTATATTAATCTAGACTGCTTTATAGCCAACCGAGGCCTATTTGTTAATGAGTGAAAAAACTCAGGCCACCTCTTTATCTAAAAAGAGACAGTAGACCGCCGCGTAGCGTTTTGCTAGCATCCAGAGCAAGATGAGGCTTGCCTAGTTGCAGCCTAAGTTTTTAGCCATCTTTTATCAAAGTACTCATTTAAACAAAACAAGCAAAAAAAATAAATTTGTAGCAAGAGGTGGTAGAGGACATGAAAGTAATTTTCACTGAAAGCTACGAAGCCCTGAAAGCAAAGCTAAAAAGTATTGGTGCCGAATGGGACGAAAGCCAGTTAGGAAAAAAAGTGTTACGTCATGATGGAGGCGTAATGAACTGGTTTGAAAGTACCGGCACCATACAGTTCCAGGGGAAACCAGGAAAGAAGGAAAGCCTCGAGCATCTTGTCACCGCTGCTTTGGCTCCAGAAATACAGCTTCCTCCACTACCGGAAGCCACTCAACCAATTACTGAACCCGAACCAATACGCCCAAACCACGATGATGACATATCGGTACAGCACCTTCAGGGAGTGTTTTGTGAGTCAGAGATTATAATTGGGATTGTTAGCGCCGTTGGAACCGAATCGAATCGAGTAATAAATCCGCTCAAAGATAGGTTAGGCCAATTCGGATACTCTGTCGAAGAAATCAAAATATCCTCCCTATTAACCCCAACGAAATCACAGTCGGAAGGAACGACGGAATATAGACGCATTAAAGACTTTATGCAGGCGGGGGATCAACTGCGAGAAAGCACGAAAAATAATGCAATTCTTTCCTATGGCGCTGCAAAATGTATAAAAGAACAACGCCACGAGAGCAGTGCCAAAAGAGCTTACATAGTAAACTCATTAAAGCACCCTGAAGAGGTTGAGCTTCTCAGAAAAATATACGGCCAGGGCTTTTATCTTTTTGGGATACATGCGGACCCAAAAAGGAGACTTCACTACTTAACAAATGACAAGGGACTAACTCAATCCGAGGCTATTGAGTTAACTAAGACAGATGAAGACGAGAATGTCACCCATGGCCAGAGAACTAGAGACACATACCACCTTGCGGATTTTTTTATTAACCTCGGAAAAAATGACGACCAAGTAAAAAACACAGTCCAGCGTTTTTTAGAATTAATTTTGTCTCACCCCTATAAAAATCCGACGTTCGATGAATTTGCAATGTTCATGGCATTCTCTAGCTCAGTCCGCTCTAGTGATCTATCTAGGCAAGTCGGAGCTGTAATTGCCAAAGATCGGCAAATAATTGCGACAGGTGCCAATGATTCCCCGAAATTTGGTGGAGGTTTGTACTGGGCCGAAGTCGATGAGAATAGCGGTGAAATATCGGACATTGATCAGGGCAAAGACTATACCCGCGGGGAAGACTCAAATAAAGCAGAGCAGAATGAAATAATAAGAGAAATCCTACAAAATATCGAGCAGGATACAGAACTACCCATTCAAAAGATTCAAGAAATACTAGAGAGCAGTAGAATCAGAGATTTAACAGAATTCGGCCGAGTTGTTCATGCTGAGATGGAGGCTTTGCTTTCGTGCAGCCGATCCGGAACAAGCTGCTCAAACTCCTACTTGTACTGCACTACATTTCCATGCCACAACTGCGCAAAGCATATAATAGCAGCCGGAATAAAGCGCGTTGTATATGTCGAACCTTATCCAAAAAGCAAAGCTCTAGAGTTTCACGCTGACTCCATTGAATTAAATACGACTCTTGACAAACCAAGCAATACAGACCGAGTTATTTTTGAGCCATTTACCGGTGTGGGGGCTAGACGTTTCCTAGACTTTTTCTCCATGAATTTAGGAGCAGGCAGCAAATTAAAAAGGAAAAATAAGGATGGCTCGACCGTAGAGTGGAGCAAACTTAACGCCAAAGCAAGAGTCTCCTTACTTCCAAAATCATACTTGGATATTGAAATGCAAGCTGAGAAAATTTTCACGCAATATACTCAACAAGAATCTTAATAATCCAGAATGAAAGGGGGGGATTAATTTTATAGGCGAAACCTTCGCCGGCTACATACAAGGTTCCAGAGAAGGCTTACAAAATCTTTGCCCCCCCGAAAACCCCGCCTTCTGGCGGGGCTTTCGTTTTGGCGCCCCGTCGAATTCCAGTGAACTTTGGTTGATTTCAACCGTTTAAGGATAGAGTTGGGGGTAAGGCCACTTCGATAAAAGGGAGTACCCTTATGTCGCGTACGACTGCTCCGCTCTCTGACGCGCCACTTGCCGCTCGGTAACTACCTGCCACCAAGGGCAGCTAGCGATCCGAATAGTATTGTCGTTCTAATTAAGTTTTTGTCTAGAGCTATGTCCATTTGTTATTATTTTGATCGACGCACTCATCTAGCAATGGAAATATCAAAATAGGAATAGAGGCTGGAATAAATTATGGATATAGGAACAATTATTAAGTTTATTACTGTAATAATGACCGTATTGGGGGCAGCCAAAATAATTTATGAGTTTTCCGTGGGAAGCAAACTTAGACTGAGAGAGGAATATCGGTTCGCCAAAGAGTTTCTCAAAGATGTTGATCAAGAACCCAAGCCTCATCATCTTGTTATCGAGCGTGGTTATTACGCCATTGCGGGCACATCAGCGATTAAAGCATCCGAAATATCTCATTTAATTTCACTTGCTAGCCCAGATAAAAGCCTGAAAGACTACGTATTATCCAGAAAGTATGTAGAGCTGAATGAGCGAAATCACAAAATTGATTTTCGAAAAAAATATAAAAACAGATGGTCGAGAAATTGGCGTAAAGGGTTATGTCTAGCGGTATATTTTTTAGGGTCGCTTTTAGCTATATCTCCATTTATGCTAATACAACCGTTCAATCTTGAACCGAAATTCATGCTGTTGGCTTTTGCAACTATTCCATGCTTCGGTTTTTTTGCTTTTGACTCACTTCGCGGATTTATAAAAATCATGAGAGGTGAAGCATTAGTTAAGGAGCAAGAGAAGCATACACCGTTAATTATCGTAAAGGATGAGGTAAAAAAACAAGCTTAGAAAAATGGGTTGGAGATTTTTACCCTTCCGCTGGGCGTTTGAGTCGGCTCTGATGTCGTAGTTACACGCGAATATCTGCTTCTGGCCGACTCCAGCCTATTACCCATTGCAGTAATCGCCGGCAACGTTCGAACTCAGAGGATTTGTCATACCGACTGCTGTTCTGGACGGTTTACGTGCGGGTCGACATGCCGTCCGACGCCTTATAAATCCCCCGATTCGATTCCACTGAACGCCATAACTAGCTGATTTATTTATAGTTACTAGTTGGGGTACGCCAAATTTTCCACTGACTTCCAGACCCGCAGAAAACCTAGCCTCCCCGAAACATACCGTTCGTCTGGTGCCACCATACAAAACAAAGCCCTCGCAGAAATACGAGGGCTTTGTTGTTTCTGGGGTTTGAACACCCCATCCTCCTGCCCTACCCGAATGATGGCGCTCAGCCATCATTTTTCTTGACACCCCCTCGCATCTCCCTTAAAAAGCCGGCATATCGCCACTATCGAGCCAAGGATGTCGGCTAAATTCCCTCTGTTCAGCCTCAAGCAGTACGCGCTTGGGTTGGTAGTCCTGCTGATCGCTTTGCTCGACCCTTTTGGGCTGTCGAGTTCGAGCGACAATGCTTCTGCCCAATGGCTGAACCGCATGTTCGCCAGCCTTTACGACAGCAAGGGTCAACAGCAGATCGCGGTTGTAGTGATCGACGACGCCTATCTGCTGCGCAACAACACTTTCTGGCCAATGCCGTATGGCGAGCAGAGCAAGCTGTTCAAGCGCTTGCTGGCTTACAAACCCAAGGCCGTGTTTGTCGATCTCCTGTATAGCCACGACCACTCGCCGGGCGACCCTGCGCAAGGCAGTCAATTACTGGCGAATGTGTTCGACCGCTACCGGCATCAGGGCATTCCCTTGCTGCTGGCCAACACGGGGCGACCGCGCGGGGAAGAGGGGCAAGCCAATACGCTCGAGCACCTGGCCCAGGTCACGACCCCGGTGCTGGTGGTATGGAGCGGGGTCGGCGACAAGTATCCGCTGGCCTTTGACGCACCGCAGGGCTTGATGGAGACGCCTGCACTCGCGCTGTATCGCCAGTACTGTCAGGCCCATCAATGCCCGGATCTGCCAGGCGATGCGCAAGCGGCTGCGCAGGCGCCGCCAATCGCCATCCAGTGGGGGCTTGAGCTCGCCCCCGAGCAGGCGCGGATTGCCAACACTGCGGACTGTTCAACCGTTGATGGCTTCTTCTCGCAAACGCTCAAGCAACTTGCCGAGGCGATTTTCTGGAAACTGGGCAAGTCCGCCCAGGCCAGTTGCCCCTACAGCCTGACCCTAACGGCCAGCGACCTGGAAGTCAGCGAGCCACAGGACCGTGCATTGATCGCCGCACTGCTGCGCGATCGACTGGTACTGGTCGGTGCACACATCACCTCCACCGGCGACCTGGTGCAGTCGCCCGTGCACGGTAAGCTTCCCGGGATCTATCTGCACGCCATGGCTCTGGATAACTTGCTCTCCGAGGGCATGTCTTATAAGCACGAGCCAGACAGCCTGCCACGCATGGATATCAATTGGCTGGATCTGGTTGAAATCGCGCTGTTGGTGTTGATTGTCGTGCTCAAGGCCCTGCACGAGCACCGAGCGGCCAAGCATCGAACGCTAACGCCATGGCGGCGATGGGAGATCCGGTTTTTCCACTCTCCTTGCCCTTCCTGGCTACTGGTCATGACGGTACTGACCGTTGCCAGCATCGCGCTGTATTTCGCCAACATCACCCCGGTCAACGTGCTGGGCATCGCCGTGCTTTCTCTGGTGCTGTTCAGCGAAAAAATCGAGGCGCTGCTCGGCTCCAAAAGCTGACGCTCCAGTGTTCGTCTAATTCAAGGAAACCAAGAATGACCAGAACAGCCGTTTTCCTCCTCAGCGTCGTGTTCAGCCAGGCGGCGTTTGCAGCGGCCTCTATTGTGAGCCCTCTCACCAATGACCCGGTGGAAGTACTCGATGAGCAAGGCAAAATGGTGCAAGAACTGCCACTCAAGGATGTGCCGAAAAATCCGCTGCCGGTGTTGCAGTACAACGAAGCACTGGACCTGGTTCAGGTTGAGATGCTGGGTAAGAGGATCTGGCTGGACACCGTGACCCTGGACATCGATCCCCCCCTGAGCAAGGTGGTCAACCTGCCTTGTCAGAAAATGACTAAAAGCCAGGCCAAGGACAGCGAGAACAACTCGACCATCGGCTTTGGCCCAGGTTGCAACAAGTGAGCGGGCTACGGGCAAAGGGCTCACTACTGGGGCTCAGCTTCGTCGCCGGGTCGCTACTGAGCGGTTGCAACACCATCAAAGGTGCCGACGATGCCTTTATGAATCTGGTTGGCCCTTCGACTCAGTCGCGGGTGACTGGGCGTTATGTCGAGCACACCGAAGTGCGTCAGTACTACGTGCTGGATGTGCAGCAGCAAAGCAAGCAACGCTTGAGTTACGACGGCCATGCCATCCCTGCCGCACAGACACGCCAGCAAAACCTGGTGGATATCCCGATGCTGCAGAGCTACTTGCAGGGCATCGTCACGCGGCTATCCAAAGGCTGGCCGGGCGAGCTGCCGAAGTTGCAAGTGCGGATCACCGACAGCTATAGCTTCGGTCCGTCCACCGATCCGTTCGGCAACCTGTTCGTTCCGCTGGGCATGCTCGATAACGTCCAGAGTGAAGACGAAATCGCCGCGATGCTGGGCCACGAAATGAGTCACGTACTGTTGCGCCATCACGATCGCTTGGCAGCCTTCGAGCAGCAGAAAGAACTGATGTCCACCGTCGCAACCACCGTGGTGTTTGCTGCCATGGCCAGCAACACAGGTGTGGACAGAAGCTCCGGCCAGATGAAACTGGTCAGCAAAGACCCCCTCGGCACCCAGAAGACCATTGGCAACACCGTGCTCTATACCGCACTGGCCAACAGTTTTTCGGACAACATCTGGAGCACCGCCTGGGGTCGTAGCCAGGAAGACCAGGCCGATCTGCTGGGCACCGACCTGATGGTCCGTGCAGGCTACGCCCCCCGCGCCGCGACCTACAGCCTGCAACGGCTGAACGACTTCCAGGGCAAGCAGAAACCATTGCTCGGAAGCTTTCTCAGCGCTCGCACCACCGCAATGCAAGCGTCGCTGGAGCAGTTCAACCTCAATCGTTTCACTCAAGAGCTGAACGTGTTTCTCGACCAGGGACTGAGCACCAGCATCAACGCGGCTGGCCAGTACTTCAACCGCTCGCACATGTCGCCCATGGACCGCGAAGCCGACCTGAAACAGTACCTGCAACGCGAGTACCGTCAGGAGCGCCGCGCCCGGGTCGACCCGCACAGTTGGCCGAAAGTGCGCGATGCCGCGCCCGTCGCCACGGCCCTGCAAGGCTACAAGGACGCCTACACCGCTACCGCGGCCCTGGAACAAGGCAAGGTGCGCGAAGCGGAGACCTTCAACCAACGCGCACTGGCGTCCCCGGTGAAGGACCAACCCGGTATCCGTCGCACCGCCTTCAGCGTGCACCTCGCCCAAGGCAAGAGCCAGGAAGCATTGAAGGATCTGGAGTCGATCAAGGACTGGTCCCTGGCCGGACCGTCCATCTACGACCTGATGATCTCGTACCACCTCAAGCGAGGCGATCCGCAATCGGCCTTGACCATGATCGACAAGGCCGAACGCAACCTGGGGTCGCAAGAGCTGTTCATCACCGAGAAGCTACTGGCCAACCAGCAGTTGAAGAACGAATCGCAAGTGAAGAACGTTTTGCGCCAATGCGAGCAGTACCCGTCCCGCAAAGAGAGCTGCAAAAAACTGGCGCCGGTCAAAGCATGAGAAACGAGCATTCACAACGCTCTGTTGGCGTGAACGCGGTGTAGCCGATAAACGAAAAAGCCCCGAACCAGTCGGGGCTTTCTCATTTCAGCCTTGTATCAGGCCGCACTCACAGCATCAGAAAACGTTGATCGGGTAATCCACGAACACGCGCACTTCGTTGCCGCTGACGTTGTACTCGCTGGACTTCTGCGACACGCGCAGGACCGAGCTGCGCAGTTTCACGCTCAGGTCCTTGGCCGGGCCGCTCTGGACCACGTACTTGAACTGGTTGAAGATCTCGCGCTCGGTGCCACCGGTGCTGGTGGAGGTGGTGATGTTGTCGCCACGCACGTAAGCCACGTTGTAGGTCAGGCCTGGCACGCCGAAAGTGCCGAAGTCGAGGCCGTAGCCCAGCTGCCAGCTGCGTTCATCTTCAGCGTTGAAGTCGGACCAGTAGGAGTTGGCCAGGTAGATGGTGTTGCCACCGTCACCGACGCGGCCCTGGTCTTTCTGGTAGCCGCCGTAGGCATAGCCCAGGTTGCTGTCGCCCGTGCTGCGCTGGTGAGCGAGGGTGAACGAGTGCGGGCCGGTGGCGAAGGTCGCCGCCAGGCTCCAGATCTTGTTGTCGTCGCCCGTGGCGCCGCTTTCACGAACGTAGGAATCTTCCAGCTTGGTGCGGTAGCCGTTCAGGTCCAGGGTCAGGGACTGATCGGTGGCCAGCGGGAATACGTAGTTCAGGTTGATGTACTGCTTCTTCAGCACGTCTTCGACGTCGGAAGCGTACAAGCCGCCTTTGAACTGTTCGGTGAACTGGTAGCTACCGCCCAGGACGTTGATCGACTTCAGACCACCGCTGTCATGGCCTTCGGCGCTTTTGCGCGATTCGGCGGTGAAACGACCGGCGTTCAGCTCCAGGCCTTCGATCTCTTTGGAGGTGATCAAGGTACCGGTGTAGCTTTCCGGCAGCAGGCGGGAGTTGTCGTAGTTCAGCACCGGCAGGGCCGGCATCTGGTCACCGTAGGTCAGCACGGTGCTCGACAGGCGGAACTTGACCGCCGCGCCAGCCTTGGCCAGGTCGCTGGCAGCGTTGCCGCTGTCGCCTTGCTTGAAGAAGTCGATGCCACCGGCACCGCTACGGCCCTTGCCACCATCCAGGCGCAACGCGTAGAGACCGAAGGCATCAACACCAACACCGACGGTGCCTTGGGTGAAACCCGAGGAGAAGGTGCCGATGGCAGCCTGGCCCCACTCGGCCTTGTCTTCGTTGCCGTCCTTGTAATCGCGATTCATGTAAGCGTTGCGCAGCAACACTTTCAGGCTGCTGTCTTGCACAAAACCTTTGGACTCGGCTTGGTCATTGGCCATTGCTTGAGTCGCGCTCAACATCCCCAGTGCGATCAGACTAATACGCTTGTTCAACATGTTATTTTCCTTATTACGGGTTGATACGCGCTGTGACCGCTGGCTGAAATGGCTGCTTTTGCGCTCTTTTTTCATCCTTAAACAAAAGGGCCCGCCCACGCAGAAGCGTGGCGGGCCCTTTTATTGTTTTGAGGTCGTGGCTGCAAGCCACAGGCGTTGGGACGGATCCTAGCCGCGCCTATAACAAAGTGTCAATTTCGTGAATCTTCTGTAATAAGGCAAAAAATGTCTAAGAAATCACTTGCCTGCGATCGCCATTTGCACCGTGTGGCTGTCAACGAACTGCTCGAAGTGCGTGACTTTTCCGTTCGCCAGCGTCCACAAATGGGCCACACGAGCGTTCATCGGGCGGCCGGTCGCCTTATAGAGGCCACAGTAGTTCCCGTAGGCAAACACCTTGTCGCCTTGGGCGACATAGCTCTCGACCTTGAACTGAAAACCCTCCCATTCCGTGGCCAGGCGCTGGAAGACGTTCTCCACGATGGCCTCAAAACCAACGTAAGTCCCCGCATACGGGAACCCGGCCGCTTCGGTCCAGCTTGCATCGACGGCCAATGCGGCGGCGGTGTTGCGCGCGTTCTCCTGGGAGTTGGCGCCTTCGTAGGTACTTTTGATCAGGCTCAGGTTATCCATGGGCAGCTCCGGGTGAGTTCAGTGGGCGCAGCCGTCGAGGCCACAGGTTTGCGCGGTCAAAGAGGCTTCAGCGGTGGGCAGTGACTGACTCAACCATTGCGCGAAGGCTTGCGGCTTGCCGAACCAGGGGCCGATGTCGATCAGGGTGAATTGACCGTTGCGCTCCAGGACAAAGGTCGGGAAGCCCTGGCCACCCACCTTGGACAGCAGTGCGCGACTGTCCTTGATGTGGCCTTCGGTGTCGGCCGTCATGCATGCCTGCTGGAACGCTTGGGCATCCAGCCCCATTTGCGCGGCGAACGCCTGCAAAACCGCTTCGTCGGCGATGCGCTGCCCTTCCACGTAGTGAGCGCTCTGCAAACGTCCCAGCAGTTCGAGACCGCGACCCGCGATCTGTTCGGCGGCAAGAACCGCCGCGATCGGTGGCGCGGAATCGAAGACCGCCGTGTGGTCGCGCAACAGGCCCTCGAAGTACGCCTCACCGAACGGCTGGCCGGTGTACTCGGCAATGCGCCGATCATGGGGGATCACGTAGTTGCGCAATTGTGCCGAGACCGTCTGCCGGTTGGCACCGGTCATCATGCCGCCACCGTGGCCGAGCACTGGTAATACCGCCTGGGCGGCTTGCACCAGGGGCTTGGCGCCGTAGCACCATCCGCACAACGGGTCGTAGATGTAGTGAAGGATCATCGGAGGGCTCCGGCAAAAAGGTAGGAAAACGTGATGCCGGCAGACTAACCCTCTGTTGGTTGCTGAAAAACGCCGCAATGGCTACCAGTCTGTTTCAGTAATCGGACGAATCTATTACAGCCATTGTGTCGAGACAGACACAATTCGAAACAAACAAGCAATAAAGCGCATGAATAATTGCTCACGAAAGCAAATAACAAGCATTACCATTCGCACCCTTCTCGCTACACCCTCAACATCTACGGATACGCTTTTTAATGCCTGCCCCATTTCGTCTTACGCCCTTCAGCCTTGGCCTGTCTGCTTTGCTGACTGCCGGTTTTTCCTACGCTGAAACTACAACCTTGCCAGCAACGTCCATCAGTGCCGAAGCAGAGGTCGATGATCCACGGGTCAAGGAAGTCAGCACCGCGACGCGGACCGCAACCCCCGTACGCTACGTCCCGCAGGCCATCGACTCGGTGAAGACCTCGAACGTCTCCGACTATGGCACCAACGATCTGGGCACGGCATTGAGCGGCATCCCCAACGTCAGCAGCGGCGCCGACACCCGCTTCGACAGCTTGCGCATTCGCGGCTTCGACGCCAGCAACGACTTCTACCTCGACGGTATCCGTGACGACAGCCAGTACGTGCGCGACCTGCACAACATCGAGCGCATTGAAGTGCTCAAAGGCCCGGCCGCCGTGCTGTATGGCCGTGGCAGCCAGGGCGGGATCGTCAATCGGGTGAGCAAGTTGCCGGAGTTCGGCCGCCGCTCGACCCTCGAGGCCCAGGGCGGCAGCGAAGATTTGCGCAGCCTGTATGCCGACCTGAGCACCGACCCGACCGAGAACATCAGCCTGCGCCTGAACATGGGCAACATGGACGAAAACAGCTTCCGCGACGGGGTCAGCGGCAGCCGCCAGCTGTTCGCGCCATCGATGAGCTGGCAGTTGACCCCGGATCTGAACTGGCTGGTGCAGTACGAGTACAGCCGTTACAACCGCACCCCCGATCGCGGTATTCCCGGTATTGATGGACGCCCCGCCGATGTGGGCCGCGATACCACCTACGGCACTGACAACGACTTCATCGACGACAAGTCGCAATCCCTGCGCTCGAAACTCAGCTATGAGGTTGCCGACAACTGGCAACTGCGCCACACCCTCGGGGTGTTCAAGCTCAACAGCGATTTCGACAACACCTACGTGACCGGTTACACACCAGCGACCAATAAGGTGGTGCGCCAGCACTGGCAGCAGGACCTGAACACCCGCAACGTGTTCAACAACCTCGAACTCGAGGGCGGCTTCGACACCTTTGGCCTCGAGCACCGCTTGCTCACCGGGCTTGAGTTGGGCAGCCAACGCCGCGACCCGAAGCTGTACAACGCGGCCACCACGCCACCGGGCAACAGCCCCGTGCCGGGGCTGGATCTGTACAACCCCGACCGCAACATCGTCCACACCGGACGCATGCAGGTCTTCAGCGACTCGCACACCGAAGTTGAAAGCCGCGCCATCTACCTCCAGGACCAACTGCGCCTGAACGATCAATGGCAGCTGCTGGCCGGTGTGCGCTACGACACCTTCGAGGTCGACTCGACCAACCAACTCAAGGACATCTCCGAAAACCGTGACAGCCACAGCACCAGCCCACGGCTCGGTGTGGTCTGGACGCCGCTGCAGAACCACTCGTTCTACGCTTCCTGGAGCAAGACCTTCTCGCCGGTCGGTGGCGGTCTGATCGGCATCACGCCAGGGGTGACCACCAACGTCAACGACCTGAGCCCCGAGCTGACCAAACAGAAAGAAATCGGTGTGAAGAGTGACTGGCTCGACGACCGCTTGAGCACCACCCTGGCAATCTACGAGCTCGAGCTCTACAACCGCCGCACCAGTGACCCGAACGATCCCACCATCACCTTGCTCACGGGCGTGCAACGCTCAAGGGGTATCGAGCTGACCGGTGCGGGGAAAATCACCGGCAACTGGTACGTACGCGGCGGTGTAGGTTTCCAGGACGCAACCGTCGAGAAAGACAACAACGGCTTTGAAGGCAAACGCATCAGCAATGTGGCCAAGCGCAACGGTAGCCTGTTCATTACCTGGAAGCCGGAGCTGGGCTGGTATGCCGAGACCGGTCTGACCCTGGTCGGTGACCGCTACGCCGACAACCTCAACACCACCGTGTTGCCGGGTTATGGTCGTTGGGATGCGCTGGCCGGGTTCCGTCAGAAGGACTGGGACTTGCGTGCTGCGGTGAACAACATCAGCGACAAGACGTACTACGAGTCGTCCACCAGCGCCTACCAGATCCAGCCGGGCGCGCCACGCAGCCTGGTCGTCACGGGAACCTACAGTTTCTGACGGCGCGCCCTCAAGGGCCTGATGTTGACCGCCTATCCATGGACAAAAAAAAGCGCTGCCATCCGGGCAGCGCTTTACCAATCCTTTGCTTGCTATCCTTCCATCACA
Source organism: Pseudomonas sp. Irchel s3b6 (assembly GCF_900187415.1). Taxonomy (NCBI): domain Bacteria; kingdom Pseudomonadati; phylum Pseudomonadota; class Gammaproteobacteria; order Pseudomonadales; family Pseudomonadaceae; genus Pseudomonas; species Pseudomonas sp. Irchel s3b6. The sequence continues at coordinate 85,153 of NZ_FYDM01000004.1, read as the reverse complement.
TCCCACAACGCTTCAAGTTCTGCCTCGCTGAATAAACCAGCCGGGTATCGCTCGATCATCATCCTGCGCGGGTCAGTTTCCCTGACCTGTCGCGTTCCGTTGGACTTCAACCATTGCGCCAGCACCTGAAGCGATTCGCCATTCATAGCCAAGGGATGCGATGTTCGCTCGCTGACCCTGTTCATCCCAGCGCTCTCTCCTGGTTTGTGAGCGGCTAACTTATCCAAGGTTTATGACAGAACAATGCTGTTCCACATTCCCAAGAATGACTCTCAAACAGATACAAGAGCTATGCCAAAGTGCCAGACTGCCCGCCAGGCGACCATAAAAAAGCCCGCAGACCATAAGGGCTGCGGGCTCTGTCGGCGGGTCAGCGATTGAGGAAGCCAGAGACCTCCTCAATCAGCTGCCAACACTTGTTACAACTTCACTCAACCTTTGTGCGGGGCTGGCTGCTGTTGGGTAAGGCAATGAATATTACCGCCGCCCAGTAACAGTTCACGACCCGGCACCATCACCACTTCATGCTGCGGGAACAGGTTCTGCAGGATTTCCCTGGCCGGCGCGTCCAGCGGATCGTCAAAGCTCGGCGCAATGATGCCACCGTTGACGATCAGGAAGTTCACGTAGGAACCGGCCAGGCGCACCGAAGGATTGCGCTCCTGGGTACCGTCCACCGGGTCGACACCGGCACATTCTTCCTCGGTCGCATACAAGGGGCCGGGTATCGGCATCTTGTGCACGATGAACGGGCGACCCTTGGCGTCGGTGCTGCTTTCCAGCACGCTCATTGCCGCCTGGCAACGCGGGTAGTTCGGGTTCTGCGGATCATCGGTCCAGGCCAGCAGCACTTCACCCGGTCGCACGTAGCAGCAGAAGTTATCCACATGACCATCGGTTTCGTCGTTGTACAAACCGTCCGGCAACCAGATGATTTTATCCACAGCCAAGTTGGCACTGAGCACCGCTTCGATTTCTTCACGGCTCATGTGCGCGTTGCGATTGCGGTTGAGCAGGCACTCTTCGGTCGTGATCAGCGTGCCCTCGCCATCGACGTGAATCGAACCGCCTTCGAGCACGAAGCCCTCGGTGCGGTAACGCGCACTGCGCTCGATTTCGAGGATCTTGCCGGCCACTTGCGAATCCCGATTCCAGGGCGAGTACAGGCCGCCATCAAAACCACCCCAGGCGTTGAAGTCCCAATCGACGCCACGGACTTCGCCGCTGTTGTCGATGACGAATGTCGGGCCGGTATCACGGACCCAGGCGTCGTCGCTGGACATCTCGACCAGGCGGATATTCGGCACGTCCAGGCGGGCCCGGGCGTTTTCGTACTGGGCGGCCGACACGGCAACGGTCACTGGCTCAAACCGGGCGATGGCCTTGGCCACCGCCACGTGAGCGGCTTGTGCCGGCTTGCCTCCCAGGCGCCAGTTGTCCGGGCGCTCTGGCCAGACCATCCAGGCCTGGGTCTGGGGCGCCCATTCGGCGGGCATGTAAAAGCCGTCGGCGCGAGGTGTGCTGTTCAAAGTGGTCATGGCAATCAGGATTCCAGGGAGCCGTCGAGGGTTTTAAGGGCGCCATACAGGTTCGGGCGGCGATCACGGAACGAACCCCAGGCGCTGCGGATGTGCTCCAGCTCGTCCAGGTCAAAGCTCTGAACCAGAACGCCTTCTTCGGTTTCGTTGAGTTCCTGAACCTTCTCGCCGAACTGATTGGCGATAAACGACGAGCCGTAGAAGGTGATGTCGTAGCCGTCCTGTTCTTCGTTGCCGATACGATTGCTGGCAATCAGCGGCATCAGGTTGGCGCCGGCATGACCCTGCTGCACGCGCTGCCAATGATCGCGCGAGGAGATGGTTTTGTCATGCGGTTCGCTGCCGATGGCGGTCGGGTAGAACAGGATTTCCGCGCCTTGCAACGCCATGCTGCGGGCGCATTCCGGGAACCACTGGTCCCAGCAGATGCCCACGCCGATTTTTGCGTAGCGGGTGTTCCAGACTTTGAAGCCGGTATCGCCCGGGTTGAAGTAGTACTTTTCGTGGTAGCCAGGGCCATCCGGGATATGGCTTTTACGATAAATCCCGAGGTTGCTGCCATCGGCATCGATGATCGCGATGCTGTTGAAACGGGCACGACCGGCCAGCTCGAAGAAGCTGATCGGCAGGACGACTTGCAGCTCTTTGGCCACCTTCTGGAAATGCTTGATGGCCACGTTGTCTTCAACGGTCGTCGCCAGTTGCAGATAGTCCGGGTTCGGCTTCTGGCAGAAGTACGGGGTCTCGAACAACTCCTGGATCAGGATGATCTGCGCGCCTTTACCTGCGGCCTCACGGACCAACCTTTCAGCGGTCTCGATGTTGGCTTCAAGGTCCCAGGAACAAGCCATCTGGGTAGCGGCGACAGTAACGATACGGCTCATGAATCATCTCCTGGCGGGGGCAGAACGGTCGAGCATCGCATCGACCGATGACAGAAACGGGAACGGCCGGGCGTGGTGATCCACGCCGAGGTGTCAGGCGACTTTATAACCGATAAAAATCGACTTTAAAAGCCTATTACGTTCTGCTCGTCGAGGATATTCAATAAATAACCGATAATAATCGAACTAATGGAGGTCCCTGTGGGAGCGAGCCTGCTCGCCCCCGCAGGGAATGTGATGGACTACAGCCCTTCGTCCAGCACCTTCGACAGCATGTCGACAAAGAAGTCGACGCTTTGTCGCGAGGTCACCATCGGCGGTTTGATCTTGAGGATGTTCAGGTAGTCGCCGGTCGGCTGCATGAAGATCCCCAACTCGCGCAGGCGATCGCACAGCAACGTGGTTTCTTCGGTAGCCGGCTCCAGGGTTTCACGGTTGCGGATCAACTCCACCCCCAAATAGAAACCGGAGCCATGCACCGCGCCCACCAGTGGATGACGGTCGATCAAGGCTTCAAGTCGCTCCTTGAAGTAGCCGCCAACGATCTGTGCGTTCTCCCAGAGTTTTTCTTCATTCATCACATCCAGCACCGCCATGCCAATGCGGCAGCTGACCGGACTGCCCCCGGCCGACGAGAAGAAATAACCTTCCGCCTCCAGCGCTTCGGCAATTTCCCGGCGAGTGATCACCGCACCCAATGGCTGACCGTTGCCCATGCCCTTGGCCATGGTGATGATGTCGGGCACCACGCCCTGTTCTTCAAAGCCCCAGAAAAACTTGCCCATGCGGCCATAACCCACCTGCACTTCATCGGCGATGCACACGCCACCCTGGGCGCGGACCAGGGCATAGACCTGCTTCAGATAGCCCGGTGGCAGTGAAATCCCGCCGGCGTTGCCATACACCGGCTCACAGATGAAGCCCGCCAGTTGCCGTTTCTGCTCGGCAATTTTCGCCAGATTGTGCTCGACGCTGCGCACGTAATCCGGCGCGCTGTCGAGACCACGGAACTCACCCCGATAGGTGTTCGGCGCGGTAACCGGGTGTACCCAGTCCGGCCGGCTGTCGAGGGCTTTCGGGTTGTCGGCGATCGAGGTCGAGACCGCGTCGGCGGCCACCGACCAGCCGTGATACGCCTCCAGCACGCTGAGCATGTCGCGACCGCCGCTGTAGGCCCAGGCCAGGCGAATCGCCAGGTCATTGGCCTCGGTACCGCTGTTGACCAGAAACACTCGGTCCATCGAGTCCGGTGCCAGTGCCAGCAAGCGCTCGGAGAACTCGGCGATGGCCGCGTAATGGAAACGCGAGTTGGTGTTGAGCAACGACCACTGGCGGCTGGCCTCGGCCGCCATGCGTGGGTGACCATGGCCGAGCACGGCGACGTTGTTGAGCATGTCCAGGTAAGAACGGCCCTGCATGTCGATCAGGTGATTGCGCCAGCCGCGTTCGATACGCGGCGGGTCGACGTAATAGTGTTTTTGCGAACGGGCGAAGCTGGCATCACGACGTGCCAGCAAGGTGTGCGGGTCGAGCTCGACTGGCGCATCACAGGCCAACCCCAGCAGCGCCGCCGGCGACGGACACAGGGCCTGCCAGGCGCGAGCGCGGGACGGTGTACAGAACAGCGGTGGATTCAGGTCGGCACCACGACTCAGCTGTACCCGCAACGCCCCCTCGACCTCACCCAGCACCTGCCCCTTCAACACCGCTGCACCACTGTGCAGCGAAGGGCTGACACCCCACAGGCACACGCTCAACTGTGGGCTGTCCAGTTGCAAGCGGCCATCGGCCGACAGGTGCACGACACCGGCAAACGGCGCCTCGACCGTAGTACCCCGAGGCACCTGCAAATCAACGTGCAACGGACAGGTGTCCGGCTCGACCGCACTGTCAGGCCGGGTACGGGACAAACGGTATTGCCCGTAACGGCTGGCGGCCAGGCCATGGGCGGCGGCCGCTTCGACCAGCAAGCGCTGATCGATGCCGTCCTGCTCCCAGTTGCCCGCTTCGAAATGCGGGCTCAACACCCCCAGGTCGATCAGTGCGAACTCGCGCCCCACCAGACTCGGCAGCAACGGCGCAAAGCCCTGGCTGGCAATTGCCGGCAACGCTTGGTCGACCGCCACCAGAATGGCCGCCTCCATCAGCTCGGACGGCACCGACGTCGCGACGCGAAAGATTTCCCACTCATGCTCAAGGTTGTCGCGGCTGTACTGATTCTGCGGATCGATGCTGACCTGCTGTTCACCGCTGAGCACCAGCACCGCCGCCCGCGCAACGATCAACGGCCACAATGCCTGCAGCTCTTCGCGCTTGAGTGGGTTGACGTCATGGTAGGCCCGTACCGCCGGCAAGATGACCATCGGATCGCCGTCGGCATGGTGCAACAGCGCCGCACAGGTCACGGACAGGTCAGTAATGCGCCAGGTACGGATCAAGTCGCCAAAATCGATCACGCCCTGCAACTGCCAGTGACGCTGCTGATCGCGTTTCCAGACCACGTTGTCGTCGGTGATGTCCATGTGGATGGCCTGCACCGGCAACTTCGCCACCAGTGGCTGCAATCGCCGTTCGGCGCGCTGCGCGGCCTCGGCGATCAACCCTCGCTGCCGCTCGTCGGTAATTACTGGCAACAGGTGCTCGATCAGCGCACTGGCGTGCCGGGCATCCCACTGCAACGTACGCTCCAGGCCCGGATGGTCGAAACCGGCCAGGGCCAGATCCATTTCGCCGCAGAGCCGACCGAAGCCGGCGACAACGTCATGGCCAAGGTGGTCGAGATGGGTCAGGGATTGACCTTCGATGTAGTCAAGCAGGCGCACATGTACTGACTGGTCGGCAAACGTCAGGGTCAGCAGGTCGGCGCCAGTTTTCGCCGGGATCACCCGCGGGACATGCAGGCCGGGCCGCGTCCCCAGGTGTTTGAGCGCGGCGTGCTGGGCCTGAAGCTCCAGCGCGGCGTAGTCGCCACGGCAGATCTTGAGGACAAAACGGCCCTGGTCACTGTCGAGCCGGTAGTTGAGATCCTGCTGGCTGCCCAACGACTGCAGCGTCCCGCTCAGGCCGTAATGCTCGCGCAGCAGCTCCAGCGCTTGCTCTGCGGTAACCTGCGGACTGGCCAGACTGGCGCGGTGAATCAACGTGGCGAGCAACATACAACGACCCCTGGTTTTTTTGTAAGGCGTCTATATCGCCACTGCTCAGAGCGATACGCAACCCCCTGTAGCGGTCAGTGATCGGCCAGGACTGAGGCATTGGTGCTCTTGTTGCAGCCCTCGACCCGCCGACACGCTATGATCCATACGCTTAGACGTCATACGGAAAAAGGCCTTCTCCATGCGCATTCTCATCACCGGCGGTGCCGGCTTTATCGGTTCGGCGCTGATTCGCCATCTGATCCGGCACACCGAACATGAAGTGCTCAACCTGGACAAGCTGACCTACGCCGGCAATCTGGAGTCGCTGAGCTGCGTTGCCACCGACACTCGCTATGAGTTCGTGCAAGCCGACATCGGCGATCAGGCCGCCGTCAGCACAGTGCTGGCACGGTTCCAGCCGCACGCGATCATGCACCTGGCTGCCGAATCCCATGTCGATCGCTCCATCGACGGCCCGGCGGACTTTATCCAGACCAATATTGTCGGCACCTACAGCCTGCTTGAGGCCACTCGGGCCTATTGGCATACCCTCGGTGAGCCTGAGAGAAGAGCCTTTCGCTTTCACCATGTCTCCACAGACGAGGTGTATGGCGACCTACAGGGGGGTGACCACTTGTTCAGTGAAACCACACCGTATGCACCCAGTTCACCGTACGCCGCCAGCAAGGCAGCATCAGACCACCTGGTCCGCGCCTGGCAGCGCACCTATGGTTTACCGGTGCTGGTGAGCAATTGCTCAAACAACTACGGACCGTTCCACTTTCCTGAAAAGCTCATTCCGCTGACGATTCTCAACGCGCTCGCCGGGAAGCCACTACCGGTGTACGGCAATGGCCTGCACACTCGCGACTGGCTGTTTGTCGAAGATCATGTAGGCGCGCTACTGGCCATCATGACCCAGGGTACGCCCGGCCAGACGTACAACATCGGTGGCTGCAACGAGCAGAAGAACATTGATGTGGTGCGCAGCATCTGCACGCTGCTGGAAGAGTTGGCCCCGCAAAAACCCGCGGGGGTCGAGCGCTATTTCGACCTGGTCACCTTCGTCGAAGACCGTCCAGGCCATGACCTGCGCTATGCCATTGATGCCGAAAAAATCCAGCGCGAACTGGGATGGCAGCCTCACGAAACCTTCATCAGCGGCCTGCGTAAAACAGTACAGTGGTATATCGATAATCAGGAGTGGTGCCAGCGGGTTCAGGATGGCCGCTATCAGGGACAGCGGCTGGGCTTGACTGACTACAAGGGCTTGATCGCATGAAGGGCATCGTACTGGCAGGCGGTTCAGGTACTCGCCTGCACCCGATCACGCTCGGGGTCTCCAAACAGCTGTTGCCGGTTTACGACAAACCCATGATCTATTACCCGATCTCGGTCCTGATGCTGGCCGGAATCCGGGACATCCTGGTCATTTCCACGCCCCATGATCTGCCGCAATACCGCAACCTGCTGGGCGACGGCAGTCAGTTCGGCGTGCAACTGAGCTATGCCGAGCAGCCGGCACCGGAAGGCCTGGCCCAGGCGTTCCTGATTGGCGAGTCATTCATCGGCGATGATTCGGTGTGCCTGATTCTGGGCGATAACATTTTTCACGGACAGCACTTCACCGAAAAGCTGCAACGAGCCGCCGAAAAAACCAGCGGGGCAACGATTTTCGGTTACTGGGTCAAGGATCCACAACGCTTCGGGGTAATTGATTTCGACGATCAGGGCAACGCGCTGTCGATCGAAGAAAAGCCCCGGCACCCCAAATCCAGTTACGCGGTAACCGGCTTGTACTTCTATGACAATTCAGTGGTCGAGATCGCCAAATCACTCAAGCCTTCAGCCCGGGGCGAACTGGAAATCACCGACATCAACAATGCTTATCTACAGCGAGGAAACCTGCGTGTCGAACGCTTCGGGCGCGGATTCGCCTGGCTTGATACTGGCACCCACGACAGCCTGCTGGAAGCATCGCAGTACGTACAAACCATCGAACATCGCCAGGGACTGAAAATCGCCTGCCTTGAAGAAATTGCCTACAACCTGGGCTGGATCGACCGCGCTCAACTCCTGCAACACGCCCAATACTTTGGCAAGACCGGTTACGGCCAGTACCTGTTCAGCCTGGTCGGTGAAGCACCATGAACGTCATCGCCACCGAACTGCCGGAAGTCCTGATTCTCGAACCGAAGGTCTTTGGAGACGAACGCGGATTTTTCTACGAAAGCTACAACGCCCGGACTTTCCAGCAGGTCACCGGATTGAACCCAACGTTCGTTCAGGACAACCATTCGCGCTCACGCAAGGGCGTGCTACGTGGCCTGCATTACCAACTGGAACATTCCCAGGGGAAACTGACACGCGTGACCATGGGTGAAGTCCTCGACGTTGCCGTGGATATCCGCCGCAGCTCGGCAACCTTTGGCCGTTGGGTGGGTGTACGCTTGTCGGCCGAAAATCACCGTCAACTATGGATCCCGGAAGGGTTCGCCCACGGTTTCGTGGTGCTCAGCGAATACGCCGAACTCCTCTACAAAACCACCGATTACTACACCCCTTCGGCCGAACGCTGCATCCGCTGGGATGATCCTCAATTGGCGATCGACTGGCAGCTTATGCACCCCCCTCAACTGTCCGCCAAGGATCAGGCCGGAAAGCGGCTAAGCGAGGCGGATCTGTTCCCATGAGCACGCCGCTGAAAATTCTGATCAGCGGTCAACATGGCCAAGTGTCGACCGAGTTGCAGAACCACCTCAAAGGACTGGGTCAATTGATTGTGCCGGGGCGCAACGAGTTCGATCTTGCACAACCGCAAATGATTCGTCAGCAAGTGCGCAACCTACGCCCGGACCTGATCATCAATGCCGCCGCGTATACGGCGGTGGATAAGGCCGAACGCGAGCATGCGTCAGCCTTCGCCATCAATGCCACGGCACCGGGAATACTCGCCGAGCAAGCTTTCGAACTTGGCATCCCGCTGATCCACTACTCGACCGACTACGTGTTCGACGGTCGTAAAAGCACCCCCTATACCGAGGCCGACCAGCCCAACCCGCTGAATGTCTACGGTGCCAGCAAACTGGCGGGCGAACAGGCCATCCGCGCGGTCAACGGCGAGCACCTGATCCTGCGCACCAGTTGGGTTTATTCCAGGCACGGGCGCAACTTCCTGTTGACCATGTTGCGACTGCTCCAGGAAAAACCGCACCTGCGCGTCGTCGCCGATCAGATCGGTGCACCGACCTGGGCCGGTACCATCGCGGCCAGCACGCGCGCCCTGATAGAACGCTGGCAAGCGGGGCAACACGGCGCCTGGGGCACCTATCACCTGGCCTGCCAGGGTGAAACCTCATGGTTCGGCTTCGCCCAGGCCATCGCGGAGTCTTTACAGGCGCAGCACCAACCCTGCGCACAACTGCAGGCGATCCCCAGCCGTGATTACCCGACACCCGCCGTTCGGCCGCTGAACTCGCGGCTCGATTGCAGCTTGCTGCAACGACAATGGCAGGTCACTCAACCTGACTGGCGTGATGCGCTCAGCGAGTGCCTTGCGCAACAGGCCTAGGCATAATGCAGCTGTTCCCTCAGGCACCCGATGCTCATGACTCCAGCCCTCCCCCGCAGACCCCGTTGGCGCAGCCTGGCCCTGCTCGCCCTGTGCCTGGCACCTTTGCTGTGGCCACTTGAGCATCTGGCCGAGCGTTATTACCGCAGTGAACTGGCGGGGCAGAATCGTCAGACGCTGGACCTCTACGTCGCCAACCTGCTGGGCACCCTGCACCGCTACGAAGTCTTGCCACAGATCCTCGGCGACCTGCCTGCCCTGCGCGCCGTACTGGGGGCGCCGCAAGACGGTGTCATCCAGGGCAATGCCAACCGTTTCCTGAAAAACATCAGCGCCCAGACCGGCGCCGAAGTCATGTACCTGATGGACACTCGAGGCAACACCCTGGCAGCGTCCAACTGGGACAAACACGACAGCTTTGTCGGCCGAAACTTTGCCTTCCGGCCGTACTTCAGCGAAGCCATGCAAGGCCGCCTCGGGCGTTTTTTCGGCTTGGGCACCACCTCCGGCAAACGCGGCTACTTCTTCGCCGCCGCCGTGCGCAAGGGTGAACAGATCATCGGCGTGCTGGTGATCAAGGTCGACCTGGACCACACCGAAAGCCTGTGGGGTAAAACCCCTGAACAACTGTTGCTGACCGACCATAACGGCGTGGTCATTCTCACCTCGCGAGCCGATTGGCGCTTTCGCGCCACTCGCCCGCTCACTGAACAAGAGCGCCAGGCGATCGCTGCGGTGCAACCCTACCCGACCCGCGATCCCCAGCCGCTGAACCTCAACCCCAACGCCTGGCTGACCCAGACTCAACGGATCGAGGAAACCGGCTGGAGCGTCAGCATTCTTGCGCCCAGAACCCTGATTGATCGCCCGGTGCGCACGGTGGTCGCCATCGGTGGCGCGGCGCTGTTGGTGTTGATGCTGCTGCTGGGGCTGCTGATGCAGCGTCGACGTCACTACCTGCAGCGCATCGACTTCGAAGCCAAGACCCGCCGAGAACTGGAAGCCCGGGTCGCCGAGCGGACCAGCGACCTGGAAGGCCTCAACCGGCGCCTCAAGCAGGAAGTGCTGGAGCGCGAACACGCGCAGCAGGAACTGGTGCGCGCCCAGGATGACCTGGTGCAGGCCGGCAAACTGTCGGCGCTGGGCACCATGTCGGCGAGCATCAGCCACGAACTCAATCAACCGCTGGCCGCGATTCGCAGCTACGCGGAAAACGCCGAGATACTGCTCGACCATGAGCGCACCGAAGACGCCCGCGGCAACCTGAAACTGATCAGCGAGCTGACTGGACGAATGGCCTCGATCATCGCCCATTTGCGCGCCTTTGCCCGTCGCGACCGCCACGCCCCGGAGAGCGTCGCGCTGCAACCGGCGCTGGACGATGCGCTGGCGTTGCTGGCCAAGCGTCGCCGCAGCATGGACGTCGAGCTGATCCGCGACCTGCCGGCGGCCACGCTGTGGGTCGAGGCCGGCGAAACCCGTTTGCGCCAGGTGCTCGGCAATCTGCTGGCCAATGCCCTCGACGCCCTCACCGAAAAAGGCCCGCCGCGCAAACTCTGGCTGAGTGCCGAATCCACTGCCGAGGGCGTCAATCTGTACATTCGCGACAACGGCCCGGGGTTTTGCATGGAAGCCCTGGGACGCGCCAGCGAGCCGTTCTACACCACCAAGACCCGCACTCAGGGGCTTGGCCTGGGACTGGCCATTTGCGAAACCCTGATGCGCGCCTTCGGTGGCGAACTGTCGTTCGCCAACCACAAGGAAGGCGGCGCCCTGATCACCCTGCGGCTGCGCGCTGGCGCACCCGGTGTAAGCCTGCAACCGTCCGAGGACCGCAGTGAATGAGCAACTTCATCGACAACCGCATCCAGGTAGTGCTGATCGACGACGATCCGCACCTGCGCCAGGCCTTGAGCCAGACGCTGGACCTGGCTGGCCTGAAGATCCTGCCCCTGGCCGAAGCCAAGGGCCTGGCCTCGCGTCTTGAGCGCGATTGGCCGGGCGTGGTGGTCAGCGACATCCGCATGCCCGGCATGGACGGTCTCGAACTGCTGAGCGAACTGCACGCCCAAGACCCGGAGTTGCCGGTACTGCTGATCACCGGACACGGCGATGTACCGTTGGCGGTGCAGGCCATGCGTGCCGGTGCTTATGACTTCCTCGAAAAACCCTTTGCCAGCGATGCGTTGCTCGACAGCGTGCGCCGCGCCCTGGCCCTGCGCCAGCTGGTGCTGGAAAACCGCAGCCTGCGGCTGGCCCTGAGTGACCGCAATGAACTGAGTACCCGGCTGATCGGCCACTCGGCGTCGATGCTGCGCCTGCGCGAGCAGATCGCCGCACTGGCGCCGACCAAGGCGGATGTGCTGATCCTCGGTGAAACCGGCGCTGGCAAGGAAGTGGTGGCCCGCGCCCTGCACGACCTGTCGAACCGGCGCAACGGGCCGTTTGTCGCGATCAACGCCGGAGCGCTGGCGGAGTCGGTGGTCGAGAGCGAACTGTTTGGCCACGAGCCCGGCGCCTTCACTGGCGCGCAAAAACGCCGCATCGGCAAATTCGAGTTTGCCAATGGCGGCACGCTGTTCCTCGATGAAATCGAAAGCATGAGCCTGGATGTTCAGGTGAAGCTGCTGCGCTTGCTGCAAGAGCGGGTGGTCGAGCGCCTGGGTGGCAATCAGTTGATCCCGCTGGACATCCGGATCATCGCCGCCACCAAGGAAGACCTGCGCCAGGCCGCCGACCAGGGGCGTTTTCGTGCCGACCTGTACTACCGCCTGAACGTTGCGCCGCTGCGCATTCCACCACTGCGCGAGCGTGGCGAAGATGCGCTGATGATGTTCCAGCACTTTGCCAATGAAGCCAGCGAGCGCCATGGCCTGGCGCCACACGAACTGCAACCGGGCCAGCGCGCCCTGCTGCTGCGCCATACCTGGCCAGGCAACGTGCGCGAACTGCAAAACGCGGCGGAACGCTTCGCCCTCGGGTTGGAGCTGGCGCTGGACATCAATACCCCCGATGGTAGCCCTGCACCCGCCAGCACCCAGTTCGACGGAAACCTGAGCGAGCAAGTGGAAAGTTTCGAAAAGAACCTGATTGCCGCTGAGCTGGCACGCTCTCACAGCTCGCTGCGCAGCGTTGCCGAGGCACTGGGGATTCCACGCAAGACCCTGCATGACAAGCTGCGTAAACACGGGTTGAACTTCGCCGATGCCGCGGGTACCACCACCCACGCCGACGAGATCGATTGAGCCGCGCCGACTAACCTTTACTTAAGCACCAGCACTTTGAGGCCCAGCATGAACCGCGACAGTCGTCACCTGGAATCGATCCTGCACCGCGACATTCCCCTCACGCGGGCCATGGGCTTGAAGGTGCTTGACTGGCAGTCCCATCAACTGCGCCTGCAGCTCCCACTGGAAGCGAACGTCAACCACAAGAGCACCATGTTCGGTGGCAGCCTGTACTGCGGCGCAGTGCTTGTTGGCTGGGGCTGGCTGCATCTGCGCCTGCGTGAAGCCGGCATAGAGGATGGGCACATCGTGATCCAGGAAGGGAAGATCAACTACCCGCTGCCAGTGACCAGCGATGCAACGGCCATTTGCCAAGCGCCGAGTGCAGCGGTTTGGAAAAAATTCGTGACGATGTATGAGCGTTATGGCCGGGCACGGTTAACGCTGCATACGCGGATTGTGAATGTGGGGAGTGATGAAGATGCGGTGACGTTTACCGGGCAATACGTGCTGCACCGCTGAAAAGACCTCGCGGGCAAGCCTTGCTCCAGATGATAGTTCTCACGCTCTGCGTGGGAACGATCAAACAAAGGTGCCGTATGTTCAGGAACGGGCCAGTTCCAGCAGTTTCTCACGCCACGCGGCTTTAGCCGGCAAGGCCAGAAAGAATGAGTTAAGCAACGATTCGCGCGCCGGATAGCTGAACCGTTCGCCGCTCAACTCCAACACTTCACCACCGGCCCCTTCCAACACGCCTTGCGCCGCCGCGGTATCCCATTGCGAAGTCGGTGCCAACCGCGGATAACAATCCGCCGCGCCTTCGGCCAGCAGGCAAAACTTCAGCGAGCTGCCGATATTGGCCAGTTGCAGTTGACCCAGGCTGTCGCTCAACCCGGCCAGCAAACGCTCCTGCTCAGGGCTGGAATGTCGGCGGCTGGCGACCACGGTGAACGCCTCGCCTGCCGGCGGGGTTTCGCGGACCTGGATCGGCAACGGTGCAGCGTCTTTGTCGGCACGCCATGCACCCAGACCGGCACCGCCGAAGTAGCAGCGACCGTTGGTCGGCATCGACACCACGCCAAACACCACCCGGCCCTGTTCAATCAACGCGATGTTGACGGTGAACTCCTCACTCCCGGAAATGAACTCCTTCGTGCCGTCCAGCGGGTCCACCAGCCACCAGCTCTGCCAACCCGCGCGTACGCCTTGAGGGATGTTGGCGTCTTCTTCCGACAACACCGGAATGTTCGGATCAAGGGCTGTCAGCCCCGCCAGAATCACGTGGTGCGCCGCCAGGTCAGCGGCGGTGACCGGCGAATCGTCAGCCTTGGCGGTCACGGCCGTGCCTGTGCACCAGAACGGCAGGATCGCCTCTCCAGCCTTCAATGCCAGCTCGACGACCGGCGCCATCAACGGATGAGGGAACGTCATGGCTGGAACACTCCACGCTGAGTCAGCAAGTCACGGGCGAGATATAGCGCCGCCAAGGCGCGCCCCTCGGTGAACTGCGGATTCTGCGCCAGCGCCGCCAGCTCACGCAGATTGACCCGATCCAGCCGCATCGGTTCTGGCTCATCACCTTCTAGCCGTTCTTCGTACAGGTCGGTCGCCAGCACCACCTGGATTTTCTGGCTCATGTAACCGGGCGACAGCGACAGCTCGGTCAGGTGCTCCAGTTGCCGCGCGCCATAGCCAGCTTCTTCCTTGAGTTCACGCTCGGCGGCGGCCAGCACGTCTTCGCCGGGTTCGATCAGGCCCTTGGGCAACGACATCTCGTAGGCATCGGTACCACCGCAATACTCTTCGACCAGCACCGCGTGGTCGGCATCGAGCATCGCCACGATCATCACTGCGCCATACCCGGCGCCCTTGCCGACCAATCGCTCATAGGTACGCTCGACGCCATTGGAAAAGCGCAGTTGTACCTCTTCAACGCAGAACAAGCGGCTGGTAGCGACGATCTCGCGGGCTAGGACTTCGGGTTTCTGGCGCATGGCGGCTCCTTGGCGTGAACGGGTTACTATACCCGGCCTGCCCTGATTGTTTATGTCGGATATCTGTTTACCGCTGGAGAAGTCTTCAATGCCATCACTGCCCTGGCGCGACATCGATACCGTTCTGCTGGATATGGACGGCACACTGCTGGACCTGCACTACGACAACCATTTCTGGATGGAGCACCTACCCCAGCGTTACGCCGAGCTGCACGGGGTGAGCCGGGCCATGGCCGAGCTGGAGCTGCAGCCGCTGTTCGAGCGTAACGCCGGCCAGTTGCAGTGGTATTGCCTGGATTTCTGGAGCAGTGAACTGAAGATCCCGGTGCGCGAGCTGAAGCTGGAGACCGCTCATCTGATTGCGCTGCGCCCGGACGCCGATACCTTTCTGGCGGCGATCAAACAGGCCGGCAAGCGCGTGATCCTGATCACCAATGCGCACCGCGACTCACTGTCGCTGAAACTGGAAAGAATCGAGCTTGCACCGTACTTCGAGCGGCTGATCAGTTCCCACGACTACGGCTTCCCCAAGGAAAACCCGCAATTCTGGGACGCCCTGCGCGCCGATATCGACTTCGACCCGGTACGCAGCCTGTTCATCGACGATACCTTGCCGATCCTGCGCAGTGCTCGGGATTTTGGCGTGGCGCATTTACTGGCGGTGAGTGTGCCGGACAGCCGCAAGGCGCCCAAAGACACCGCGGAGTTTGCGGCGGTGGGTGATTATCGGGCATTGATCGAAGGGTTGTAGCAACCATTGTGGAGAGGGAGCTTGCTCCCTCTCCACAGGTCCCGTGTTACTCAGGAATACGCAACGACTGCCCTGGATAGATCTTGTCCGGGTGCGACAGCATGGGTTTGTTGGCTTCGAAAATCTTGTTGTACAGGTTGGCATTGCCGTACACGGTCAGGGAAATCGCGCTCAGGGTGTCGCCTTTTTTCACCACCACAAAACGGGCTGCCGCAACAGTCGGACCATTCACGACGATCTGGTCGTCCACACTGCCCACGCCCGCAATATTGCCCACCGCCAGGAGGATTTTTTCTTTCTCTTCCTGACTGGCCACTTCGCCGGTCACCGTGACCTTGTCGCCATCCACCGTGGCCTGCACATTCGGGTTTCCCAGGCCGACCTTCGCGATATGCTCCTTCAACTGCTCGCTCGCATTGGCGTTACCCGGTGTCAGCAAATCAATCAGTTTCTCGCCTGCTTCTTTCACAAAGCTCAAAAGACTCATGGTGCACTCTCCTTGGGTTTATAGGTCCGGTCGCGAAAGACTAGACCAAGACGGTGCAGCGTGGTTCCCGGCCGACCAATGACGCCCATTGCGCACACGCGCTAGAATCCCCCTCCTGGCCTGCTGCGCACTGGAGCGACGATGGACATCAAACAGCTGAAATTCCTCATCGCCCTCGACGAAACCCGGCACTTTGGCCAGGCGGCCGCGCGCTGCCACATCACCCAGCCCACGCTGTCGATGCGCTTGCGCAGCCTTGAAGAAGAGCTTGATTTGCCACTGGTCAATCGCGGCCAGCGCTTTGAGGGGTTCACCGCGCCGGGCGAGCGGGTGCTGGCCTGGGCGCGCACCGTGCTCGCCGCTTATGACGGGCTGCAGGCCGAGGCAGCGGCGTGTCGCGGCAACCTGGTCGGTACGCTGCGCCTGGGGGTGGTGCCGCTGTCGAGTTTCGATCCTCTGCCGCTGATGCAACAACTGCACGGCGAACACCCCAATTTGCGCTTCGAACTGTCCGCCTTGAGTTCCGAACAGATCCTCGAGCAACTGGCCAACAACCGGCTGGACTTGGGAGTGTCCTATCTGGAGCGTCTGGACGGCGAACGCTTCGACTCGCTGGCATTCAGCGAAACCCGCATGGGCTTGCTCTATGACCAGCGCTTCTTCAGCTTCGGTGACACGCCATTGAGCTGGGAGGCGCTGATCGAGTTGCCGCTGGGCATGCTCACCAGCGGCATGCACTTTCGCCAGTCCATCGACCACAACTTCCACAGCCGGGGCCTTAACCCGCAACCGCTGCTGCAGACCGACGCCGTTCATCAACTGCTGCAAGCCGTACACGGCGGCCTGTGTTGCGCGGTGATGCCCCTGGAGGGTGGCCTGGAATCACTGACCGAGCACTTGCGCCTGCAACCGATTGAAAACGCGCAAACCCTTGGCCGGCTGGGGTTGATCATGCGTCGCAGCGCGCCACGCTCGGCGCTGGCGGAAGCCTGTTTTGCGATCTATCAGAAATCACTGGCAGGCTTTTGATCGACGGCATCTATCGGTGGATCAGTAATAGCGATTAGACGCGACACTTTGCCGCGCCTAGGATTAAGGCTGGATAACCCGCCGGTATTGCCCCATGAACGCCAAGCGTCCGGCCTGCGCGACGCCTGCTCCAGTAACGCCCGCGCCCGCCGCCAGTCAGAGCTACCAGTACTGCAACCTTGATCACAGTGAGTCAGCCAGCACCGCGCTCGCTGAGGAAGTGGCGCTGGCGATCGCCTACAACGGCATCAGCCAGGCCGTGATGCTGGTCACCCCGACCGACCTGGAAGACTTCATTGTCGGCTTCAGCCTGGGCAGTGGGATCATCAGCGACCTGTCCGACATCTATGACCTGCAATTGACGGGCGCGGGCAGCGCGCAATACGCGCAGGTCAACATTGCCAGCCGCGCCTTCTGGAACCTCAAGCAGCAGCGTCGGCAACTGGCCGGCACCAGCGGTTGCGGCCTCTGCGGCGTGGAAGCCGTGGAACAGGCCCTGCCGCAACTCAAGGTACTGCCCGGGGCACCGCTGCCTCCCGCGCACTGGCTCGAGGGCCTGCGCCAGCGCATTGGCGCCTTCCAGCCTCTGGGCCAGCACTGCGGTGCGGTGCATGCGGCGGTGTTCATGAACAACCAGGGCGAGCTGCTGCTTGGCCGTGAAGACATCGGCCGGCACAACGCCCTCGACAAGCTGATCGGCGCCCTGGTGCGCCAGAACATCCCGACGGCCGGCGGGCTGGCGATTGTCACCAGCCGCTGCAGCCTCGAACTGATCCAGAAAGTCCTGCGCGCCGGCATCCAGACCCTGGTCAGCCTGTCGTCGCCCACCGGCCTCGCCTTGCAATGGGCACGCCGGCACAACCTCAACCTCATCCACCTGCCGCAGAAAAGTGCGCCGCGGGTCTACAGCCCAGCGATGGAGAATCAAGCGTGAGCACTCATCATCAAGCCGACCAGACACCCACCCCGCGCTACAAGCCCTACAAGGGCCCGGCCGGTGGCTGGGGCGCATTGATCAGTGTTGCCCAAGCCTGGCTGACCAGCGACAACGCGCTGAAAAACCTGCGCATGATGCTCAAGACCAACCAGAACGGCGGTTTCGACTGCCCGGGTTGCGCCTGGGGCGATTCCCCGGAAAGCGGCCTGGTCAAGTTCTGTGAGAACGGTGCCAAGGCCGTCAACTGGGAAGCCACCAAGCGTCGCGTCGATGCGGCATTCTTTGCCAAGCACAGCGTCAGCGCCCTGCTGGAACAGAGCGACTACTGGCTTGAGTACCAGGGGCGGTTGACCGAGCCCATGCGCTACGACGCCGACACCGACCGCTACACCCCGATCAGCTGGGACGCGGCGTTCACGCTGATCGGCCAACACCTGCAGAACCTGCCAAGTCCCGATCAGGCCGAGTTCTACACCTCGGGACGCGCCAGCAACGAAGCGGCATACCTGTATCAATTGTTTGTCCGGGCATTCGGCACCAACAACTTCCCTGACTGCTCGAACATGTGCCACGAGGCCAGCGGCGTGGCCCTGGCGCAAAGTATCGGGGTCGGTAAAGGGACCGTGACCTTCGACGACTTCGAACATGCCGACGCGATTTTCGTCTGGGGCCAGAACCCCGGCACTAACCACCCGCGGATGCTCGACCCCCTGCGCGAAGCGGTCAAGCGTGGTGCCCAGGTGGTGTGCATCAACCCGCTGAAAGAGCGGGGCCTGGAACGCTTCCAGCACCCGCAGCACCCGATCGAAATGCTCACCAACGGCGACAAACCGACCAACACCGCGTATTTCCGTCCAGCGCTGGGTGGTGACATGGCCTTGTTGCGCGGCATGGCCAAGTTCCTCCTGCTATGGGAACGCGAAGCCCAGGGCAGTGGGGCGCCAGCCGTGTTCGACCATGACTTCCTCAACGAACACACGGTCAATATCCTCGACTACCTGAACCAGATCGACGACACTCCGTGGGAGCAGATCGTCGAGCAGTCCGGCCTGACGCTGGTCGAGATCGAACAAGCGGCGCGCATGTACGCCAAAGGCCAGAACGTCATCATGTGCTGGGCCATGGGCATCACCCAGCACCGCCACTCGGTGCCGACCATCCAGGAAATCGCCAACCTGATGCTGTTGCGCGGCAACATCGGCCGTCCAGGCGCGGGCCTGTGTCCGGTGCGCGGACACAGCAACGTGCAAGGCGACCGGACCATGGGCATCAATGAACGTCCGCCAGTGGCGTTCCTGGATTCACTGGAGCGGCGCTTCCAGTTCAAGGTGCCCCGTGAAAACGGCCACAATGTGGTCGAGGCCATTCATGCAATGCTTGAAGGCCGCTCGAAAGTCTTTATCGGCCTGGGTGGCAACTTCGCCCAGGCAACACCGGACAGCCCACGGACGTTCCAGGCGTTGCGTAACTGCGACCTCACGGTACAGATCAGCACCAAGCTCAACCGCAGCCATCTGGCCCACGGCAAAGAAGCGTTGATCCTGCCGTGCCTGGGCCGCACCGACATCGACCTGCAAACCGAAGGGGCGCAAGCGGTCACCGTGGAAGACTCCTTCAGCATGGTTCACGCCTCCAATGGCCAGCTTCAGCCGCTGTCTCGCCAGATGCGCTCCGAGCCGTCGATCATCGCCGGTATCGCCGCCGCGACCCTGGGCAGCACACCGGTCGACTGGACCTGGCTGGTCGCCGACTACCGCCGCATTCGCGAACTGATCGCCGACACCATCCCAGGCTTCAAGGACTTCAACCAGAAGATCGAACACCCGGGCGGTTTCTATCTGGGCAACAGTGCCGGCGCCCGGCGCTGGAACACGACGTCAGGTCGCGCCAACTTCCGCCCCAACATCCTGCCGACGGATCTTGTGCACGAACGCACCCGCGCCACCGGGCAGTTGCCGGATCTGATCATGCAGTCGATGCGCTCCCACGATCAGTACAACACCACCATCTACGGGCTCGATGATCGTTACCGTGGCGTCAAGGGGCAGCGTGACGTGCTGTTCGTCAATGAAGCCGACATCATTCGCCTGGGCTTCAAGCCCGGGCAAAAGGCCGACATCGTGTCGATCTGGGATGACGGTCGCGAACGGCGGGTCAAGGGCTTCACCTTGCTGGCGTTTGACATTCCAGCCGGGCAGGCGGCAGCCTACTACCCGGAAGTGAACCCGCTGGTGCCGCTGGAAAGCACTGGGGATGGCAGCCATACGCCCACCTCCAAGTTCGTGGCGATCCGCCTGGAAGCCGCCAGTGACAGCGGGCTGATCATGGCCAGGTCGGCCTGAGGGAAGGCGTCCGCGCATTGCACCAGTGTCGCCCTGCCGGCTGCACTCGCGGCGCTTTCCAAACGCCCACAAAAAAGGCCGCTTTTACATAAAAGCGGCCTATCCCAAGTAGCTAAAGACCCGCGAAAAACAATAAAGTTCCGTCTAAAAAACAACAACTTAGCAAAATGTGCACAAGTCGTGTTACTCGTCGGATTTCGATTGTAACCGTCCTGTCACAGCCTCAGGATCGCCTCGTCATCCCTTTGAGGCTCCTCTAATGAAGTTCTCCTCGATTCTCTTGTTGTCCCTTGGCCTGATCAGCGGCGTAGCGTCAGCTGGAGGCAACACCGAAGCCGGTGTGGGCGGCGCATTGGGCGGGGTTCTTGGCTCGGTCGTCGGTCAGTCACTGGGCGGTAACACTGGCTCAACCATTGGTGCCGCACTGGGTGGTGCGGGCGGCAGTGCGGTGGGTGCCAACAAACACAGCCGTGGTGAAGCCGCCATCGGCGGTGCACTCGGCGCGGCGGGCGGCAACGTGGTCGGTCGCAACGTAGGCGGCACCACAGGCAGCCTGATCGGCGCAGCCGCTGGCGGTGGTGCGGGTGGCGCGCTGGGCAACTACATGGGCAACAAATACGATAACGATGATGACGATGACGATAACGGTCATCGCCGCTATCGCGGTGGCCACGACGATCGCCGCTACTACCGTGATGGTCACCCGGGCCGTGGCCATGCCTATGGGCATCGCAAGCACAAGCACCGTTACTATCGCGACTAAACACCACGCCGCATCACGACCGAGACTCAAAAAAAATCGCAGCCCCCGGGCTGCGATTTTTCGTTTCACACCACCAACCGCTCCAGGGCCTGGCGCAACCCGCCAGGAATCGACACCGGCTGGTTCGACGCCCGGTCCACAAAAACGTGGACAAAGCGCCCCGCCGCGCATGCGTCCTCTTCCCCCGCCTTGAACACGGCCAGCTCGTACTGCACCGAACTGTTGCCCAGTTTTCCTACCCGCAAGCCGATCTCGATGCGTTCGGGAAAGGCAATCGATGCGAAGTAGTCACAGGCCGAGCTCACCACAAAGCCCACGACCTCGCCGTCGTGAATATCCAGGCCACCGACTTCGATCAGGTAGGTGTTCACCGCCGTATCGAAAAAGCTGTAGTAGGTCACGTTGTTCACATGACCGTAGACATCATTGTCGTGCCACCGGGTGATGATCGGCTGGAAGTGACGGTAGTCGGCGCGTTGTGGCATGCGGTCGGTCATCGGGATTTCTCACGCAAAGGGCTGCCAGTGTAATCGCAGCAACGCTTGATCAGACAGCCTGCCACTGGGCAAAACGTCCGTCCTTGGCCGCCAGCTCAGCGATCACGCGCGCCGGCTTCCACAACGCACCCTGTTCAGCCTCAAGGCGCAGCAAACGGGCATGGATGTTCGCCAGCCCCTGCTGATCGGCCCAGGCCATTGGCCCGCCCTTGTCCGCCGGAAAACCATAGCCGTTGAGGTACACCCGATCGATGTCGTGAGCGCAATCGGCGATACCTTCCTGAAGAATCTTCGCCCCTTCGTTCACCAGGGCCAGCAGGCAGCGCTCAAGGATCTCTTCGGTGCTGATCTCCCGACGCTGGTAGCCCAGCTCTTCACTGACTCGCTGCACCAGCGCATCCACCTCGACATCGTGCTCGGCCTGACGGCTTCCGGGCTCGTAGTGGTAGAAACCGTTGCCACTCTTCTGACCGAAACGCCCCAGTTCGCACAGACGGTTATCCACCTGAATCTCGGCTTCGTCCTGACCGACACCCGCCAGCTCCCGTGCGCGCCAGCCGAGGTCGATGCCAACCACGTCGTACATGCGGAACGGCCCCATGGCAAAACCGAAGCCTTGCAGCGCCGCATCCACCTGATAGGGGAACGCGCCTTCAAGCAACATCTTGCGTGCTTCGAGCACGTAGGTATTGAGCATCCGGTTGCCGATAAAACCGAAGCAGTTGCCCGCCACCACACTGACCTTGCCCATGCGCTGGCCCAGCGCCCCGGCAGCCTCGAGCACCGCTGGGGCCGTCTGCGCACCCCGGACGATTTCCAGCAGTTTCATGATGTGCGCCGGGCTGAAGAAGTGCAGGCCCAGCACCTGTTGAGGACGCTGTGTCACGGCGGCAATGGCGTCGATGTCCAGCGCCGAGGTGTTACTGGCGAGAATCGCTTCGGGCTTGAGCAGGCCATCGAGCTCACGAAAAATGTTCTGCTTGAGCTCGAGGTTTTCGTAGACCGCCTCGATCACCAGGTCGACGTCGCGGATCGCCGGATAGTCGAGCGCCGCAGCCACCCGAGCGATCCGCGCATCGGCTTCGGCTTGATCGATGCGACCCTGACGGACGTTGTGGGCCCAGGTGTCGGCAATGGCTGTAAGGGCCTGGTCGAGCATCTGCGGATTGTTGTCGACCCATTGCACCGGCACCCCGGCGTTGGCCAGGCACATGACGATGCCACGGCCCATGGTGCCTGCGCCGATCACGGCGGCACGCTGAATCTGGAAGGGCGTCTGGCTCATTGTTTGCTCTCTTGTTGGCGATCCAAAGACAGCGTCCACCATAGTCAGCCCGGCAGCGTTTTTGAACTTTATTCCCGTGATGGGCGACATTCAGCGGATGGATGTTCCCCCCTACTCAACACTCGATCATTCCCTCGCTCTGCGTGGGAATGCAGCCCGTGACGCTCCGCGTCAGCCCGGCAACTGGCTTTGCGCCCAACCCCGCACCTCGGCATAGGGATAGTCCTCCAGTGCTGCAAACCCGTGGATCGCGCGAGCCTTGAGCTTGGTGAACAGCGGCACGCTGATGCCGCACAAGAACCGGGTCAGGCGTTCTGCACTCGGCACACTGCCGTTGTAGGCCTGATGCTTGTGGATAAAATCGCCACAGAGCGCATCGAAGTTTTTATCCACAAGCGCAGGCAACAGCGGCGGCTCCGGTAAACGGGCAACCTGTCCATGACACACCGAACAATGCCCACATTGTTGCGGTGCATTATCGTCGCCGAAATACCGCGCCAAGCGGTGACCCAGGCAGTGCTCGGTGGCGAACAGGTCGAGCATCGCGTGGATACGTGCGATTTCCGTACGCTCATGTCGGGTGAAATAGGCGTGCAGTTCGACGCTCAAGGCCTGAGCGTCAAAATGGCTCTGCAACAGGCTGTAGACCTCGGTCATCTGCTTGCTTTCAAGCTCGACCCAGCCTTTTTCCTGAAAGTAATCCAGCGCCTTGACCACCCGGGCACGCTCGGCCTGATGCTGGAGATACAGCGCGTCGAAATTCACGGTGGCCCAGGTTCGCGCCCGGTTCGAGGTCTGGATGATCGCGTCGACGAAGTCCCGGCGCTCGCCCTCGAAACGCGCCAACAGCACCTCGGGTTCCACCAGGAACTTGAACCGGTACTCGGCAAAGTAGGCATAACGAGGCGCGATCAAACCTTTGAGCTCAAGCTGCACCAGCAAGGTCTTGAGCGGCAACTGGCGAATGTTGCTCTGGTCGGCCAGCGGCCCCAGCAGGAACTCCCACTGCCCGTCCGGCGCTGCGGCCTGCAGTTCATCCAGCACACAACGGATGCCCTCCAGTTCCGGCGTATCGCCATAAACGAAGTTCTCCAGCACGTTGAGGCTGTCGCGGTTGGCCAGCACCAGGCAATCGGATGGCTGCCCGTCACGCCCGGCACGACCGATTTCCTGGCTGTAGTTCTCGATGGATTTGGGCAGGTCGAAATGCACTACGTTGCGGATATCGCTCTTGTCGATACCCATGCCAAAGGCGATGGTAGCGACGATGCAAGTGGACTGCCCACCCATGAACCGGCGTTGAATCGCCTCGCGCTGCTCATGGGGTAAACCCGCGTGGTAGGCCTCGGCCTGAAGCCCGTTCTGGCTCAGGTGCTGGGCAATCTGCTCGGCGGTTTTCTGCAAGGTCACGTAGACGATGCTCGGCTGCCCGGCACGCTGGCCCATCCACTCCAGCAGGCGGCGGCGCTTGTCCTGGCCGCGCACCGGTTCAACCAGCAAATTGAGGTTAGGCCGGTAGAATCCGGTGGTCACCACATCGTCTGGTGCAATGGCGAACTTCGCCTGCATGTCGGCGATCACCTTGGGCGTGGCGGTCGCGGTCAGCAGCAAGGTCTGGGGGATATTGAACTGGCGTTGGTAGTCCGGCAGCTTCAGGTAATCGGGGCGGAAGTTGTGGCCCCACTCGGAAATGCAGTGCGCCTCGTCCACCACCAACAACGAGATCGGCACCTGCTGCAGGAAGTTGCGAAAGCGCTCGTTCTTCAGGCGCTCCACGGAAATCATCAGGATCTTCAACTCGCCACTGCGCGCCCGCGCCATCACCTCGTTGGCGTCATCGCGACTCTGGGCCGAATCAATACTCGCTGCCGCGATCCCGTGGCGCTGCAAGAACGCCAACTGGTCCTGCATCAGCGCCAGCAACGGCGAGACCACCAGTGTCAGGTGCGGCAGCAACAAGGCGGGCAGTTGATAACACAAGGACTTGCCAGACCCGGTCGGGAAAATCGCCGCTGCCGAACGTCCGGCCAGCACCGCACTGACTGCCGCTTCCTGGCCAGGCCGGAACTGTGGATAACCAAAGACCTGTTCGAGGGTGTTGTGCATAAGCGGTCACTCCGTTGACGGCTGCCACGCCAAAGGCCCGGACAGAGAAGCAGCGCGTAGAGAAAAGGTCGGGGGCGAAACGCTCTCGATAGATACAAACAGAACCACTAATTCTCTCATGAACCAAGGGCTCAATCGTTTAGGTTCATGACTTACCTGACGGGCCTGAGCGCCCCATTGAAAAGCCGGCCACAGGCGAAGCGTCCTCGTCGCAGGAAGCTTCGCAGGCATGGATGCCACTGAAGGAACACCCTATGAATCAAATGCTACCGTCTCTTGCTCTCTTGCGACCATCACGCCTGGGCTTGGTCGCCCTGCCGCTGCTGCTGAGCGGCTGCCAGAACATGACCACACCTGCCGTAGTCGACCCTGCCGCACAGGGTTACGAAACACCGGAATATCACGCCCTGAAAGGGCTGGCGATCATTAAAGCGTCGTCAATCTACGCTCGCGGCGCAAGCGGTCAGGGCGTGAGCGTCGCCCTGATCGACTCCGGGCTGAATGCCGACCTGCCTGAGTTCCAGGGACGCATTGGCGATCCTGGATACGATTACGTGACGAACCAGCCGGGTACGACCGACAGGGTCGGCCACGGAACACAGATGGCCGGCATCATTGCCGCCAACAAGGATGATCAAGGCATGCATGGTGTCGCTTTCAGCGCCCAACTGATCCCCATGCGATTTGGCGATGATGATCAACCCTTCTTCTTCGACAGTGAAATCGCTCAGTCGTGGACGTATGCGTTCGGCAAAGGGGCGCGTATTTTCAACAACTCATGGGCCAATGACATTCCGGCAACCGAGATCACCGAGTCGCGCTACAAGCAGGTCATGCCCGAATCCCTCACCGTGGCCCGGCAACTGGTCAATGAGGGCGCGGTGTTCGTGTTTCCGACCGGCAATGAGCTCAGACGCGAACCCCTGGCCGAGCCCGGCTTGCCAGTGGCGGTGCCGGAGCTGGAAAAGGGATGGCTCGCCGTCGTTGCCCTGAAGCAGGACGGCACAGCCATCAACGCCAAATCAAACTACTGCGGCGTTGCCAGGGACTGGTGCATCGCTATTCCCGGGGGTGACTCCGCCGCCGGCACTGGCTTGCAGACCACCTTGAAGTCCGGCAAGTACGGCGAAACGGCGGGTACTTCACCGGCTGCGGCCATGGTCAGCGGGGCCCTGGCCGCATTGCAGAGCCGTTACCCGCAGATGAGCCCGCAACAGATTCGCCAGCACCTGCTCAAACACACAAACCGGACCGGCATCTATGCCAACAGCGAAGTGTACGGCCAGGGCCTGCTGGACCTTGAAGCGGCCTCCCGTCAACCACCACGGCACGTGATCGGGCAAGGAACTGATTGAAACATCGATACCTCACAGCAGCCGGAGACGACTGCTGTACGGGAAAGCCCCTACAAATATTGACGCCCCCTCTGCTGCAGTTTTACTGGTGAAACCACGTAAGCACCTGAACAATCCGGCTTATCGATCGCTCACTACGAATACCTCAACCCCAGAGTAGGACGAAGACGCAACAGCCTGAAAACGCCCTACAGGTCCTGTCCATGCGGGCCATCTTGCTGAATTCAAACAGTCCTCTTTATAGTTTGCTGCGCAGCCGGGCACCGTAAGTGTGAACGCTCTTGCGTCAGCGCACGGCCCTGCCGAGCGACTCCGCCAATGCGCACTGGACTGACCCCGATGAACACCAGCACCTCGCCAACAGACCGTTACCACCCGCTCAATTCCACCGCGGGTGACACTCCCGCGCTGCTCATCGACACCCTGGCCAGCCCCCAGGCCCTGCTCGACGCCGCCCAGCAACGCATCCGTGCCGCCAGCGACCTGCTCGAAACGCTGTATTGCCTGAGTTTCAACCAGGCCGACTGCAAAGACATCCCGCACATCGTCAACGCGCTGTACCTGTTGACGCAGGATGGCAGCGATTTGCTGCAGGTGGTGCAACAGCGGATGGCGCAATAGAACGAGCCTTGCTCGCGGAACCAGAACCTTTCCCGCAAGCCCGGCACGCCCTACCATGCCTGCCTGCCTCAACCGGAAGGTCAACCATGAACCTCGCCCCCCACTTCCCCGATGACCACGCCATGCGCCTGCTCATGCAGTTGCTGCACGAAGAACTCGGCCTGCCCGAACGCAAAACCATCAGCCTCGATACCTCGATCAATTTCGATCTTGGCTGCGACGGCACAGATGCCCGGCACCTGATGGAAGCACTGGAAGAACAGTTCGCCATCGACTTCATCGACTACGACGCCTATCGCTACTTCCAACCCGAAGGCTACGATGTGTTCATCAAGCGCAGGGCCAAGGGGCGGGGCGACAAGCTCCCGCTGACTATCGGCATGCTCTACCAGGCCAGCAAGGCCCAACGCTGGGACACGCAGGTGCTCGAAGGCCTGTAGCGTCCACAGCGCATCACTATAAGGACATAGCGTGGACGTACTGATGGGCCTGTTGGCGGCTGCACTCTGGGGGGGCACGGATTTTTTCATGGGCCTGAACGCCCGCGCGGTCGGCGTGAAGCGCGCCGTGTATTTTGGCCAGGCCCTGGGCTTTGTGATCATGAGCCTGCTGCTGGTGATATTCCCCGCCTACCTGCTCAAGTCCCTCGCTGCGCCCTTGAGCGTCTGGGGCATGGGGGTGTGCGCCGCCGTGCTCACCGTCTCCGGCGCCCTGTCGCTGTCCAAGGCCTTCTCCCTCGGCAAGGCCTCCATCGTCGCGCCGCTGGTGACCTCCTATGGTGTGGTCACCACCCTGCTGTCCTGGGCCAGTGGTGAACACATCAGCCTGATCCAGTGGCTGTGCATTGCCCTCTGCGTGGTCGGCGTCATCCTGTCCGGCCGCCACGCCGACAGCGGCCTGCCCCACAGCACGGATACCCGTCAATCCATTGCCTTCGCCCTGCTTGCCGCCGTGTTCTACGGCACCAGTTTCTGGCTGCAAGGCCAGTTCATCCTGCCGGTCCTGGGGCCGATCACCATGCTCTGGCTCGCCTACCTGGTGGGCTTCAGCGTATTGGTGTTGATCGTTCTCAAGATCAAGGATGGCCTGAAGATCCCACCGCTGAAAAACTGCATGACCCTCACCGCCGCCAGCCTGATGAACCTCGGGGGTTTTTCTTCGTTTGCCTGGGGCGCGGCGGTGGGTTCGGTGTCCGTGGTGACAGTGATCAGCACACTGTCTGGCGGGATTGCGGCAATCCTGGGGTATGTGTTTTTCAAAGAGCGCCTGGGAAAAGTACAGGTGCTGGGGGTTGTCCTGGTGCTGGTGGGGGCGTTTGTATTGCACCTGAAAACCTGAGGCGAACGCTGAATGACAAAAAAAAGCCGCCCCGAAGGGCGGCTTTCTCATTTGCATCAAACCAACACTTACAACTTAGGACCCGCAGCCTTGATCGCGTCGCTCACGTCGAACTTCTTGAAGTTCTCGATGAACAGGCCGGCCAGTGCCTTGGCGGCTTCGTCGTAGGCGGCTTTGTCAGCCCAGGTGTTGCGCGGGTTCAGCAGGCCAGTCTCAACGCCCGGTACGGCCAGTGGCACGTCGAGGTTGATGGTGTCCAGGTGCTCGGTCTCGGCACCGATCAACGCGCCGCTCTGGATCGCTGCGATCACGCCGCGAGTGGTCGGGATGTTGAAGCGGTTGCCAACACCGTAGCCACCGCCGGTCCAGCCGGTGTTGACCAGGTAGACCTTGGAGCCGAAGCCGCGGATGCGCTTGATCAGCAGCTCTGCGTATTCGCCAGCCGGACGCGGGAAGAACGGTGCGCCGAAGCAGGTGGAGAAGGTCGACTTGATGCCACTGCCCGAACCCATTTCAGTCGAGCCCACCAGAGCGGTGTAGCCGGACAGGAAGTGGTAGGCCGCTTGCTCTTCGCTGAGGATCGACACAGGTGGCAGTACGCCGGTCAGGTCGCAGGTCAGGAAGATCACAGCGTTTGGCTCGCCACCGAGGTTTTGCTCGGAACGCTTCTCGACGTGTTCCAGCGGGTAGGCTGCGCGGCTGTTCTGGGTCAGGCTGCCGTCGGCGTAGTCCGCTTTCTTGGCATCGTCCAGCACAACGTTTTCCAGGACCGCGCCGTGCTTGATGGCTTTCCAGATAACCGGCTCATTCTTCTCGGACAGGTCGATGCACTTGGCATAGCAACCGCCTTCGATGTTGAACACCACGCCCTCGCCCCAGCCGTGCTCGTCGTCACCGATCAGGTAACGGCTTTCATCGGCGGACAGGGTGGTTTTGCCAGTACCGGACAAACCGAAGAACAGGGTCACGTCGCCCTCTTCACCGATGTTGGCAGCACAGTGCATTGGCAGCACGTCGGCGGCCGGCAGCAGGAAGTTCTGCACCGAGAACATGGCTTTCTTCATTTCACCGGCGTAACGCATGCCAGCGATCAGTACTTTCTTCTGAGCGAAGTTGATGATCACGCAGCCATCGGAGTTGGTGCCATCACGCTCTGGAACGCACTCGAAGTTGGCAACGTTGAGGACCTGCCACTCTTCACGGCCAGCCGGGTTGTACTGGGCTGGATTGATGAAGAGGCAGCGGCCGAACAGGTTCTGCCAGGCGGTCTGAGTGGTCATTTTCACGGCCAGGTAGTGCTCGGCGGCCGCACCTACATGCACGTGGGAAACGAAATGCTCTTGCCCGTTGTTGAACGCCTCGACGCGAGCCCACAGGGCATCGAACTTGTCGGCCGGGAACTTGCGGTTGATCGCGCCCCAGGCGATTGCGTCCTGAGTGCCTGGCTCTTCAACAATGAAACGGTCAGCGGGCGAGCGGCCGGTACGGTGACCGGTGCGAACAACCAGCGCGCCGGTATCGGCAAGCTCGCCTTCACCGCGATTGAGGGCTTGTTTAACCAGATCATCAACACTCAGATCGGTGTACACGGCGTTATTGGCTTGCGTCATGAGGTTCCCCGTCGGCCAGTGGCCGAGTGCTCCAAACGTTTTGTAGTAGAAAGTCCTGCACTACTACCGCGAAAAAAGTGGGCCGGATTATGCCAGAAACGCCCAAAAAAAGTAGGGCCCTCCCGTCAGGACGGCGTTATACCAGCATTTGCCAGTTAATTTACCTGCGCTGAAACGTTTTAGTGACGAGTATCTGACGGCGTATCGACACCCGCTCCGGCGAACAATTGGGTGATATCGGCCGCATCGAACAGATAACGCTCATTGCAGAACTGGCAGTCGATCTCGATCGCGCCACCGTGCTCAAGCACCAACTTCTGAGCATCGTCCTGACCCAGGCTGACCAGCGCGTTACCGGAGCGCTCACGGGAGCAACTGCAACGGAAGCGCAGTTTCTGCACGTCGAACAGACGGACCTGCTCTTCGTGATAGAGGCGGTGCAACACGGTTTCGTTGTCCAGGCTCAGCAGTTCATCGGCGGTCAGGGTGCTGCCCAGCGCGGTGATGTGCTGCCAGCTGGCGGCGCGTTCTTCTTCATCTTTCAGGCGGTCGGCCGGCAGTTGTTGCAGCAGCAGGCCACGGGCGCGACGGCCATCGGCGTGCAGCCAGAAACGCGTACCCACTTGTTGGGACATGACGAAATAGTTGGTGAAGCATTCCGACAGGGTCGCGCCGTCGAGGTCGACGATACCCTGATAGCGCTGGCCCTGGGTCGGGTCGACGGTCAGTGCCAGGACACCGTTGGGCATCAGGTCGGCCAGGGTCGCATCAGGAGCGATCTTGTCCGCCTCATAACGGGCCAGGCCGCGAATTTCGCGCGCGCTCGAGCATTCGATCATCAGCAGCGGAACCGGGCCTTCGGAGCGCGCCTGAAGGATCAGCAAGCCATCGAACTTCAAGGTGCCGACCAGCAGCGCCGCGGCCGCCATCAACTCGCCAAGCAGTTGAGCTACCGGCTCCGGATAGGGGTGCTTGGCAAGGACTTCGGCATAGCTACGCTCCAACGCAACCAGCTCGCCACGGGTATCGCTGTCATCGAAGATGAAGCGTTGGGTGTAGTCGGTATCCGGTAGATCAGTCATAGGTCTGGGTATCTGAAGTGATAACAAAATAAGTACGAGGGCCGGAAATCACAAACTCGCACCCCCTTGGGTGCGTGATTTTCAACCATGGGAGGCATTTTATGGACAATCGGGGCGCGTTCCAAGCAAGGTTGGACGCTCGGCGATGGATGCGCTGTCATTGAGTCCCGATAACGCTACCGGGATCAGGTTACTCCGCTGTATTCCCACCATGGAACTTGAACAGATCCCGGCGCTGTTTCTTGCTCGGCTTGCCGTCGGTGCTGACGCCCAGGGCGCCAGCCTTGCGCTGGGCAGCGGCGTTTTCGCGCTTGGCGATACTGGCTGGGGTCTCAACGTACAATGTCTGGGCTTCGGGGGCACCACGACGCACGATCGACAGCGCCTGGACCACCACCGTGCGCTCGTCGAAACCGGTCCGGATCTGAAACTCGTCACCGATTCTAGGCTCCTTGCCCGGCTTGCAACGCTCACCCCGACAATGCACTTTGCCGCTCTCGATGGCGGCCTTGGCCAGCGCGCGTGTCTTGTAGAATCGCGCCGCCCACAACCACTTGTCGAGACGGACTTTATCGTCCTCTTCGGTTTTTTGTGCCATGGGATTTCCTCATTCTGAAATATTTCCGAACTGTACTACCGTTTCTGTCGTGCCATGAATTTCACCCGGTCAGCTTACAATGCGCGACGTCCTCGGGCTGCACCCGAGGGAAGGAAATCCGGGCTGTAGATATCTGTCGCCTTTTAACCACTATTCTGCGTGAATACTGCACATTCGACCGCATCGCGGTACAGCGGTTTTCTCACCGGCTGAGCACATTTGAAGACATTTGACCATTTGACCGTTGTGGGTCTGCGCGAGTGGGTGGCGCTTCCCGGCCTGGGAGTCGCGGGCCTGCGGGCGAAAATCGACACCGGTGCCAGCACCTCCAGCCTGCACGCCACCGATATCGAGCCGTTCGAGCGCGACGGTGAGAAATGGGTGCGTTTTACCGCGCACCTGGGCACGGTGGTGCAATTGCGTCACCGCCGCTGCGAAGCACCGCTGGTGACGCGCAAAACCATTAAAAGCTCCAATGGCCAGGCGCAGGTGCGCTACGTGATCAGCACCACCCTGGCGCTCGGTGACCGGGTCTGGCGGGTCGAGTTCACGCTTGCCTGCCGCAAGTCCATGCGCTATCGCCTGCTACTCGGCTCCAAAGCCCTGATCGACGGCCAGTTGGTCGTCAACCCAGGCATTAAATACGTACAAGACAAGCCGGTGTTCCCGGCGTCCACTACCTTCTCCACAGGTGTTGCATGAAGATCGCTGTGCTGTCGCGAAACCCGCGTCTGTATTCCACTCGTCGTTTGGTTGAAGCCGGGACCGAACGCGGCCATGAGATGGTGGTGATCGATACCCTGCGCGCCTATATGAACATCGCCAGTCATAAGCCGCAGATCCACTATCGGGGCAAACCACTGGAAGGCTTTGACGCGGTAATCCCGCGAATCGGCGCTTCGGTGACGTTTTATGGCTGCGCGGTGTTGCGCCAGTTCGAAATGATGGGCGTGTTCCCGCTCAACGAGTCGGTGGCCATCGCCCGCTCGCGGGACAAACTGCGCTCGCTGCAACTGCTGTCACGTCGTGGAATCGGTTTGCCGGTCACCGGTTTTGCCCACTCCCCGGACGACATTCCTGACCTGATCGACATGGTCAACGGCGCGCCGCTGGTGATCAAAGTGCTGGAAGGCACCCAGGGCATTGGTGTGGTGCTGTGTGAAACGGCCACCGCGGCGGAATCGGTGATCGAAGCGTTCATGGGCCTCAAGCAGAACATCATGGTTCAGGAGTACATCAAGGAAGCCGGCGGCGCGGACATTCGCTGCTTCGTGGTCGGCGACAAGGTGATTGCCGCGATGAAGCGCCAGGCCAAGCCCGGCGAGTTCCGCTCCAACCTGCACCGGGGCGGCAGCGCCAGCCTGATCAAGATCACTCCGGAAGAGCGCATGACAGCATTGCGCGCGGCCAAGGTCATGGGCCTGGCGGTCGCGGGCGTGGACATCCTGCGTTCCAACCACGGGCCACTGGTGATGGAAGTGAATTCATCACCGGGCCTGGAAGGGATTGAAACCACCACCAACAAGGACGTGGCGGGGATCATCATTCAGCACCTGGAGAAGAATGGCGGGCCGAACATGACGCGGACCAAGGGGAAAGGATAAGAGCAGCTGTAAGCCTCAAGTTATAAGCTGCAAGAGAAGAGCAAGAGCGGTCCGAGCCTGGCGCCGCTTTTCTCTTGCAGCTTGAAGCTTCCCGCTGCTTCTAGACTGCATCTCTTGGCAACATCAGCCCCAGTGGCAATCTCACCCGCGCTTCCAAGCCGCCACCAGAACGGTTGCGCAGCTCAACGTTACCGCCATGCATCGAGGCAATCCGCTTGACGATGGCCAGGCCCAGCCCGGTCCCTTTACCACCCCGGGCGCGGTCGCCACGGGTGAAGGGGTTGAAGATCGCTTCCAGCTCCGACGGATCAATACCGGCCCCGCGGTCCATGACGCTCAGCACCACGTATGGCGCGCTGACATCACCCGAGACATAGGCCGCCACCTCGACGTCGCTACCGGCGTGATTCAAGGCGTTACCGATCAGATTGTTCAGCAGGCGCTTCATCGAGACCCGACGCAACGGGAACGGCTGGATCGGCTCCAGGCGCAAGCGCACCCGCTCCTCGTTCTGGTTGAACGGTGCCGCTACCTCACGCACCAGATCACTCAGGTCGACGGCTTCCACCGATTCGTCACGACCATCGCGAATGAACGCCAGGAACTGGTCGAGAATCGCGTCCATGTCCTCGATGTCGCGCACCATGTCGTCGGTCAGGTCGCTGCGGTTACCCATCAACTCCAGCGACAGACGCAAGCGGGTCAACGGTGTGCGCAGGTCGTGGGAGACGCCCGCCAGCATCAACTCGCGCTCACGCCCAGCCTGTTCGACGTCCTCGGCCATCTGATTGAAGGCGCGATACACCTCGGCCATCTCACTGGGTGTGTCGCTGATCGGCAGCCGCACGCTGCGGCCCTGCCCCAGTTGCCTGGCGGCATCGACCAGGCGCTTGAGCGGCTGATTGAGCTGACTGACGAATATCCACGCCGAAGCGGTGGAGAGCAGGCCAATGGCAAGGAACCAGCCGAGCACGCTCCAGATTTTCTGGCCGCGCAAGGGGTGCGGGTACAGCGGCACTTTCAGCCAGCCATCCCCCAGACTCGGCGCCTTCACCCACAATGCAGGCGGAGCATGCATGCGCAGACGCACCTCCGTGTCGCCCCCCAGTTCGTCCTGCATTTGCCGTTGGTAGATTTCACTGTAGGGCCAGTGTTGCTCGCCATCGGGAACGCCAGCACCCACAACACGAATCAAGCCGACGGAATCGGCAATCTTGTCTCGGTTCTCTTCATCGGCGGCCCAATAGGCGCGCAACGTCAGGGCAACGCCGTGGCTGTATTGGCGATCCACCAGCACGTCCTCGTTCATCAACAGATAAACCAGGGTCAGCGCCTTGGAAAACAGCACGACGATCAGCACCAGCCAAAGGGTGCGGGAGAAAAAACTCTGGGGAAACCACACGGGGGTTTTCATAGACGACAGCTACACACTTTGCAGGAACGAGTCAGACTCGCAGAATTGCGGATCGCGAATCAACCGGATAATGCCTTATCCGGCTGACCCGTTCCTGCAAATCACCGGTTACTTGGTCGCGGTGCCGTCTGGAACGAACACATAACCCACGCCCCAGACCGTCTGGATGTACCGTGGTTTCGATGGGTCCGGCTCGATCATCCGGCGCAGGCGAGAGATCTGTACGTCGATGGAGCGCTCCAGCGCATCCCACTCGCGGCCACGGGCCAGGTTCATCAGCTTGTCGCGGGTCAGCGGCTGACGGGCGTTCATTACCAGTGCCTTGAGGACCGCGAACTCACCGGTGGTGAGCATGTGGACTTCCTCGCCGCGCTTGAGCTCGCGAGTCGCCAACGACAATTCGTAATCCCCGAAGGTCACGCTTTCGTCTTCGCTGCCCGGTGCGCCTGGCACCGGAGCCGATTGACGACGCAGGACCGCCTTGACGCGCGCCATCAGCTCGTCCGGATTGAACGGCTTGGCCAGGTAATCGTCGGCGCCCAGTTCGAGGCCCTTGATACGGCTCAGCTCATCGCCCTTGGCGGTGAGCATGATGATCGGAATCTGGTTGTTCGCGCCACGCAGGCGGCGGCAGGCGGTCAGGCCGTCTTCGCCGGGCAGCATCAGGTCGAGGACGACCAGGTTGAACACTTCACGCGCCAGCAGGCGATCCATCTGTTCGGTGTTCGGTACGGCGCGGGCACGGTAGCCCTTGCTGACGAAAAAACGCTCCAGCAGGCTGCTGAGCCCAGGATCGTCGTCAACGATAAGAATTTTTTCGCCTTCAGCAGTTTGTGCAGTGCTGCTCATTAGATGCTCCTTTTATCTCGGTGCGCATTATGGCGTAGCTGCCGTTATACGCACCGTGTGCATTGTTAGCAGATTTTTCCTCTACCGCCAGCAATACAGGCATTGTGCCTAGAGGCTGCGATACCCCCCGAAGGTCGGAACGCTGGTTATAATGCGCGGCCTTTTGTGTCAGGCAACCTCTGATCGTTACGGCGTGTGGCGACTGTTATTTTTCATCGCCGCGCAGTAATTGTTCGATTTCACGGGTCAATGGGATGCCTTTTGATCCAGGTGGCGGCGCAGGCCAGGCCGCTCAACCAGACTCGCCGGGCCCTGATTACTGTGCCCGCGAGCCTGCTTTCACAATTTGTCAGGTGGTTTTATGGACAGCATCAACAGCCGCATCGCCGAGGAACTCGGTGTAAGCCCACAACAGGTCGAAGCGGCCGTCGCGCTACTCGATGAAGGCTCCACGGTGCCCTTCATCGCCCGCTACCGGAAAGAAGTGACCGGCAGCCTCGACGATACGCAATTGCGTCATCTGGAAGAGCGTCTGCGCTACCTGCGAGAACTCGACGAACGGCGTATCAGCATCCTGGCCAGCATCCAGGAACAAGGCAAGCTGACCCCGCAACTTGAGCGCGACATCAAGCTGGCCGACACCAAGACCCGCCTCGAAGATTTGTACCTGCCGTACAAGCAGAAGCGCCGCACCAAGGGCCAGATTGCCCTGGAAGCCGGCCTCGGCGAGCTGGCCGACGGCCTGTTCAATGACCCGAGCCTCGCGCCCGAAGCGGAAGCCGCACGCTTTGTCGACGCCGAAAAAGGCGTGGCAGACGTCAAGGCCGCCCTCGAAGGCGCCAAGTACATCCTCATGGAACGCTTCGCCGAAGACGCCAACCTGCTCGACAAGCTGCGCAGCTACCTGAAGCAGGAAGCGACCCTCAGTGCCCGCGTGATTGCCGGCAAGGAAGAGGCAGGCGCCAAGTTCCGCGATTACTTCGAACACGACGAACCGCTCAAGAGCATGCCGTCCCACCGTGCCCTGGCGATCTTCCGTGGCCGCAACGAAGGCATCCTCAGTTCCGCGCTGAAAGTCGGCGACGAGCTGCCCGGCACCATGCACCCGTGCGAAGGCATGATCGGCCAGCAATTCGGCATCGCCAACCAGAACCGCCCGGCCGACAAATGGCTGGGCGAAGTGGTGCGCTGGACCTGGAAGGTCAAGCTCTACACCCACCTGGAAACCGACCTGCTGGGCGAGTTGCGTGACGGCGCCGAGACCGAAGCGATCAACGTTTTCGCCCACAACCTGCACGATCTGCTGTTGGCCGCTCCCGCCGGCCCTCGTGCCACCCTGGGCCTGGACCCCGGCCTGCGTACCGGCTGCAAGGTGGCCGTGGTCGATTCCACCGGCAAAATGCTCGACCACGCCACGGTCTACCCGCACGTGCCACACAACAAGTGGGACCAGACCATCGCCGTGCTGGCTGCCTTGTGCGCCAAGCACTCGGTGGACCTGATCGCGATCGGCAACGGCACCGCCAGCCGTGAAACCGACAAGCTCGCCGCCGACCTGATCAAGAAATACCCGGCGATGAAAATGACCAAGGTCATGGTGTCCGAAGCCGGCGCTTCGGTGTACTCGGCCTCGGAGCTGGCCTCCAAGGAATTCCCGGACCTCGACGTATCGATCCGCGGTGCCGTGTCGATTGCCCGTCGCCTGCAGGATCCGCTGGCCGAACTGGTGAAGATCGATCCGAAATCCATCGGTGTCGGCCAGTACCAGCACGATGTGTCGCAGCTGAAACTGGCTCGCGGCCTGGATGCCGTGGTCGAGGACTGCGTGAACGCCGTCGGCGTCGACGTGAACACCGCTTCCGTCGCGTTGCTGGCCCGCATCTCCGGCCTCAACGCTACCCTGGCGCAGAACATCGTGACCCACCGCGATGAACATGGTGCATTCAAGACCCGCGCGGCCTTGAAGAAAGTCGCACGCCTGGGGGAAAAAACCTTCGAACAGGCCGCCGGCTTCCTGCGCGTGATGAACGGCGACAACCCGCTGGATTCGTCTGCCGTCCACCCGGAAGCCTATCCGCTGGTGCAACGCATCGCCGCTGAAACCGACCGCGACATTCGCTCGCTGATCGGCGACGCCGCGTTCCTCAAGCGCCTGGACCCGAAGAAGTACACCGACGAATCCTTTGGCCTGCCAACGGTCACCGACATCCTGCAAGAGCTGGAAAAACCAGGCCGCGACCCGCGTCCGGAGTTCAAGACCGCCGAGTTCCAGGAAGGCGTCGAAGACCTCAAGGACCTGCAGCCGGGGATGATCCTCGAAGGCGTGGTGACCAACGTGACCAACTTCGGTGCCTTCGTCGATATCGGCGTGCATCAGGACGGTCTGGTGCATATCTCCGCACTGTCCGAGAAATTCATCAAGGATCCCCGCGAGGCGGTAAAAGCCGGTGACGTGGTCAAGGTCAAGGTCATGGAAGTCGACATCCCGCGCAAACGCGTTGGCCTGTCGATGCGCATGAGCGACACCCCCGGCGAGAAGATCGACGGCGCCCGTGGCGCACGTCCGGGTTCGGCGCCACGTCAGTCGCAAAACACCGCACCGCGCAAGGAGGCCGCAGCGCCAGCCCCGAGCAACAACGCCATGGCATCGCTGTTCGCCAACGCCAAGCAGTTGAAGAAACGCTGATGGAGATCCCGGCAGGATTGACTGAAAGCGCGTTTTTCAAACTGCTGGGTTGCCGTTTGCACAGCCTGGAAACCGGGGTGGCGCACGTTGCCCTGGCCCTCGAACCTGAACTGCGCAATCGCGGTGGCAAGCTGCACGGCGGAGCATTGTTCAGCCTGGTGGACATTGCCATGGGGCTGGCCTGTTCCAGCGTGCATGGCTTTGATCAACAGAGCGCGACCATCGAATGCAAGATCAACTACATCCGCGCCGTCAGCGAGGGTGAAGTGATGTGCACGGCGCGGGTGATCCACCCGGGCCGGCGCACGCTGGTGGTCGAGGCTGACGTGATGCAAGGCGATAAACTGGTCGCAAAAGCACAAGGCACGTTCGCTGTCCTGTAGATACATGTCATCAATTTGAGTTAATTTCGGCGCTGCGAAAGCTGCGCCGAAGTTTTTTCGTGCGCGACAGCCAGATTCAGGGATGGAGCATTGGCACTTGTGAGTGGGTCATTACGGCTCGATAACGAGGCGAAAACGCCAGTTTCAACTTCACCCTTGTAGACCGTCCTGCCCACCCCCATATTGGGGCGACTGACGCGTGAAGGAATCCAACTTGAGCGAACTTCTCAACCGCCGCCTGGCTCTGCTCGGTGAGCGCGCCAACCTCTCTCTGCTCGAACAGTGTCTTCACGGCATCGAACGTGAATGCCTGCGCGTGACGGGCGAAGGTCGCCTGGCGCAAACGCCGCACCCGGATGAATTGGGTTCCGCGCTGACCAACGAACAAATCACCACCGACTATTCCGAGTCGCTGCTGGAGTTCATCACCCCGGCGTTGCCAGATCCCGCCGACACCCTGGCGAGCCTGGACAGTATTCACCGCTTTGCCTACAGCAAGCTCGGCAGCGAGTACCTGTGGAGTCCATCGATGCCGTGCCCGTTGCCGGCCGAGGAAGACATTCCGATCGCCTACTACGGCACCTCCAACATCGGTCAGCTCAAGTACGTGTATCGCAAGGGGCTGGCCCTGCGCTACGGCAAGACCATGCAGTGCATTGCCGGGATCCACTACAACTTTTCCCTGCCGGAAAAGCTCTGGCCGCTGCTCAAGGCCGACGATGGCTTTGCTGGCACCGACCGTGACTATCAATCGGCGGCCTATATCGCGCTGATTCGCAATTTCC
Organism: Pseudomonas sp. Irchel s3b6; assembly: GCF_900187415.1. Classification (NCBI taxonomy): domain Bacteria; kingdom Pseudomonadati; phylum Pseudomonadota; class Gammaproteobacteria; order Pseudomonadales; family Pseudomonadaceae; genus Pseudomonas; species Pseudomonas sp. Irchel s3b6. Next base: position 46,280 of record NZ_FYDM01000004.1, on the reverse strand, counting down.
GTCGTTACAGCTGGTTGTTGATGTACCTGTTCGGTTCCTCGCCAGCCCTGGATGCCGGCTTCCTGCGCGGTCGTTCGCATCAGCTGGAACAGCTGGATGCCGACACTCTGTACTTGCCGTACGCTACCAGCCTGCGCATGAGCGACCTGGGTTACCAGAGCAGCGCGCAAGCCGGGCTGACGCCGTGCTACAACGACTTGAACAGCTACACCGACAGCCTGCGCAGGGCGGTGGCCACACCTTACGCGCCCTATGTCGAAGTCGGCACGCACAAGGACGGTGAGTGGGTCCAGCTCAACACCAACATCCTGCAGATTGAAAACGAGTACTACTCCAACATCCGCCCTAAACGCGTGACCTACACCGGTGAGCGGCCGATCCAGGCGCTGGTGGCCCGTGGCATCCAGTACGTCGAAGTGCGCCTGCTGGACATCAACCCGTTCCTGCCAATCGGTATCGATCTGCCAGAAGCGCGCTTCCTCGACGCCTTCCTGCTGTACTGCGCGCTGAACGAAAGCCCGCTGCTGACCAGCACCACCTGCGGCAACGCCACCTCGAACTTCCTCAGTGTGGTCAAGGAAGGGCGCCGTCCGGGCCTGCAACTGCAACGCGACGGTCAGCCGGTGGACATGAAAGAGTGGGCCTGTGAGCTGCTGGAAAACATCGCTCCGCTGGCCGCGCTGCTGGACCAGAGCCACGGCGGCGACGCCCACAGCAAAGCCCTCGACGCGCAACTGGCGAAAGTCCAGGATTCGTCCCTGACACCCTCTGCCCAGGTATTGGCCGCGATGAGCGAAAACAAGGAGAGCTTCGCCCAGTTCTCCCTGCGCCAGAGCCAGGCGCACGCCGAGTTCTTCCGCCGCGAACCGCTGGCCCCTGACGAACAAGCGAAGTTTGAAGCGCTGGCCCGTGCGTCCCTGGCCCAGCAAACCGAGCTTGAACAGAACGAAGTCGGTGATTTCGATGTGTTTGTCGGCGCGTATCAGGCGAGCATTCTGGCGATCAGCAACTAAAGCCATCGATCGTTCCCATGCTCGCGCTCAGGAACGGTCCTTCAGCCCGGGAATGCGAGACCATGCACACCACGATCATCATCACCTTCGGCCTGGTCCTGTTGGCGTTGATGCTGTTCATCGGCCAGAAACTGGGCTTCAGCCGTGACACCCTGACCTACAGCTTCGTTGCCCTGTGGCTGGCGCTGACGGTCATCAACGGTGCCATCGGCATGATCAGCACAGGGCAATCGCTGACAAACGAGTTGATGGTGGGGTTCATGGTGTTTGCAGTACCCGTGGCGGCCCTGGTGTTGTTCATGTCCTTGAGCAACACCTGAGCCACCACCCCCGTCAGCGCACCAGATGCAGGAACTGCATGTGCCGCTCGTACTGGTCGAGGATGTCGTTGATGATTTGCTCCTTGGTGTAGCCCATCAAATCGTAATCCTGACTGCCCTCGCTCAAGTGCACTTCGGCGCGGTAGTAACGGCGGTTGCGCAACTCCTTGGGCCCCATCCCGCCACGGGCGAATGACGGCGTGAAGTAGCCGCGCATCTGCACCTGGTAAATGAACGGGTGCTGGTCGCCGTGCCCGATTTCCAGGCTGACACTGTCATTGGCCGGGTCCGGTTGGGTGATCACGTTCAAGCCCTTCTCGACGAACACCGCGGTCACCTCTTCGATGGCCGGACGCACCGTGGTGTCGAGGAAGCGATACACCTCATCGCGAGACGGGAAGTGCACCGCCTGGGTCAAGCGCTGGCGCCAGCCACCCTTGCCGCGCCGGGAGGCCGAGACCGGTGCCAACGAGTGCATCTGGGCGATCTTCCTCTGCGATTCGAGGTAGAACGCTTTATGCAGCCCCCACATCATCAGCAGCAAGATCAGCGAGAACGGCAACGAAGTCAGCACCACCGCTGACTTCAACGAATCGATGCTCCCCGCGAACAACAGGGCGCTGGTGACCAGTGCCGTCATCGCCCCCCAGAACACCCGCAACCATTTCGGGCCGTCTTCGTCGGCGCTGCCACCACGGGCCGACAACGTCGAGAGCACCACGGTGCCGGAGTCGGCCGAAGTAACGAAGAACACGAAGCTGATGAACACCGTCACGGCGATCACCGTTTTGCTCCAGGGGTAGGTCTCCAGCAACAGGTAAAGGGTCATCGACGGATTCTCGATGGCCGACAGGCCCAGGGCACTCATGCCGTGATTGAGCACCTGGTCGATGGCGCTGTTACCGAAGATCGACATCCACGCCAGGGTAAAACCAAGGGGAATCAGCAACACGCCGAAGACGAATTCACGGATGGTCCGGCCACGGGAAATCCGTGCGATAAACAGGCCCACGAACGGCGACCATGCAATCCACCAGGCCCAATAAAACACAGTCCAGCCACCCAGCCAGTCGCTGGGCTTGTCGTAGGCGTACAGGTCGAAACTCTTCATCGGCAAGGCACCGAGGTAATCGCCGAGGTTCTGGATCAGGGTGTTGAGCAAGTGCTGGGTGGGACCTGCGAACAAGACGAACAGCAACAGCGCGCAGGCCAGCAGCATGTTGATATCGGACATCACCCGCACGCCCTTATCGACGCCCGCGACCGCCACGATAATCGCCGCGCCCATCATCAAGGTGATCAGGCCCACCTGAACCCACTGCGTGTGGGCAATGCCGAACAGGTAGTCCAGGCCGGAATTGAGGTGCAACACCCCAAAACCCATGTCCGCGCCCAGGCCGAACACCGTGGCAATGATGCCAAAGCCGTCCACCGCGTAACCGATGGGGCCGTTGATACGCTTGCCAATCAGCGGATACAGCGCCGAACGCAGGGCCAGCGGCAAATTATGCCGGTAGGCAAAGTACGCCAGCGCCATGCCGACAAAGGCGAATACGCCCCAACCGTGCAGGCCCCAATGCAGAAACAGAATCTGCATCGCCTGGCGCGCCGCATCAGCCGTGCCGGCTTCACCCTGTGGTGGTTGCAGCATGTGCGTCAGGGGTTCGGAGACGCAGAAGAAAAACAGCGTGATGCTGATGCCGGCGGCGAACAGCATGCCGGCCCAGGACAGGTAACTGAATTCGGGCTCGTCGTGGTCGGCACCGAGCTTGATCTTGCCATAGCCAGACAAGGCGGTGACCACCACGAAGACCAGATACAGGGTCATTGCCAGCATGTAGTACCAGCCGACCGTGTTGGCCGCCCAGTCTTGCGCGGCCAGCAGCCAGGCACCGGACTGTTGCGGGAAGGCGATGACCACCAGGCCGAACAGCAAAATGAAGGTCGCCGCGAAGTAAAACACCGGCGGGTTCATGCGCATCTGACCGCTTGGAGGGGTAGTTGATGCACTCATGCAGGGTGCACCTCGAGGGAGTAAAACGTGGCTGTCAAAAACGGACTCAGCAAAGGCAAGCCTCCTGTTGTGAGCGGGCAGCGAACCGCCGGTTTAACTTGAATGAACGTTCAAGTTAAACATGGATAGGGGGCTAAGGACTAATCCCAAGGCCCGGCGGCACTGTCGTACGCTAGCTCAAGGCAGGCTATGAGGTGGAGTTTGAAGGATCAATGCATAAGGCACTACCCGGGTTATTTCTGCGTCCCGTCATCATGCTGCAGATTGGCCTGGGTCAGGTTGCTCCCGGCCGGCACGCTGCGGGTCAGCCAGACGTTGCCGCCGATGCTCGAGCCCTTGCCGATGGTGATCCGCCCCAGAATGGTTGCACCGGCATAGATCACCACATCGTCTTCGACAATCGGATGGCGCGGATGGCCCTTCTGCAATTGGCCGTCTTCGTCCGCCGGAAAGCGTTTGGCACCGAGGGTCACGGCCTGGTAGATACGCACGCGCTCGCCGATGATCGCCGTCTCGCCGATGACCACGCCGGTCCCGTGGTCGATAAAGAAGCTGCGGCCAATCTGCGCGCCCGGGTGAATGTCGATGCCGGTAGCCGAGTGGGCGATTTCCGAGCTGATGCGGGCCAGCAACGGCAAACCGGCGCGATACAGATGGTGCGCCAGGCGATGGTGAATCACCGCCAGAATCCCCGGATAGCACAGCAGCACTTCATCGACGCTGCGGGCCGCCGGGTCACCGTGATAAGCGGCCAGCACATCGGAGTCGAGCAGGCTGCGCAACTGCGGCAGGGCCAGGGCGAAACCCTGGATCAGGCCGATCGCCCGCGCCTCGACGTCGGTGTCGACCTGCGCGCTTTGCCGCGCAACGTAGCGCAACTCCAGGCGCGCCTGGCCCAGCAAAGCGTTCAGCGCAACATCCAGTGTATGCCCGACGTAAAAGTCCTCGCTCTCCTCACGCAAGTCCACCGGACCCAGACGCATCGGGAACAACGCACCACACAGCGCTTCGAGAATCTCCGCCATCGCCGCACGCGACGGCAGCTCACGCCCCCCCTGCTCGCCGCTGCTGCGACCATTCTGCGCGCGCCACTGGTCGCGGGCCGCGCGCAGTTCGCTGACGATGGTCTGTAATTGCCAATGGCTGGAACGCTCGCTCACGATAAAACTCCTCACAGGCTGTGGCCGTACAGTCGGCCGCCTAAACGGCATTCACTTTACGGTATGGGTCAAAAACGCAATTAAGAACGAATTGTGCTGTACTCAGCACTTTTTGGCATAAGCGTTTGGCGGTTGCCCGAGCAAATCAGCCTGCCTATAGTCCAGACATCTCCTACAACCCGTACGGACCCATGATCAAACAACAGCTGGCTCGTTTTAATCGCCTGGACCTCCTCACCCACGCCACCCCCCTGGAAAAGCTCGATCGCTTGTCGAGCTGGCTGGGGCGTGATGTCTATGTCAAACGCGACGATTTGACGCCGCTGGCCATGGGCGGCAACAAGCTGCGCAAACTTGAGTACCTGGCCGCCGACGCACTCGCGCAAGGTGCCGACACGCTGATCACCGCCGGGGCCATCCAGTCCAACCATGTGCGCCAGACTGCCGCCCTGGCCGCTAAGCTGGGCCTGGGGTGCGTCGCCCTGCTGGAAAATCCGATCGGTACGGATGACAGCAATTACCTGGGCAACGGCAATCGTCTGTTGCTGGACCTGTTCGATGCCAAGGTCGAGTTGGTGGACAACCTCGACAACGCCGACCAACAGTTACTGGCCTTGGCCGAGCGGCTGCGCAGTAACGGCAAGAAACCCTATCTGGTGCCCATTGGCGGTTCCAATGCGTTAGGCGCACTGGGTTATGTGCGGGCGGGGCTGGAACTGGCGGAACAGATCAAGGATACCGGCCTGGAATTCGCCGCCGTGGTCCTGGCTTCGGGCAGTGCTGGCACCCATAGCGGGCTGGCGTTGGCGCTGAGCGAAGTGCTGCCAGACCTGCCGGTCATCGGCGTCACCGTATCGCGCAGCGACGAAGACCAGCGGCCCAAGGTTCAAGGCCTGGCCGAACGTACCGCCGAGCTGCTGGGCGTGAGCTTGCCGGCGAGTTTCAAGGTTGAGCTGTGGGACGAGTATTTTGCCCCGCGTTACGGCGAGCCGAACGCCGGCACCCTGGCCGCCGTGAAGTTGCTGGCGAGCCAGGAAGCCCTGTTGCTGGACCCGGTCTACACCGGCAAGGCCATGGCCGGCCTGCTCGATGGCATTGGTCGTCAACGCTTCAATGACGGGCCGATCATCTTTTTGCACACCGGTGGCGCGCCAGCGTTGTTTGCCTATGCGTCGGTCTTGTAAGTCAGTCGCAGAGACTCCCGCTGTGGCTAGGGTATGACGCATACATTCATTATTCTATTTCGGAATAAATGAATGAATTTATATTATTTTCCAATCTAAAAGCCGCGTCATATAGTCCCGCCGCAGGCGCAATTGCCGCGAGACGCATACGCTGCTTTAAGGCAGGATGTTGCAGTCGTTCCATTCCCGGTTTTGCCTGCTTCCTAAAACAACGTCTTCATAAGAAAACACAGGGGCTTGTCATGAATTTTTCCGCATTTCGTCGAAATCTGCTGGTGGGCTCGCTGGGCCTGGTCCTGGGTGCCGGACTTCTGGGGCAAGCGGTTGCTGGTGAGCAGCTGCAAAAAATCAAGGAGGCTGGCGTGATCAACGTAGGCCTGGAAGGCACTTACCCACCGTTCAGCTTCGTCGACGCCGACGGCAAGCTGGCCGGCTTCGAAGTCGAATTTTCCGAGGCCCTGGCCAAAGAGCTGGGCGTCAAGGTCAAGCTGCAACCGACCAAATGGGACGGCATCCTCGCGGCGCTGGAGTCCAAGCGACTGGACGCGGTGATCAACCAGGTGACCATTTCCGAAGAGCGCAAGAAGAAATACGACTTCTCCGAGCCCTACACCATCTCCGGGATCCAGGCCCTGACCCTGAAAAAGAACGAAGGCACCATCAAGACCGCTGCCGACCTGGCGGGCAAGAAAGTCGGGGTCGGCCTGGGTACCAATTATGAGCAGTGGCTCAAGGACAACGTTCCACAAGCCATCATCAAGACCTACGACGATGATCCGACCAAGTATCAGGACCTGCGTGTAGGCCGTATCGACGCCATTCTGGTGGACCGCCTGGCCGCTCTGGAACTGACTGCCAAGGCCAAGGACACCGCGGTTTCCGGCGAACCCTTCTCCCGTCAGGAAGCCGGTATTGCCCTGCGCAAGGGCGAGCCTGAACTGCTGGCAGCGGTGAACAAGGCCATCGAGAAACTGCGCGCCGACGGCACGCTGAAAAAGATCTCGGAAAAGTACTTCAACGCTGACGTCACTCAATAATGGAAGAAGGTTTCCAACTCGCGCTGGACTCCGCGCCCTTCCTGCTCAAGGGCGCGTACTACACCGTCATCCTGAGCCTGGGCGGCATGTTCTTCGGCCTGCTGCTGGGGTTTGGCCTGGCGCTGATGCGCCTGTCACGCTTCAAGCTGGTGAGCTGGATCGCCCGCATCTACGTGTCGTTCTTTCGCGGCACGCCGTTGCTGGTGCAGTTGTTCGTGATCTATTACGGCTTGCCGCAATTAGGAATCGAACTTGATCCACTGCCCGCCGCCCTGATCGGCTTCTCGCTGAACATGGCGGCCTACGCCTGCGAAATCCTGCGTGCCGCCATCAGCTCCATCGAGCGCGGCCAATGGGAAGCCGCTGCCAGTATCGGCATGACCCGTGCACAGACCCTGCGCCGGGCCATCCTGCCGCAAGCCGCGCGCACGGCACTGCCGCCACTGGGCAACAGCTTTATCTCGCTGGTCAAGGACACAGCATTGGCCGCCACGATCCAGGTGCCGGAACTGTTCCGCCAGGCACAACTGATCACCGCCCGTACCTTCGAAATTTTCACCATGTATCTTGCCGCCGCGCTGATCTACTGGGTTCTGGCCACGGTGCTGTCGCACCTGCAGAACCAATTGGAAGAGCGGGTCAATCGGCACGACCAGGAGTCCTGACCCAATGATTGTCGTGGAAAAACTGACAAAGCAGTTCAAGGGTCAAGTGGTGCTCAATGGCATCGATCTAGAGGTCAAGGAAGGCGAGGTGGTCGCCATCATCGGCCCCAGCGGCTCGGGCAAGACCACCTTCCTGCGTTGCTTGAACTTTCTAGAAGAACCCAGCAGCGGCCGGATCAAGGTCGGCGACATCGAGATCGATGGCAGCCGCCCATTGAACCAGCAGCAAGGCCTGGTGCGACAGTTGCGCCAGCACGTAGGTTTCGTGTTTCAGAACTTCAACCTGTTCCCCCACCGCACCGCGCTGGAAAACGTCACCGAAGGCCCTTTGGTGGTGAAGAAAGTCCCCAGGGAACAGGCACTGGCATTGGGCCGCAAGCTGCTGGCCAAGGTGGGCCTGGCGGGCAAGGAAGACGCCTACCCGCGTCGTCTCTCCGGTGGACAACAGCAGCGTGTCGCCATTGCCCGAGCGCTGGCCATGGAGCCGGAAGTGATTCTCTTCGACGAGCCCACTTCAGCCCTCGACCCTGAATTGGTCGGCGAAGTACTGGCGACCATTCGTGGCTTGGCGGAAGAAAAACGCACCATGGTCATCGTCACCCACGAGATGGGCTTTGCCCGCGATGTGGCGAACCGGGTGGTGTTTTTCGACAAGGGTGTGATCGTTGAACAGGGCGAAGCAAAAGCACTGTTTGCCAATCCAAAAGAAGAACGTACACGGCAATTTCTCAGCAAGTTCCTGAACGCCTGAAGTTACATTCAACACACCTGACGACATTAAAAGCTGTCATCTTCCACGGACGGAAGTGACACCCCTCGAAATAACAAACCAACCGACTACTACTCTCCCCTCTCTTTCAACACCCTTTCATTCAACCGCTCGAACGCGGCAAATCGAAACTCCCTGCTGCGCCCTCCTGTCACGTACGCGGCTACATATCCTGCCCATACCCACCCCGTAAAGTGCCAGATATTATGGCTCCAGATCAGTCATCCCCCAAGAAAAAGGTCGACCCGTTGTCCATTGCCGATCTGAATAACGTAGGAGCTTTCTGAATAGCAAAACATAGCAACGTTATTAACTTCTGACTATTGACACGTCATCAAGCGCGCTTTTATCTAGACGCCGACAAACTCTTCACAACACTTTAAACACTCACAACACTATCAATAACAGTTAACTGCTTGAATCACTGTCAACTTATTGCGGCCCATCATTGCGAAATGGACTTCGCTGCACTATTTCAAGGAGAACACTCATGAACTGCATGTCGAACACAGTTGAACTGACAGCTCCCCGCTTGGCGCAATCGCCGGGGTCAGCCATCAATATCACCTCTGCCGCTCACCTGCTGATCGAGATATCACCTTATGCCAGCATGGAAGAGGGCGACCTGATCGAGTTGTACTGGGACGACTGCTATGTGGCGTCCAAGGTGCTCGGTGCCACCGATATCGGCCAACCACTGCACTTGCGCGTGCCGGAAAGCTTCATCCGCACCGGCAACTCGCGAATCCACTATCAGGTCATGCAGGTTGGACGAAGCCCGGCGTTGTCGGCAGCGAAACGGGTTCAGGTCAAACTCGATTGCCCGGGAGGCCAGCCTCACGCCTTGTGCGTCGACGAAAACCAGAATCTGGAGCCCTTGGGCATTCCAGAGATGATCCGCCGTCACGGGGTGAATCCAAGCCAGATCAAGCGTGGCGTTCCACTGACCATCGAGCCCTATCTGAACATGGCCGCCGATGATGCGATCACTCTGCGCTGGGGCGATGTGCGCATGGACCTGCCCACGGTCAAACCGAGCGAGGTCGGCAAGCAGGTCAATGTCTGGGTGCCACCGGCCATGATTCTCGAGGCGGGTGACGACAACCGCCTGGAAGTCACCTATTGCATCCTTGACCGGGTGGGGAACAACTCACGCTGGGCGCCAGCTCGCACCTTGAAGATCGGCGGCATCCTACCCTGCTACACCACGCTGCCCAAGCAAGCGCCGTGCACTGCGGCCCCCTGCGCAGAAGGCGCTGGCCCACGTTCGGACAGAAACCACCCGCACTCCTGAACACCCACGCTTCCAGCCTGACAGGGCAAGCCCCTCGCCACCGAGGTGCAACGTTGACCGTCTATGCATATTCCAAAATGTTAGTTTATTTATTTTTTATACACGATTAGGGTATATGAACCGGACCACCGGACATTCTTGAATTCGATTTCGCCGCACGAGCGGCTTATCCATCAGATGTGAGGTAGGTATGGTCCGGAACACAATCACCCCAGTGCAGATCGCCAGGGCATTGCGTACAGCCAAGGAGTGGCAGTGATGTCCAGTCTGGCCGAAGCAAGCGTTCAGAGCGATCTGGACATCGCCCCGCCGTTGTTGCCTGCGCACGTACTGCGCAACGACGCACAAGCCCTTGAAGCTGCCCGTGAACTGGCGAATGTTGCCCGCCTGCATGCGGCGCAACGCGATCAGCAACGCACATTGCCATGGGCACAGATCGAGCAGTTCACCCGCAGCGGCCTGGGCAGTATTGCCATTGGCAAAGCGTTCGGTGGACCCGAGGTTTCATACGTCACCCTCGCTGAAGTCTTCGCGATCATTTCCGCGGCGGACCCGGCGTTGGGACAAATCCCGCAGAACCAGTTCGGCATTCTGAACCTGCTCCAGCACGTTGCCCGCGAACCGCAGAAACAGCAGTTGTTCCAAAGCGTGCTCGAGGGTGCGCGCATCGGCAACGCAGGTCCCGAACGCGGCAGCAAGAACACCCTGGAACTCAAGGCCCGCATCACCGCCGAGGGTGATGGTTTCGTGCTCAATGGCCAGAAGTTCTACTCCACCGGCGCGCTGTTCGCCCACTGGATTGCGGTCAAGGCACTGAATGACGATGGCAAGCAAGTCATCGCATTCGTGCGTCGTGGCGCCCCTGGGCTGCGCATCGTTGATGACTGGTCGGGGTTTGGCCAGCGCACCACGGCCAGCGGCACTGTGCTGCTGCACAACGTACGTGTCGAAGCCAGCCTGGTGGTGGACAACTGGCGAATCAATGACAGCCCGAACATTCAGGGCGCCGTGTCACAACTGATCCAGGCCGCCATCGATGTCGGCATTGCCCGTGAGGCCATCGATGACGCCATCCGCTTCGTTCGCGAACAATCCCGGCCATGGGTCGATGCCAAGGTCGACCGGGCCAGCGACGACCTCTACGTGATTGCCGACATCGGCAAACTGAAAATCGAACTGCACGCCGCCCAAGCACTGTTGCGCAAGGCCGGTCGGGTGCTCGATCAGGTCAGCGCTGCACCGGTCACCGCCCAGTCTGCTGCCCACGCCTCGATTGCGGTGGCCGAAGCCAAGGCGCTGACCACCGAGATCTCGTTGCTGGCCAGCGAAAAACTCTTCGAACTGGCCGGCAGCCGCGCCACCCTCGCCGAGTTCAACCTCGACCGCCACTGGCGCAACGCCCGCGTGCATACCCTGCACGACCCGGTGCGCTGGAAGTATCACGCGGTGGGCAGCTATCACCTCAACGGCACGTTGCCGGCCCGGCATTCCTGGATCTGACCGACCCGACCTCTGGAGAAACACATGACTCTTTCCCACTCCGTCGCGGTCATCACCAGCGATGAGCATGCCCTTATTGTCGCCAGCGACCTGGCCGATGACTTCAAACGCGACAGCGCCCTGCGCGACCGTGAACGCCGCTTGCCGCACCCGGAACTGGACGTTTTTTCACGTTCTGGCCTGTGGGGCATCAGTGTGCCCAGGGAGCATGGCGGCGCAGGGGTTTCCAGCGTCACCCTGGCCAAGGTCATTGCCCTGATCGCCCAGGCTGACGGCTCCCTGGGGCAAATCCCGCAGAACCATTTTTATGCCCTCGAAGTGCTGCGTATCAATGGCAGCCAGGCGCAGAAAAGACGTCTGTACGCCGAAGCGCTGGCCGGCCAGCGCTTCGGCAATGCCCTGGCCGAACTGGGAACCCGAACCGCTCACGACCGGACAACCCGCCTGACACCCGACGGCGACGGTTATCGCATTAGCGGGCGCAAGTTTTACGCGACCGGCGCGATCTACGCGCAGCGGATCCCCACATCGGTGGTCGATGAAAACGGCGTCCAGCAACTGGCCTTCGTCCCGCGTGACAGCCTCGGGCTGACGGTGATCGACGACTGGAGCGGCTTTGGCCAGCGCACCACCGGCAGCGGCTCGGTGGTGTTCGAAGAGGTCTACGTGTCAGCCGACGACGTGGTGCCGCTCCAGAGTGCCTTCGAACGCCCGACCACCGTTGGCCCACTGGCACAGATACTCCACGCCGCCATCGACACCGGCATCGCTCGCGCCGCCTATGAAGACGCGCTGCATTTCGTGCGGACCAAAACCCGGCCGTGGATCGACGCAGGCAGCGACAAGGCCACCGAAGACCCACTGACGATCAAGCGCTTCGGCCAACTGAGCATCCGCCTGCACGCCACGGAAGCCTTGCTCGAACGCGCCGGCGAATACCTCGATGCGGCGCAGGCCCGGAGCAACGCGCAAACCGTCGCGGCGGCCTCGATTGCCGTAGCCGAAGCCCGCGCCATCAGCACCGAAATTTCGCTGGCGGCCGGCAGCACGCTGTTCGAACTGGCCGGCAGTCAGGCAACACTCGCCGAGCACGGCCTGGACCGGCACTGGCGCAACGCACGTGTGCATACCCTGCACGATCCGGTGCGCTGGAAGTACCACGCGGTGGGCAACTACTACCTCAACGACGAAAACCCGCCGCTGCGGGGGAGCATCTGATGAGCCGCCCTGCAGAAGCGAAGAAAAAGATCCTGCTCAATGCCTTCAACATGAACTGCATCGGGCACATCAACCATGGCTTGTGGACTCATCCACGGGACAACTCGACCCAGTACAAGACCGTCGAGTACTGGACCGAACTGGCACAGTTGCTTGAACGCGGGCTGTTCGACGGTTTGTTCATCGCCGACATCGTTGGGGTGTATGACGTTTATCAAGACTCGGTCGACGTCCCCCTGAAAGAGTCGATCCAACTGCCGGTCAACGACCCGTTGCTGCTGGTCTCGGCCATGGCGGCGGTGACGAAAAACCTCGGTTTCGGCCTGACCGCCAACCTCACCTACGAGCCGCCGTACCTGTTCGCCCGGCGCCTGTCGACACTCGACCACCTGAGCCGTGGCCGGGTGGGCTGGAACATCGTCACCGGCTACCTGGACAGCGCCGCCAAGGCCATGGGCCTGAATGAACAAGTGGAGCATGACCGGCGCTACGACCAGGCCGACGAATACCTGCAAGTGCTCTACAAGCTCTGGGAAGGCAGCTGGGAGAACGACGCGGTGATCAACGACCGGGCGCAGCGCATCTACACCCGGCCGGACAAAGTGCACAAGGTCGAGCACCACGGCGAGTTCTATCAGGTCGAGGGCTATCACCTGTGCGAACCCTCACCGCAGCGCACCCCGGTGCTGTTCCAGGCCGGCAGTTCGGAGCGCGGCTTGCAGTTCGCCGGCCAGCACGCCGAATGCGTGTTCATCAGTGGCCAGGACAAGGCCTCGACCCGGGCCCAGGTGGACAAGGTGCGCACCAGCGCCATCGAGGCGGGGCGCAACCCGGGCGACATCAAGGTGTTCATGGGCTTGAACGTGATCGTCGGGGCCACCGAGGCGCTGGCCTGGGCCAAGCATGCCGAGTACCTGAGCTACGCCAGTGCCGAGGCGGGCGTGGCGCATTTTTCCGCCTCCACCGGAATCGATTTTTCCGGGTACGAACTCGATGAGCCGATCCAGTACGTGAAAAGCAACGCCATCCAGTCCGCGACCCGGCACCTGCAAAACAACGATTGGACCCGGCGCAGATTACTTGAGCAACACGCCCTGGGCGGACGCTACATCACGGTGGTGGGCTCGCCCGGTCAAGTGGCCGACGAACTGGAATCGTGGATCGCCGAAACCGGCCTGGACGGCTTCAACCTGACCCGCATCGTCACCCCGGAAAGCTATGTCGACTTCATCGACCTGGTGATTCCCGAGCTGCAGCAACGCGGCTCGTACAAGACCGAGTACGAGGCGGGCACGCTGCGCGAAAAGCTGTTTCACGCCGACGCGCATTTGCCCGGACAACATACCGGCTCGACTTACCGTAACTGATCGTTCCAGCGCACCGCATGGGAACGAGCGACTTTAAACTGACTGGAAGCTCATGATGAAAAACACTCTGTTTACCCGCCCAGTCAAAGCACTGGCCCTGGCCCTCGGCCTGTTCAGCCCGGTGGTTTTCGCCACCGACGCGCCCCTGAAAATCGGCACCACCGCCGCCTTCGCCATTCCCCTTGAAGCCGCTGTCGAAGAAGCCGGCAAACAAGGTCTGAAGGTCGAACTGGTGGAGTTCAGCGACTGGATCGCCCCGAACGTCAGCCTGGCCTCAGGGGACATCGACGTGAACTACTTCCAGCACATCCCGTTCCTGGAAAACGCCAAGGCCACCGCCCACCTTGACCTGGTGCCGTTCGCGCCGGGGATCATCAACAACGTCGGCCTGTACTCGAAAAAATACAAAAGCTTCGACGAACTGCCAGTGGGCGCCAGCGTGGCCATCGCCAACGATCCGATCAACAGCGGACGCGGCCTGCAGTTGCTGGCCAAGGCCGGGCTGATCAGCCTCAAGCCGGGGGTCGGCTACAAAGCCACCGAAGACGACATCGTCGCCAACCCGAAGCAGATCAAGATTCTTCAGGTCGAAGCCGTGCAACTGGTGCGCGCCTATGATGACGCCGACCTGGTGCAGGGCTACCCCGCCTACATCCGCTTGGCCAAGACCTTCGACGCCGGTTCTGCCCTGCTGTTCGACGGACTCGACCACAAGGAATACGTGATCCAGTTCGTGATCCAGCCGAAAAGCAAGACCGACCCGCGCCTGATCAAGTTCGTCGATATCTACCAGCATTCACCCGTAGTGCGCGCCGCCCTGGACAAGGCCCACGGCAAGCTCTACCAAGCCGGCTGGGAAAGCTGAGCATGAGCGCCGCCATCCAACGGCGACTGGAGATTCCAGAGCCCCATGACGCCGAACAGACCGAACTGCATCCGCAACTCACCCACGCTCACGTGCGCTTCATCGGCCTGGGTAAGACCTACGAGGGCCAACAGGGGCCGGTGGCGGCACTGCAGGGCATCGACCTGGCGATCCAGCGCGGCGAAGTGTTCGGCATCATCGGCCGCAGCGGCGCCGGCAAATCGTCGCTGATCCGCACCATCAACCGCCTTGAGCAGCCGAGCAGCGGCCGGGTGCTGATCGATCACGTGGACATCGGCGAGTTCGATGAGGACCGCCTGGTGGCATTGCGGCGGCGCATCGGCATGATCTTCCAGCACTTCAACCTGATGTCGGCCAAGACCGTCTGGCAGAACGTCGAGCTGCCGCTGAAGGTCGCCGGAGTGCCGAAAGCCGAACGCGAAACCAAGGTGCGTGAGCTGCTGGAACTGGTGGGCCTGCACACCAAGCACAATGCCTACCCGGCACAGCTCTCGGGAGGGCAAAAGCAGCGCGTCGGCATCGCCCGGGCGCTGGTGCACGATCCGCAGATTCTGCTGTGCGACGAGGCGACCTCAGCACTGGACCCGGAAACCACCCAGTCGATCCTCGGCCTTTTGCGCGAGATCAATCAGCGCCTGGGACTGACCATCATCCTGATCACTCACGAGATGGCGGTGATCCGCGATATCTGTGATCGGGTGGTGGTGCTCGAACACGGGCGAATCGTCGAGCAAGGCCCGGTCTGGGAAGTGTTTGGCAACCCACGACACGAGGTCAGCAAAACCTTGCTGGCGCCGTTGCAACACGGACTGCCAGAAGAGCTGCAAAGCCGCCTGCAGTCCCAGCCACATTCAGCGCAAGCCGCCGTGGTGCTGCGTTTGCAGTTCACTGGCAGCGGCGCGGAAGAACCTGACCTGGCAGCGCTGTTCGGCGCCCTGGGTGGGCAGGTGCGCTTACTGCAAGGGGGTGTCGAACGGATCCAGGGGCATGCCCTCGGGCAATGGCTGCTGGCGGTAACAGGCTCGTCCCTGGGTGCCGAAGAACTGCGTCAACGGGCCACTCAATGGGCACAACAGGTGGAGGTGCTGGGTTATGTGGTTTGATCGATTGTTGCAGGGCGTTATCGACACCTTCCTGATGGTTGGCGTGTCGTCGCTGATCGCACTGTTGGCGGGTATTCCGCTGGCGGTGATCCTGGTCACCAGTTCCAAGGGCGGGATCTACGAAGCGCCGGCATTGAACCGTGCGCTGGGAGCCTTTGTGAACCTGTTCAGGTCGATTCCGTTCCTGATCCTGATGGTCGCGCTGATTCCCTTCACCCGCCTGATCGTCGGCACCACCTATGGCGTCTGGGCCGCCGTGGTGCCGCTGACCATCGCCGCCACGCCATTCTTTGCGCGCATAGCGGAAGTCAGTTTGCGCGAGGTCGACCACGGTTTGATCGAAGCGGCACAGGCCATGGGCTGCCGGCGCTGGCACATCATTTGGCATGTGCTGCTGCCCGAAGCACTGCCGGGGATTGTCGGCGGGTTCACCATCACCCTGGTGACCATGATCAACTCCTCGGCCATGGCCGGTGCCATTGGTGCCGGTGGGTTGGGAGATATCGCGTACCGCTACGGCTATCAGCGTTTCGACAGCCAGATCATGCTCACGGTGATTGCACTACTGGTGATATTGGTGGCGGCGATTCAGGTTGGAGGGGATCGACTGGCACGGGTCGTCAACAAACGTTGAATCGTTTTCCGCCGAAGAGACGCGGAGCCCGGGAACGATCAGACGCAAAAAAAGCTTATAGTCGGCCCATCTCCTTTGCCTGCGCAGCCGATCATGAAGCACACCCCCGACGACCTCCAGCAGATCACGACCACCACCCTGGGCCACTACCAGGAGGTGGCCGAGGACTTTCGCGAAGGCACTCGCGATCACGATGTCAGCCAGAACATCGACGCGCTGCTACGGCATATCCAGGGTACGGCACCGTTCACCTTGCTCGATTTTGGCTGTGGGCCGGGCCGTGACCTGAAAACCTTCACCGCCATGGGTCACGTTGCCATTGGCCTCGACGGCTGTGAACGTTTTGCCCAGATGGCGCGCGATGACAGCGGCTGTGAGGTCTGGCAGCAAGACTTTCTCAACCTCGACCTGCCGGCCGAACACTTCGACGGCATTTTCGCCAATGCCGTGCTGTTTCACATTCCTGTTCAAGAACTGCCCCGAGTGCTCAAGCAGCTGCACGGCACCTTGAAACCGGGTGGGGTTTTGTTCAGTTCGAACCCGCGCGGGGATAACCGTGAAGGCTGGAGCGGGCAGCGTTTCGGGGCCTATCACGACCTGGCGGCGTGGCAGGTACTGCTGACAGCGGCAGGGTTTGTGGAGCTGGAACATTACTACCGGCCAGCGGGGCTGCCGAGGGAGCAGCAGCCCTGGTTGGCGAGTGTCTGGCGCAAGGGATAACAGATTGAAGTCGGTAACGCCCTGCGGTGGTGACGCAGGGACGCGGGGCGTCCCGGGAGGCATTCCCCCACGCAGGCGCGTGGGAACGATCATCAAACGGCTTGTTTCTGCGGTTCCTTGATCTTGTACCAGGCCACATACAGCGCCGGCAGGAACAACAGCGTCAGCAAGGTGGCGACAATAATCCCGCCAATCATCGCGTAGGCCATCGGCCCCCAGAACACCTCACGGGCAATCGGGATCATGCCCATGCTCGCGGCGGCGGCGGTGAGCAGGATCGGCCGGCGACGGTGTTCGGTGGCTTGCACCACGGCATCCCAGGGGGAGCAGCCGCTGCGCTCGAGTTCGTCAATCTGGGTCACCAGGATCACCGAGTTGCGGATGATGATACCGATCAGCGCGAGAATCCCCAGGATCGCCACAAAGCCCATGGGCGTGCCCGTGGGAATCAGCGCCAGGACTACGCCGATCAGACCCAGCGGCGCGACACTGGCGACCAGGAACAGCTTCTGCACGCTGTGCAGCTGGATCATCAGGAAGGTCGCCATCAGGAACAGCATCAGCGGCACCACTTTGGCGATCGGCCCCTGAGCCTTGCCGCTCTCCTCCACCGTGCCCCCCGTGGCGACCTTGTAGCCCACTGGCAACGTGGCGGCGAATTTATCGATGTCCGGCTTCAACAACCGCACCAGGTCAGTGGGCTGGATCTCATCGCGAACCGCCGCCTTGATGGTGATCGTCGGCTTGCGGTCACGACGCCAGACCAGTGGCTGCTCCAGCTCATAGCGCACGGTGGCGAAGGCCAGCAACGGAATCGAGGTGCCACCCGGTGTCACGATCTGCAGATTCTGCAGGGTTTCCGGCGTCCCTCGTTCGCTGTCCACCGCGCGGCCGATCACGTTGATCAGGTAGATGTCATCGTCAACCTGGGTCACCGTCGAGCCGCTGACGATGCCATTCATCAAGCTGGCCACGTCCTCGGATGACAACCCGAGTTGCCGCGCCTTGTCCTGGGCAATATCGATGCGCAAGACCTTGCCCGGTTCGTTCCAGTCAAAAATGATCTCGCCGATGTGCGGGTTCTTGTCCAGTTCGCTGGCCAGATCGATGGCGTGCTTGCGCACCTGATCGATGTCCTTGCCGCTGACCCGGTACTGGATCGGCCGACCGACCGGCGGGCCCATTTCCAGCGCTTGTACATAGCTGCCGATACCGACGAAATCCTTGCGCAGCCGCTCGCGCAACCGCTGGCTGAGCTCCGTGCGCGCCTGGAAGTCCTTGCTGACGATCACCAGCTGCGCATAGAAGGGGTTCTGCAATTGCTGGTCGAGTGGCAGGTAGAAACGAATCGCGCCCTGGCCGATGTACGTGCTCCAGCGCACGATATCCGGGTCGCCCTTGAGGGTCGCTTCCAGGCGGTCAACGGCCTTGCGGGTTTCATCCAGCGAGGCGTTTTGCGGCAGGTTCAGGTCGACGAGAATTTCCGGACGATCGGACGAGGGGAAGAACTGGTTCTGCACAAAGCGCATGGAAAACACCGCCAGCACAAAGCACAGCACGGTGATACCGATGGCCCACCAACGATTGCGCATGCACCAGAGCAAACCACCGTTGAAGGCCCGGCCGATACGCCCTGGCTCGGCAGAGTGCGGTTTGACCTTGGTACTGAGGATGTGCACGCCGATCACCGGGGCAAACAGCACCGCGACAATCCACGACACGATCATGGCCACCGCGATCACGGCAAACAAGGTGAAGGTGTATTCGCCGGCAGAGCTACCGTTCAGCCCGATCGGCACAAAACCGGCGACGGTCACCAGGGTCCCGGTGAGCATCGGGAACGCGGTCGAGGTATAGGCGAAGGTCGCCGCCTGTTCCTTGGTTTCCCCCATTTCCAGGCGCGTGACCATCATCTCGACGGTGATCATCGCGTCATCTACCAGCAGACCCAGGGCGATGATCAACGCACCGAGGGAGATCCGCTGCATGGTGATGCCACTGTATTCCATGAACACAAAGACCATCGCCAGCACCAGCGGAATCGAACACGCCACCACCAGCCCGGCGCGCACGCCAAGGCTGATGAAGCTGACCACCAGCACGATGATGACCGCTTCGAACAGCGCGCTGGTGAAGCCGCCAACGGCCTCCTCCACCACTTCGGCCTGGTCCGACACCTTGTGCACGCCAACCCCCACCGGCAAGTCAGCGGTGAGCTGGTCCATGCGCGCGTGCAGGGCCTTGCCGAACTCCTGAATGTTGCCGCCCGCCTTCATGGCAATCGCCAGGCCAATGGCCGGCTGGCCATTGAAGCGGAACATCGGCGCGGCCGGGTCGACATAGCCACGGGTAATGTCCGCGATGTCGGCCAGGCGGTAGAAACGGTCGTTGAGCCGCAGATTGACCGCCGCCAGGTCTTTCTCCGAAGCAAACTGCCCGGAGGTGCGCACGGAAATCCGCTCGGGACCGGCCTCGATCACCCCGGCCGGGGTCACGGCGTTCTGAGCTTGCAGGCTCTGCACCACCTCGCGCTGGTCAAGCCCCAGGGCCGCCAGCTTGCGCGTGGAGAAGTTCAGGTACAGCACTTCGTCCTGCTGGCCGACCATTTCGATCTTGCCCAGTCCCGGTACGTCGCGGATCTCGGCGCGCGCCTGCTCGACGTAGTCGCGCAACTGGCGCATCGACAGGCCATCGGCGGTAAAGGCGAACACCGAGCCGAACACATCACCGAATTCGTCGTTGAACGACGGCCCCTGTATGCCTTGCGGGAAGGTGCCGCGAATATCGTTGATCTTCTTGCGCACCTGGTACCAGATTTCCGGAATGTCCTTGGCCTTAGTGGTGTCGTGCAAGTAGACATACACCGTGGACTCGCCGGGCCGGGTGTAGCTTTTCACGTAATCGAGCGAGTCGAGCTCTTCGAGCTTTTTCTCGATCCGGTCGGTGACCTGCTTGAGGGTTTCTTCCTGGGTCGCACCGGGCCAGCGGGTCTGGATCACCATGGTCTTGATGGTGAACGAAGGGTCTTCCTCGCGCCCCAGGTTGAGGTACGAAAACACGCCCATGAGCAAGGCAACGAACATCAGGTACCAGACGAAGGACTGATGCTTGAGGGCCCATTCGGATAAGTTGAAACTCCCTTTCATCGCGGGCTGTCCTCGTCGATTTTAACTTTCTGCCCCGGCTTGAGGCTGTTCACACCGGCGCTGACCACGCGCTCGCCACTCTTGAGACCCCGCCCCAGGATCACACTGTCGGGACCACGGCTGACCACGCTGACCTCGCGCGGAGAAACGGTTTGGGTATGGGGATCGACCACCCAGATACGGGTTTTGCCGTCGACTTCCTGCAAGGTGGTCAGCGGCAGTTCAATGCGCGGTTCGATAGCGGTACGCAGACTCACGCTGATGGCCGTGCCAAGGCGGAACCCAATGGGCGTTTCCGTCAGGGTCAGGCGGGCTCGCCGGGTACGGGTCGCGCTTTGTGCCTGCGGTTCGATCTCGCGGATGATGGCCGTTGTGCGCATGCTCGGATCCAGTTGCGCCGAGACTTCGAACACCACGTCGGTCGGCAACTGTTCGGCGAGGGTCGCCGGCAGGTCAATGACCGCCTCCTTGATATCCGGCCGCGCCAGGGTCACCACTTGCTGTCCGGCGCTCACCACTTGCCCGGCCTCGGCGTTCCAGGCCGTGACGACAGCGGCATGATCCGTGCGCAGTTCGGTATAGGCGAGCTGGTCCCGGGCCTGGTTGACTGCCGCCCGAGCCTGATCCAGTGACGCCTGGGTGGTTTTCAGGTCGGTCTGGGCGATGTCCAGTTGCGCCTGGGCACCGACCCCTTGGTCAAACAACTCCTGCTGACGCCGGGCATTGGCCTGGGCGTTGATCAATTGCGCCTCGATCTTAGCCAGGTCGCCCTGAGTGGAGCGCAGCTGGTTTTGCTGCTCCGTCGGGTCGAGGGTCGCCAGCAACGCGCCCTTCTCGACTTCGCTGCCGACATCCACTGCTCGACTGGCGATGCGCCCCGGCACACGGAAACCGAGGTTGCTTTCGTAGCGAGCCTGGATGGTCCCGGCAAATCGTCCGAGATCCTCCTGATCCAGCGCCTGTACCTTGATGGACAACACCGGACGCACCGGTTCAGGCGGCGCCTCTTTCTCCGAGCAGGCCGACACCAGCAGGCCCGCCGACAACAACAGTACCCAGCGCTTCATGGTTGGGCTCCCGGCGATTGCATCGAGGGTTGGGCAGGCGGGGTGACGATCTCCACCAACACATTGGGGTGCAACAACTGACCGCCGGCGGTGACGACTTTCTCACCGCCGTTCAGGCCCTCGCTGATGATGACTTTGCCGGTCAGGTAACGGCCCACTTTTACCGTTTTGAGCTGTGCCTTGCCTTGCGCATCCACCAGCCACACAGCCGGCTCGCTGAGGTTCTTGGTCAGTGCCGCCCAAGGCAACTCGACCACGGACGTGCCTGGGACCTTGCCCGTGGCACTGACTACAGAGCCCAGCCGCATGCCTTCAGGCAGTTCTGCAAGGGTAACCTTGATCTGTACCGTGCCGCTTTGCGCCGACACGGCCGGGGTAATTTCACGCACGATACCGGTGGTCTTGATGCTCGGGTCATCGAGCAGACTGACCACCACGGTCTTGTCTTCGGGCTCCTCAAGCAGCAGTGACTCATAGACGTTGAACACCGCATCACGCTCGCCGTCCCGGGCCAGGCTGAAAATCGGCACCGTGGCCTGCACCACCTGGCCGACTTCAGCCTGACGCGCAGTGATCACGCCAGGTGCATCGCTAACCAGTGCGGTGTAGCTCAGTTGCTCGCGGGCATTGGCCAACTGCGCCTGCGCGGCCGCCAGGGCGCTTTGGCTGCTGCGCAATGCCGCCTGGGCAGAGTCGTATTCGCTTTGGCTGGTATAGGCTTTTGGCAGGAGTTTTTGCTGGCGGACGAACGCGGCAGCCGCCTGCTTGACCCGCGCCTGTTCGGCGACCACTTGGGCCAGCGCGCTGTCGAGGCTGGTCTGCAGGTCTTTCGGGTCGAGCCGGGCCAGCACTTGCCTGGCGGACACGCGATCACCGACATCCACCATGCGCTGGATGATCTTGCCGTCCACGCGAAACGACAACTCGGTCTGGACCCGCGCCTGAACATCCCCGGTGAGGGTCACCGAGGCTGCGAATTCAGTGGGTTTTACCTCTTGCACGAACACCCTTGGGCGTTCCTTTTCAACGGGCTGCTTGTCGCCGCACGCGGTCAACAGGGCAAAGAGGCTCAGGCCAACGATACACTTCAATCCAGGACCAGCCATGCAAGCTCCTTTGCGTAATACGGGCGGACAGGTAACGATCAGACAGTGAGCACCGACCATGGGTTTCCTGGTGCATGCCCAGCGACTCACGCACCGAGCGCTCACAGAGCTGCCGACAATAAGGCAAACTGGTCTTCAACGCAGCAGGAATTCCCCAATGCTCAACACCCTGGCGGTGGCCAATTACCGCTCGATCAATAAACTGGTAATCCCGCTGGGCCGGCTGAATCTGATTACCGGACCCAATGGCAGCGGCAAATCCAATCTCTATCGCGCACTGCGACTGTTGGCCGAAACCGCCCAGGGCGGTGTGGTCAACGCGCTGGCTCGCGAGGGCGGGCTGGACTCGACCTTCTGGGCCGGG
Organism: Pseudomonas sp. Irchel s3b6; assembly: GCF_900187415.1. Classification (NCBI taxonomy): domain Bacteria; kingdom Pseudomonadati; phylum Pseudomonadota; class Gammaproteobacteria; order Pseudomonadales; family Pseudomonadaceae; genus Pseudomonas; species Pseudomonas sp. Irchel s3b6. The sequence goes on along the minus strand of NZ_FYDM01000004.1, from coordinate 23,713 downwards.
CCGGAAAACATCAGCCGACGCATGCGCAACCATGATGTGCCGATCGAGGCCTCGTTGCGCCAGGGGCCCAAGCGGTTGCGCCTGGGCTTTGCCGGCGACGACTTCAGCTACGCCATCGCACTGGGCCTGCCCATGCCGTTGCCAGAGCGTGTGTCGTACTTCTCGCTGGACCCGGAAATCAAACGCGAATGCATCTGGGCAGGCGCCGTGTATCGTCCGGCGAGCCTGCTGGTAAACCGCGCCGGCCCTATGATTCGGGTCCGTGAGGGGCGCGACTGGGACGTCCTGGCCCAGCACACGCCGACCTTCGACAGCCTGTTTGATCAGGTCGGCAACCTGCGCTCATCACCGGAAGTCTTGCTGCTGCGCGAACACATCCGGGGCTGGCGCTTCTACGATCACTTTCGCAGCGACGCCGATGCCCCGGCGCGCCAGGTACAGCTGGGTACACGCACGCCGGTATTGCATCACGATGGCCGTGATCTGGCGGCTGCGCTACAGACCATCCGGGAAATCGGTGATCCCGAGGCGCTGCAAAACGCGGTCAGCGATGCCTTTCCCGGTGCCCGGCTACACATCGAGCCCGTGCAAGGCGGCCGCTTTGCCATTGAGTTTTATCAGGAAGGCTTGCTACGCCCGCTGTCCGCCGCCGAACTGTCGGACGGCACCTTGCGCTACCTGCTGCTGATCGCCGCGCTGCTGACACCACGGCCTCCGACGCTGATGGTCCTCAACGAACCGGAAACCAGCCTGCACCCGGACCTGCTGCCAGCCTTGGCCCGCCTGATCATCCGCGCTTCGCAAGAGTGCCAGGTGTGGGTGGTATCCCACGCCAGCCGCCTGATCGCCGCGCTGCAGCAAGACCCCGAGTGCAATTGCATCGTGCTGGAGAAACAGTTTGGCCAGACGCAAATCGTTGGGCAGGGGATGCTGGATGAACCGGCGTGGAACTGGCCGGACTGAGACAGCGGGCTGATGCCTGGCCGCGCGGTCAGGCGGCCGTTTGAGTCACTTGAAAAGTTGTCCCGCGGATTGGCGAAGTCTGCAAGTGACAGCTATTTTCCTTTGCGCTGCAGGAGAGGGCTTTCTTTCACATCATCCCTCCAAGGACGAACAGCGCACGACCAGACTCCCCGACCCAACATCCAACAAGGACGATAAACATGGCAGACCTGAACACCTCCCCGCGACTGGACCCGCAGGATATCGTGAAGTGGTTGGTGGCGTTGCGCCAGGCGTTGAAGGCCCCGACGGCCTGACCGAGATCCAGGGCTTGATCATGTGGCGAGTGGGCCTGCCACCGATCTGACGGTCATAAAAAAAACGCCGACGCGGGTGAAAGCCGTCGGCGTTGAAACCTTGAAAGGGTTTACGGCGTTATCAAAACGCTGGCAGTACCGCACCACTGTACTTCTGGGCAATGAACGCTTTGACTTCAGGACTGGTCAGGGCCTTGGCCAGTTTCTGGATCGCGACGCTGTCCTTGTTGTCTGGACGCGCGACCAGGAAGTTCACGTACGGCGAATCGGCACCTTCAATCACCAGCGCATCCTTGGCCGGGTTCAGGCCGGCTTCCAGCGCGTAGTTGGTGTTGATCATGTCCAGGTCGACCTGATCCAGCACGCGCGGCAGCATGGCCGACTCCAGTTCCTTGAACTTGAAGTTGTGCGGGTTCTTGGCAATGTCCTTTGGCGTGGCCAGGGCGTTTTTCGGGTCTTTCAACTCGATCAGGCCGGCTTTCTGCAGCAGGATCAGCGCACGACCGCTGTTGCTGCCTTCGTTCGGGATGGCGATGGTGGCACCGTCTTTGAGCTCAGCCAGGGACTTGACCTTTTTCGAGTAGCCGCCGAACGGTTCGACATGCACACCGATCACCGTCTCCAGGTGAGTGCCTTTGCCTTCGTTGAAGCTCTTGAGGTACGGCAGGGTCTGGAAGTAGTTGGCGTCCAGACGCTTCTGATCGACTTGCACGTTCGGTTGAACGTAATCGGTGAAGATTTTGATCTCCAGATCCACGCCTTGTTTGGCGAGGGTTGGCTTGATCAGTTCGAGAATCTCGGCGTGCGGCACCGGCGTTGCAGCAACCACCAGCTTCTCGCCTGCCTGGGCGATGCCTGCGGTCAGGGCAGCCGCCAATGCGGTGAACAACAGAACCTTTTTCATGCAGTGTCCTTATTTGTCGTTGTCGACAACGGCTAAAAAATGAGGTGCCAGTGAAGGGCTATCAGTGGCGTGAAGCGGACAATACCGAGGTTTTTTATTCCTGAATAATATCTTTTATTCACTTTCATATTCTATTTTGTTCTTTTGACAACGACCCCCACTCTGTCACCCGCCAATGCCTACAGGGCCTGCGCCAGGCTTGCGAGCAGGCGCCCGAGCGCTGCGCGTTCAGCGACCGAGCCGGTGGTGATGAGCTGCGTGGCCTGCTGCTCGATCAACGACAAGGGCGACACCACCTGCGGCAAGTTCAAATGCGCAGGTTGTATCTCCTCGCCGCTACTCACCAGCAACGCAAAGTGAATGACATTTTCCAGCTCACGGGTGTTGCCCGGCCAACGGTGTTGCTCCAGCAGCCGTTGCGCTGCCTCGCTGATAAACGGCACTGGCAGGTCAAGACGCTGGCTGTAGATCCCCAGGAAGTACTCGGCCAACGATTGAATGTCGCCGATCCGCTCGCGCAGCGCCGGCAATTCGAGCTGGCCTTCGCTGAGGTAATGGAACAGTCGCTCATGGAACTTGCCGGCGGCCACCGCCTGTGCCAAGTCAATGCTGGTGGCCGCCACCAGACGCACATCCACGGGACTCGGCTGCTGCGCACCGACACGGGTGACTTCATGGTTCTCCAGGGCTGCCAGTAATCTGGCCTGAATCGGCAACGGCAAATCGCCAATCTCGTCCAGGTACAGGGTCCCGCCATTGGCCGAGCCAAACCAGCCGGCGCGACTGCTGGCCGAGCCGCTGAAACTGCCACCGGCATAACCGAACAACTCAGCATCGGCGTAAGTCGGGCTGATGGCACCACAGTTGACCGACACAAACAAACCGCCGCGGTCACTGGCGCGATGAATGTGCCGCGCCAGCAATTCTTTGCCGGTACCGGTCTCGCCACGGATCAATACGCAAATCGAGCGCGGCGCCAGTTCCTCAAGGTCCTGGCGTAGCTGGCGCGAGCGTGGATCGACGAACACCAGCGCCTTGGCGCGGATGCTCAACGGGCTTTTTTCGGCATCGGGAAAGGTCAGCAAGGACTGACCGAAAGACTCATGCACACTCATGACGGACTCCCGCCCAAACCGTCGGCGGACGGGGACGTTGCAATAAAAAGGAGGTTCAGGCGCGACGCAGGGCGCGATGTTCCATGCGGGTTTGCAGGCGATACAGGTAGGCAAAACCCTGCTCCCAGCGATGGTGACCGGACTTCACATTGATGTGCCCGGCACCGGCCAGGATGCCGGCCTCGGCGCCCCAATGGCGTGCCAGCTCAAGGGCGCGCGGCGCGCTGACCGCTGCGTCGTTATCAGAGCTGACGACCTGGCTCGGGAACGGCAGCACGTGCATCGGAATCGGTGCAAAGTTACGCAACGCCGGCACGCAAGCCGGGCGTTCGACGTCGGCAGGCGCCACCAGCAGGGCCCCGCGAACTTGACGCAACGCCTGCGACGGCGCGGTGGCTGCCCAATGCGCGACGGTGATGCAACCCAGGCTATGGGCGATCAGGATCACCGGCGTGCTGTCGGCATCGATCGCTTCGGCCAACGCAGCCACCCAGTCTTCACGCCGCGGCGTCAGCCAATCGGCCTGCTCGACCCGTGCGCTGTTCGGCAGGCTGTTCTGCCAGTGGGTTTGCCAATGATCGTCCGGCGATCCCTGCCAGCCCGGCACAATCAGGTAGCGAATGGGTTCGTTGCGCATGGGGGGCTCTCCTGTGCGTGTCTATTCCTGAGCGAGTATAGGGACGAGACTTATATTCGTTAAGGAATAAGAATTTATTAATTAAGACCTAAATAGAATATGAAGGACATTTCCACACGCCGTGGTTTTTCCCAAATAAAAAAAGGGCCGCACCCTGCCAAGGAGACGGCCCCGGAAATCGATGGATTCAAGCGCAGGCAGCGGTAGCGTCACGCGTTGCTCTCTTGCGTAGAGGAATACCGCATCAAGGTTTCGATCTGATGAATCAGCCCTTCAACGTATGACACCACTGCATCGCCGGACGAATCATTACTTCAAACACTTATTCTTTAAAGTAATATTTAATACTTAAAATAGACCGATAAGTAATATGCAATTCAAGCGTTCGTCGAAGGCCACGTCGCTCCCGACGCGGCCATACAGTTCGTCACACTGAGTCATGCCAAGGACTGCAAAGCACCAACCTGCCTGCTGATCACCGGTAACTGAGCTGGCTTTTTCCGGTAATCAGCACGGGCTAAACGTCAGGCCGGCCGTCACAGCTTGTGCCCGCACACAACGTGGGAACAACTAGGTTTGAGCCGCTACCGCGGTATCAGCTGCCTGTCGCTCCTTGCGCACGAACCGGTTCGCCCGGCCAAACGTGCCGAAGTCGTTAAACCGCACGCCCATCTCACGCATCACCTTGTGCGCCACCGGCACCGTCAGCTGGCGGATGTAGAACGGTTCCTTCACCACGAAATGGTGGATACCGTGGCTGCTGCCGAAGTTGAAGCAGAACGCCTGTAACGGCCACATCCACCAGGGGTTGAGCACCTGGGTCTGCTGGATCACGTTGCCCGCTTCGAGGTCGCCGTAGTAGTGCATGTTCGAGCTGACAAAGTGCAGGCAAAAGGTGCGCAATACGTTCGGGCCGATGATCACCACGGCGGCGACATCGATCACCTGCATCGCTGACAAGGTCGCCGCCGACCACTCCACCGAGGTGCCCATCAGCCAGGCGACGCCGTTGATTCCGTGAAAGCCGAGGAACACATACCACGCGCCCCAATGCATCAGTGCCAGCGGCGCATAGACCTTCAGGCTGCGTTGCAGGATGCTCAACTTGTGGGCCCAGGTCCTGGCCCGCAGCACACGGATAAACGCCGACATCACGTTGTCACCGACCATCAGCAAGCGAGCAACACCCCAGGGCTCGCCATTGGTGATGGCGCGCTCTTCCATGTCGGCTTCAGTGCCGGACACCTTGTGGTGATTGAGGTGCAGGTGGCGGCGGATCCACGGATTGATAGTGCTCGGACGCGCCAGCCACACCAGGCCCATCATCAGGTTGTGCGGCACGCGTTGTTTACGGAAGTACATGCTGTGGATCAGGTCGTGCTCCAGTTCATGGGTCAGCGACGCAAAAAAAGCATTCAGCAGCAGGCATGCCCACCAGGCCATGTGCCCCGTCATGTACAACGTCGCCGAACCGATCATCCCGGCCAGGGCGAAGGCCAGAATGCCCGCGCCAAGGGCATCCTGATGATTGAGCAGCGGGTAGCGCTGGCGTAGTTCGACGCCTCGTGCGAGCACCACTTGGCGGATATGCGCCGATCGTTGCTGTGCATTCTGGCCCTGGGGACTTGCAGAAGTACCGTACATGCTTCCATCCTTTGGTTATTGATGCTCGCATCCTGCCCTGTGCACTTGCGCCGGGCGTTAGCTGTGAACGCCAACCTGTTGACCGGAAGCGCCAATCATCATGATTGAACCCACCTCCCTCGCCAGCTGGACCCGCGCCCTGCGCAAGCAACTCGACGCCCTGGGCCTCGACAGCGCGGCACTGTGCCAGCAGGCCGGGCTCGATCCGCAACTGATGGACGACCCCAATGCCCGCTATCCACTGTCGGCAACCACTCGTTTGTGGGAGGTGGCGGTGCATGCCAGTGGCGACCCGGCCATCGGTCTACGGGTGTCGCGGTTTGTCAGCCCCACGACCTTCCACGCATTGGGTTATGCGCTGGTCGCCAGTGGCAGCCTGCGGGAAGTGTTCGAACGCATCGTGCGCTATCACCAGGTGGTCAGCGACGCCCTGGACCTGCACCTGAGTCGCGCCGAGGACCGGTACCGCTTCACCCTCCAGGTGCCCGAAGGCAGTCCGGCCCCCGCCCCGGAAGCCATCGACGCCTTTGCCGCGATCTACGTGCGCACCTGCCGCAACCGCCTGGGCCGCGAGTACGCGCCGCTGGCGGTGTACCTGCGTCGCCCGGAGCCTATGGATCCTCACCCATGGCACAAGGTGTTCCGCTCACCGGTGTACTTCGCCGCCGACGAAGATCGACTGGAATTTGCCCTCGAAGACTTCGACAGCCACCTGGACGACGCCAACCCGGAACTGGCCGAGCACAACGAAACCGTGCTCAAGCGCACCCTGGCGCAACTCAAGCCCCTGACCTGGGAGCGCAAGGTTCGCGATGCCATTGAAGAACAATTGCCCGAGGGCGAACCCAGCGCCGAACGCATCGCCCAGGCGCTGCACCTGAGCTTGCGCAGCCTGCAACGGCACTTGGCGGATGAGGGCTGTCGCTTCGACACCCTGCTCAACGAAAGCCGCGAAAACCTGGCCCTGCTGCACCTGCGCGATCCGCAATGTTCACTGAGCGAAATCAGCTACCTGCTGGGGTTTGCCGACACCAGCAGCTTCAGCCGCGCCTTCAAGCGCTGGACCGGCATGACACCGGGACAGTTTCGCGACGGGTTGCGCTGAAGGCCCTCGGTTCCCCGCGTGGGCAAGGCCTCAAAGCGTGGCCAATGCCCGCAAGCGCTGGGCATCGAGAATCTCGATCTCACCATAACCGAGGCTGAGGATGCCCTGGTTTTCCAGATCCTTGAGGATCTGGTTGGTGGTCTGGCGGGACAGCGACAGCAACAGCGCCAACTGCTCCTGAGGTAACTGCAGGACACGACGGGCGTGCTCGAACTCGCCGTAACCGTCGGCGATCATCAGCAAGCGGTGCGCCACCCGCGCCGATGCCGGCAGTAGGGTCAACTGCTCGAGGTTGATGAAGGTCAGGCGCAGTTTGTGGCTCATCAACAACGCCAGCTGCCGCCAGTGCTGCGGTTGCTGGTCGAGAAAAGCCAGCAGGCTGGCCTGCGGAATCTGCAGCAAGGTGCACTCGCCGACGGCATAGGCATCATGGGTGCGTGGCTGACCATCGAACAGGCAGATCTCGCCAAACCAGTGCGGCGCTTCGATCAGGCTCAACAACGCCTCCTTGCCTTGCTCATTGACCGCACCGACGCGCACCGCGCCTTCCAGCACCGCGTACAGGCCACACGGAGCATCGCCGCGCCCGAACAGCCGCTGGCCCGACGCCAACCGCCGCGGGCGGGCCAGGGACAGCAGGCTATCCTGTAGAGAGGACGACAAATGACTGAACCACTGCCCCTGCATCAGGCATGACCGCCAGGCCTGTATTGGCATGAAGACTCCAAAATGATTGTCGCGTGGCTGACAGTGCCACGACCGATCGCAGGGCATGATCAGCATCCCTACAGGAGGAATAACAATGAAAAGCCTCGTTGACCACCTCAGTCAATACGCCGCGTACCACCGTGACCCGCGTAACATCGCCAGCCACTTTATCGGCATCCCGCTGATCGTGGTTGCCGTCGCCGTGTTGCTGTCACGTCCGGGATGGCCTGTGGCCGGGCTCTGGCTGTCACCGGCGGTGCTGCTGGCATTGGCCTCGGCGTGGTTCTACTTGCGCCTGGAGGTGCGCCTGGGCGTGGTGATGACGGTGCTGCTGGGCCTTTCCGTCTGGCTCGGCCAGATCCTCGCGGCACACAGTACGCTGCTCTGGCTGGGCAGCGGGATCGCGATGTTTGTGCTCGGCTGGGCGATCCAGTTTGTCGGCCACTATTACGAAGGGCGCAAGCCGGCGTTTGTCGATGATGTGACCGGGTTGATTGTCGGACCGCTGTTCGTGGTCGCGGAACTGGCGTTCATGCTCGGCATGCGCCATGAGCTCAAGGAGCAGATCGAGGCGCGGGCGGGGGTGGTGCGGATCAATCCAAAACGCGCTGCGGTGTAGGACACCCTCGTGAGCAAGCGGGGGGCGCCCCGCTTGCGTGCAACGCTTTCAGATATTGGCGATTTTCTGCCAGACCTTGGGTTTGAAGAACAGCGTTTCGCCCTTGGCCAGGCCCGTCAGGCTATCGTGGTCTTTCACCACTTCGGCCTCGATCAGTTCACTCTGCCCTTCCACTTTCAAGGTCACCCGCGTCGTTGCTCCCAGAGGGCGGATGTCGCGGACTTCGGCGGCGTGGTGATCGGCAAGCTCATGGCGCGACAGCGACACTTCATGCGGCCGGAACAACACATGATTGTCTTCGCCCAGGTGCAGGCGGTTGGAGTCACCAAGGAAGTGGTACACAAAATCGCTGGCCGGGTTTTCGTAGACGTCACCGGGTGAGCCGATCTGCTCGATCACACCCTTGTTCATCACCACGATGCGGTCGGCCACTTCCATCGCCTCTTCCTGGTCGTGAGTCACGAACACCGAGGTCAGGTTGATGTCTTCGTGCAGACGCGCCAGCCAGCGGCGCAGCTCTTTACGGACCTTGGCATCGAGGGCGCCGAACGGCTCGTCGAGCAGCAACACCTTCGGCTCCACCGCCAGGGCACGGGCCAGCGCGATACGCTGACGCTGGCCGCCGGAGAGCTGTTCCGGGTAGCGATCCGACAACCAATCGAGCTGCACCATGTTCAGCAGTTCGTGGACCTTGGCGGCAATCTGGCTTTCGCTCGGGCGCTGGTTTTTCGGTTTCATGCGCAGGCCGAACGCCACGTTGTCGAACACTGTCATATGGCGGAACAGGGCGTAGTGCTGGAACACGAAACCGACGTTGCGATCACGCACATCGTGGCCGGAGACGTCTTCACCGTGGAACACGATGTTGCCCTGGTCCGGGGTCTCCAGGCCGGCGATGATTCGCAGCAGAGTCGTCTTGCCGCAGCCGGACGGCCCCAACAGCGCCACCAGTTCACCGCTCTGGATGTCCAGGCTGATGTTGTCCAGCGCCTTGAACGCATTGAAGTTCTTGCTGACGTTACGCACTTCGATCGACATGAATTATTCCTCCGCGGCGCTGGCGCGCAGGCGGTTAATACGGGATTCGCTCCACTGCTTGAGCAGCAGGATCAAGAGCGCCAGGATCAGCAACAGGCTCGCCACGGCAAACGCGGCCACATGGTTGTATTCGTTGTAGAGAATCTCAACGTGCAAAGGCAAGGTGTTGGTCACCCCGCGAATATGCCCGGAAACCACCGACACCGCACCGAACTCACCCATGGCCCGGGCCGTACACAGCACCACGCCATAGATCAGGCCCCACTTGATGTTGGGCACGGTGACGTGCCAGAACATCTGCCAGCCATTGGCCCCGAGCAAGCGCGCGGCCTCTTCTTCCTGGGTGCCCTGCTCCTGCATCAGCGGGATCAGTTCACGGGCCACGAACGGCACGGTGACGAAAATCGTCGCCAGCACGATGCCCGGCAAGGCAAACACGATCTGGATGTCGTGGTCCTGCAACCATGGACCGAACAGCCCCTGCGCACCGAACATCAGCACATAGACCAGGCCCGCGATCACCGGCGACACCGAAAACGGCAAGTCGATCAGGGTCACCAGCATGCTCTTGCCACGGAACGAGTACTTGCTCACGCACCAGGCCGCGCTGACGCCGAACACCAGGTTCAGCGGCACCGAAATCAGCACGGCAATGACCGTCAGCTTCAAGGCCGACAGGGCATCGGGCTCGAAGATCGCGGTGAAGAACGCCCCCAGGCCCAGCTTCAGGCCCTGGGACACCACGATGAACAGCGGCAACAACAGAAACAGGGCAAAGATCAGCCAGCCGAGGACGATCAGGATCCGCCGTGATGTGGCACTGCCACGGCGGGCGGCGTTGGCCGAAGAGGCCGCGGCAATAGACGATTGGGACATTGTTCGCGCCTCCTTATGGGGTTTCGATACGCCGCTGCAACAAGTTGATCAGCAGCAACAGGACGAAGGAAACCACCAGCATCAGCACGCCGATGGAGGTGGCGCCGGTGTAGTCGTACTGGTCGAGCTTGACCATGATCAGCAGCGGCAGGATCTCGGTTTTCATCGGCATGTTGCCGGCGATGAAAATCACCGAGCCGTACTCGCCGACACCCCGGGCAAAGGCCAGGGCGAAACCGGTCAGCCAGGCGGGCAACAGGGCCGGCAGCAGGATGTAGCGGAACACCTGCAACGGCTTGGCACCCAGGCAGGCGGCGGCCTCTTCGATCTCTCGTGGAATATCGGCCAACACCGGCTGCACCGTGCGCACCACGAACGGCAACGTCACGAAAGTCAGCGCCAGGGTGATGCCCAGCGGGGTGTAGGCGATCTTGAAGCCCAGGTCGGCGGCGAACTGCCCCACCAGCCCGTTCGGCGCGTACAGCGCGGTCAGCGCAATACCGGCCACCGCCGTTGGCAGCGCGAACGGCAGGTCGATCATCGCATCGATGACCTTGCGTCCCGGGAAGGTGTAGCGCACCAGGACCCAGGCCAGCAACGTACCGATGATGCCGTTGATGATCGCCGCGCACAGCGCGGTGCCGAAGCTGAGCTTCAACGCCGCCAGCACCCGTGGTGCGGTGATGATTGCCCAGAACTGATCCCAGGTGAGTTGAGCGGCATGCACGAACATCGCCGCCAGCGGAATGAGCACAATCAGACTGAGGTACACCAAGGTGTAACCCAGCGTCAGCCCGAAGCCGGGTATGACGGGGGAGATACGACGCGACATAAAAGTCCTTGGTTGAACGCACAAAACCCGAAGGCGACTCCGGGCTTGATGCTGGCTGGATTCAGGTTACTGCGCCTGGTAGATCTGGTCGAACACGCCACCGTCATTGAAAAACTTCGGTTGGGCAGTTTTCCAGCCGCCGAAGTCCTTGTCGATAGTCACCAGTTCCAGGGTCGGGAACTGTTGGGCGTACTTGGCGGCCACGGTCTTGTCACGCGGACGGTAGAAATTCCTGGCGGCGATTTCCTGGCCGGCCGGGCTGTACAAGTGCTTGAGGTAGGCTTCGGCGACCTGCTCGTTGCCTTTTTTCTCGGCATTCTTGTCGACCACGGCCACGGGTGGCTCGGCGAGAATCGACAGCGAAGGCACGATGATCTCGAACTTGTCGGCGCCACCGTCTTCCTTCAGCGCCAGGAACGCTTCGTTTTCCCAGGCCAGCAACACATCGCCCTGCCCGTTGTTGACGAAGGTGATGGTCGAACCGCGAGCACCGGTGTCCAATACCGGGACGTGCTTGAACAGGGTCTGCACATAGTCCTTGGCCTTGGCTTCATCGCCGCCGCTAGCTTTCAGGCCATAGGCCCAGGCGGCGAGGAAGTTCCAGCGCGCGCCACCGGAGGTCTTCGGATTCGGGGTGATCACTTCGACGCCGTTTTTGGTCAGGTCGCCCCAATCCTTGATGCCCTTGGGGTTGCCCTTGCGCACCAGGAACACGATGGTCGAGGTGTAGGGCGTGCTCGCCTCAGGCAGTCGCTTCTGCCAATCGGCCGGCAGGGTCTTGCCCAGTTTGGCGATTTCGTCGATGTCACCGGCCAGCGCCAGCGTCACCACGTCGGCCCGCAGGCCATCGATCACCGCACGGCCTTGCTTGCCCGAGCCGCCGTGGGACTGCTGGATCTTCACGTTGTCGCCAGCGTGTTCCTTTTTCCAGAAGTCGATGAATTCGGCGTTGTACTCCTGGTACAGCTCCCGCGTCGGGTCGTACGACACATTGAGCAATTCGTAATCCTTGGCAACCGCGGAACCGACAAACAGGGCACTGGCCAAAGCGGCCAACGCGAAACGGCGAATCGACGACATAGTGAAGCTCCTGAAATTTTTAGTGTTGGCTGTTCTTATGTATTTCTGGAATCGGGTTGCCTGTCGGGGCGGGCATCAGCCCGGTTTGTTACCGGGGCTCTGCAAGCGGAATTTCTCTTTGCGTTCAATCTGAACCACCTGGGCGTTGTGCACCGTGATCTCTACCGCACCAAAGCGCAGATCGCGCAATGCGCTCTGGATCTCGCGCAAGATGGTTGCTTCGTCCTGGCCGTCAACGCTACGTAGAGATGCGCTCATGGTGCTGCTCCTGAAATGAGATGTGCCCGGCAGTGGCGGCACTGCTTGTGGCGTGGGAGCAATATTAGAGAGGCGCAGATATACTTAAAAATACTATTTAAGAATGTTTATATAACTGAAAGAGCAACCCTCCCCGCACAGTCCCGCCAGAGCGTTCAGTGCAGGGGAATCACCGGCGTTCGTGCCCAATCCAGCTCATGCGCCGGCAGCGGGCGGCCAAACCAGTAGCCCTGACCCAGGTCACACCCGTGCTCAAGCAGAAACGCCGCCTGCTCGACTTGCTCGATGCCTTCGGCATGCACTTGCATGCCCATGCTTTGCGCAAGGGCGATGATCACCCGCACGATCGCCACGTCATCGTCATCCCAGGGCAAGCCGGCGACAAATCCCTGATCGATCTTGAGTTTCTGCACCGGCAGGCGCTTGAGGCGCAGCAGCGACGAATAACCCGTACCAAAGTCATCAATGGCCAGGCGCACCCCCAGTTCGCGCAAGCGGTGCATTTGCTCCAGCGCCACCTCCGGATCGTCCATCACCGCGCTTTCCGTCACCTCCAGCTCCAGGCAGGCCGGGTCCAGTCCCGTGTCATGCAGCACCTGGGCAACCCGCTCATACAGTTCGCGCCGGGCAAACAGCCGCGTGGAAACGTTCACCGCGATAAACGATAACCGCGCCCCGGCCTTCTGCCAGTCACACATTTGCCGGCACGCCTGCTGCATCACCCAGGCGTCGATCTCGGCAATCAACCCGGTGCGCTCGGCAATCGGAATGAACTCCGCCGGCGACACCAGCCCGCGCTGCGGGTGCTGCCAGCGAACCAGGGCTTCAACGCCAACCAGACGGCGGGTCTTGAGGTCGTGCACCGGCTGGTAATGGACCCGCAACTCTTGCTGCTCCAGCGCACGGCGCAGTTCAAAGGCAATCTCGACCCGGTGCTGGGCGTGGGCCGTCAGCTCTTCGGTGTACAACGCGTAGCCGTCGCGCCCGGCCCCCTTGGCCTTGAACAACGCCGAATCGGCGTTGCGCAGCAACTGCTCGGCGCTCAGCGCATCGCTGGGGAACAGGCTGATGCCGACACTGGCATTGATGAACAATTGATGGGCGTCGATCTGAAACGGCTCTTTCAGGCTATCAATGATCCGCTGCGCCAATGCGGCCGCCTGAACCAACTGTGGGCAGCTCTCGGCCAACACCGCAAACTCGTCACCACCGAAACGCGCCAGGGTGATGCCCGGGCCGAACAGGTCACGCAGACGAGCCGCCACGGCCTTGAGCAACTGATCGCCAACGTTGTGCCCGAGGCAGTCGTTGATCAGCTTGAAGTAATCCAGGTCGATCATCAGCAAGGCGCACCCGCGTTTATGTGTCTGCGCGCTCGCCAGCGCCTGCTCGACGCGATCGCTGAACAACAGACGATTGGGCAAGTCGGTCAGCGGATCGTGATGGGCCAGATGGGCCAATTCATGCTCGGAGTCCTTGATCGAGCTGATGTCGGAAAACACCGCCACGTAGTGACTGAGCCGGCCGCGATCATCATGAATCACCCGGATGGTCTGCCATTGCGGATAGATCTCGCCGCTTTTGCGCCGGTTCCAGATTTCACCGCTCCACTCGCGGTCGTGGCTCAAGGTCTGAAACATGTTCTGGTAGAAATCGGGAGGGTGGTGACCGGACTTGAACAGGCTGGGCGTATGACCCAGCACTTCTTCGGCCCGGTACCCGGTGATTTCCATGAAGGCTCGATTGACGTGGACAATCACGCCCTGGTGATTGGTCACCAGCACCCCTTCGTGGGTGCAGTCGAATACCGCCTGGGCCTGGCGCAATCGAGCGCGATTTTCATTGTGCTGGCGCAAGGTCGCGCCGATCCCCAGACATCCCAACAACCGCGCCCGTGCCACGAAGATCAACCCGGCACTGAGCACCACCCACAGATAACCGTTGATCAGTTGCCAGCGCGGGAGATCAGCAGACCCATCGAATAATTTGCTCAATAAATAACCAGTGACTTCCAGCCAGACAACGGAAAGCACCAGATAGAGCAGCGCTGCACGCAAGGCATTGCGATGAGAAGCAGACATTCAGTCGTCCATGTCCCTACAAAAAAGGCGGGGATTATAGATTAAAGAAACATCCAGCCACTCTTATCTGAAAGGGCGACTGGTTTTATCTGTGTCCTGAGTGATAATGCGCCTGCTGTTTTTTCTTTATCGAGGGCCCTATAGCCTATGTGGTACGAAGGTTTACTCGGCTTGTCAGCCTGGCAACTGGTGGCGGTCACCCTGTTAATGACCCACATCACCATCGTGGGTGTCACCGTCTATCTGCATCGTTACTCAGCCCATCGCTCCCTTGAGCTCAATGCCGGCCTGAAACACTTCTTCCGCTTCTGGCTGTGGCTGACCACGGCGCAGAACACCCGTGAGTGGACCGCTATCCACCGCAAGCACCACGCCAAATGCGAAACCGTCGATGACCCGCACAGTCCCGTGATCAAAGGACTGTCCACCGTCCTGCGCAAAGGCGCCGAGTTGTATCGCGCCGAAGCGGAAAACGCCGAGACGCTACGTATCTATGGCAAGAACTGCCCTGAAGACTGGATCGAGCGCAATCTCTACAGCCGTTTCCCGCTATTGGGTGTGGCAATCATGGGTGTCATCGACCTGCTGCTGTTCGGCACCATCGGCATTACCATCTGGGCGATCCAGATGATGTGGATCCCGGTCTGGGCCGCTGGCGTCATCAATGGCCTGGGCCATGCCGTGGGCTATCGCAATTTCGAATGCCGTGACGCAGCGACCAACCTGGTGCCCTGGGGCATCCTGATCGGCGGTGAAGAGCTGCACAACAACCACCACACCTACCCTAACTCGGCAAAACTGTCGGTGAAGAAGTGGGAGTTCGACCTCGGCTGGGCCTGGATCCAGGTCTTCAGTTTCCTGCGCCTGGCCAAGGTTCAGCGGGTTGCGCCCATCGCCCACCGTGTCGAGGGCAAAGGCAACCTGGACATGGACACCGCCATGGCCATCCTCAACAACCGTTTCCAGATCATGGCCCAGTACCGCAAGCTGGTGATCGGCCCGCTGGTCAAGCAAGAGCTGGAAAAGGTCGACCATTCGGTACGCCACCAATTCCATCGCGCCAAGCGCCTGCTCTCGCGGGAAACCAGCCTGCTGGATGACAAACACCACCTGCGCATCCAGACCATGCTCGAGCACAGCCAGGCACTGAAGGTGATTTACGAAAAGCGCCTGGCGCTGCAGCAGATCTGGGTCAAGACCAGTTCCAATGGCCACGACATGCTGGCGGCGATCAAGGACTGGGTCCACGAAGCCGAAGCCAGTGGTATTCAATCGCTGCGCGACTTCGCTCACCAACTGAAGACCTACTCGCTGCGCCCTGCCTGACACCATTGATCGGTGCGCCCCGTTCGCGGGCGCACCCTCTGGAACTAAGCGCCAAATCCCCTCTCTCAAAGATCACTTCGTCATTCAGGCGGGCTTGGCTGCGGCCGCTGTCGAACGGCGGGCACGCCCTTTGAGAATTGTGTCGATGGTCAACGAAAACCCACAAGACCTCCCCCACCCACCGTGGCCCGAGACCGGGCAGAGCCTGACGGCCCTGATCGACGCTCAACGTGAAGTGGCGCGCCTGAGTGCGCGTGAGCAGTTGTTCAACGCGCTGCTGGTCAGCGTCAACGCCGTGCTGTGGGCCTTTGACTGGGAGACGCGCCAGGTGCTGTATGTCAGCCCGGCCTATGAACGACTCTTCGGTCGCTCTGCCGGCTTGCTGCTGGCGGACGTACAGCAATGGCGCGACAGCGTTTACCCGGACGATCTGGAGCATGCCGAGCGCAGCCTGGCCCAAGTGCTGGAAAAAGGTGCCGTGGAAGATCGCGAGTACCGGATCATCACCGCCGACGGCCAGGTGCGCTGGCTTCGCGACAAATGCTTCCTCAACCGCCTGGCCGAGCCTGGGCAGCCGGTGATGGTGGTGGGCATCGCCGAGGACATCACTGACAGGAAACGGCTTGAAACCGAGCTGCAGCACCTTGCCACCACCGATGCGCTGACCCGAAGCAGCAATCGCCGGCACTTCTTCGAATGCGCCAGCCGCGAGTTCCAGCAGGCACGCCAGCAGGGTTCATCCCTGGCGTTCCTGTTGCTGGATATTGATAACTTCAAGCGCATCAACGACAGCTACGGCCATCAACTGGGCGATCTCGTCCTGCAGCAACTCGCCGAATGCGGACGCGCCGCCTTGCGCCGCGCGGACCTGTTCGGGCGCATTGGCGGTGAAGAGTTTGCCGCGGTGTTTCCCGGCTGCACGCCCCAGATGGCCAGGCACGTCGCCGAGCGTTTGCAGCGAGAAATCCAGCACTTGAGGTTCAACCATCAAGGGCAGACCTTCGGCATCACCGTGAGCCAGGGCCTGACGCTCCTGAGCGCCGACGACGAAAGCCTCGACACCCTCTACAGCCGCGCTGACGCCGCGATGTACGAAGCCAAGCGCCAGGGCAAGAACCGGATTATCTGTGGCTGACAGGCTCGCACAGGGTTGGGTGTCAGGCTTGTTTTTTGCGCAAGCGCATCAATTCCGGCAAGCAGATCTTGAGCAGGCGCGCCGTTCGACTGTTGGCCAGCGCCTCGACGCCCTCATGCTCGGTCAGACGCGCCAGTTGTGCCGCCATGTTCATCACCAGTGCTTCCCGGGAGTAAACCCCGCCACCGAGCTGATAGACCGCTGCAATCAGCTCGCGCAACTCCAGCGGTAGCCGCCAGCGCGTGCGCAGCGCCGAACCGTAAGCGGCGCCGAACGTTGCCAGCGCGTCGCCAACTTCCTCCAGGTCGTCCAGCTCGCCGCCGGCCTGCTTCCACTCCTGCAAGCAGCGCAACAGCGCCAGATCGCCCAGGCAATGAAGCATTCCGGCGCAGTAGCAGCGCTCCTGGTCAAGGTCGAGCAAACGCGCCAGGGTACGACCGTATTCAGCCGTGTGCAGTGACAACTCCCAGTAGCGTTCGGCGTAATCGGCCAGGCACGGGTCACTCAACTTTGCGCTGCGCTTGAGGGCCAGGCCCAGAATCAGATTCATGCTTTGCCCGGTGCCCAGGCGATGCAAGGCCTGGGACAAGGTCTGCACAGCATCACCCAGGTGTTGTGAGGCGCTGTTAGCAGCGGCGATCAGGACGGCGGTGATCTGCGGGTCGGTTCGTACCTCCTCTTCCAGCACCTTCAGATCGAGGCCAGAGGGGTTCAGGCTGCGCTTGACCGCTCGTTGCACGTCGGTAAGCAGCGGCGCGCCGTCCGCCAGCTCCCGCCGACGCTCGAGGAAGACCGACAGGGTCATGCCCGGCGCCAATACCGGGATGTCGCAGGAAACCGTCTCCCCGGCGCTCAACAACAAGTCCTGCAAACGCTGCGTCAGACCTTGCATGTTCAATGGCTTAGTCAAGTAGGCCGTGGGGGCCAACGGCAGCGCCTCACGCACACTGGCGCTGTCACTGCGGTGACTCATCAGAATGAACGGCAACACCGGGTTGCGCCAGCGTAGACGCACACTGCGCAGCAAACCCAGGCCATCGATGCCGGGGAGTTCCCAATCGGCGATCACCAGGTCGTAGGGGTGCTGACCCAGCCACTCCAGCGCCTGCTGGCCATCGGCACACAGATCCAGTCGTGCATCGCAGCGCACGCTCAGCAACACCTGCTTGAGCAGATCCCGAGACCAAGGATCGGCCTCGGCGATCAGCACGCGCGGTACAGCCGGTAAATCAACAGCAATCATCAATACACTCCGAGGCAATGCCTCGCACCTTAGACAATGCTGGCCCTTCGATACAGGGCCAAACCGGCCGATGTGTTTCGGGAGACCAAAAAAAACCGCCGAAGCGGTTTTTTTGTCGATCAGGTCACACTGGGCGATCAGAGTTCCGAGAAGCACTCTTCGATGATCGCCAGACCTTTGTCCAGTTGCTCGTCTGGAGCAGTCAGCGGCACCAGTACGCGCAACACGTTGCCGTAAGTACCGCACGACAGCAGGATCAGGCCCTTGTCACGCGCCTTGGCCACAACCTTAGCCACTGCCGCAGCGTTGGGCTTGTGGCTGTCGCCGTTTTCGAACAACTCGACCGCGATCATCGCGCCCAAGGCACGCACGTCACCGATCACCGGGTACTTGGCCTGGATAGCCTTGAGGCCCGTCACCAGACGCTCGCCAACGGCCTTGCAACGGTCCAGAAGGTGCTCTTCTTCGAACACTTCCATTACGGCCAGGGCCGCGGCGCAGGCAATCGGGCTACCGGCATAGGTACCGCCCAGGCCACCTGGGGCAATCGCGTCCATGTATTCGGCCTTGCCGCACACACCGGCCAGCGGGAAGCCGCCGGCGATGGATTTGGCGAAGGTGGTCAGGTCGGCGGCAACGCCCATCTGTTCCATGGCGAAGAAAGTGCCGGTACGGCCAGCGCCGGTTTGCACTTCGTCTGCGATCAACAGGATGCCGTGCTGGTCGCACAGGGCGCGCAGGCGCTTCATGAACTCTTTCGGAGCGACGTAGAAACCACCTTCGCCCTGAACCGGCTCGATGATGATGGCGGCGATGTCACGCGGCTCGGCGTCGTTCTTGAAGATGCGCTCGATGCTGGCGATCGAATCGTCGATGCTCACGCCATGCAGTTCGTTCGGGTACAGCGCGCGGAAGATGCCGCCTGGCATCAGGCCCATGCCGGCCGAGTAAGGCACGACTTTACCGGTCAGGCCCAGGGTCATCATGGTGCGACCGTGGTAGGCGCCAGTGAAGGCGATCACACCGGCACGGCCAGTGGCGGCGCGGGCAATCTTGATGGAGTTTTCCACGGCTTCGGAACCGGTGGTCACCAGCAGGGTTTTCTTGGCGAAATCGCCTGGCACCTTGGCGTTCACTTTCTCGCACAGTTCCACGTACGGCTCATAAGCCAGTACCTGGAAGCAGGTGTGGGTCAGCTTGTTCAGCTGCTCGGTCACGGCAGCGATGATTTTCGGGTGCAGGTGACCAGTGTTCAGCACGGCGATACCGCCGGCGAAATCGATGAACTCGCGACCCTCAACGTCGGTCACGGTGGCGTTCTTCGCGGACTCGGCGAAGATCGGGTGAATCTGGCCAACACCGCGTGGTACAGCGGCTTCGCGGCGTTTCATCAAATCAGCGTTAGTCTTGCTCATTACAGTCCTCATTCGCCGCTCATCGGTCGGCGTGGCTCAAGGATTACGCGGCGGGAAGTCAACGGCGGCAGCATGCGATGATCGACTGCCACAGCGTTCCCGGCCACAGAGAAAATTCCGTGTGAAGCGCGCAAAGGGACAGCGCTCTCGTGCCCTTTGCGCTTGAAGCAATGCCTTGCCGGGCTTAGATGCCCAGGCAGAGGTATTTGATTTCCAGGTAATCCTCGATGCCGTACTTGGAGCCTTCACGGCCCAGGCCCGAGGCCTTGATGCCGCCGAACGGCGCGACTTCGTTGGAGATCAACCCGGTGTTGACGCCGACCATACCGTATTCCAGGGCTTCAGCCACACGGAATACACGGCCCAGGTCACGGGCATAGAAGTACGAGGCCAGACCGAACTCGGTGTCGTTGGACATCGCGATCACTTCGGCTTCGTCTTTGAAGCGGAACAGTGGCGCCAATGGACCGAAGGTTTCTTCCTTGGCCACCGCAGCGCTTTTCGGCACATTGGTCAGGATGGTCGGCTCGAAGAAGTTGCCTTCCATCACCTTGCCACCGGCCAGCAGGGTCGCGCCTTTGCTCAGGGCGTCAGCGATGTGCTCCTGGACCTTGGCCACGGCCTTGCCGTCGATCAGGGGACCGGTGGTGGTGCCGGCTTCCAGACCGTTGCCGATCTTGAGCTTGGCCACGGCCGCCTTGAGTTTTTCGGCGAACGCGTCGTAGACCGAGTCCTGGATGTACAGGCGGTTGGCGCAGACGCAGGTCTGGCCGTTGTTGCGGTACTTGGAAATGATCGCGCCTTCGACGGCCTTATCCAGGTCCGCGTCGTCGAACACGATGAACGGCGCGTTGCCGCCCAGTTCCAGGGACACTTTCTTGATGTCCTTGGCGCATTCGGCCATCAACTGACGACCGATTTCGGTCGAGCCGGTGAAGGACAGTTTGCGTACGATCGGGTTGCTGGTCAGCTCGCTGCCGATGTCGCCGGCACTGCCGGAAACCACGCTGAACACACCGGCCGGAATGCCGGCACGCTGGGCCAGTTCAGCCAGGGCGAACGCGGAGAACGGGGTTTGCGAAGCAGGCTTGAGCACCATGGTGCAACCGGCGGCCAGGGCCGGGCCGGCTTTACGGGTGATCATGGCGGCCGGGAAGTTCCACGGGGTGATTGCCGCGGTCACGCCGATGGGCTGCTTGATCACGATCAGGCGCTTGTCTGGCTGGTGGCCCGGGATCACATCACCGTAGATGCGCTTGGCTTCTTCGGCGAACCACTCGATGAAGGAAGCGGCGTAAACGATTTCGCCCTTGGCTTCGGCCAATGGCTTGCCTTGCTCAAGGGTCATCAGGCGAGCCAGGTCGTCCTGGTTCTCGATCATCAGTTCAAACCAGCGACGCAACTTGGTCGCACGCTCTTTGGCGGTCAGTGCACGCCAGGCCGGCAGCGCCTTGTCGGCGGCTTCAATGGCACGGCGGGTTTCAACGGCGCCCATTTTCGGCACAGTGCCCAGAATTTCGCCCGTTGCCGGGTTGGTGACATTGATCGTCTGACCATTGTCGGCATCAACCCAGGCGCCATCGATGAAGGCTTGCTGGCGGAACAACAGGGTGTCTTTAAGCTGCATGTCGGCTTTCCTTAACAGCACCGCGATGACGCGGAGCGAATTATGATTGTAGAAAGGCGCCTTTTAGGCTGCCGTCAGGGAAATCATTCACCGGGCTGAAGCACATAAATAACGCACTGAATGAAACTCGTGCGGTTCAGCACCCAGACAAGAGCGTTTGAAATCTCAAACGAATCCTAGGATCAAAGGGGGTAAAGGACAATAGGCTGTTCGAAAAAAAGAACGAAAACGCCGCATTTGCCCCATTTTTCTGATCAACGTAGCGAACACCCGCCGGGCGGGTGCAAAACATCAAGCGATTCAGCAGCATGGACGCCCGCAGTGCATATGAGTATGATGGCGCCCGCTGCACCAGTAGCTCAGCTGGATAGAGTACTGCCCTCCGAAGGCAGGGGTCGTGGGTTCG
The DNA here is from genome assembly GCF_900187415.1 of Pseudomonas sp. Irchel s3b6. Classification (NCBI taxonomy): domain Bacteria; kingdom Pseudomonadati; phylum Pseudomonadota; class Gammaproteobacteria; order Pseudomonadales; family Pseudomonadaceae; genus Pseudomonas; species Pseudomonas sp. Irchel s3b6. The sequence continues at coordinate 2,405 of NZ_FYDM01000004.1, read as the reverse complement.
AATCCCGCCTGGTGCACCATCTTCTTTCCCTTGTATTACAAGGGGATAGCGCTCCTGACAGAAACCTGTCCTAGTCCTGAAAGTCGTTTTTGCCACAAATTTGCCACACTTGAACGTGGCGGGAATGGTCGAAATGGCAACAATCAGGAATCGCGGCGAGTATCAGTGGGAAGCGCAAATCCGCCGCAAGGGCTATCCAGCCCAAAGAAAAACCTTCGAAACCAAAGCCGATGCCCAAGCCTGGGCGCTCGTGATTGTATGTCCAGATCCAGTTTGTGCCGTAGTCCTGAACTTCAGCGATTGATTCAAACAGGTAATGACCCAGCCAGTCATAACGCACGGTGCGGTTGTAGCGCTCAACATAGGCATTCTGCTGCGGATTACCCGGTTGAATGTATTCCAGGCGGATACCCTGTTTTTCGGCCCACAGCGTCAACTTCGTGCTGATGTACTCAGGGCCGTTATCGCTGCGGATGGCTTGTGGTTTACCCCGCCACTCAATCACCTGATCCAATGCGCGCACCACTCGCTCGGCCGGTAGCGACAGATCAATTTCCATGCTCAACGCTTCGCGGTTGAAGTCATCAATCAAATTGAAAATCCGAAAGCCGCGTCCGTCGGCTAGTTGATCGTGCATGAAGTCCATCGACCAGCACTGATTGATCGCTTTGGGAACGGCCAGTGGCTCGGGCTTTTCCCGCACGATGCGTTTGCGCGGTTTAATCCGCAGGTTCAGCTCCAGTTCGCGGTAAATCCGGTACACCCGCTTGTGGTTCCAGCGATAGCCCTTCACATTGCGCAGATACAGGAAGCACAAGCCAAAGACGCTGGTTATGCGTAAGCCGAATCAGGTGATCGGCAATCTCGGCATTTTCCGTCGACAGACGCGGTTGGTAGCGATAGCAGCAGTGGCTGACCCCGAAGGCCATACACGCCAGCTTGATGCTGATTTTTCCTGAGCGTACAGCGTGCTGCGCCATCTCTCGTCGCCGAGATGGCTTCACCACTTTTTTGCCATCGTTTCCTGGATGATTTCGGCTTTGAGGCGCTCCTCGGCATACATCCTCTTTAAGCGACGGTTCTCCTCCTCAAGCTCACGCAGTCGAGCCATCAGCGACGCGTCCATGCCGCCGAACTTGGCGCGCCACTTGTAGACGGTGGCCGAACTGATGCCGTGCTCTCGGCACAGCTCTGGCACTGGGCTTCCAGCCTCGGCTTGCTTGAGGATGGCAATGATTTGGCTGTCCGAAAAACGGGATGTCTTCACGCAAAATTTCCTTGATCCGATTAGGAGAAAATTCTACTTCTGACGAGTACTTTTTTCAGAGGGGATTACCCTTCTGACTGGGTTGCTCATAGATTGCTCCTATTGAATGATGGACTGGCGCTCAAGAATGGTAGCCCAGGGCCACCCCTAGATGCCAAGCAACGTATCGAGTCGAGCCTCAGTATTGAGTACCTCTGGCGGCCTCAAAACGAGGCTGAACACGGGACCATCAAGATTGCTGGTCAGCACCTCCAACCGATGATTGTGCTTCCCTACCGGGACGATCCGCCAAGAATTAATTTCATCGAACCTGAAGAAATGCTCTGCGCCTTTGACTGGATAGGCCAGCAGCCTGCGTGCAGAACCATCGAGACCCAGGTAGGCATCGTTAATTTTTGCGAATACTTCGAGCTGCGGTTGAAAACCTGCGTTCTGGAAACCTGCAACCAGTTGCTTCAGCCTCTCTGCATAGCGTTGGTTACCCGGAGGCCCATCGGAACTGTTGAGCGTCCAGCCGATCGCACTGTGGGGAGAGGCCTGGAAGCGTCCTGTTGCCTGTCAATCTGCACAGTCCGCCTTGCAGGGGCGTTTTCTGCCTCTCGCGATGGGTAGAAAACGACAAAATTCAGTCCTTCATGACCGGTGATACCATAGCCCGCCAATCAAGACTTTGTGCATTTCATACGTAAAAAGCCACATCCATTAAGTTTTGACTTCATATGACTTAGCCCTCAGCGCTGAAAAAGCATTCGCTTCTACCAAATTCATTGGGCTGGCCAAAAGACGTACTGATGACGAGTCTTTGTCTAGTATCTGCGCCTCCTTTAAATTTGAGACGAAAGTACGCACCTTTTGTTCGCGCTGCCACGTTTCAACTCTAAAACCCTGCTAAGGCAACGACCGCCACACAGAAACACCCCCAGGCCAAGTGCCGGCCGAGCTGGCTCTGACGGGGGGAAGATCAGCGATAGAAAATTTTCGACAGGCAAAACAAAACCCCTACCTGCTTACGCAGATAGGGGTTTCGGAATTTAATCTTGACGATGACCTACTCTCACATGGGGAAACCCCACACTACCATCGGCGATGCATCGTTTCACTGCTGAGTTCGGGATGGGATCAGGTGGTTCCAATGCTC
>NZ_FYDM01000019.1:0-93885 GCF_900187415.1 Pseudomonas sp. Irchel s3b6 | reverse complement strand
AAAAAGGAAGGAAAGTATTAATATCGCGCATAAGAACGCCGGTTTGTTAGATGTGTTTGCTCGCACGAACATCATCAATCAAATCGGCGTTCTTGTTTCTGTGTTTCCCGGGATTCCGTGAAGAACCTTTTTTATGCCTGCGCTTTTGTCGTGATCAGCACGCGGGCTATGCCTGGGCGCTGATCACCCGGTTGCGTCCGGCGCGCTTGGCCTGGTACAGCGCCTTGTCGGCCGTGTACAGCAGGTTTTCCAGGCTTTGCGCCGGATGTCCGGTGGAGGTGCTGAGGCCGATGCTGACGGTCATCGGCGATTCGTCGTTTTCAAATGGTGGCAGGCGTTCAACCGCTGCCCGGATGTTCTCGGCAATGCGCAGTGCACCGGTGGTGTCGGTTTCGGGCAGCACCGCCGAAAACTCTTCGCCGCCGTAGCGTGCGGCGAGGTCACCCGGTCGGCGGATGTTCTCATTGATGACCCTGGCGAGCACCCGTAACGCATCATCACCGCCCTGATGGCCATGTCGATCGTTGAAGGCCTTGAAGTGGTCGGCATCGATCATCAGCACCGACATCGGCTTGCCCGAGCGCTGTGCGCGGGCCCACTCGCGTTGCAGCACCTTGTCAAGGGTGCGGCGGTTGGCGACGCCGGTGAGCGAGTCCGTGGCCGCCAGCTGTGCCAGCTCGCTCTCGGCGTGCTGGCGCAGTCTCAGCTCGCGACACAGCAGCAACGTCAGCCACATCAAGCCGATACAGAGCACGCCGGTGGCCCCGCTGATCACGTAGGCGGTGCGTTTCCAGGACGCGAAGATCTCATCCATGGACAAGGCCACACTGACCGTCAACGGCAGGTTGCCCACCCGGGAGAAGGTGTACAGGCGCTCGCGCTGATCCATGCTCGAGACGCTGCTGAAGCTGCCACTGCCCTCACGCATGATGCGTATGACGTTCGGCCGGCTGCCGTAGTTCTTGCCGATGTTGTCATCCTCCAGCATCGGTTTTTGCGCCAGCATTATGCCGTCCTTGTCGAGCACATTAAGCGTGCTGTCAGTCCCGATGTTCAGGCTGTTGAACAGTTCGTCAAAGTAGGCAAGGCGCATGGAGGCGACCGCCACGCCCTGAAAATCCCCAGAGGGCGAAGAGATGCGGCGGCTGAAGCTGATGCGCCACTGATTGGCGTCGGCGCAGTCGCAGCGGGTTTTGAACGGGCGGCTGATAAACATCCCGGTGTCACTGTTGAAGGCGTGGGCGAGGAAGTAGTCGCGGTCGGCAAAATTGCCCGGCTTGGGCTCAACCAGTGAGGAGTCGGCGATGACGTTGCCATACCTGTCCAGCAGCAGGAGATCGCCCTTGAAGCGCGCCGTGCTGGAGCGGTCGAACAGCACCAAGTGGCGAATTTGCGGCGATACCTGCTTCAGATCGTCACGCTGGGCGGCGGTGATCAACCCTTGCAGTGACAGGTCATAGAGCTCGACGTTACGCAGCACATCAGCATCGATCAACTGGACGATATTGGTCGCACTGCGGGTGGCCGACTGCATGGCATTGGCGTGTTCGCGAATCAGCAGGAAGGTGACGATGGCGAGGATGGCGATCACTGTCAGCGAGCTGCCAAGAATCAGCATGAGCTCTGGCCGACGTGTAGTACCTGTCATATGAAAGTCGGTGCGGCTTGGGGTCATGGTTCTGATTTCTGCAGAGAGACGTCATCAGCGTAGTTCCCGAACGAGTCAGGAGGCGGTGCAGATATCAGTTTGTTGATGGTTTTTGCCTGGCCGCCTGTATAAATCCCGGGCATGAAAAAGGCCAGCGCAAAGGCTGGCCATTTTAGCGGTTTTGCTAGAAAACGTTCAGTGGGTAATCGACGATCACCCGGTACTCATCGGTGTCGGTATCCAGCGCGCCATAGCCGTTGCCACCTCGGTTGGTCGCCCATTGCAAGCGGACGGCCAGGTCCTTGGTCTTGCCGCCCTGAACCACGTACCGCAGGTCGAGGTCGCGCTCCCAGTGTTTGGCGTTTTTACCCTCTGCATTGTAGTAGCTGGCATAACCCCGGCTGTCCGGGTCGACCTTGGTCAGGTCCAGGGTGCCACGGGAATACGACATCGCCGAGCTCAGGCCCGGAACACCCAGCTCCGCGAAATCATAGGCGTACTTGAGTTTCCACGAGCGCTCGTTCGGGCCGTTGAAGTCGGAGTACTGCTGCGAGTTGTCGAGGTAGACGCTGTCGCCTTGGGCAATGTAGTCGAAGGTCGTGTTGCCGTTCACGCGCTGATAAGCGGCGGTAACGCTGTGGTGACCTGCCTCGACGGTGAAGTGCAGGCTGTAGGTGTTGTTGTCGATCGTACCCAGCAGCGCATCGCCGGTGTCCTGGGTGTGGTAGTAGTGCAGGCCCGGGTTGAGGCTGACCCGTTCATTCAGCGCGTAGCGGTAGTCCAGGTCGTAGTAGTACTGGTTCCACACGTCCTTGAGCTCGGAGGCGTAGAGGCTGCTGGTCAGATCCGGCACGCTGCTCCAGGCCACGCCGGCCCAGTTCAGGTGCTGGCTTTCGTCGCCCTCGGCCAGCTTGCCGTAGGAGGTGCCGATGCGTTGGTGCCCGCTCTGGTTGTAAGGTTTGGTGAAGCTGGCCTGGCCACCTTCGATCAGCCAGCCGTCGAAGCTGTGGTTGCTCAGACTGACGCCGCGGAAGGTCTGCGGCAGCATGCGACTCATGCCACCGGCAATCACCGGGTTGTTGAGGAACAGGTCACCGGCTTTGAATTCGGTCTCCAGAGCGCGCATTTTCAGGGTGGCGCCGCCGGTCGAGAATGAGCCGGGGGCTTTGCCGTTGCCATCACTGACCGGCAGGATGCTGGAGCTGTCGGTGCCGCCACCGCCGTCGAGCTTGAGCCCGAGCATGGCATGGGTGTCGACGCCAACGCCGATGGGGCCCTGGGTGTATCCCGACTCGAAAATGCCGAGAAACCCTTGGCCCCATTCGATGTTGTCGTCGGTCTGCTGCAGGCGGTTGCGGTTCATGTAGTAGTTGCGGGCGCTGAGGTTCAGGCTTGAACCCTCAACGAAGCCTTGGCGATCGGGATCTTCCGAGGCCTGGGCATGGGTGGTCATCGTTGCGGCAATTGCAATGAACAGTGGACTGAGTTTTGCGGTGATGCTCACGTGGGGTACAGCTCCTTGGGTCAATAACCTGTGGAGTTATTGTTTGAAATCCGGTGTTTCTTATTCAGTAGCGACGAAGCACGGAACGGTGAAAACACAACAAAAAAAAGCCGCTGATAGCAGCGGCTTTTAAGACAACTTCACGCGGGAAAGAGCCGGGTAGAGTGTCGAGGGAAACGTCGAAGTGCTGTCGCTCAGCTCTCTTTTTCAACCTGTGGTTGAGCCTGGAGAGCCGATGTTTTACGGGCTTGCTCAGGGTTTTGTGCCTTGGCGGTCAGCTCGGCCCGGGCCTTGTCGAAGGCGTCGGCGCGCGCGGCGTTGTGCGCGACAAAGGCCTGTGACTCTTCAGCCATGGCGAACGGTGACAGGAACAAGGAAGACAATACGAACGCGCTGGCAATACCCATACTGTTGGACATCTGGAAAACCTTCTTGCTTGGCAAGTGCTGTTTGGTGCGGGCAACGATAAGGGCCAGGGGCGTGGGGAAACAGAGCGGATTGCAGAAAGGACTGTTGCACTAAAGGCAATAGTGCACAGTGAGTTGCGTGGGAACGATCAACAAGCAAGCTCGCTCGCCACGGGTAATCGGGGGAGGTCACACCGGCAAATAGATCCCGAAGGTATTGACCCCGTCATCACTGCGCACAAACACATCACCACCGTGCATCAGCGCAATCGCCTTGACGATGGCCAGCCCCAGGCCGTGGTTGGCGCCGCTGTTGCTGCGTGAGGCATCGACCCGATAGAAACGCTCGAACAGGCGCGTCAGGTGTTCGCTGGCAATCGGCTCGCCGGGGTTGGCCACCCCCAGGCTGACCTGATGTCCACGGGTCTGGATCTGCACCTGAATGACCTGGCCGGGGGCGGTGTGTTGCACAGCGTTGTTGAGCAGGTTGATCAGCGCCCGGCGCAGGTGCGCGATTTCGATCTGTACCTGGGCATCGCCGCTGACCTGCACCTGAACCTGGGCGTCCTCGAGGATGAAGTCCAGGTAATCCAGGGTGGTTGCGACTTCGCTCGCCAGCGAAGTGGTGGTCAGTTTGGTGGCCTTGCTGCCTTGGTCGGCGCTGGCCAGAAACAGCATGTCGTTGACGATCGAGCGTAGCCGCTCCAGTTCTTCGAGGTTCGATTGCAGCACTTCGAAGTAGTGCTCCGCCGAACGTCCGCGCGTCAGAGCCACCTGGGTCTGACCGATCAGGTTAGTCAGGGGGGAGCGCAGTTCGTGGGCCACATCGGCGTTGAACGACTCCAGGCGTGTGTAGGCCTGCTCCACTCGTTCCAGCGTCGAATTGAAGGCGCTGACGAACTGATCGAGCTCCGGCGGCAACGGCGACAGTTGCAACCGCGCCGACAGCAATGGCGGCGCGAGGCGTTGCGCTTCCTGAGACAACTTGATCAGCGGCTTGAGGCCGATCCGTGCCACCCAGTAACCCAGTGTCGAGGCCAGCAGCACGCCGATGATCGCCAGACTGATCAGGGCGATGAGCAAGTGATGCTGGGTCTGGTAAAACGTTTGAGTGTCGATGCCGATCATGAACCGCAGCGGTGGGCGTTGGTCCTTGGCCGGGAACTGGCTGACCAGCACCTTCAGCGGGTAGGGCTGGTCCGTTAGTTTCAGGTCGCGCTTGCCCGTCGGGCCGGCAGCGAAGGCGCGGATCTGCGGGGTGATATCGCCGTATTCGTAATGGCTGTCGCCACTGATGATCCAGAAGTCGATGCGCTTGTCTTCTTCGGCCAACAACTTGAGCTTGTTGTTGATCTTGACCCAATGTTCCGGTGTGCCGTAACGGCCCATCGTGGACTCCAGCACGCTGTAGCGCGCATCCAGTTCGGCTTCCGGCAACAGGCCCAGGCCCTTGTCGACCTGTTGGTACAGCGCCCAGCCGATCAACAGGAACACCAGCGCCGCCACCAGGGTGAACATTGCGCTCAAGCGCAAGGCAATCGAATTACGAGGCACGACGGCTCTCCAGCACATAGCCCATGCCGCGAATGGTGTGCAGCAGCTTCTCTTCGAACGGCCCGTCGATTTTCGCCCGCAGGCGTTTGATCGCCACTTCGACCACATTGGAATCACTGTCGAAATTGATGTCCCAGACCATCTCGGTAATCGAAGTTTTCGAAAGGATTTCACCCTGGCGCCGGGCCAGTACGCTGAGCAACGAAAACTCCTTGGCGGTCAGGTCCAGGCGCGTGCCGCCACGGGTGGCCTTGCGGCTGATCAAATCGATCCACAGGTCGGCAATGGTCACTTGTACCGGCTCGTGGCCGCCGCTGCGCCGGGTCAGGGCTTGCAGGCGGGCGACCAGTTCGAGAAAGGAGAAGGGCTTGCCCAGGTAGTCGTCGGCGCCTTCGCGCAGGCCGCGGATCCGGTCTTCCACGCGCTCACGGGCGGTGAGCATGATCACCGGGGTCTGTTTGCGCGCGCGCAGGGCACGCAGCACCCCATACCCGTCGAGGCCCGGCAGCATGACGTCGAGGATGATCACCGCGTAATCGCTTTCCAGCGCCAGGTGCAGGCCTTCGACGCCATCGGGGGCGAGGTCGACGGTGTAGCCCTGTTCGGTCAGGCCGCGGTACAGGTAGTCCGCGGTTTTTTTTTCGTCTTCGATAATCAGAACGCGCATGGCCCGCCTCAGTGTGTGGTCGCCAGCGCGGGCGCTGGTGTAGGCCGATGAAACAGCCGCTCAAGCCACAAGTATATGACCGGCGTGGTAAACAGCGTCAGCGCCTGGCTGACCAGCAGCCCGCCGACCACGGCAATCCCCAACGGCTGGCGCAATTCGGCGCCGGTTCCGTGGCCGAGCATCAGCGGCAGGGCGCCTAGCAGGGCGGCGAGGGTGGTCATGATGATCGGCCGGAACCGTGTCAGGCAGGCCTTGTAGATCGCCTCCTCGGGACCGAGCCCGCCGTTGCGCTGGGCGTCGAGGGCAAAGTCGATCATCAGGATGCCATTCTTCTTGACGATGCCGATCAGCAGCACCAGGCCGATCAGGGCCATGATCGAGAAGTCCTGGCCGAGGATCCATAGCATGATCAGCGCCCCGAGGCCGGCGGACGGCAGGGTCGAGATGATCGTCAGCGGGTGCACGAAACTCTCGTAGAGCACCCCCAGAATGATGTACACCGCCACCAGCGCCGCCAGGATCAACCAGGGCTGGCTGGCCAGCGAACTCTGGAACGCCTGGGCCGCGCCCTGGAAGTTGCCGTTGACCGAAGTCGGCATGCCGATCTCGTTTTTCGCCTGATTGAGCAGCATCACCGCATCGCCCAGGGCTACGCCGGGGGCCAGGTTGAATGACAGGTTGGCCGCCGGGAACATGCCGTCGTGGGCAATCGACAGCGGGCCGCTGCTGGGGGCGTCGAAACGGGCCAGCGCCGACAGCGGCACCATCTCGCCGCTCAGGGGCGAGCGCAGGTAGAAGTACGCCAGGCTTTCGGCCTTGCCCCGTTGCCGGGTGTCGAGTTCGAGAATCACGTTGTACTGGTTGATCTGGGTCTGGAACTCGTTGACCTGGCGTTGACCGAAGGCGTCGTAGAGCGCTTCGTCGACGTCGCTGGCGGTCAGCCCAAAGCGTGCGGCCGCCGTCCGGTCGATGGTGATGTGGGTGATGCTGCCGCCCAGTTGCAGGTCGTTGGACAGGTCGCGGAATGCCGGGATGCCCCGCAGTTTTTCCGTCAGGCGCTGGGTCCACTGATTCAGCGTCGGGCCGTCGTTGCTCTTGAGCACGTATTGGTACTGGGCCCGGCTGGGACCGGAGCTCAAGTTGATGTCTTGCCCGGCGCGCAGGTACAGCACGATACCCGGGACGGTCATCAGTTGTGGCCGAATCCGGTCGATGAACTGGCTGGCCGACACGTCACGGTCAGCGCGTTTTTTCAGGGCGATCCAGAACCGGCCGTTGGCGATGGTCTGGTTGCTACCGGAGACACCCACCGAGTGGGAAAACGTCTGGACGGCGGGGTCGGCGGCGACAATTTTGGCCATCGCCAAATGTTTTTTCACCATGTCGTCGTAGGAAATATCAGCGGCGGCTTCGGTGGTGCCGAGGACGAATCCGGTGTCCTGCACAGGGAAGAACCCCTTGGGGATAAAGACATAACCGGCGACGGCCATGCTCAGGGTCAGGCCGAAGACACCCAGCATGACCTTCTGGTGAGCCAGGGCGTGGCGCAGCCCCCGCTCGTACAGACTTAGCAGGTGCTCACCAACGCCGGGCCTGGCGTGGGCATCATGTGTCGGCGCGCGCATGAACAGGGCGGCCAGTGTCGGTGCCAGGGTCAGGGACACCACCACCGATATCATGATGGTGGACGTGGCGGTCAGCGCGAACTCCTTGAACAGGCGCCCGACCACCCCCCCCATGAACAGCAGCGGAATGAAAGCGGCCACCAATGAGACGCTGATCGAGATCACGGTAAAGCCGATCTCGCCGGCCCCCTTGATCGCGGCCTCGCGCATACTGTCGCCGGCTTCCAGGTGCCGGTGAATGTTCTCCACCACCACAATCGCATCGTCGACCACAAAGCCCACCGAAATCACGATTGCCACCAGCGTCAGGTTGTTGAGGCTGAAGCCCATCACGTACATCAAGGCGAAGCTGGCGATCAGCGAGACCGCGAGCACCGCGCAGACAATCAGCGTCGCCGACAGCTGGCGCAGGAACAGCGCCATCACCGCGACCACCAGCAAAATGGCGATCAGCAGGGTGAGTTCCACTTCGTGCAGCGAGGCGCGGATGGTCTGGGTCCGGTCGATCAGTACCTTGACCTGCACCGACGCCGGGAGCATGCCCTCAAGGTCTGGCAACGCGGCCTGGATCCGGTCCACGGTGTCGACGATGTTGGCCCCCGGTTGCCGGAAAATCACCAGGTTGACCCCCGGTTGCTCGCCGGACCAGGCCTGCACGTAGGCATCCTCCGAACCGTTGACCACCTTGGCCACGTCACGCAGGTGGACCGGCGCACCGTCTTTGTAGGAAACGATCAATTGGGCGTACTCATCCGGCTGGAACAGTTGATCGTTGGTCGACAGCGTGGAAATGCTCGACTCGCCGTACAGTGCGCCCTTGGCCAGGTTGAGGCTGGTTTGCTGAAGGGCCAGGCGAATGTCGGCCAGGGTCAGGCCGATGGCGGCGAGCTTGTCGGCGGAGGCCTGTACCCGAATCGCCGGGCGCTGCTGGCCGGTGATGTTGACCTGGCCGACGCCGTCGACCTGGCTCAGTTGGCGTGCCAGCAGGGTCTCGGCGTAGTCGCTCAGCTCAGTGCCGGGCATTTGCGTCGAGCTGACGCTGAGAATCAGCACCGGGCTGTCGGCCGGATTGACCTTGCGCCAGGTCGGCAGCGTCGGCATGTCCTTGGGTAACTTGCCGGCGGCGGTGTTGATCGCCGCCTGGACTTCCTGTGCCGCGGTATCGATGCTCTTCTCCAGGGTGAACTGCAGGGTCAGGTTGGTCGAGCCCAGGGCGCTGCTGGAGGTCATCTGGGTCATGCCGGGGATGGCGCTGAATTGCACCTCCAGCGGCGTCGCCACGGACGAGGCCATGGTGTCCGGGCTGGCACCGGGTAACTGGGCGTTGACCTGAATGGTTGGGAACTCGGCCTCTGGCAGCGGGGCGATCGGCAGGCGCGGGAAGGCGATCAGCCCCAGCAACACCAGGGCGAAGGTCAATAGCACGGTGGCCACCGGGTGATCGATGCACCAGGCGCTGATCCCGCCACGGGCCTTCATGGCTGTTGCTCCGTGCCGGTGGTCCCGGTCAGTTCGGGCGGGGCGCGGAGAATCTGCACGCTGGCCCCCGGCTTGAGCCGCGACTGGCCGTCGCTGACCAGCACGTCACCGGCCTGCACGCCCTTGATAATGTTCAGGGCGCTGTCCTGATACACCATCTGCACGGGCACCGATTCGACCTTGTCCCCCTTGATCCGGTACACGAAATGCTGCTCCAGGCCCCGCTGGACCACCGTCGGCGGTACTACCAGGGCATTCTTGTCCAAAGCGGTCTGGATCTTGATGGTCACCAGCTGCCCGGGCCAGAGTTTTTGCCCGGGGTTGCTGAACACGGCCTTGGCGCGGAGGGTGCCGGTGTTGGCATTGATCTGGTTGTCGATCAGGCTCAGGTGTCCTGTACCGAGCAAGTCGCCGGTCTGGCCATCGGTGTCGGCGCCCAGATAGGCATGGACGTCGGCCGCCGGCGTGGCCCCGAGCAGCCCCTGCAGGGTGGGCAGCATGTGTTGCGGCAGGGAAAACTCGACGGCAATCGGATCGATCTGGGTCACCGAGAACAAGCCCTGGGTATCGCTCATGCGCAGGAAATTGCCTTCGTCCACGGTGCGAATCCCGACCCGACCCGTTACGGGCGAGCGAATCTGCGTGTAGGAAAGCTGCACTTGTGCGGCATCAATGGCCGCCTGATTGCCCTGCAAGGTGGCTTTCAACTGATTGACCAAGGCCAGTTGCTGATCGTATGTCTGTTTGGAAACCCCATCATCGACGCTCAGCAGCTTGTAGCGCTGGAGGTTGACCACCGCCACTTGCAGCTGGGCCTGACTTTCCCCCAATTGCGCGCGGGCTTGATCGAGGCTGGCGCGGATCCCGCGATCATCAATGGTGGCCAGCAGGTCGCCGGCCTTGACCCATTGACCTTCCTTGACCAGCAGCCTGGTCAGGATGCCGTCGATCTGTGGGCGAATCACCACGCTGTGCAACGACAGCACCGAGCCGATCCCGCTGACATAGCGCGGCACATCCCGCTCGACGACGCTGGCCACCCGCACCGGGATCGCCGTCGGGGCGGCGAGTCGGGTGCTGGCTGGTCGGGTCAGGGCCCAGGCACCGAGGGCGACCAGAACGACGAGGGTGCCGAGGAGCAGGAGCGGTTTTTTTTTGATGGGCATCACATCGAACGCCAAAGCAGATGAGTCGGAAGAGGGGTCAGTATGCTCCCGTTATAGCCCTTCGATCCGGTCAGCACCGTGACTGCAAACTGACAGGGAGGACAGATTCAAGCCGTAAACGACACGTCAGAGCAGATGCGCTTGAAACTTGAAGCTTAAAGCTTGCAGCTGCTCTTCCCGCTATACTGCCGGCTTTCGCGGCCGGTCATCTGGACCCGCCTCAATGCAACACCCGGAGCCTTCATGAATTCCCCGACACAAACGCCTGCGGCTGACGACCAGGCTGACCTGCCAGACAGCGTCGACTCCAGCGCCGACAGCGAAAGCAACGCCGCGATCCCGGCCTTCAAGTTCCCGTTCAACCCGGGTGAGCTGGCCGCTGCCAAGCAAGGCAATCAGCCGTGGTACAAGAACGGCGCCAAGAACGGGCACACCAAGGTTCCGGGCGCAGCGCCTCCAGGCACCCGTCGCTCGATGGGTAAGCGCTGAGTCGCAACCCCGGCTGATCGGGTGGCCAGCGCCGATGGTAGATGGCCAGGGTGATCCTCGAAGGCCAGGCACTGGCCGGCAATGAGCCGGCAAGGTCGCGGCATCAACAGGCAATGCCCCCTGCTCAAGGCTCAGTGACCTTGCTGTGCCACCGCTTTGGCGGCGTCGATCAGGCACTTGGTCAGCTCTGGCGAGGAGAACTTGGTCAGCACGGCGTTGGCGCCGGACAGGCAGGCCTTTTCACTGTTCATCGCGCTGTCCAGGGAGGTGTGCAGCAGGACGTACAGGTGGGAAAAATCCGGGGTTTCGCGCAGGGTTCGCGTGAAGGCATAGCCGTCCATCTCCGACATTTCGATGTCCGAGACAATCAGGTTGATCTGTTGCGCGGTGCCTTGCAGGTCCAGCAGGCAGTCGATGGCTTCCTTGGCACTGCGCGCGGTGTGGCATTGCAGGCCGAGGTTGCGCAGCGTGTGCACGGACTGTTGCAGCGCCACCTGGCTGTCATCGACCACCAGGATACGCGCGTTGCCCAGCACTTCGGCGTCTTCCATGCTCAGCTCGGTGGGCGCCATCTCGATCTGTGCCGGGGCGATGCCGTGGATGACTTTCTCGATGTCGAGCACCTGCACCAGCGTGCCGTCGACCGAGGTCACCCCGGTGATGTACGAGCGCACGCCGCCGGAACCGTAGGGTGGCGGGCGGATGTCGGTGGTCAGGCAATGGACGATTTTGCTCACTGCCTGAACGTGCAGGCCCTGTTTGGAGCGGCTGACGTCGGTGACGATCAGGCAGCCACCGTCCGGGTCCGCCAGTGGCCGCTCACCGATGGCCCGGCTCAGGTCAATGACCGACAACGAGGTGCCGCGCAAGGTGGCGATGCCTTTGACGTGAGGATGGGACTCCGGCAGCTTGGTCAGCGGCGGGCAGGGGATGATTTCACTGACTTTCAGCAGGTTGATCGCCATCAGCTTGCCGCTGCGCAAGGTAAAGAGCAGAAGCGAGAGTGAGTCTGCGCGGGCTTTGGTGGAGGACATAAAAACCTTCTGTGGAAAAAGGTGGTGGGCGATCACAGGAGCGCCAGCCACTATCGATACCGGGTTATCGACGTATCAGGGGCAGGCTTTAGCCTTGGCAGCCACAACAGGTCAATCGATGAGCTCCCTCGCCACAGGAGGCTGTCCAGTTGTTGTTACTTCATCCCCAGCCGCTTGGCCATCCGCCCCAGGTTCGCCCGGTCCAGGCCAAGCTCACGGGCAGCACTGGCCCAATTGTTCTGGTGGCGTTCAAGGCTGGCGCCGATCAGTTGGCGTTGATAGTGCTCGGTGGCCTGGCGCAGGTCGCCGACGTCTTGCGTCAGGGGCTGTGGCGCGTGGGCCGCAGGTTCAACGGGCGCGTTGGGTGTGTCGTGGGGCAAATCCAGGTCCGCCGCGCTGAGGCTCAGAATCTTCGGTCGCTCCCGGGTGTTGCCCAGGGCCTTCAACGCACTGCGGCCGATCAGGTGTTCAAGCTCGCGGACGTTGCCCGGCCAACTGTAGGCCAGCAATGAGGCCTGGGCGTCGCTGTTCAGGCGCAAGCTGTTGAGGCCCATGCGCGAGCGGTTCTGCTCAAGGAAGTAGCCGCTGAGCAACAGCACGTCCCGACCCCGGTCACGCAGCGCCGGGACCTGCAACGGATAAACGCTCAGGCGATGGTAGAAGTCGGCGCGGTAGCGGCCGTCGCGCACTTCCGCCGCCAGGTCACGGTTGGTCGCGGCGATCAGGCGCACGTCGACCTGGTGCTCCTTGTCCGACCCCAGGCGCTGCAACTGGCCGCTTTGCAGCACGCGCAGCAGCTTGGCCTGAACGGTCAGTGACAGTTCGCCCACCTCGTCGAGAAACAGTGTGCCGCCGTTGGCCAGTTCGAACTTGCCGCGCCGGTCGCTGGTGGCCCCGGTGAAGGCCCCGCGCACATGACCGAACAACTCGCTTTCCACCAGCGTGTCGGGCAGGGCGGCGCAGTTGAGGCTGATGATCGGTTTGTCGGCGCGAGGTGATGCGGCATGGATGGCCTGGGCCACCAGTTCCTTGCCGACCCCGGTTTCCCCGGTGATCAGCACCGTCAGGTCGCTGCCTGCGACCAGAGTGATTTCTTCGACCAAGCGCTTGTGGGCCTTGCTCTGGCCGATCATTTCCCGATTCTGCTGCCCGCTGGCCTGGCGATAGACCTCGGCCCGCTGGTGTTCGTCTTCAACCCGATTGGCCAGCCGTTCGATGCGTTCGGCCGCATTGACGGTCGCCGCGGCCAGGCTGGCGAAGGCTTGCAGGGCATCCAGTTCGATGGGTTCGAAACGCTCCGGGTCCAGGGCATCCAGCGTCAGCAAGCCCCATGGGCGTTCATCGATAAACAGTGGGCAGCCCATGCAGTCGTGGACTTCCAGGTGCTCATGGAGGCCATCGACCAGCCCGTCGTACGGGTCCGGCAGGTGGCTGTCCGCGTCGAAGCGCGTCGGGCCGGGGCTGCTGAGCAGCGCGGCAAAGCGCGGATGTTCGCTGACCTTGAAGCGTCGCCCCAGGGTATCGGTGCTCAGGCCATCCACCGCCAACGGCACCAGCCATTCGCCATCCAGGCGCAACAAGGCCGCAGCATCGCACGGGAGCAGGGCGCGCATGGCTTCGAGCAGGCGTCGGTAGCGCTCGCCTTCGGGCAGTTCACGAGAAAGGTCAGAGACCAGCGGCAGCAGCGTGGTGAGCAAGGATTTTGCAGTCATATTGACTCCATGTAGTCGGGATGACTATAAGCCTGCTTGTGTCGATATGACTACATATTATTCAAGCTATTGATTTATAAGGTTTTAATTGTTGGCATGAAAACTGATACCCAAAGGGTAATTCATTAGAAAAGCAGTCGTTCAGGAGTACCCCCTTATGCTTAGTGCGCAAGACCGTGCCATCGTCAAATCCACTGTTCCGTTGCTCGAAAGCGGCGGCGAAGCCCTGATCACCCACTTCTATCGCATGATGCTCTCTGAGTACCCGCAAGTGCGGCCATTGTTCAACCAGGCTCACCAGGCCAGCGGCGACCAGCCTCGGGCGCTGGCCAATGGCGTGTTGATGTATGCACGGCACATCGACCAGTTGGATCAACTGGGCGATCTGGTGGCCAAGATCATCAACAAGCACGTGGCCCTGCAAATTCTTCCGGAACACTACCCTATCGTCGGCAGTTGCCTGCTGCGAGCGATTTCCGAAGTGCTGGGTGACGAAATCGCCACGCTGCAAGTGATGAGTGCCTGGGGCGCCGCCTACGGTCAACTGGCCGACATCCTGATCGGTGCCGAAGCCGCGATCTACGACCAGAAAGCCGAAGCTGTCGGTGGCTGGCGCGGTGCGCGGGAATTCACACTGGCCAAGCGTGTGGAGGAAAGTGCGGAAATCACCTCGTTCTACTTCGAACCTGTGGACAAAGGGCCGATCCTCGCTGCGGAGCCAGGCCAGTACATCGGTATGAAGCTGGTGCTGGAAGGGGAAGAGATCCGTCGCAATTATTCACTGTCGTCCCTGGGTAATCACGGTCAGTACCGCATCAGCGTCAAGCGCGAAGACGGTGGTCGTGCGTCGAACTACCTGCACGACCAGTTCCAGGTCGGTGCCAGTATCCAGTTGTTCCCACCAGCGGGCGACTTCACCCTGACCGCCAGCGACAAGCCGCTGGTGCTGATCAGCGGCGGTGTCGGCATCACCCCGACCCTGGCCATGCTGGAAGCCGCACTGGCCACCGAGCGCCCGGTGCACTTTATCCACTGTGCGCGTAACGGCGCTGTGCATGCCTTCCGCGACTGGATCGACGGTCTGGCCGAGCGTCATCCCCAGCTCAAGCGCTTCTACTGCTATGCCGAGGATGACGGCGTCAGCCCGGCGGCGCATCGGGTCGGGTTGTTGAGCCAGGAAACGCTTGGGCAATGGCTGCCAGAGCAACGAGACCTGGACGCGTACTTCCTGGGCCCCAAAGGCTTCATGACGGCGATCAAGCGTCACCTGAAGGCCTTGGGTGTGCCAGAAAGTCAGAGCCGTTACGAGTTCTTCGGGCCGGCAGCGGCGCTGGAGTAACGATTCAGGCGCTCTCACGGGCGCCCTCTCTGACAAGCCGGCTTGTGGCAGCCGGCTTGCCGGCGAAGGCGTCACTCGCCTCGCCTCAGATCCCACCGTTTAATCCCCTGTTAATACGCCTGCAGTTAATTCCCTCCTGCTGAATCCCTCGGATTATCCGCCAACACCTGACGTGCTCAACGGGCGCGGCCTGCGTGTAGACTGGCGGTCATTGATACCTGACAGAGGCCTGGCGCCTGGCGACCAAGGATCTGTCGAACACAACCTGCATGTTTGACGAAGGAAACCGGAATGAATGAGGAAATGATGCGGTTGGCGCGTGAGCGGCGTTATCTGGTGCTGCTGGGGCTGATCTGCCTGGCGCTGATCGGCGGTGCCCTGTACATGCAGATTGTGCTGGGCGAGGCGCCATGCCCGCTGTGCATCCTGCAACGCTATGCATTGCTGCTGATTGCAATCAGTGCCTTCGCCGGGGCGGCCATGCGCACCCGTCGTAGGATCAGCGTGTTTGAAGGGCTGGTGGTGATCTTTGCCTTGGCCGGCGCGGGTACGGCTGCGCATCACGTCTATACCCAGTTCTACCCGGCCGTCAGCTGCGGCATCGATGTGCTGCAGCCGATCGTTGACGGTTTGCCGCTGGCCAAGATCTTCCCGTTGGTGTTCCAGGTCGACGGTTTCTGCGCTACGCCATACCCACCGGTCCTGGGTCTGTCGCTGGCGCAGTGGGCCCTGGTGGCCTTCGTGTTGACGGCGGTACTGGTGCCGTTGCTGGTCTCGCGCAACCGCAAGCACCTGAACTGAAGGCGCTCGCCACCCCGGCGGAGTAGCCATTGAAAACGCCCCGGTCCTCGCAAGAGGCCGGGGCGTTTTGCATTTCAGTCACCCGGTAGAGGCATCGTGATGTGGGGCAAAGAAGGGTGCGGCGCATGTGCGACATGTTGTCACAGCTTTGGTGTGGCAAGGCATTTCAAAAATTGCGTTTAGTCATTGAAAGATACAAAGAATTAGCCCGGGCAAGCACGGTAACTGAACCCCCACGAGACTGTGCAGCGGGCAGTTTTAACAGGCTTGGGTGAATGGCCGCAGGCCTTGTGAAAAGGGGGCTTTGGCGAGTCGGGGGATACCCGGGACAGTCGCTAAGCGGTCTGAATTGCTGGCAGTAGGCCTACTTTTTTTGGGGTTCTTGTTGAGAATTAATCGCGATAAGATCGGCAATCTTTACAGGATTCGTTAATGATTGTTGCCGTATCCGATAAAAATTATTTCGAGATGAGACATGGTTTATAAAACGTTACATATCTACAATCGCCCGCACTGAAATTCCGGCACTGCTCACCCCTGAGCAGAGAAGGGTGGTCGAGGAGCCGTTTCAAGGCTTCATGCGACCCCGGGTGTCGGCGCCTTCCAAGTATCCGCACCAAATGGAATTGGTCTGTAACTAGGCCTTTGACCACGAATTCGAATAAGAACTCAACGCTAGCCCAGGATGTGTCGATCGCCATGTAAGCGCGACGGGCAGGCCCTTATTCAATCCAAGAAAAATGCCAACCCTTGGCAGGGCGAAGTGTTGGCGATCAAAACCCAACTGCATTGCGCAAGCTGCTTTAGAGGTCGTGAGATGAGTAAAAACAGGTACCCCAGATTACTAGGCCTAGTGCCGCTGCTCGGCACGCTGTTGCTGGGAGGCTGCAACATGACCTTGCTCGATCCCAAGGGCCAGGTTGGCCTGGATGAGCGAAACCTGATCATCACCGCCACGCTGTTGATGCTGCTGGTCGTTGTGCCGGTCATCATCATGACCTTCGCCTTCGCCTGGAAATACCGCGCCTCGAACACCAAGGCCGACTACGCGCCGAAGTGGAACCACTCCACCAAGATCGAAATCGCCGTGTGGACCGTACCGGTGCTGATCATCATCGCCCTGGGTTACGTCACCTACAAGTCGACCCACGCCCTGGACCCGTACCGCCCGCTGGAATCGGACGTCAAGCCGATCACCATCGAAGTGGTCGCCATGGACTGGAAGTGGTTGTTCATCTACCCGGAACAAGGCATCGCCACGGTCAACAAGATCGTGTTCCCGGCCCACACCCCGATCAATTTCAAGGTGACTTCGGACACCGTGATGAACTCGTTCTTCATCCCGGGCCTGGGTGGCCAGATCTACGCGATGGCCGGCATGCAGACCAAGCTGCACCTGATTGCCAACCAGAACGCTGAGCTCGACGGTATCTCCGCCAACTACAGCGGCGCGGGCTTCACCGGCATGAAATTCAAAGCGATCGCAACGACTCAGGAAGATTTCGACGCCTGGGTCAGTGAAGTCAAAAAGGCACCTAAACAGCTTGAACAAGCTGAATACGCAGCCCTTTCCAAGCCAAGCCAGAACAACCCAGTCGAGCTCTACTCCTCGGTCACGCCAGACCTGTTCCAGATCATCGTCGACAAGTACGAAGGCATGAAACCGGGCAAGCCGCTGAAGCACGAGAAGAAAGAGAAAGAAGTGGCCGCGACGCAAGGATCGGACATGAACGCGCATTCAGCTGCCGGGGCAGAGGAGTAAACGATGTTTGGTAAATTAAGTTGGGAAGCGGTTCCGTTCCACGAGCCGATCGTGATGGTGACCATCGCCATGATCGCGCTCGGTGGTCTGGCGCTGTTCGCTGCAATCACCTACTTCAAGAAGTGGACTTACCTGTGGACCGAGTGGCTGACTTCGGTCGACCACAAGAAAATCGGCGTGATGTACATCATCGTCGCCATGGTCATGCTGCTGCGCGGTTTTGCCGACGCCATCATGATGCGTACCCAGTTGGCCATGGCCACCGAGGGTTCGCCTGGCTACCTGCCACCTGAACACTATGACCAGATCTTCACTGCTCACGGTGTGATCATGATCATCTTCATGGCGATGCCATTCTTCACCGGCCTGATGAACCTGGCAGTGCCGCTGCAGATCGGCGCGCGTGACGTTGCCTTCCCGTTCCTGAACTCCCTGAGCTTCTGGTTGCTGGTGTCCGGCGTGGTACTGATCAACCTGTCCCTGGGCGTTGGCGAATTCGCCAAGACCGGCTGGGTTGCCTATCCGCCGCTGTCGGGCCTGCAATACAGTCCGGGCGTGGGGATGGACTACTACATCTGGGCGCTACAGCTATCGGGACTCGGGACGACGCTGACGGGGGTCAACTTCCTGGCCACCGTGCTGAAAATGCGTACCCCGGGCATGAAGCTGATGGACATGCCGATCTTCACCTGGACCTGCACCTGGGCCAACGTCCTGATCGTGGCTTCGTTCCCGATCCTGACCGCTACCCTGGCACTGCTGACGCTTGACCGTTACATGGATTTCCACATTTTCACCAATGAACTTGGTGGTAATCCGATGATGTACGTCAACCTGTTCTGGGCCTGGGGTCACCCCGAGGTGTACATACTGATCCTGCCGGCGTTCGGCATTTTCTCCGAAGTCATTTCGACCTTCACCGGCAAGAAACTGTTCGGCCATCACTCGATGATCTACGCCAGTGGCGCGATCTCGGTGCTGGGCTTCATGGTGTGGCTGCACCACTTCTTCACCATGGGCTCGGGGGCCAGCGTCAACGCCTTCTTCGGCCTGGCGACGATGCTGATTTCGATCCCGACGGGGGTGAAGCTATTCAACTGGCTGTTCACCATCTACCGTGGCCGCCTGCAGTTCACCAGCCAAGTGCTGTGGACCCTGGGCTTCATGGTGACCTTCGCCATCGGCGGCATGACCGGCGTACTGCTGGCCATCCCGGGTGCTGACTTCGTCCTGCACAACAGCCTGTTCGTGATCGCGCACTTCCATAACGTGATCATCGGCGGCGCTGTGTTCGGTTACATCGCCGGCTTCGGCTTCTACTTCCCGAAAGCGTTCGGCTTCAAGCTGCACGAAGGCTGGGGCAAGGCAGCGTTCTGGTTCTGGATCTCGGGCTTCTTCGTCGCGTTCATGCCGCTCTATGCACTGGGCTTCATGGGCATGACCCGTCGTCTGAACGCCACCACCAACCCTGAGTGGGTGCCTTACCTGTACGTGGCCATGTTCGGTGCGGTGATGATCGCCGTCGGTATCGCCTGCCAGCTGATCCAGCTCTACGTCAGCGTGCGTGACCGCAACAAGCCAGAGAACATGTGCGAACACGGCGACCCGTGGAACGCCCATACGCTGGAATGGTCGACCTCGTCGCCACCACCGTTCTACAACTTTGCCGTACTGCCGAAAGCCGAAAGCATCGACCCGTTCACCGAAGCCAAGGAAAACGGTACCGCGTATAAGGCTCCGGCCCGGTACGAACCGATCCACATGCCCAACAACACCGCGACCGGTGTGGTCATGGGCGCACTGTTGACCGTATTCGGTTTCGCGATGATCTGGCACATCTGGTGGCTGGCCGCCTTCGGTCTGGTCGGCACCGTGGTGTACTTCGTGATCCACGCTGCCCGTGATGACCAGGGCTACATGGTGCCGGTAGAGACAATCGAACGCATCGAAGCCGAGCAGCACAAGCGTCTGGTAGCGGCCGGGAAAGTTCCAGCCACCGCCACCCGTGTTGAAACCTCGTTGGAACAGGCTTAAACCATGTCGAACTTAGTGACCAATGTTGGACACGCCCATGACCATGGGCACGATGACCATCACCACGATTCGGGCGAGATGACCGTATACGGTTTCTGGCTCTACCTGATGACCGACTGCATTCTGTTTGCATCGATCTTCGCGGTGTACGCCGTACTGGTAAACAACGTTGCCGGTGGCCCGTCGGGCCACGACATCTTCGAACTGCCTTACGTGCTGGGCGAAACCGCTCTGCTGTTGTTCAGCTCGATCACCTACGGCTTCGCCATGCTGGCGTTGTTCAAGGGCAAGAAGAATCAGGTGCTGGGCTGGCTGGCCATGACCTTCATGTTCGGTGCCGGCTTTATCGCCATGGAGATCAACGAGTTCCACCTGCTGATCTCCGAAGGCTTCGGCCCTAGCCGCTCAGGCTTCCTGTCCGGGTTCTTCACCCTGGTCGGTACCCACGGTCTGCACGTGACCAGCGGTCTGATCTGGATGGCGATCATGATGTACCAGGTGCAGAAGAACGGCCTGACGGCGACCAACAAGACCCGTCTGAGCTGCCTGAGCCTGTTCTGGCACTTCCTGGACGTGGTGTGGATCTGCGTATTCACGGTTGTTTATCTGATGGGGACTATGTAAATGGCTAACGCATCACATTCCCACAATGGCCACGACGAAGCCGGCCACGGCAGCGTCAAGTCCTACGCCATCGGCTTTATCCTGTCGGTGATCCTGACGGTCATCCCGTTCGGCCTGGTGATGTACCCATCACTGCCGAAGTCGATCACCCTGTGGATCGTCCTGGCGTTCGCGATCATCCAGGTGCTGGTGCACCTGGTGTACTTCCTCCACCTGGACCGTTCGGCCGCGCAGCGCAACAACGTGATTGCGTTTGTGTTCGCCGCGCTGGTGATCGTCCTCCTGGTGGGTCTGTCGCTGTGGATCATGTTCAGCATCCACACCTTCATGATGGCGAAGTGAGGTAGACCCGATGTCGCTCAAGCACTTTATCCAAATCACCAAACCGGGGATCATTTTCGGTAACGTGCTTTCTGTGGCAGGCGGGTTTTTCCTGGCCTCGAAAGGGCATGTCGATCTGGCTGTTTTCCTGGCGGCCATGATCGGCACGTCCCTGGTCGTGGCGTCCGGTTGCGTGTTCAACAACTGCATCGACCGCGACATCGACCTGAAGATGGAGCGCACCAAGAACCGGGCGCTGGTCCAGGGCTTGATCTCCCTGAAACTGGCCCTGGCCTATGCGACCGTCCTGGGTGTCGTCGGCGTTGCGCTGTTGTACACGGTGGCCAATCCGTTGGCCGCGCTGTTTGCCGTCATCGGCTTTGTCATCTACGTCGGCTTCTACAGCCTGTACCTCAAGCGCAAGTCGGTTCACGGCACGCTGGTGGGCAGTCTGTCGGGGGCGATGCCGCCGGTGATCGGTTACGTGGCCGTGAGCAACAGCTTCGACATGGCCGCGCTGACCCTGCTGGTGATGTTCAGTCTGTGGCAGATGCCGCATTCCTACGCCATCGCGATTTTCCGTTTCAACGATTACCTGGCCGCATCGATTCCGGTGTTGCCAGTGAAACGTGGGATCCAGGTGGCCAAGAAGCACATCCTGCTCTACATCCTGGCGTTCCTGGTGGCGACCTTGATGCTGACGTTCAGTGGCTATGCCGGGATGAGTTATCTCGCGGTTGCGGCGGCCATGGGCATGTACTGGTTGTACATGGCCTGGACGGGCTACAAGGCGGTGGATGACACGGTCTGGGCGCGCAAGCTGTTTGTGTTCTCGATCTTCACCATCACGGCCCTGAGCGTGATGATGTCGCTGGACTTCAAGGTGCCGAGTGAGTTGTTGCTGACTTACGCGCCTTGAGCGCCGGACGCTGTTGAAAAGCCCCGCCTTCGAGAGAAGAGCGGGGTTTTTTATGGAGTAGTGTTTGTGAGCGTTGGCTGGTCTGCGTTGACGGTATGCAAGCCTGGATCGTATGCAGGCTTACATGGGGCCGCTGATTGGGTGGGAGCGGGCTTGCCCGCGAAGGGGGCCTGACAGCCGGCCATTCTCTTGCGTAGGTATGTCCGCGAAGGCGGCCTGACAGCCGGCCATTCTCTTGCGTAGGTATGCCCGCGAAGGCGGCCTGACAGCCAACCATTCTCTTGCAGGTGCGGTGTACATATCCGTTGCTGCGGTCATGGCGACTTATGGTTTCGCCTGACGGCGACTCACTTTTTTTACAAGCGCCTAAAAAAAGTAAGCAAAAAAACGCTTCGCCCCGAGCGTCCGGCCCCTCGCCGAGGCTCGGGGTTCCTTCGCTCCGGCATCCATCCGGGGGCATTGCCCTCCGGTCTGCTTCGCGACGACCTCCATGCAATGAGTTCGACTGCGTCGAACGGCGCTGCGCGCCAATCCCCGGATGAATACCTGCGCTCAGCCTGCCGATGGGGCGGGTGGATCAAGATCAAGATCAAAAGCCAAAGCGAAAGCCAAAGCCAAGCAAAAAAGCCCCGCCTTTGGGAGAAGTGCGGGGCTAATGAGATGTTTCAGCGGTGCCTTCGTTGCCGCTTACTGCTGAACGATGCCGTAGCCCTCAAACGCGGTCTGCTGTTGCAGGGCGGTGATGATGGCTTTGCGGGTGGCCGGTTGTTCGGTGCCGCTGGTGTCGATGAAGGTTTCGTTTTCCAGCTCTGCCTCATCGCCTTCGCCGACGAAGGTGAAGCCCAGGAATTCGAAGGCTTCGCGATCGACGTTGGGTTTGGAGCGTGGGGTGCGCAGGGGCAGGGTGACGGTGATGCCGTCCTTGCTGATGCTGAACACTTCGGCTTCTTTCTTGGTGCGCGCGGCCTTGCCTTTACCGCCGCTTGGGTTGCTGATGGCCTGGTGGGTCTGGTTCAGGACTTTGAGGGCCAGGCCGTAGACCAGCTCCTGGAAGCTCGGGTCGTCCTTGAAGCTGGACAGGATGCGGCTGATCGGGAACTTGCTGCTCAGGTCTTCCAGGGCAGCGATGTCGGCGGCTTCGGCGTCCTTGAGTTGCTTGAGCTGGCCCATCAGCTCGTAGGCCTTATCGTCGTCGAAGCTGTCGTGCGCCTGGCGGATGGCGGCGCGCAGTTCGCGAATCTGGTCGCTTTCCTTCGAGGTGTGGAAGGCGTCCAGGACCATCTCGCTGATGGTTTTGGCCTGCGGCACGTGTTGTGAAAGATTGATGGAGTTTTCGTATTCCGCTTTGGACGACAAGGTGACTACGGATTCAGCGGTGTTGGAATCTGACATTGAAATTTCACTACTTCTTTAAACAGGATGTGAGCCGAGAACAGCATCGGTGTTTTCGGGGGCGCTTAATCTATTGGACCGCTGCGCCGTTGTCACGGACCAACAGACGATCAGGGCCGTCCGTTGCTCGATGGGACCCCATGAACGGTCAAACATTACGCCACAAGGCCCGCTTTTGTTAAGCCAGGATCAGGTTTTGCCCGGGCTGTTCAGGTTCATTGAGCGCACCGCCAGGGTGGTCGCGGTGTCTTCGTCCACCGGCAGCGAAAAGCAGAAGGTTGCCCCTTGCCCCGGGACATCCAGCAAGCGGATCTCGCGACCATGCAACTCCAGGATCCGCTGCACGATGCGTAATCCCAATCCGCCATCGCGCCGTGCGCCACCGATGTTGAACGGGCGCAGGAACAACCCGTCGCGCAGTTCGGCCGCGATCCCAGGGCCGCTGTCACTGACCGTGATCTCGACAAAACCGCCCTGTGGCACGAGCCTGATCTCGACCACTCCGCCGATGGGTGTATGACGCAGTGCGTTGTCGAACAGGTTGGTTAGCACCCGCTCGATCAACCCCAGGTCAGCCCATACCCCGGACACCTTCGGTGCGAAGCTGGCCTTGAGATGCACTTGCCGGGCTTCGGCGGCCAATTCGAATTTCTGGAAGATATCCTGCACCAGATCGGTCAGCGAGAAGCGCTCCAGCACCGGTTGCACGAACCCGTGTTCCAGGCGCACCAGCTCTAGCAGCGATTGCGCCAGGCCGCCCACTTTGCGGCTCTGATCCAGGGCGATGCCCAGGTAGCGACGGCGCTCGTCCGGGGTCAGGCTGGCGTCTTTGAGTGACAGGGTTTCCAGGTAGCCATGCAGCGAGGCCAAGGGGGTGCGCAGGTCGTGGGAGATGTTGGCCACCAGTTCGCGACGCTCCTGGTCCTGGCGGGTCAAGGAGCGCCATTGTTCGCCCAGGCGCTTTTGCATCTGCCGGAAGGCCGCATCCAGGGTGGCGATTTCGTCCTGGCCGGCGAGGCTGTCCGGCTTGTCCGAGGGGGCGGGCAGTGGCGGTGCGGCGGGGGCGCCGTCGATGTCGAAATGCGCCACCGTATCGGTCAGCTGTCGCAGCGGCCGGGTGATCAGGGTGAAGGCGGTGAGGCCGGCAATCAGGCACAGCAAGGCCACCATACCGATCGACCACAAGGCGGTGTTCAACGCCGCGCTGGTGGCGCCGCGCTCGGCGAGGCGGTCGTGTTCTTCGCTGAGCAGTACCACGTAGAGATATCCGGCCTGCTGGCCGTTGACCTTGAGCGGCGCGGCGCTGAACACCTTGCGTCCCTGGAGGCTGCGTGGATCGTCGCCGAGAATCGGCAGCGGTTCGTCGTTCAGCAAGCGCTGCACGGGGGCCAGGTCGACCTGCTCGCGGCGCAGATGACCTTCGGGCGCGGCATTGCCGACCACCCGACCCTGATTGTCGAGCAGGTACACCTCGACACTCGGGTTGACCAGCATCAGCTGGCTGAACAGCATGCGCAGGGCCTCGGGTTTCAGGCCGTTGGCGTCCATCAACTGGGTGTCGCGTGCGATGTGCCGGGCCAGGTCGCGGGACAAGCCCTGCACCACCTCCAGCTCATGCATGGTGTTGGAACGCACCTGCATCCACACCGAGGTGCCACTGCACACCAGTAGCAACAGGGCGAACACCGCCGACAGGCGCTGGCTGAGGGTCAGTCTCATGGCGACTCCTGCGCCGTGGCGAACTTGTAGCCTCGGCCCCACACGGTGAGGATGCGCACCGGTTGCGCCGGATCGGCTTCGATCTTGGCCCGCAACCGATTGATGTGGGTGTTGACCGTGTGCTCGTAGCCTTCGTGGCTGTAACCCCATACGGCGTTGAGCAGGTCCATGCGCGAGAACACTTTGCCCGGCTGGCGGGCGAAGAAGTACAGCAGGTCGAACTCGCGGGGCGTCAGGTCCAGGCGCTTGCCCTCCAGGGACACTTCACGGGTGATCGGGTCGATGAACAAGCCGTCGCAGGTCAAGCTGCCGGCGTCCATCTTCAGGTTGCGGGCCATGGCGTCGACCCGCCGCAGCAAGGCCTTGACCCGTGCCACCAGCTCCAGCATCGAAAACGGCTTGGCCAGGTAATCGTCGGCCCCCAGCTCCAGGCCGAGGATGCGATGCACTTCGCTGGAGCGGGCGCTGGTGATGATGATCGGGGTGTAGCGGGCCATGGCGCGGGCGCGGCGGCAGATTTCCAGGCCGTCCGTGCCGGGCAGCATCAGGTCGAGGATCAGCGCGTCCCAATTGCCTTGCTCCAGCAGGCGCAAGCCTTGGTTGCCATCGGCGCTGTGCACCACCTCGAACTGCTCGTCGCGCAGGTGCAGGCAGATCAGGTCGGCGATGTGGGTGTCGTCCTCGACCACCAGAACGCGTTTGGGCTGGTCCATAGGGGTTGGATCCTGTTGCGTGGTGCAACCATTGTGCGGGTTTTCCCACGGGGGAGTTATCACGAATTGTTTAACTCCACGTGAGGATTTGGCGATCACCTCAAGCCTAGGCTGTGTTCCATGAAACCTACGGCGAAATAAGGGAGAGGGCCATGTATTCACGGCGACAGATTCTTCTGGCAGGCGCTGGCCTGGGTGTTGCGGGGTTGGCGCTCGGTGCCCTGCCAAGGCTACTGGCCCCCACGGCACTGATCAGCGAGGCGAGCGCGGGCGAAACCTTCGAGGTCAACCACACCGAGGCCCAATGGCGCGCCATGCTCAGCGCCGAACAGTACGAGATCCTGCGCGAGGAGGGCACCGAGCGTGCCTACAGCAGCGCGCTGAACAACGAACATCGCGACGGCACCTTTGCCTGCGCCGGTTGTGCGCTGCCACTGTTTTCATCGAGCACCCGGTTTGACAGCCACACCGGCTGGCCGAGTTTCTGGGCGCCCCTGCCCAACGCCGTGGCCACGCGCCAGGATCGTTCCTACGGGATGGTGCGCGATGAGGTTCACTGTCGACGCTGCGGCGGGCACCTGGGCCATGTATTCAACGATGGGCCACCGCCGACCGGTCTGCGCTATTGCATGAACGGCCTGGCGCTGACCTTCGAACCACTGGCGGCCTGATCCCATGCTCAGGTTCTTCTCTTACTTGCAGGCAGGTCATCACTATGTGGCTGTTGGTTCTCGCTTATCTCGGTGGTGTGCTGACGATCGTCAGCCCATGCATTCTGCCGGTACTGCCCTTTGTCTTCGCTCGCACCGGGCAGCCGTTCATCAAGAGTGGCTTGCCACTGTTGCTGGGGATGGCGCTGACCTTCGCGCTCGTCGCCTCATTGGCCGCGGTGGGCGGTGCCTGGGTGGTGCAACTCAATCAGTACGGTCGCTGGCTCGCGTTGCTGTTCGTAGCACTGTTCGGGCTGGCGTTGCTGCTGCCAAGCCTGGCCGAACGCTGGACGCGCCCATTGGTGGCCGCCGGCAGTCGCCTGTCGCAGGCGGCCGGCGCCGATGCCCGGCCGCGTCCCGGCGCTTCGTTGCTGATCGGAGTCGCCACGGGCCTGCTCTGGGCACCGTGCGCAGGCCCCATCCTCGGGCTGGTGTTGACCGGCGCGGCACTGCAAGGGGCCAACATCGGCAGCACCTTGCTGCTGTTGGCGTACGCCTTGGGCGCCGCCACCTCCCTGGCGGTCGCCCTGTTGCTGGGCGGTAAAGTGTACGCGGCGATGAAGCGCTCGATCGGTGCCGGTGAATGGCTGCGCCGGGGGCTGGGCGCAGCGATGCTCGCCGGTGTAGCTGCCATTGCGCTGGGCCTGGATACCGGGGTCCTGGCGCGGCTGTCGACCGCGTCGACGGGAGGCCTTGAACAGGCGTTGGTCACCCGACTGGCCAGCCAGTCACCCGGTGGCAGCGGGGCGATGATGGCGCAGTTGCCGACCGCCAGCGATCAACCGGGCGCCAGGATGATGGCCGCCGGTGGCGCGATGAAGAGGACCGCCACTGGCGCGACCACCTTGCCGATTGAAGGCCCGCTGCCGTCCCTCGACGGTGCCGTGCAGTGGCTCAACTCACCGCCACTGTCCACGCAGGCGTTGAAGGGCAAAGTGGTACTGGTGGATTTCTGGACCTACTCCTGCATCAACTGCCTGCGCACCTTGCCGTACGTCAAAGCCTGGGCTGAGAAGTACCGCGATCAGGGGCTGGTGGTGATCGGTGTGCACGCACCGGAATTCGCCTTCGAGCGTGACGTCGATAACGTGACCCGGGCCATGAAGAAACTGGGCATCAACTATCCGGTGGCCCTCGACAACGATTACACGATCTGGCGGGCCTTCAACAACCAGTACTGGCCGGCTCATTACTTTGCCGACGCCCAGGGACGCATTCGTTACCACCATTTTGGTGAGGGCAACTACGCCGAATCGGAGCGGGTGATTCAACAATTGTTGCGCGAAGCCGGCGCTTCGACGGTGCCCGATGGCTTGATCAGCGTCAGTGCCCAAGGGATGCAGCGGGAGGCGCGGATGAGTGAAGTGAAGTCACCGGAAACCTATGTGGGCTATCAGCGCCTGGCGCATTTCGTACCCGCAGCGAGCCTGACGCCCGACGCGGTAGCCGACTACAAGGTGCCGGCGCTGTTGGCGCTCAACGACTGGGCACTGGACGGGCAATGGAACGTTGGCGCCGAGCATGCCACCTCGGCGGCTGCGGGCAGCCGTATTGTCTACCGCTTCCATGCCCGAGACCTGCACCTGGTGCTGGGACCTGGCGTGGAGGGCAAGCCGGTGCGCTTCAAAGTCACGGTCGACGGCCAGGCGCCGGGTGATGCTCACGGCATGGATGTCGCCCCGGATGGCAGTGGCAGCGTGACCGAACAACGGTTGTACCAGTTGGTGCGTCAACCCGGCGATGTCGCAGAGCGCACATTCAGCATCGAATTCCTCGACCCCGGCGTCTCGGCCTATGCCTTTACCTTCGGTTGAACACGGCTTTTGTATTTTCAGCATTGAGGAGTGGACACCATGAGAACCCGATTCAGCTGGCGTCAAACCCTGCTGGGGCTGGCGTTTGCCGGCGTCGTCGGTCAATGCCTGGGGTTTTCCTTCGGCGTGGCTGAAGACGCGGTCATCATCGCGCCCCCCGCCCTTGATGAGTCCCCCAAGACTGGCAGCGAAACCGCGGTGTTCGCCGGTGGTTGCTTCTGGGGGGTACAAGGGGTGTTCCAGCATGTCAAAGGCGTGCAGAGTGCCGTCTCCGGTTATGCCGGCGGTACGGCTGACAGCGCGAGCTACGAGCGCGTCAGCGAGGGCGACACCGGTCACGCCGAAGCGGTGAAAGTGACCTTCGATCCCACTCAGGTGAGCTACGGCAGTTTGCTGCAAATCTACTTTTCGGTGGCCCACAACCCCACCGAACTGAACCGCCAGGGGCCGGACACCGGCACCCAGTACCGTTCGGCCATTTTTGCGCAAAGCACGGAACAACGAACCGTCGCCCAGGCCTACATCGCCCAACTGGACGCGGCCCGTGCGTTCAGCAAGCCGATCGTGACCACGTTGGAAACCTACAACGGTTTCTATCCGGCGGAGGATTACCATCAGGACTTCCTGACAGAGCACCCGACGTATCCCTACATCGTGATCAACGACCTGCCGAAAGTGGCGCAACTCAAACAGTTGTACCCCGAGCGTTATTCGCACAAGCCGGTGTTGGTGAAGGCAGGCCTGTAGGCCCAATGCCAGTCAGTTAAGGAGATGGAGTCGCATGTGTAGGCGCGAGCGTGCTCGCGATGAACTCAAGGGCCGCGCGTTTAATCAGGCAATACGCGTTATCGTTAACGTCCATCGCGAGCACTCGAGTGTCGACCGGCTGCTCCACAAAGGTCGGCGTTCGCTTAACTGACTGGCATTAGCCTCTAAAGGCGACTGATCAACCACTCCGCTTGCCCCACATCTGCAAGGCGAATTCGACAAAACTGCGCAGCTTCGGCAAGCGGTAGCGGTCTGGCGCGTAGACCAGGTTCATCGGCCGCCTCGGCAGTTGGTAATCCTGCAGCAGCGCGACCAGCTTGCCTTCACGCAGGTCCTGATGCACCAGGGCGTCGGGCAGCATGACGATACCCATGCCGGCCCGGGCGGCCTGGAGCAGCCCCGGTGCGCTGTTGATCACCATCGGGCCGCTGATCGGCACCTGCACCTCGCCTTCAGGGCCGGTCAACAGCCATTGTTTTCCCATCGAACTCCATTCATCGCCTGCGGGATAGGCGTAGGCCAGGCAAGCGTGGTGGCTCAAGTCGGCGGGAAGGGCGGGCACGCCCCGTCGTTCCAGGTACGAGGGTGCCGCGCAGATAGTCAGGGTGAAATCCTGCAGCGGCCGGGCGATAAGCCCCGACGGCTCTGGCGTGCCCAGGCGAATGGCGGCGTGGACGCTGTTGTCGATCAGGTCCACCACCTGGTTGCTCAGCACCACATCCACGCGGATTTCCGGGTATTGCTGGGTGAACAGATGCATGGCGGGTGCCAGGCACTCCGAACCGAAGCTGGGCGGGGCGGTAATGCGCAAGAGGCCCTTGGGTTCGCCCTGGACCTGTTCGGCGAGCCGTTCGCTCTCCTGGACCAGGCCCAGCACCTCCAGGCAGCGCTCGTAATAGGCCGCGCCGAACTCGGTCAGGCGTTGGCGGCGGGTGGTGCGATTGATCAGGCTGACCCCGAGGCGTTGCTCCAGGGCGCGCAAGTGATTGCCCACCATGGTGGTCGACAGGCTGCACTGCCGGGCGGCGGCGGTCATGCTGCCGGACTCGACCACGCTCACGTAAACCGACATCGCCAGGAATAAATCCATTATCAAGCTCAGCTTTAAAATGATTGAAGTTATACAGCGTTTATCCAGCTCGGGTGGCTAACGATACTGCAAAAAAACCAACACCTGATGGAGCTTGATGCCATGACCGCTACCCACCTGATGAGCACTTATCAACCACTGGCCTTGAGTTTTGCCAAGGGACTGGGCACCCGCCTGTGGGACCAGGCCGGCCGTGAGTATCTGGATGCGGTGGCGGGCGTGGCCGTGACCAATGTCGGCCACTCGCACCCGCGGGTGGTCAGCGTGATCACTGAACAGGCGGGTCTGTTGCTGCACACGTCGAACCTGTACAGCATCGACTGGCAGCAACGGCTGGCGGAAAAGCTCACCGCACTGTCCGGCCTGGAGCGGGTGTTCTTCAACAACTCGGGTGCCGAAGCCAATGAAACCGCACTGAAGCTGGCACGCTTGTACGGTTGGCACAAAGGGGTCGAACAGCCGCTGGTGGTGGTGATGGAAAACGCCTTTCACGGCCGCACCCTTGGCACGCTGTCCGCCAGTGACGGCCCGGCGGTGCGCCTGGGATTTCACCCGTTGCCGGGGGATTTTCTCAAGGTGCCGTTTGGCGATCTCGCGGCGCTGGATAAAGCTCACCAGGTCTATGGGCAACGCATCGTGGCGGTGCTGATGGAGCCGATTCAGGGCGAAAGCGGTGTGCAACTGGCGCCGACCGGGTATCTCAAAGCCCTGCGTGGCCTGTGCGACCGGCGCAACTGGCTGCTGATGCTCGACGAGATCCAGACCGGCATCGGCCGTACCGGGCAATGGTTCGCCTTTCAGCACGAAGGCATCGTGCCGGACGTCATGACCCTGGCCAAGGGCCTGGGCAACGGTGTGCCGATCGGCGCCTGCCTGGCCCGTGGCAAAGCCGCCGAGCTGTTCACCCCCGGCAGCCACGGCAGCACCTTCGGCGGCAACCCGCTGGCGTGTCGGGTCGGCTGCACGGTGCTTGAGATCATTGAAGAACAAGGGCTGCTGGCAAACGCCAGGCGCCAGGGCGAACTGCTGCTGGCTCGGCTGCACGCCGAACTCGATGATCACCCGAACGTGCTGGCGATCCGTGGTCAGGGCTTGATGATCGGCATCGAACTGGCCCAACCCATTCGCGACCTGACCCTCATCGCCGCCCGCGACCACGGGCTGCTGATCAATGTGACACGGGGTAAAACCATTCGCCTGCTACCGCCGCTGACGATTGATGAGCGCGAGGTGGAGATGATTGTCCGTGGGATAGGGCGGCTGGTAAGCGTTCAGTAATGGTATCTGCACATCACGATCTGTAAACCGTCGCCCTCAACGCAATAGACGAGGCGATGCTCGGCAGTAATTCGCCGTGACCAGAAGCCACTCAGGTTATGTTTGAGTGGCTCAGGCTTGCCGGGACCGGTAAAGGGGGCTCGCTGGGTTGCCTTGATCAACAGGTTGATCCGCTTTAGTCCGGCTTTATCGTTCTGCTGAAACCAGAGGTAATCTTCCCAAGCTTCGGGAGTGAACAGGATGTTCATTCTTCGATGAGCTGTCTTGGCTTGCTTTTCCCGGCCCGCAGGTTATGGATCGACTTGATCAGGCGCTCGGCGTTGGCTGGCGTTCGGAGCAGATAGGCCGTTTCTTCCAGCGCGTTGTACTCGGCGAGGGAAATCATCACCACGGGTTCTCCCTTTTGCCGGGTTACCAGCAGCGGGGTGCGGTCTTCATTGACGCGATCCATGGTTTCCGAGAGGTGCGCGCGCGCATGGGTGTAATTGATGGTCTGCATCGTCTTGTCCTCGCTTGATACGAAGAACGTACAGAAATGAGTACATGTTTGCAAGGTGGCACCCCTGAGTGGTCCGGGAAATCGAAACTGCTCCCTGAGCAGTTTCGATTAAGCCCTCTCTACACCTTTGCCGTCTTCAAGACGCTTCTTCAAACCCTGTAGGTCTGATCCGAGTGATGGTGGTCTGGAATCCCTGTAGTTGGATCACACCGCTGCAGCTCTCCAGGAACACGGCCGGGCCTGGATGAACCCGCAGCGCTTACCGGTTGGACAGTTCACACAGCGATGTGGTGTCGATGATCTGGATGCATTTGCCCTGCGCTGCGATCAGCCCTTGCTGTTGCAAGAGGGTGAAGGTGCGGCAGGCGGTCTCGGTGGCGATGCCCAGGTAGTTGGCGATTTCATTGCGGGTCATGCTCAGTCGAAACTGATTGGCCGAGTAACCATTGGCGTGAAAGCGCAGGGACAGATTGACCAGAAAGGCCGCCAGGCGTTCGTTGGCATTTTTCTTGGCCAGTAGCCGCATCATTTTTTGATCGTCACGGATTTCCCGACTCATGATGTGGATCAACTGGCGTCGCAGTTTCGGAATTCGCTCCGATAACTTCTCCAGTTGATCAAAGGGGATTTCGCACACCGTGGTGGTTTCCTGTGCCTGGGCACTTGAGGTGTAGGCGTTTATATCCATGCCGGAAAAGCCGATCAGTTCGCCTGGCAAATGGAAGCCGATAATGTGCTCTTCGCCATTACTGTTCAGGCTGGAAGTTTTCAGCGTGCCGGAACGGATGGCATAAATAGAGGTAAAGGGATCGCCCTGGCGAAACAGGTAATCACCTTTTCTTAACGGGCGATCGCGCTTGATGATCTCGTTCAATGAGGTGACATCCTCACTGTTGAGCGAGAGAGGAAGGCATAGGGGGGCTAACTTGCAATCTTTGCAGTGCTGCGTTTCGGCGTGCTTCAGGGGGGCAGGGGTTTGCATGTTTTAGCCTTGAGGAAATCGTGGGTGCGTAATGCCTTGGCCGCTATGTCGGGCGGCATCATGCAGGCGCTAAAAAATGGTTATTTCTGTCACCTTCACAACGTCGGGTGCTGGCGTGTTCAAAGGGCGCACTCAATCCTTGAGTGCGCCCGTTATCACCGACTGTTGAGCGGGTTTGATGTGGATTACAGCAAGTGGTAGCGGTTGCGTCTGACGTCGTCCACCCGTAGTTGTACGCGTTCTTTGGGAGTGCCCAGCATGATCAGCGTGTGGGCGGCCAGTGTCAGGGTCGACTCGAGTACCTCCGGAATCACCTCGGTGGCACCGGCCGCTTTCAACTCGGTGGTCTGGCTGTCGTCCTGGGTGCGGACAATGATGTCGATGGTGCTGTTGATGTGCCTGATGGCCTGGATGATGGTCATGGCGGCGTCCGCATCGTCGATGGCAATCACCACCAGGCGCGCGCGATTCAGACCCAGGGCGGCCAATAACTCGGGGCGTCGTGAGTCACCGTAGTGGACATTCTTCTGGGCGGCGTCGTTCTGGATTTGCTCAGGGTTATCATCGACCGCCACAAACCGGTGTTGCTCACCCATCAGGACTCGGCCAATGGCCTGCCCCACGCGACCGTAGCCGCAGATGATCACATGGCCGTGCAGTTCCTGGCTTTGCAGGGCGATTTCATCGATGTTGACCTCATCGTTCGGCGTCTGGTGCAGGCGCTTGGCGATGGCCGGGGCCACTCGCAGCATCAGGGGGGTCACCACCATCGAGCAGAAGGTCGCGGTCAGCAAGAGCCCGCTCAGTTCCTTGGATACCAGGCTGTTGGCTTGCATTTGCGTCATCAGGGCAAAGCAGAACTCACCGCCCTGAGCCAATGCCAGGCCGCTGCGCCAGGACGTTTCGCTGTTGCTGCCATTGAGCCGGAGGATGACGGCAACGACCACGCCCTTGGTGACCAGCAACGCCAGGGTCAAACCGATGATCAAGAGCCAGTGGCTCTGGAAGATGCTCAGGTCGATCAGCATGCCGATGCTGACAAAAAACACCCCCAGCAAGATATCCCGGAAAGGGCGTATGTCGGCTTCGATCTGGTGCCGATAGCTGCTTTCTCCCAGCAGCATGCCGGCCAGAAACGCGCCCAGCGCCGGCGAGAGCCCAAGCAAATGGGTCAGCCAGGCCGTCAACATGACAATCACCAGGGCCAGCAGCACAAACAACTCGGCGGAGCGGGAGGCGGCGATCTCATGGAACAGTTTCGGCAGCAGCCAGCGGCTGATCAGGAACAAGCCCACGAACAGCACGACCGTCTTGCCCAAGGTGATGGGCAGTGCCCAGTACCAGGCTTGCCCGGAGGTTCCGGAAAACACCGGTACCATCGTCAGCAACAGCACCGCAACCACGTCCTGGAACAGCAATACGCCAATCGCGTTCTGGCCGTGGGGGCTGAAGACTTCGCCCAGGCTGGTCAGCTCCTTGCTGACAATGGCCGTGGAGGACAATGCCAGGCCGGCCCCGAGCAGCACAGCGCCACTCGCCTGCAAGCCCGCCATGTACAAGGCCCCGCCTAAAATCACACTGGAGATGATGACTTGCAGGCTGCCCAGGCCGAAGACCACCTTGCGCAAGGCGAGCATTTTCGACAGCGAAAACTCCAGGCCCAGGGAAAACAGGAGAAACACCACACCCAGTTCCGCCAGGTAGGGCAGACCCTCTGAATCACTCACCCAGCCGAGTGCCTGCGGCCCTACGATCAACCCGACACACAGGTAGCCGAGGATCGGTGGCAGGTTCAGGCGTCGGAACAGTGCAATGACTACCAACGATGCTGTAAGAATAATTAAAACATCTCTGAGCATTGATCGTTCCCTGTGTGGTTGCGCAGCGTATCGGGTGGAGGCTGTAGAGTGAATGAATGTTCAATGTGCAGAAAGCGTAGCTCAGCGCTTTATGGGCTGCGTCGCTGTTGCGTTTTGCATGCTCGATTTTTTTGCATGCCAAGGTGCTTTCCGGGCAGCAGGTTTCAGACTGCCTGGCTCGGTTAATTAGGAGGGGGGAGGCGTGGGAGGTCAATGTTTACTGATTATAAATAAACATTTTTGATAAATTGATAAAAGCGTAAGGGCGCGTCAGGGCTGATTTTTGTGGCAGTGGGGTGAGTGCCTGACAGCCGCTAAGTCTCATGCTGGCGAGTTCTGGAAGTTTCAGGTTTGGTGTTGTGTTTATATCGTGAGTGGCATTGGTAGTGTGTCAGATTTAATGCATTAAGTTTAGTGGTTAGTTATTTATATTAGTATGGAGTGTTCGCGGTCCGGGTTGATGACTGTGAAATAATGATCATCTTTTGGATTAAGCGAAAGCGGTGTATCCCAGGCACCGCCTCGCGGTCATCATCAGGCCGCCGATGGCTACCGGGCGGGTCGCTCTCCCAGTTCCTGGACCAGGCGCAACAAGTAGCCGTCCGGATCTTGTACCAACAGTTCACGCTGGCCCACTTCAACAGCACCGCAGCGATACCAGGCTTCGGCAAACGGGCGAAATTGCGGCCATTGGACTTCGGCCAAACGCTGCAGAATCGGCTCGACGGCATCGACGGTCATCTGGAAGTTGATGCCGCGGCCAAAGGGCACTTCCAGTGCCCCCGTCTGCCATTGGCCCTCCAGTGGGTCGTGCTGTTCGAGCATCACTTGCACCCCGTCGAAATCGAGGTAGGCAAAACCCTCTTCAGGGCGATCGTAGGCGATGCGAAAGCCAATCAGCGTGGTCCAGAAATCCAGGCTCTGCTGGAGATCGCTGACCATCAGTTCGGGGACCATCTTGTTCCGTGTGAGCATACGTATCCTTCGTAAGCGGTGAACTTCAGCGGGTGGTCTGTGCCTGGGCGAGGAGAGGCATGACCTCGCTCCTGTCGCGCAGGCACTGTTTGGTATCCATGATACTGACGGTCAGTCCTGGGACGGCGGCGCCATCCGGGTTTTCGGCGAGCCATTGGCATTGTGCTGGTAGATCGCCTGCGGCTGGCCCTGTTCATTGAAGAACACCTGGCCAATGCCCGCCGAATTCCACAGCCGCTCGCCGGCTTGTGCGTGTTCCGGCACATGGGGCACCACCTGCATGCGCCGGCGCCTGGTAAACCAATTGAGCGGCGAGCGCGGTGAGTAGAGCCAGCGGTTGAGACGGTCGAACCATTCGAGCAGGCTGGGCGGAAATTCGTTCTTGATACCGCTGCTGGTGATCTGCCAAATGCGCGGGCCGGCGGTGCGATGACGGATCAGTACTTCGTAGACGAACGAGTAATGCACATCGCCCGACAGAATCACGTAGTTACCCGGCGTGCGCGAGTGCCGGAAAATATTCAGGATCACCTGCGCCGCGCCACGATGGGCCATCCAGTTTTCCGCATCCACCAGCAGTGGATAACCGCACCAGCTGAAGACTTTCTGCACGGTCTCGATCAGCTTGACGCCGAACACCGGAGCCGGGGAGACGATGATCGCCGAGGGGTGGTCGAGCAGTTCCTGTTGCAGTTCGCTGAGGGCTTCCCAGTCGAGCAGCCCTGAGGGTTGCTTGAGGTTGAACTCGCTGCGCCAGCGACGGGTGCGGGTGTCGAGCACCACCAGCGCCGGCGTGGTCGGCAGCACGTAATGCCACTGCTGGAACTTCAGCAGGTCGCTGATCAGCGCGTCTTGCGCGGCGCTGTCCAGGTAACCGTCTCGGGCGTTCAGGGCGTGGGTTTTATCCACAAGCGCGGTGAGTGCATCGGGGTTATTGCCCCAGCCCTGGCACAGCATGTAGGCGATCAGGGCATTGCCGATGATGCGCTTGGAAAATGGATGGCCGTAGGCGGTTTCTTCCCACTGGGCGCTGAGGTTCCAGTCGTCGGTGATGTCGTGGTCATCGAAGATCATCAGGCACGGCAAGTGCGCAAACACCCGTGCCACGCCGCCCAGCCCCTCCTTGAAGGCATCGATCCGCACCTGCTCTAGGGCATAGCGCTCCTTTCGCGGCGCAGTGAGGGCCGGCGGTTGGGGGGCGATCAGCGTCCAGGGAGTTGGCGACCATACCAGCAGGTACATGGCCATGACTTCGGCGAAGGTCACCAGATGATTGTCGGCGCTGCTGCTGGTGAAAATCGGCTTGCGCGCCCCGCCGAAAAACCGCTCGCGCAGGGTGTCGTTGCTCGACAGCGCCGGCAGCAGATCGGCGCGATGGTAGTAGCTGGCCGGGTGCCCGTAGAGCGCAGCGCTGTCGTTCACCACCGCGCCGTCCAGGTGCTCACCGAACAGACCCAGGCGCTCGATCAAGGCATGAATCGCCCGCAGCATCGGCCCTGCCACATCGTCGGCATAGACCTGGTCACCACTCATCATCAACAGCGCCGGTCGTTGCTCGGCGACAGGGTTGGTCGCCAGTAGTTGGTCGACACACAGCAGGCCGTCACGGGCGTGATGGTGAGGTTTGCGGCAGGATCCGTGGAGTATCTGATCAATGCGGCTGCGCAGGACAAAGTTCGGCTGCTGCGCATCGCCATACATCAGGTGCGGTGCCCACTCGGCGATACCGCTGGACGTGCCATCGGCCTGAGTGATCAACAGGTCGTACTCAATCGCTACGTCGCAGGGCAGGGCAGTGTCCAGGTTGACGTCGATCAGGTGGATAAAGGCCTGGCTGCCGACCGGGATCACCTGGCAGCGGCTAGCGTCGAGCGCGATGTCGCCGCCTGTCGACAGGCGCAACGTCAACGTCAGCGCTCGCGATCCCACCAGCCACAGCACCAGGCGCGTCGGTTCCAGGCGCCGCAGGAGCGGGCCGACCAACACGGCGGGTAGAGGTGATTGAGTCTCGAGGGGCAGGGCGGGCATGGACATCCGGGGGTGGGGCTCTTGGCGAAAATTAGCCGGCGATGATACCGCAGCCGGCCCGCAGAAATATGTCCAGGCTTACATATGCGCACGTGAAAAAAGGGGCCGGCAACCAGCCCCGCATCAACTGATTATTTGACCGCAACCGGCTCGGGGAATGTCCAGGTGCCGTTCAGGATCGACGCCTGCGGACGGTACAGGCGCACGGTGTAGTTCCATCCCGCAACCGTTGGCAGGCAGTTGACGGTCGTCGCCTGGCAATCGCCGAACTGGATGGCAATCGAGCCGTCATCGGCTTTCTTCGCGGTGAGGTTGTTGAGGGTGTAGGCATTGGCCGGGTTGGGCTGGTAGTAGCCTTCGGGGTTGTACAGGCTCACGGACCAGAAACCGTCCACGGGCACGTCTTTGACGGTGAGGCGGTACACCGTCTTGCCGTCGTTTTGCGTCGGGGTGACGTTCAGGTAAGTGGCGTCCTTGTCCGGGTTGCCGCCCCAGCCGGACGCCGAGCCGAGCAGGTGGCGGATCGGGTCGATGGTGTCCCGGGTGCCGAAGGCTTTCTTGAAGTCGGGGATGGTCGAGGACAGTACCAGCAGGGCATCGCGCACTTTCTTTTGGCTGGCGGCGTCCCATTGCGGCAACTCAAGCGAACCAGGGGCTTTTTGGCTGACCTTGATCGCGTCCTGCAGTGTATGCACCTGTTTGACGTCGTCCGGGTTGGCCGGGTCGACCAAGGTGCGGATGGCCGTCACCGCATAGCGGGTGCCGACGTTTTCGCGGGTCAGGGTGTAGCTGCCGGCGCCGTAGTACACGTTCGGCACATAGTGGTCCTGGTTGATGACTTGCAGTGCCATGTAGCGCTTGCCCGGCTCCGGCAGGGTGATGGTCACTGGCCCGGCGTCGAGGTCGAACACCCCGGAGGAGTAGAGCGTGTCGCGGTTCAGGCGGATGACGGTCTGGTGTTCGATCGAAGCGGCTTCGCGATGGTGCAGCAGTTTGCCCAGGCCGCCTTGCTGGGTCAGCGCGCCCACGTACATGTCCGATTCGGCGCGGATGAAGTTGTCGACGGTCACGGGTACCGCCTTATCGGCGGCCGGCGTGGTGGCGGCCTGAGCCTGGGCGCTGCCGAGTAAGGCCGTGAGGACAGCAGTGGCAATCCGGGTTTTGTTCATCGTTGAGTCCTTTCAAGGCGCAGGGCAGGCGTCGGTGCCGCGGGGACGACGCTTCGAGTGAATCAGCGATAGTAAGGGCTTGGGGCGCTAAAGCAAGAGGATGCAGGCAGCGGATGATGCCGCCGGCAGGGCGCTGAAAGGGGAGGGTGAGCAAAAGCAGGACTGGCCGGGTAGCGGGTTCAAACCGCCGATCGGTGGGCGGGCACTTCATTGCCTTGCTCCACCGCTTGCTCCTCGCCGTGGGCGATTATCCAGCGCATCAGAGTGGCCACCGGCACCCGATGACTGCGTTCCACCCACTGCACGCTTTCGGGGCTGGACACTTCGATGTAGCGCTTGAGGATCAACTCGCGCTTGTCATCGGACAGCTGCAGGCTGGTTTCGCTGCCGTGCAGGTGGGTATGGGTGCGTTTGACTTGGCGCTGCTCAAGCACCAGCGATTGGGTGTCACGTGGCATCGGTTGGAGTTTCTTCGCAGCGTTGCTGTTGCGGGTCGGACTCGCCCAGTTTGCCTTCCTGCACGAATTTGGCGCGCTTTTCGGCGGTGATGTCACGCAGGGCTGCGTAGTAATCCGGTTGTTGGGCCAGGGTATCGGTCAACGGTAATGCCGCGGCGCGCTTGTCGATCACACCACCGACACTGGCGACGGTGGTCAGGGTTTCGGCGGTGTCGCTGTTGTCGCCGAACGGGTTGAAGGCCGCGGCCAGTACCTTGCCGACCGCGTCGCGGCTGTTGGCGGTGCCCAGTACCGGCATTTCAACGATCGGCCCGGCACCGATGCCCCACACACCGAAGGTCTGGCCGAAGTCCGAGGTGTGGCGCGGGATCGCCAGCGAGTCGGACACGTCGATCATCCCCAGCAGGCCGGCCGTGCTGTTGATTGTGAAGCGGCCCAGGGTGTTGAGTGAACGCTTGCCGTTGCCTTGCATCAGGTCATTGATGAACACCGTGGGTTCGTTGAAGTTGGTGGTGAAGTTATGCATGCCCAGTTGGAAGAAATCCGGCGTGTAGCCATAACCGCGAGCGACCGGCGCGATGGCGTACTCATCGATCACCTGGTTGAACGAGAAAATACCGCGGTTAACCTGCTCGGCCGGGTCATGCAGCGGGTAGCTGACTTGGGCGCAGGTAGCTGAAGTGTCGGCCGTGTTACGGTTGGTGCAGCCGTACAGGTAGGTCAAGGTCAGCAGCAGTGCGGTATTGCGAAACAGTGCTTGGGAGCGCTTGAACACAGGCATGGCGGACAGTCTTTGGAAAAAGAGGAAGCTGGATGCTGGCAGCTGCACCTTGCTTAAAGATGTCTGCTTTTTTGCGGGGTTGATGCTTTGTGACCTTGATGAAATAAATGACGGGGCGCGCCGAATGGTTTTAGATGTCAGATCTATCAGACGCTGAGTGATGCGCCGGTGAGCAATCTTTTGATCGTGGACGACGACCTTGAGGTCCTCGATCTACTGAGTAAATTTTTTGTGCAGCAAGGTTATGCCGTCGAGGTCGCCACCGACGGTGTCTCACTGTGGGCCGCTATCGAGCGCCAGGTGCCGGACCTGATCATCCTCGACCTGATGATGCCCGGCGAAAACGGCCTGAGCCTGTGCCAGCGCCTGCGCCAGCAATACACCACGCCCGTGATCATGCTGACCGCCATGGGCGAGTTGAGCGACCGGGTGGTGGGGCTGGAAATGGGCGCCGATGATTACCTGAGCAAACCCTTCGACGCCCGCGAACTGCTGGCGCGGGTGCGTGCTGTATTGCGTCGGGTGGGCGAAGTGCGTCCGCTGACCGGCCAGGTGCCACACCCGCTGATCAAGTTCGCCGACTGGCAACTGGACCTCACGCGACGCGAACTGCGCTCACCGGATCAGGTGATGATCCCGTTGTCGGCCGGGGAGTTCGACCTGCTGCTGGTGTTTGTCGAGCATCCGCAGCGCATCCTCACCCGCGAGCTGTTGCTGGACCTGGCCCGTGGGCGCGCCCATGAGGCATTCGATCGCAGCATCGACGTCCAGGTCAGCCGCTTGCGGCGCAAACTGGAAATCGACAGCAAGCGCCCGGAGATGATCCGTACCGTGCGCAACGGCGGCTACCTGTTCACCCCTAGCGTGACCCGTCAGTGACAGGGCTCAAGTGGGGCCGGTGCCTGCGCTCGCGGGACACCGTGTCGCGCTGGATCGCCCTGACCACCATCCTGGCGATGCTCACCTCGCTGGGCTTCTACGCCCTGTTCACCCAAGTGGCGGGCGTGTGGGCGTATCCGCCGCTGACCGAGAGCGGGCTGCTGGAAAAACTGTCGTCCCTGAGCCGGGTGATCGAGGCCTCGGAACCCTCTCAGCGGCAAAAACTGGCCACGGCCGCCAGCGACGGCACCCTCGACATCAAGTGGCGTGCCAGCCATGACGCGCTGAACCTGCCTGACACCCCCGAGGCGAGCACCCGCACGAACAACCCGAAGGCTCATCAGCTGTTCGATAGCCCGCGCCTGGAAGCCTATCAACCCCAAGATTGGCCACAGCAGGAAGGCCAGTACGCCCTGGTGATGCAATTGACGGATGGCTCCTGGCTGATGTTCGGCATGCCTTCGCGCAGCTGGGGGCTGGAACACTGGGCGCGCAACCTGATCGTCATCATGCTGGTGCTGTTGTCCACCGGCCTGGTCGCACTGATCGCCACCCGCCGCCTGGCCAGGCCCCTGAAAACCTTCGCCCAGGGCGCACGGCGCTTTGGCGTCGACTTTCGCGCCCCGCCTATCGAGCCGGTCGGTCCGAACGAAATCCGCCAGGCCATCCTTGCGTTCAACGCCATGCAGGCCCAGTTGCAGCACTTCATCAAGGACCGCACCCAGATGCTTGCGGCCATCTCCCATGACCTGCGTGCGCCCCTGACCCGCATGCGCCTGCGCGGCGAGTTCATCGGTGACCCGGACCTGCAGAAAAAACTGTTCCGCGACGTCGATGAAATGCACGCCATGATCAATTCCAGCCTGGACTTCTTCCGCGACGATGCGCGCCTGGAACAAGCCACGCCGTTTGACCTGGCCGAGCTGCTGCATACCCTGATCGACGACTACCGCGACCAGTCCATCGAGATCCCCTTCAGCGGCCCGCCCCGGCTGGTCTACGTCGGTCGCCCGCTGGGCCTCAAGCGCGTCATCACCAACCTGGTGGAAAACGCCCTGAAGTACGCCAGTGAGCCGGCCATCGAATTGCGTGGCGACGAGAAGCAAGTGATCGTTCGCGTACTGGACCGTGGGCCGGGCATCCCGGACAACCGCTACGAACAGGTGTTTGTGCCGTTCTACCGGCTGGAAGGCTCGCGCAATAAAAACACGGGGGGCGTGGGGTTGGGCTTGTCAGCCGCGCGGGCGATCGTGCTGGAGCATGGGGGAGAGTTGACAGTCAGGAACCGCAAGATCGGCGGGCTGGAGGCGAGGGTGGTGTTGCCGGTGCTGGAGGGGTAGGGGCAGGCAGACAGGCCTCAAGACGTGCCATGAACCTGCCCCGCGGCCTCAACTCTGCGGCACCACCCGAGCCTCGTTGCCACTGCCTTCGATGTAGACATTGCTGCCCTTGGTCAGCGCAGGATTGATCGGTTGGGTCACCGACACCAGCACACCGCTCTTCACCCGCACGATAACCTGCTGCGCTTGCTGTGGCTGGTCATAGTGTTTCTTCTCTGCGTAATTACCGCCCGCCGCCCCGGCCAGCGCTCCGGCGACCATGGCCACATCCCGGCCGGTGCCATTGCCGATCAGGCTGCCGATACCGACCCCGGCCAACCCGCCCAGAATCGCCCCGACACCGCTGTCGTGATTGGTCTGCATCTGCGTGAGCGTGATCTGCTCGATCTTGCCGCTGCGAATCTCCATTTCCCCCGCACCGCCACTGCCCGCGCCCACAGCGGCACAACCGCTGAGCAGCAAGGCAAAAACCGGTGCAAGCAACCACGAGGCAGATGTATTCATCGGATAACTCCAGTGTGCTGAGGCGGCCTTCATTGGCCATGGGCAATCGGGAAAAAGCCTAGCACATGGATTGAATCAGACTGGTGCGGCGCAAGCCGTGAACCGCGGGCCTTGGATTTGTCTCTAGCCCGCTTTGCCCAAGGCCCCCCGCAAGTCTTTTACGACAGCGGCTTCGACC
This sequence comes from Pseudomonas sp. Irchel s3b6, assembly GCF_900187415.1. Taxonomy (NCBI): domain Bacteria; kingdom Pseudomonadati; phylum Pseudomonadota; class Gammaproteobacteria; order Pseudomonadales; family Pseudomonadaceae; genus Pseudomonas; species Pseudomonas sp. Irchel s3b6. Next base: position 51,664 of record NZ_FYDM01000019.1, on the reverse strand, counting down.
TCCCCTTCATCGGCACCCTCCTGAAACACTGCACAGGTCGCAGATGCTTCGCCGTCAGTCGCTCGATAAACCGCCACAACACTGCCCGGCCCGCCGCCGGTATGCCCGCATAGGGGCAAGCCACCCTCAACCGGGCCACGCATCACACCCAGGCCATAACCGGGCGAAGTCCAGGGCCGCCCGGGGATCGGCCCGCCCAGATGACGGACTGTCTGCAGGTCCTGTAGCAGCGTCTCCGGCAGCAGATGGCCGGCCAGCAGTCGATCCAGGAAGGTCGCCGCTTGCCCCAGTGGCCCGACCAGCAGGCCGTGATAGACCCAGGCGGGGTCGTAACAGGAGGCTGCACCCATAGGCACGCCTTGCAGGTCGGCGCGTTGTTTGGCGAGCCGGACGTGGCAAATATCCAAAGGCTTCAGGGTCCGCTGGATCAGCGCCTCTTCCAGCGCCAGGCCGGTGGTGCGTTCGATCAGCCGTGCCACGAACAGATAGCCAACGTTCGAGTAGCGCCAGCCGGTTCCCGGGGCATATCGCAGCGTAGATGCATCAAGACGACTCAGCATCTCATCGGCCGGCCACGCGGCTTCATCATTGGCAACCGCAGTGTGGTACTCCGTCAGTTCGGAATAATCCGCCAGTCCGGCCTCATGGCGCAGCAGTTGACGCAGGGTGAACGGGCCTTCCAGCACCGGGTCGTCCAAACTAACCAGTCCATCGCGTACCAAGGACAGCGCCGTGGCGGCCAGTACCGTTTTGGTGAAACTCCACCAAGGGACACTGGTATCGGAGGGGTTGGGTGTGAGTGGGTGACCGTTCAGTACAAGGGCAGACATCATCGAAGGCGTGCTCATGGAGAGGGGCTAAAAGTCCGTGTTGGCCTGACTTCCCGGCATCATGAACGTAAGCAGGCGGTATGGGGTATATCGTAAAAACACGCTTGCGCGACCAAGCGAGCGGGATCAGCCTGTGTGACACAACCGACCTCGAATTTGATTTGGGAGTTCGGGGTGCAAGGAGGGATGCAAAGAAGAGACAGAAAATGGGGGGCAGAGTTACTTTTGTTCCAGGCCTGCGCGGCGAAAGGCAGGAGGTGTGCAACCGCAGCATAAAAGCAAATCTGTCCCCTTTTCTCTTTTCTAATTCCGACTAACTGGCTATCGCAGGCTGGCAATGAAGCTCAGGATTTCCTGCGCGACCCTGTCAGGCTGGTCAAGCTGCATCCAGTGCCCCGTATCGGCCACTACAGCGTGGGGTAACTGCGGCCGTAACGCATAGAGCGCATTTGGATTGTCGTTCGCGCTACTGACCAAGAGGAAAACCGGACCTTTCCAGGCATCCAGTGCGGGTTCCGGGTTCCAGTCGGCGAACGCCACCGCAAACCCCAGCCGTGCCGCCGGATCGACCACGGCACAGTCTTGCAGAACTCTGGACTGTACCTGTGGGTTATTGCCCGCGATCGTGGCATAGAACCCCTGTTGCACATCGAGGCTCGTTGGCCCCTTGAGCGCCTCCAGCATGCTTGCGCGAACGTCGCTGGGAAGTGCCCTTGGGTCTGTCGCGGGATCAAGCAGGAACAGCCCCGCCACCCGCTCGGCGTATCGGGCGGCATAGTCCAGCGCTGCGGCAGCACTTCCGCTATGGGCCACGATGAAGAAGCGTTTTAGCTTCAAGGCTGCCGCGACATCGATGATGTCCTGCGCACGCCCTGCATAGGAATAGTCCCCATCCGCAGCCGGAGAGCTTTCTCCGCTGCCCCGTGAATCCAGGGCATAGACTTTCCGGTCGCGTCCGATAGGCTTGAGCATTCCCGCCCACTGGCTGGCTCGGCCAGAGTCCGCATGGAGGAAGAGCACCGGCAAACCTTCACCCTGTCCTGCTTCAATCACCGCAAGATCGCCCTGCGATCCCGCGACCGTTATTTGCCTCATGGTGTTCTCCTTGTTGAACCGCATCATCCATGTAAAAGCTCGATAAGCCGCGCTTTAGGCGAGCCTGTCAGTCACTGAATATCTTTCAAGTAATCCCTGAGTGCAATGAGCGGAGCCTGCAACTGCTCCATCGTCTGCTCCTGGCTGAAATCAGCGGCCAACCTGTGCAGTTCGCGCCCCAGGGGTTTGTCCACACCACCTAAAGCGGTCAGCGCCAATCCCACGCATTCGGCCACTTTACGCTGGATCGCCTCGATATCACCCCGGCGCACCAGCAACTCGAATATCTCCCGCTGATAGTCGGCCATGATCGGATCATCCCGCAAAATCGGGCTTTGGCCTTCTGTCTCGTACACCAGCTTGAGGGAGAAAAGGGCGACTGTTTCCAGTGGCAATTCCATGGGGTGGATCCTTGTGATGTCTGGCAGGACGGTCGTCGGTACTTTCCTGCAGGCGAAAAAAAAGGCCTTGCTAAGCAAGACCTTTCTTAATTTTGGTGCCCCGAGGGAGACTCGAACTCCCACTCCTTTCGAAAACGGATTTTGAATCCGCCGCGTCTACCAATTCCGCCATCAGGGCTCAATGGCGGCGAAGTATAGAGACGAGTTTACCGTTGGTCAATCAGGTTTCATGGTCTATTTTCACTATTTCCGCTAGACTTCCCGGCCCTGCTAGACGAACCCCATCATGCGCGTTGCTGACTTTACTTTCGAACTCCCTGATTCGCTGATCGCTCGCCACCCTTTGGCCGAGCGGCGCGGCAGTCGCCTGCTGACCCTCGATGGGCCTAGCGGCGCTCTGGCACACCGTCAATTCACTGATTTTCTTGAGCATTTGCTCCCGGGCGATCTGATGGTGTTCAACAATACCCGGGTGATTCCGGCGCGGCTGTTTGGCCAGAAGGCTTCCGGCGGCAAGCTGGAAATCCTGGTGGAACGGGTGCTCGACCGTCATCGCGTGCTGGCCCATGTGCGTTCCAGCAAGTCACCCAAGCCTGGTTCGAAGATCCTGATCGACGGCGGTGGCGAAGCCGAGATGCTGGCGCGCCACGATGCATTGTTCGAACTGGGGTTTGCCGAAGAAGTGCTGCCGTTGCTCGACCGTGTCGGGCATATGCCGCTGCCTCCTTATATAGACCGCCCGGACGAAGGTTCGGACCGCGAGCGTTATCAGACGGTGTACGCCGAGCGCCTGGGCGCGGTGGCGGCACCGACGGCGGGGCTGCATTTCGATCAGCCGTTGCTGGAGGCGATTGCCGCCAAGGGCATCGAGACTGCGTTCGTGACCCTGCACGTCGGCGCTGGCACTTTCCAGCCGGTGCGTGTCGAGCGCCTTGAAGATCACCACATGCACAGCGAATGGCTGGAAGTCGGCCAGGATGTGGTGGATGCGGTCGCGGCTTGCCGGGCTCGCGGTGGGCGTGTGGTGGCCGTGGGGACCACCAGTGTGCGCTCGCTGGAAAGCGCGGCCCGTGATGGCGTGCTCAAGCCGTTCAGCGGCGACACCGATATCTTTATCTACCCGGGCCGACCGTTCCATGTGGTCGATGCCCTGGTCACCAACTTCCATTTGCCTGAATCCACGCTGTTGATGCTGGTTTCGGCATTCGCCGGTTATCCCGAAACCATGGCGGCCTACAAGGCCGCGGTCGAGCATGGATACCGCTTTTTCAGCTACGGTGATGCGATGTTCATCACCCGTAATCCAGCGCCGACTGCCCCTAGTGAATCGGGCCCTGAGGAAACAGCATGAGTCGCACCTGTCGTATGTCTTTTGAGCTTTTGGCCACCGACGGCAAGGCTCGTCGTGGTCGCCTGACCTTCCCGCGCGGCACCGTCGAGACCCCGGCGTTCATGCCCGTGGGTACTTACGGCACGGTCAAGGGCATGTTGCCCCGCGATATCGAGGCCACCGGCGCCGAGATCATCCTGGGAAACACCTTTCACCTGTGGCTGCGTCCTGGCACCGAAGTGATCAAGAAGCACGGCGACCTGCATGATTTCATGCAGTGGAAAGGCCCGATCCTGACCGACTCCGGTGGTTTCCAGGTGTTCAGCCTGGGTGCCATGCGCAAGATCAAGGAGGAGGGCGTGACCTTCGCCTCTCCGGTGGATGGCGCCAAGGTGTTCATGGGGCCGGAAGAGTCGATGCAGGTCCAGCGTGACCTGGGCTCCGACATTGTGATGATCTTTGACGAGTGCACGCCGTACCCGGCCGACGAAGACGTCGCCCGTATTTCCATGGAATTGTCCCTGCGTTGGGCCAAGCGTTCGAAAGAAGCCCATGGCGACAACACGGCGGCGCTGTTCGGCATCGTTCAGGGCGGCATGCACCAGGACCTGCGCATGCGCTCCCTGGAAGGCCTGGACAAGATCGGCTTCGACGGCCTGGCCATCGGCGGCCTGTCGGTGGGCGAGCCCAAGCACGAGATGATCAAGGTGCTGGATTACCTGCCGGGCCAGATGCCGGCTGACAAACCTCGTTACCTTATGGGTGTTGGCAAGCCGGAAGACTTGGTTGAGGGTGTGCGCCGCGGGGTGGACATGTTCGATTGCGTGATGCCAACCCGTAATGCCCGCAACGGGCATCTGTTCATTGATACTGGCGTGCTGAAGATCCGTAACGCGTTCCATCGCCATGATGATTCGCCGCTCGATCCGACCTGCGATTGCTATACCTGCCAGAACTTCTCCCGCGCTTATCTGCATCACCTGGACAAGTGCGGCGAAATGCTGGGGAGCATGCTCAATACCATCCATAACTTGCGTCATTATCAAGTGCTTATGGCTGGTTTGCGCGAGGCTATTCAACAGGGTACATTGGCCGCCTTTGTCGATGCCTTCTATGCCAAGCGCGGGTTGCCTGTTCCGCCTTTGGACTGAGTTTTAAAACGTTTAAGACACTAATTCTGCAACTGGAGTGCTAAATGAGCTTTTTTATCTCGAATGCGATGGCTGACGCCGCTGCACCTGCTGCTGGCCCTGCTGGCACTGGCTTTGAGTGGATCTTCCTGGTGGGCTTCCTGGTCATCTTCTACCTGATGATCTGGCGTCCACAGGCCAAGCGCGCTAAAGAGCAGAAGAACCTGCTCAGCAGCCTGCAAAAAGGTGATGAAGTTGTGACCACTGGCGGTATCGCCGGCAAGATCACCAAAGTAGCTGATGATTTCGTTGTTCTTGAAGTTTCTGACTCGGTAGAGCTGAAGTTCCAGAAAGGCGCCATCGCTGCCACGCTGCCAAAAGGCACGCTGAAAGCGATCTAAGTTTCATCTTCTACCAATCGACGGGGCGCGCAAGGCGCCCCGCGTCATAAGCGGGCGGCGTGATGCTGAACAAATACCCTCTGTGGAAATACGTACTGATCCTGGCGGTGCTGGCGGTCGGTCTGATTTATTCCGCTCCCAATCTATACCCTGACGATCCGGCCATTCAGGTCAGTGGTGCAAGTACTGCGCTGCAGGTGACTCAGGCGGATCTGGATCGTGTGAGCAAAGCGCTCAACGAGGCCGGGATCAACGTCAAGGCCGCCACTCTGGCGGAAAAAGGCAAGGGCGGTCTGGTACGCCTGACCAAACAGGAAGACCAACTTCCAGCCAAGGACGTCGTGCGCAAGGCACTGGGCGATGATTATGTTGTCGCGCTGAACCTGGCACAAACCACCCCGCAATGGCTGCGCAGCCTTGGCGCGCACCCGATGAAGCTGGGTCTGGACTTGTCCGGTGGTGTGCACTTCCTGCTGGAAGTGGACATGGACAAAGCCCTCGATGCCCGCATGAAAGTCTACGAAGGCGACGTCAAGAGCCTGTTGCGTAAAGAGCGTCTGCGCTATCGCAGCCTGCCGCAACTGGGTGGCGCCATTCAGCTGGGCTTCACTGATGAAGCGGCCCGCGAACAGGCCCGTACGCTGATCCGCAAGAACTTCAACGATTTCGACATTGTTCCCGCCGACCTCAACGGTCAGCCGGTGCTGCGTCTGGCGATGACCCCGGCCAAGCTGGCGGAAATCCGCGAATACTCCATCAAGCAGAACTTGACCACGGTACGTAACCGCGTCAACGAGCTGGGTGTAGCCGAGCCTATCGTTCAGCGCCAGGGTGCCAACCGCATCGTGGTCGAGCTGCCAGGCGTGCAGGACACTGCCGAAGCCAAGCGTATCCTGGGCAAGACGGCTAACCTTGAGTTCCGTCTGGCCGCAGAGCCGGGTGCTTCGAAAGCCACTTCCGAAACCTTCGAGTTCCGTGAGGGCAACCGTCCTCCTGCGCTCATCGAGCGTGGGCTGATCATCACCGGTGACCAGGTGACTGACGCCAAGGCCGGTTTCGGTGAGCAAGGCTCGCCGGAAGTGAACATTCGCCTGGACGGTCACGGCGGCGAGCTGATGAACCGTGCGACCCGTTCGAACGTCGGTCGCAGCATGGCGGTGATCTTCATCGAGCAGCGTCCAGTGACCACCTACGTCAAGCAGATGGTCAACGGCGTCGAGAAAGACGTACCGGTTCAGACCTTCAAGGAAGAGAAGAAGATCATCAGCCTGGCGACCATCCAGTCGCCGCTGGGTGCCCAGTTCCGCATCACTGGCCTGACCGGCCAAGGCGAATCCTCGGAGCTGGCCCTGTTGCTGCGCGCCGGTGGCCTGGCGGCACCGATGTACTTTGCCGAAGAGCGTACCATCGGTCCAAGCCTGGGTGCTGACAACATCACCAAGGGTATCGATGCGTCGCTGTGGGGCATGCTGTTCGTGTCGCTGTTCATCATCGCCATCTACCGCTTCTTCGGCGTGATCGCCACGGTCGCGCTGTCGGTGAACATGGTGCTGCTGCTGGCCTTGATGTCGCTGCTGGGGGCAACACTGACCCTGCCAGGTATCGCCGGTATCGTGTTGACCATGGGCATGGCGGTCGACGCCAACGTCCTGATCTTCTCGCGGATTCGTGAAGAGATCGCCGCGGGCATGTCGGTACAGCGGGCAATCAACGAAGGCTTCGGCCGGGCATTTACTGCGATTCTCGACGCCAACCTGACCACCTTGCTGGTCGGCGGCATTCTCTTTGCCATGGGCACCGGCCCGGTCAAGGGCTTCGCAGTGACCATGTCCCTCGGGATCTTTACCTCGATGTTCACGGCCATCATGGTGACCCGCGCGATGGTCAACCTGATCTTCGGCGGTCGTGACTTCAAGAAGTTGTGGATTTAAGGGGCTGCCATGTTACGTACAATCAACTTCATGGGCGTTCGCAACGTTGCGTTCGGCATCACATTGTTCCTTACGGTCCTGGCCTTGTTCAGCTGCGTCACCAAGGGCATGAACTGGGGGCTGGACTTCACCGGCGGTACGCTCATCGAGCTGACCTACGAGCGTCCGGCCGATGTGACCAAGGTGCGCGAGCAACTGGCCTCGTCGGGCTATAACGACGCCGTGGTCCAGAGCTTCGGTGCGACCACCGACTTGCTGGTGCGGATGCCGGGCGATGACCCGCTGCTGGGTCAAAAGGTGGCTGAAGCGCTGCAGAAGTCCGGTGGCGACAACTCGGCCGTGGTCAAACGCGTCGAGTTCGTCGGCCCGCAGGTGGGTGAAGAGCTGCGCGACCAGGGCGGCCTCGGCATGCTGATGGCGCTGGGCGGCATCCTGCTGTACCTGGCGTTCCGCTTTCAGTGGAAGTTTGCGGTCGGTGCGATCGTATCCTTGATCCACGACGTGATCGTGACCATCGGTATCCTGTCGTACTTCCAGATCACCTTCGACCTGACGGTGCTGGCGGCGGTGCTGGCGATCATCGGCTACTCGCTCAACGACACCATCGTGGTATTCGACCGGGTGCGTGAGAACTTCCGGGTGCTGCGCAAGGCCAGCCTGATCGAGAACATCAACATCTCGACCACGCAAACCCTGTTGCGCACCATGGCAACCTCGATCTCCACCTTGTTGGCGATCGCGGCCCTGTTGTTCTTCGGTGGCGACAACCTGTACGGCTTCTCCATTGCGCTGTTCATCGGTGTGCTGGCGGGTACCTACTCGTCGATCTACATCGCCAACGTGGTGCTGATCTGGCTGAACCTGAGCAGCGAGGACCTGATTCCTCCTGCCAACACCGAGAAGGAAGTGGACGACCGTCCTTGAGGCGTCATTCCTTCTGGTAATATCTGAAAAGGCGCGAGTATTGAACTCGCGCCTTTTTTTGTGCTCCAAGGCTGGGAGAAGCGCGGGTTTATCCCGCATGTGATGGTCAGGAGGTTCATGTGAACAAGTCGATGCTGGTTGGTGCGGTGCTAGGTGCTGTCGCTGTCACTGCTGGGGGGGCTGTTGCCACCTATAAGCTGGTAAAAAGCGGCCCTGAGTACGCTCAGGTGTTGGCGGTCGAGCCGGTCAAACAACAGATCAAGACGCCACGTGAAGTCTGCAAGGATGTCGCTGTTACCCGGCAAGCGCCGGTAAAAGATCAACACCAGATCGCCGGTACCGTACTGGGGGCGGTGGCGGGTGGTCTGCTGGGCAACCAGATCGGTGGCGGTAGCGGTAAGAAAATCGCCACGGTCGCGGGTGCGGTGGGCGGCGGTTACGCCGGCAACAAGGTGCAGGAAGGCATGCAGGAGCGTGATACCTACACCACCACGCAAACCCGATGCAACACGGTCAATGACATCAGTGAGAAGGTCGTAGGCTACGACGTGCGTTATTCGCTGGCTGGCAAGGAAGGCAAGGTGCGTATGGATCGTGATCCGGGTAACCAGATTCCGGTCGACAAGGAAGGTCAGCTGATCCTGGGGCAGAACGAACCGGCTCAGTGATCCGCTGAACTCAAGCTCAACAAGAAGCACCCTGCGGGGCAATGCCAGTCAGTTAAGCGAGCGCCGACCTTTGTAGGAGCGAGCGTGCTCGCGATGGACGTTAACGATAGCGCGTGTTTTCTGATTAAACGCGTTGCTCTTGAGTTCATCGCGAGCACGCTCGCTCCTACACATTCGACCTCATCTCCTTAACTGATCGGTATTGCCCTGCGGGGTGCTTTTTTGTGCGCGGAGTTTTCGCGTCGCCATGCATCCCTGTGGGATGTGGTGTTCCTGAGTACGAATTTCAGGCATAAAAAAGCACCCCGAAGGGTGCCTTTGTGTGCCAATCGCTTAGCGTTTCAGCGAGGCTGGCAGGTGCGGCTGGATGGCCGTCAGGACTGCCTTGAAGCATTTGGTGTTGCCGGCAACGATGTGGCCTTTTTCAAGGAAGTCGTGACCGCCGGTGAAGTCGCTCACCAGGCCGCCTGCTTCCTGGATCAGCAGGGCGCCTGCTGCCATGTCCCACTCGGACAGGCCTGACTCCCAGAAGGCGTCGAAGCGGCCGGCGGCCACGTAGGCCAGGTCCAGGCTCGCGGCACCAGCGCGACGGATGCCGGCGGTCTGGCCAACCAGGCTGCGGAACATGCCCAGGTAGTTGTCGAGGTTGTCCATCTGGTCGTCGCGGAACGGGAAGCCCGTGCCCAGCAGGGCGCCGTCAAGGCTGGTACGGCCGCTTACACGCAGGCGACGACCGTTGAGCTGGGCGCCACGGCCACGGCTGGCGGTGAATTCTTCCTGGCGAACCGGGTCCAGGACCACGGCGTGTTCCAGGCGGCCACGGTATTTGCAGGCAATGCTCACGGCGAAGTGTGGAATGCCACGCAGGAAGTTGGTGGTACCGTCCAGAGGGTCGATGATCCACAGGTATTCTTCGCCTTCGATACCGGTGCCGGCGTGCATGCCGGTCTCTTCACCCAGGATCGAGTGGTTCGGGTAGGCCTTGCGCAGGGCATCGACGATTTTCTGTTCGGCCGCGCGATCAACTTCGGACACGTAGTCCTTGGCGTCTTTTTCGTCGACCTTGATGGTATCCAGGCGCTCGATGGAGCGGAAAATCAATTCACTGGCGCTGCGGGCGGCGCGCAGCGCGATATTCAGCATGGGCTGCATGGATGTGTCACCTAAGGTTGTTAAAGAAAGCCGAGCATTCTAGCAGAAAGTTTCTACAGATGAACGACGACGTTCGTTTTCGTGGCTTAACTTTGCATCTGGCCCTTTAAAAGCGCGGGCTTTTTGACGAGCGGTCAATGGGCCCGGGCGGGGCGTCGTTGCGATTCATGGCGGGCGACAGGCGCGCGTCGGTGCAGCATGGCGACAGTGAGTGGGGTCGGGCCAGGCAGTAATATTTGAGGCAGGATGCCTGGATGAACTGTAAGATTTGCCGCCAAATCCCCTGTCAGAGAGCGCCTCCCTTGCTGCAGAACATTCGTGTCGTCCTGGTCAATACCAGCCATCCGGGCAATATCGGCGGGGCTGCGCGTGCCATGAAGAACATGGGGCTGTCGCGGCTGGTGCTGGTCGAACCGCGGATTTTTCCGCACCACGAAGCCGATGCGCGGGCCTCCGGTGCCGGCGACATCCTGGAAAACGCCCAAGTTGTCGCCACTCTGGAAGATGCCCTGGTGGGCTGCAACCTGGTGCTGGGCACCAGTGCCCGGGATCGTCGCATCCCCTGGCCGTTGCTCGATCCGCGTGAGTGCGGCAGTAAAGTGGTTGAAGAGGCCGGGCAGGGCGCCGAGATCGCTCTGGTGTTCGGTCGTGAAGATTCCGGTCTGACCAATGAAGAGCTGCAGCGATGTCATTTTCACGTGCACATCCCCTCGGATCCTGAGTTCAGCTCGCTGAATCTTGGGGCGGCGGTGCAGGTGCTCAGCTATGAAGTGCGCATGTCCTGGCTGGCGGCACAGGGTCAGCCGAGCAAGGTCGAGAAAGACGAAGTGGCGTCCACCAAAAGCGGTGAGCTGGCGACCATGGATGAGCTGGAGCGATTCTATGAGCACCTGGAGCAGACCCTGGTGGCCATTGAGTTCCTTGATCCGGAAAAGCCACGGCACTTGATGGCGCGCCTGCGTCGGTTGTACGGTCGAAGCTCGGTGAGCCGGGCGGAAATGAATATTTTGCGTGGCATCCTCACGGAAACCCAGAAAGCGGCCCGTGGTGAGCTCCTTAAACGGAAGGATTAATGATGTTCGAGCGTTTGCGTGAAGATATCCAGAGCGTTTTCCACCGCGACCCGGCGGCACGTAATGCGTTTGAGGTGCTGACCTGCTACCCGGGCATGCACGCCATCTGGATTCATCGCCTGTCGTCGGCGTTGTGGGGCATGGGCTGGAAATGGCTGGCGCGACTGGTGTCGAACTTCGGTCGCTGGCTGACCGGGATCGAGATTCATCCGGGCGCCAAGGTCGGCCGGCGCTTCTTTATCGACCACGGCATGGGCATCGTCATCGGCGAAACCGCTGAGATCGGCAATGACGTCACCCTGTATCAGGGCGTGACCCTGGGCGGCACCAGTTGGAACAAAGGCAAGCGCCACCCGACGCTGGAAGATGGCGTGGTGGTGGGGGCGGGCGCCAAGGTGCTGGGGCCGTTCACGGTGGGCGCTGGGGCCAAGGTCGGCTCCAATGCCGTCGTGACCAAGGCGGTGCCGGCGGGTGCGACGGTGGTCGGGATTCCTGGGCGGATCATCGTCAAGTCTGACGACGAACAGGAAGCCAAGCGCAAGGCCATGGCCGAGAAGCTTGGGTTCGACGCCTATGGCGTCAGCGAAGACATGCCGGACCCGGTGGCGCGTGCCATCGGGCAGTTGCTGGATCATCTGCAGGCGGTGGACGGTCGGCTGGAGGATATGTGCGGCGCGCTGAAGGACCTGGGTAGCCCGTACTGTGCCAAGGACCTGCCTGAGCTGCGTGAGGAGGACTTCGCCTGCGTGAAGGGCAAGGACGAAAGTCAGGCGAGCTGATGGCATGGTTTGTGTCGCGGCTGTGTGGTGCGCCTCACGGGTGTGCCATTAAGCCGCAGACTTTGCTATAGTGCGCGCGCTCTTTTACGGGTAAACCTGACTAAAGTACTAGGTCTTATAGTTGACTTAAATACTCGGGAATTGCATACTCGTCCCCATCCCGAAACTCCGTGGTAATTGTCCATGCGACTGACTACAAAAGGCCGATACGCTGTCACCGCCATGCTTGACCTGGCGTTGCACGCGCAGCATGGGCCGGTGTCCCTGGCTGATATCTCCGAGCGCCAAGGCATTTCCCTGTCCTACCTCGAACAGCTTTTCGCCAAACTGCGCCGCAGCAACCTGGTGTCCAGTGTTCGCGGTCCAGGCGGCGGCTACCAGCTGTCGCGTGATATGCAGGGGATCCAGGTGGCTCAGGTCATTGATGCGGTGAACGAATCGGTCGATGCAACCAAATGCCAGGGGCTGGGTGATTGCCATGGTGGCGACACCTGTCTGACCCACCACTTGTGGTGTGATCTGAGCCTGCAAATCCACGAATTTCTCAGCGGTATCAGCTTGGCTGATCTTGTCACTCGCCGTGAGGTACAAGAAGTAGCCCAGCGTCAGGACCAGCGTCGTTGCAACAGCAAGACGCCGCGTCTGGACAAGATTGAAGCGTCCGCCGTCGAATGACAGCCCAAGAGCTAGCGGCACGCCAGCCAGCCTGATTTAGGAGATAGTCCATGAAATTGCCGATTTACCTTGATTACTCTGCGACCACCCCGGTTGATCCGCGTGTCGCGCAAAAAATGAGTGAATGCCTGCTGGTCGACGGAAACTTCGGTAACCCGGCGTCCCGTTCCCACGTATTCGGCTGGAAAGCCGAAGAGTCGGTCGAAAACGCTCGCCGCCAGGTCGCTGACCTGGTCAACGCCGACCCGCGTGAAATCGTCTGGACCTCCGGTGCCACCGAGTCCGACAACCTGGCAATCAAGGGTGTCGCGCATTTCTACGGCAGCAAGGGCAAGCACCTGATCACCACCAAGATCGAGCACAAGGCGGTCCTCGACACCATGCGCCAGCTGGAGCGTGAAGGTTTCGAGGTGACTTACCTTGACCCGCGTGAAGATGGCCTGGTGACGCCCGAGATGATCGAAGCCGCGCTGCGCGATGACACTATCCTGGTGTCGGTGATGCACGTGAACAACGAGATCGGCACCGTCAACGACATTGCGGCCATCGGCGAACTGACCCGCTCCAAGGGCATTCTGTTCCACGTCGACGCCGCGCAGTCCACCGGCAAGGTCGAAATCGACCTGCAAAAGCTGAAAGTCGACCTGATGTCGTTCTCGGCGCACAAGACCTACGGTCCAAAAGGCATCGGCGCGCTGTACGTGAGCCGCAAGCCGCGTGTTCGCCTGGAAGCGACCATGCACGGCGGCGGTCACGAGCGTGGCATGCGTTCCGGCACCCTGGCGACCCACCAGATTGTTGGCATGGGTGAAGCGTTCCGCGTGGCCAAGGAAGACATGGCTGCCGAAAGCGTTCGCATCAAAGCCTTGAGCGACCGTTTCTTCAAGCAGGTCGAAGACCTCGAAGAACTGTACGTCAACGGCAGCATGACTGCCCGTGTACCGCACAACCTGAACCTGAGCTTCAACTACGTCGAAGGCGAGTCGCTGATCATGGCGCTCAAGGATCTGGCGGTGTCGTCCGGTTCGGCCTGCACCTCGGCGTCCCTTGAGCCTTCGTACGTACTGCGCGCCCTGGGCCGCAACGACGAACTGGCACACAGCTCGATCCGCTTCACCTTCGGCCGTTTCACCACCGAAGAAGAAATCGATTACGCCGCGCAGAAAGTCTGCGAGGCCGTCACCAAGCTGCGCGCCCTGTCGCCGCTGTGGGACATGTACAAAGACGGCGTCGACATTTCGAAGATCGAGTGGGCGGCACACTGATATATAAGTCGCCGCACATGGGTCCTGTCACGCGCATTGAAATGCAGGCGTGCAGGGCCCGAAGAGCGACTCTCTGATGAGTGAGGATAAGTACCATGGCTTATAGCGAAAAGGTCATCGACCACTACGAAAACCCGCGCAACGTCGGCAAGATGGACGCGGAAGATCCTGATGTCGGCACCGGCATGGTCGGCGCTCCGGCGTGTGGCGACGTGATGCGCCTGCAGATCAAGGTCAACGAAGCCGGTATCATCGAAGATGCCAAGTTCAAGACCTATGGCTGCGGTTCCGCCATCGCTTCCAGCTCCCTGGCCACCGAGTGGATGAAGGGTAAGACGCTGGACGAGGCAGAAACCATCAAGAACACTCAGCTGGCTGAAGAACTGGCCCTGCCGCCAGTGAAAATCCACTGCTCGGTTCTCGCTGAAGACGCCATCAAGGCCGCTGTTCGCGATTACAAGCAGAAGAAAGGCTTGATCTGACTTTCAAGATTTGGCGACGAGTAAGGAGTCACCGATGGCTATCAGCATGACAGAAGCGGCTGCTCAACACGTGCGACGCTCCCTCAACGGGCGCGGCAAGGGTGATGGGATTCGCCTGGGTGTTCGCACCACGGGCTGTTCCGGCCTTGCCTACGTGCTGGAGTTTGTCGATGAGGTTGGCGAGGACGATCAGGTATTCGAAAGTCACGGCGAGAAAGTGATCATTGATCCGAAAAGCCTGGCGTACCTTGACGGCACCGAGCTCGATTTCGTCAAGGAAGGGTTGAACGAAGGCTTCAAGTTCAACAATCCCAACGTGCGCGGTGAATGTGGCTGCGGCGAAAGCTTCAACATCTGAGGCTGCTCGTGGGTACTCCTTGTCATTTTGCTTTGTTTGAGCTGCAACCGAGCTTCAACCTGGACCTCGACCAGTTGGCTACGCGCTACCGTGAGTTGGCGCGCGGCGTCCATCCAGACCGCTTTGCCGACGCTTCCGAGCGTGAGCAGCGGCTGGCGCTAGAGAAATCCGCGAGCCTCAACGAGGCCTACCAGACGCTCAAGAGCCCCCCTAAGCGCGCGCGTTATCTGCTCGCCCTGGACGGTCGCGAGCTGCCGCTGGAGGTCACGGTGCATGATCCGGAGTTTCTTCTGCAGCAGATGGAGTTGCGTGAAGAGCTCGAAGACCTGCAGGACAGTGCTGACCTGAATGGCGTTGCCGCGTTCAAGCGCCGCCTGAAAGTCGCCCAGGATGAACTGAACCAAAGCTTCGCAGCTTGCTGGAACGATGCCGTGCAACGTGAACGGGCCGAGCGCCTGATGCGGCGCATGCAGTTCCTGGACAAGCTCACTTACGAAGTGCGCCAGTTAGAAGAGCGCCTCGACGATTAACCCAGTGCCGCCAAGGTTGCACGCCTGATATACAGATAAGTCCTGATTACGATGGCCCTACTGCAGATCGCCGAACCCGGCCAAAGTCCTCAACCGCACCAGCGTCGCCTGGCTGTGGGGATTGACTTGGGCACTACCAATTCGCTGGTCGCTGCGTTGCGCAGTGGTCTTTCCGAACCTCTGGCCGACGCTGCCGGACAGGTCATCCTGCCGTCTGCGGTGCGCTATCACGCCGACCGTGTCGAGGTGGGCGAGTCCGCCAGGCTGGCGGCCGCTGCCGATCCGTTGAACACGGTGTTGTCGGTCAAGCGCTTGATGGGTCGTGGTCTGTCCGACGTCAAGCAGCTGGGCGAGCAACTGCCGTATCGTTTCGTCGACGGCGAGTCGCACATGCCGTTCATCGACACCGTGCAGGGGCCGAAAAGCCCGGTCGAAGTCTCCGCCGACATCCTCAAGGTGCTGCGTCAGCGCGCCGAGGCGACCTTGGGTGGCGAGCTGGTCGGTGCGGTGATCACCGTTCCGGCCTACTTCGACGATGCCCAGCGCCAGGCCACCAAGGACGCGGCCAAGCTGGCCGGTCTGAACGTGCTGCGCTTGCTCAACGAGCCGACCGCGGCAGCGGTGGCCTATGGTCTGGACCAGCAGGCCGAAGGCCTGGTCGCCATTTATGACCTGGGTGGCGGCACTTTCGATATTTCGATTCTGCGCCTGACCGGTGGTGTGTTCGAGGTGTTGGCTACCGGTGGCGACAGTGCCCTGGGTGGCGATGACTTCGATCACGCGATTGCCGGCTGGATCATCGAGTGCGCTGGTCTGTCCGCTGATCTCGATCCGGGCACGCAGCGCCACTTGCTGCAAACCGCTTGCGCGGCCAAGGAAGCCCTGACGGACGCCTCGG
The DNA here is from genome assembly GCF_900187415.1 of Pseudomonas sp. Irchel s3b6. Classification (NCBI taxonomy): domain Bacteria; kingdom Pseudomonadati; phylum Pseudomonadota; class Gammaproteobacteria; order Pseudomonadales; family Pseudomonadaceae; genus Pseudomonas; species Pseudomonas sp. Irchel s3b6. The sequence continues at coordinate 35,742 of NZ_FYDM01000019.1, read as the reverse complement.
TGGTCGAAGTCGCTTACGGTGACTGGAAAGCCGAACTGACGCGTGAAGCTTTCGATGCGCTGATCGAGCCCATGGTCGCCCGCAGCCTCAAGGCTTGCCGCCGTGCCGTTCGCGACTCGGGTATCGAGCTGGATGATGTGCATGCGGTGGTGATGGTGGGCGGTTCGACCCGCGTTCCCCGTGTGCGCCAGGCCGTGGCCGAGGCGTTCGGTCGTCAGCCATTGACCGAAATCGACCCGGATCAAGTGGTGGCCATCGGTGCCGCGATCCAGGCGGATACCCTGGCGGGCAACAAGCGCGATGGTGGCGAACTGCTTCTGCTTGACGTGATTCCGTTGTCCCTTGGGCTGGAAACCATGGGCGGCCTGATGGAGAAGGTGATTCCACGCAACACCACCATTCCGGTCGCGCGGGCCCAGGACTTCACGACTTACAAAGATGGCCAGTCGGCCATGATGATTCATGTGCTGCAGGGCGAGCGCGAGCTGATCAGCGATTGCCGCTCCCTGGCGCGCTTCGAGTTGCGCGGTATTCCGGCCATGGTCGCGGGTGCGGCGAAGATTCGCGTGACCTTCCAGGTCGACGCCGATGGCCTGCTCAGCGTTTCGGCTCGTGAGTTGGGTTCGGGCGTCGAGGCGAGCATTCAGGTCAAGCCGTCCTACGGCCTGACCGACGGCGAAATCGCCCGCATGCTCAAGGACTCGTTCCAGCACGCCAACGACGACAAGGTCGCCCGTGTGCTGCGTGAGCAGCAAGTCGATGCCCAGCGCTTGATCGAAGCGGTGCAGGGCGCCCTCGATGCGGACGGTGATCGTCTGCTCGACGCCGAAGAACGCATGGTCATCGAACTGCAGATGCAAGAACTGGCCGAGCTGATGAAAGGTACCGATGGTTATGCCATCGAGCAGCAGACCAAGCGTCTGTCGCAAGTGACCGATGCTTTTGCTGCCCGCCGCCTGGACTCGACGGTGAAAGCCGCTCTGGCGGGGCGCAACCTGAATGAGATTGAGGAATAACGATGCCGCAGGTCATTTTTCTGCCACACGAAAAGTTTTGCCCGGACGGCATGGTTGTGGAGGCTGAGACCGGTGTGTCCATCCTCGAACTGGCTCATGAGCACCATATCGAGATGGAAAGTGCCTGTGGCGGCGTCTGCGCCTGCACCACCTGCCACTGCCTGATTCGCGAAGGCTTCGACTCTCTGGAAGAGGCTGACGAGCTGGAGGAAGACTATCTTGATAAGGCCTGGGGGCTGGAAGCCGTGTCGCGCCTGGCCTGTCAGGCCAAGGTCGGGACCGAAGACCTGACCGTCGAGATTCCGAAATACTCGCTCAACCATGCTGCCGAAGCGCCGCACTGATTCAAGGAATTGTCATGAGTCTTAAATGGGTTGATGTGCTGGAAATCGCGATCCAGCTGGCTGAGTCCAAGCCGGATGTGGACCCGCGCTACGTGAACTTCGTCGATCTGCACCAGTGGGTGCTGGCATTGCCGGAGTTCAGTGATGACCCCACCCGCGGTGGCGAGAAGGTGCTTGAAGCAATTCAAGCGGCCTGGATCGAAGAAGCCGACTGAACGCACCGTACGCCGTTAGGCAATACCAAAGAACCCGCGTATAATTCGCGGGTTTAATTTTTCGCAAATTACCGTTTCTGGAGTTACACCATGGCTGTTCAACGTACTTTCTCCATCATCAAGCCTGACGCTGTTGCAAAAAACGTTATCGGCGAGATCACCACTCGTTTCGAAAAAGCTGGCCTGCGCGTTGTAGCTTCGAAACTGAAGCAACTGTCCAAGGCTGAAGCTGAAGGCTTCTACGCTGAGCACAGCGCTCGTGGTTTCTTCGGCGACCTGGTTGCTTTCATGATCTCCGGCCCGGTTGTTGTCCAGGTTCTGGAAGGCGAAAATGCTATCGCTCTGAACCGTGAGCTGATGGGCGCTACCAACCCTAAAGAAGCAGCTGCCGGCACCATCCGTGCTGACTTCGCTGATTCCATCGACGCCAACGCTGTACACGGTTCGGACTCCGAAGCCGCTGCTGCTCGCGAAATCTCGTACTTCTTCGCAGCTACTGAAGTAACCACTCGCTAAGCATTGGCTTAAGAGTGAAGGTGAATCCATGACTACATCGACTGTTAAAACTAACCTGCTGGGTCTGACTCAGCTGGAAATGGAAAAATTCTTCGACTCAATCGGGGAGAAGCGTTTCCGTGCCGGTCAGGTAATGAAATGGATTCACCACTTTGGCGTCGATGATTTCGACGCCATGACGAACGTCAGCAAGGCCTTGCGCGAAAAGCTCAAGGTCGTTGCTGAAATTCGTGGTCCCGAAGTGGTCAGCGAGGACATTTCCAGCGACGGCACCCGTAAGTGGGTGGTGCGCGTGGCGTCCGGCAGCTGCGTCGAGACCGTGTACATTCCCCAGGGCAAACGCGGCACCTTGTGCGTTTCGTCCCAGGCAGGCTGTGCCCTGGACTGCAGTTTCTGCTCCACCGGCAAGCAAGGCTTCAATAGCAACCTCACCGCCGCCGAAGTCATTGGCCAGGTGTGGATTGCCAACAAATCCTTTGGCAGCGTCCCGGCAACCGCCGACCGTGCCATCACCAACGTGGTGATGATGGGCATGGGTGAGCCGCTGCTGAACTTCGACAACGTCGTGGCCGCCATGCATCTGATGATGGATGACCTGGGCTACGGGATCTCCAAGCGCCGCGTGACCCTGTCCACCTCGGGCGTGGTGCCGATGATCGATGAACTGTCCAAGCACATCGACGTCTCCCTGGCGTTGTCTCTGCACGCACCCAATGACGCATTGCGTAACCAATTGGTGCCGATCAACAAGAAGTATCCGCTTAAGATGCTCCTCGAGTCGTGCCAGCGCTACATGTCGTCCCTGGGCGAAAAGCGCGTGTTGACCATCGAGTACACCTTGCTCAAGGACATCAACGACAAGGTCGAGCATGCGGTTGAAATGATCGAGTTGCTCAAGAACATCCCGTGCAAGATCAACCTGATCCCGTTCAACCCGTTCCCGCACTCCGGTTACGAGCGTCCGAGCAACAACGCCATCCGGCGTTTCCAGGATCAACTGCATCACGCAGGCTTCAACGTCACCGTGCGTACCACACGCGGCGAAGACATCGATGCGGCCTGTGGTCAATTGGTAGGACAGGTGCTGGATCGCACCCGTCGTAGCGAACGTTATATTGCCGTGCGTGAGTTGAGCGCCGACAGCGATATCGCGCAAGACGCTGCGAATCGTACCTAAGAGAGGATCTCTATGTCCCTGCGCGTTGCGCTGCTCTTGCTGTTTGCCAGCCTGTCGGCTGGCTGTGTTTTGTCGGGTGACTTCGATCCGATGAAAACCAGCAAGGGCCGTGACGAGGCGCGCACTGCCTACGTGCAGTTGGGCATGGGGTATCTGCAACAGGGCATGACCGAGCAGGCCAAGGTGCCGCTCAAGAAGGCCCTGGAGCTCGATGGTTCGGACGCCGAAGCCAATGCTGCCCTGGGCCTGGTGTTTCAGGCCGAAATGGAACCTGAACTGGCTGACCAGCATTTTCGCAAGGCCCTGGCAGCCCGCCCGGATGATGCGCGTATCCTGAACAACTACGGCAGCTTTCTCTTTGAAGAGAAACGTTACAAGGAAGCTTACGAGCGCTTTGAGCAAGCTGCCGCCGATAGCCTTTACCCTGGACGTTCGCGGGTGTTCGAGAACCTGGGCATGACCGCCGCGATGCTGGGGCAGCGCGACCTGGCCCGGCAACAGCTGGAAAAAGCCCTGCGCCTGAATCGTCAACAACCCCGTGCATTGCTGGAAATGGCTGAGTTGTCCTTCGAAGACAGGCATTATGTGCCGTCGCGTGACTATTACGACCGTTTTAGCCTGCTAGCCGAGCAAAATGCACGTAGTCTATGGCTCGGCGTTCGGCTGGCCGACGTGTTCGACGATCGTGACAAGGCCGCCAGTTTAGGCCTGCAATTAAAACGACTCTATCCCGGTACACCGGAATATCAGCAATACCTGTCGGAGCAATGATGAAAGCGGCGCATCCCGAAGTTGTAGCAGCGACTCGCGTAAACCCTGGCCAGACCCTGCGTCAGGGGCGTGAAAGCAATGGTTGGTCGCTGAGCGAAGTGGCTCTGAAGCTCAATCTCACTGTGATTTCCCTGAGCAATCTGGAAGCCGGCGCGTTCGACAAGCTGCCAGGGCACACCTTTGCCCGTGGCTATATCCGCGCTTACGCCAAACTGCTCGACATGGACCAGGCCGTCCTGGTTCAACAATTCGACCAGCACACCGGCACCGATGCCAAAGGCAGCAACGTACACAGCCTGGGTCGCATCGAAGAGCCAAGCCGCGTTTCCCACACCATTTTGCGCATTGTCAGCCTGTTGTTGCTGATCGCCGTCGTGGGTGGCGGTTTTGTCTGGTGGCAGGATCAAACCTCGCTGCGCACCAAGGATTTGATCGGCTTGAACCCGGAACATGTCGAAGTCGAAGGCGCCGATGGCACCACGCAGATCCACCCGCTCGACGAGCCGGAAGATCAGGCGGTGGCACAAGCCCAGACCGAAAGCACCACGCCGCTGGAGTTGCCTGAGGCCGCAGCAACTGCCGAGGTCCAGGAAAACACCCAGGTACCGGCCCAGGCAGCCCCGGTCGTGACGCCGGCCGCTCCGGTTGTCGTGGCGCCTGTGACACCAGCCGCCCCGGTCGTGGCCGTCGCCGCCGTTGCTCCGGCGCCTGTCGCGCCAGCCCCGGTAGCTCCGGTAGTCCCTGCTGCCCCGACGGTAGCACCGACTGCTCCGGTGGCCGGCGCCGGTCAGGTGCGGATCCAGTTCGTGGCCGACTGCTGGACACAAGTCACCGATGGCAACGGCAGAGTGCTGTTGAGCGGTCTCAAGCGTAAAGGCGAGGCCGTCGACCTCAGCGGCAAGCCACCCTTTGCAGTACGCCTGGGCTTTGCCCGTGGCGCGCAGATCAGCTACAACGGGCAAGCGGTCGATGTAGCTCCGTTCACCAGTGGCGAGACTGCTCGCCTGAAGTTGGGTCAATAAGTCATGCACGGCGAATCTCCAATCAAACGTCGCGAATCCCGCAAGATCTGGGTCGGTTCGGTACCGGTGGGCGGTGATGCGCCTATCGCTGTGCAGAGCATGACCAACAGCGATACCAACGATGTGGCCGCCACCGTGGCCCAGATCAATCGCCTGGAAGCGGCTGGCGTCGATATCGTGCGGATTTCCGTTCCGGACATGGATGCCGCCGAAGCCTTCGGTCGCATCAAGCAGCTGGTCAAGGTGCCATTGGTTGCCGACATCCACTTCGACTATCGGATCGCCTTGCGCGTCGCCGAACTGGGTGTCGATTGCCTGCGGATCAACCCGGGCAACATCGGTCGTGAAGACCGTGTGCGTGCGGTGGTCGATGCGGCCCGCGACCGCGGGATCCCGATCCGTATCGGAGTGAACGCCGGTTCCCTGGAAAAAGACCTGCAAAAGAAATATGGCGAGCCAACCCCGGCCGCGCTGGTGGAGTCGGCCTTGCGTCACGTCGAGCACCTTGAACGCCTGAATTTCCAGGACTTCAAGGTCAGCGTGAAGGCCTCCGACGTGTTCATGGCCGTTGAAGCCTACCGTCTGCTGGCCAAGGAAATCGTGCAGCCACTGCACCTGGGGATCACCGAAGCCGGCGGTTTGCGTTCAGGCACAGTGAAATCCGCCGTGGGCCTCGGTATGCTGCTCGCCGAAGGGATTGGCGATACTATTCGCATCTCGTTGGCGGCCGACCCGGTCGAGGAAGTGAAGGTCGGCTACGACATTCTCAAATCCCTGCACCTGCGTTCCCGTGGTATCAACTTCATCGCCTGCCCGAGTTGCTCGCGGCAGAACTTCGATGTGGTCAAGACCATGAACGAACTGGAAGGGCGCCTCGAGGATCTGCTGGTGCCGCTGGATGTGGCGGTCATCGGTTGCGTGGTCAACGGTCCTGGTGAAGCCAAAGAGGCCCATATCGGCCTGACCGGCGGCACGCCGAACCTGATTTATATCGACGGCAAGCCGTCGCGGAAACTGACGAATGAAAATCTCGTGGATGAGCTTGAACGCTTGATCCGCGAGAAAGCGGCCGAAAAGGTCGAAGCTGACGCAGCGGTCATCGCTCGCGGCTGATCGAACGAATTAAGGAATTTTTGTGAGCAAGTCTCTACAAGCCATTCGTGGCATGAACGACATCCTGCCCGAACAGACCCCGTTGTGGCGTCATTTCGAAGGTACCGTCTCGCGTCTGCTGGATAACTACGGTTACAAGCAGATCCGCATGCCGATCGTCGAGTTCACCGAGCTGTTCAAGCGCTCCATCGGTGAAGTGACCGACATCGTCGAAAAAGAGATGTACACCTTCGAGGACCGCAACGGCGACTCGCTGACCCTGCGCCCCGAAGGCACGGCGGCCTGCGTGCGCGCGGTGCTGGAGCATGGCATCACGGGCGGTGGCCAGGTGCAGAAGCTCTGGTACATCGGCCCGATGTTCCGCCATGAGCGTCCACAGAAAGGCCGTTATCGCCAGTTCCACCAGATCGGCGTTGAAGTCTTCAACCTCGATGGTCCGGACATCGATGCCGAGCTGATCGTGCTGACCTGGCGCCTGTGGGGCGAGCTGGGCATCCGTGACGCGGTCAAGCTCGAGCTCAACAGCCTGGGTACCAGCGAATCCCGTGGTCGTTATCGCGAGGCCCTGGTCGAGTACCTGTCGGCCCGCCTGGACCAACTGGACGAAGACAGCCAGCGCCGCCTGAAAACCAACCCGCTGCGGGTGCTCGACACCAAGAACGCCGATACCCAGGCGGTACTGGTTGATGCGCCGAAGATGGCCGACTACCTCGACGAGGAGTCGCGCGCTCACTTCGAGGGCCTCAAGGCTCGCCTGGACGCCGCCGGCATTCCTTACGTGATCAACCCGAAGCTGGTGCGCGGGCTGGATTACTACAGCAAGACCGTTTTCGAATGGGTCACCGATAAGCTGGGGGCCCAGGGCACTGTGTGCGCGGGCGGCCGTTACGACGGCCTGGTCGAGCAGATGGGCGGCAAGCCGACCACGGGCGTTGGTTTCGCCATGGGTATCGAGCGCCTGGTGCTGCTGCTGGAAACCCTGGAGCAGATCCCGCAGGAAATCTCCCGTCAGGTCGATGTCTATCTGTGCGCCTTCGGCGAAGCGGCCGAGCTGGCCGGCCTGACCTTGAGCGAGCGGGTGCGTGACCAGTTGCCCAACCTGCGCCTGCAAGTGAATGCCGGCGCCGGTAGCTTCAAGAGCCAGTTCAAGAAAGCCGACAAGAGCGGTGCACTGTACGCACTGATCCTGGGTGACGACGAAATGGCCCAGCAAGTGGTAGGTTTCAAACCCCTGCGTGGCCAGGGCGAACAACAAAGCATTGCCTGGGATGCGCTCGCCGCTCACCTGGCCACCTGCGTCGTGCAGGGTTGAAGCTGTCCAACAGCCGATTTAGCGAATAAGGAGTATTGGGGTGTCGAGTACCGAAGATGAACAACTGGCGGATTTGAAGGACTGGTGGACGCGCAACGGTAAACCCCTGGTCACTGGCGGCCTGTTGGCGCTGGTCATCGTGTTCGGCTGGCAGGCGTTCCAGAAGTATCAGGGCAACCAGTCGCAAGGCGCCTCGATGCTCTATCAGCAATTGCTGGAAACCACGCTGACCCCGGACGGCAAGCCTGACATGGCCCGTGTCGCGGACCTGTCGAACAAGCTCAATAGCGAGTTCGGCGGCACTGCCTACGCGCAATACGGCAGCCTGTTCGTGGCGAAAGTCGCGGTCGACAGCGGCAAGCTCGATGACGCTGCACGCGAACTCAAGGCCGTTGCCGACAAGCCGGCCAACGCAGCCCTGGGTGAAGTGGCGCGTCAGCGTCTGGCTCAGGTGCTGGCTGGGCAGAGCAAGGTCGATGAGGCCCTGAAACTGCTTGAAGGCGATGCGGACAAAGCATTCCTGGCCACTCGTGAAGAGCTCAAGGGTGACCTGCTGGTCCAGTTGGGCCGTACCGACGAAGCCCACGCGGCGTATCAAAAAGCCAAGGCGGCGCTGTCGGATGAAGCAGCGGTAGGCGGCCTGCAAATCAAACTGGACGACCTGGCCAAAGGGGATGCGTGACGTGATCCGTTGGAAACATGCAGCATTGCTGGCTCTGGCCGTTCTGGCCGCGGGTTGCAGCAGCAACAGCAAAAAAGAACTGCCACCGGCGGAGCTGGTCGACTTCAAGGAAGAAGTGGTCCTGCAAAAGCAGTGGAGCCGTTCGATCGGTGACGGTCAGGGCGAAACCTACAACATGCTGGTGCCGGCAATCGACGGCAATACCATCTATGCCGGCGATGTCAGCGGCGTGGTCGTGGCGATGGATCGCGGCAACGGTGACGTCAAGTGGAAAAAGGATCTTGAACTGCCTGTTTCCGGCGCCGTCGGCGTGGGTTACGGTCTGGTAATGATCGGCACCCTCAAGGGCGAAGTGGTCGCTTTGGACGCCATCAACGGCGAAGAAAAGTGGCGCGCTCGTGTGACCAGCGAAGTGCTGGCGCCGCCTGCGAACAACGGTGACGTGGTGGTGGTGCAAACCCAGGACGATCGCCTGATCGGCCTGGATGCGGCCACTGGCAACCAGCGCTGGTTGTATGACAGCACACCGGCCGTACTGACCCTGCGTGGCACCAGTGCGCCGATCGTGACCAATCGCCTGGCGCTGGCCGGTCTGTCGACCGGTAAAGTCGTGGCGCTGAACATCTCCAACGGCGTGCCGGTGTGGGAAACTCGCGTCGCGATCCCGCAAGGTCGTTCGGAACTCGATCGCGTGGTCGACATCGACGGTGGCCTGCTGTTGTCTGGCGGTACCCTGTACGTCGCCAGCTATCAGGGTCGCGTTGCGGCGCTGGACATGGAGAGCGGTCGCCAGCTCTGGCAGCGTGATGCTTCCAGCTATGCCGGTGTCGCCCAGGGTTTCGGTAACGTCTATGTGAGCCTGTCTTCAGGCACGGTTGAAGGCGTCGACGAACGTTCCACCACGGCCTTGTGGAGCAACGATTCGCTGGCCCGCCGTCAATTGTCGGCTCCGGAAGTGTTCTCCAGCTACGTTGCAGTCGGTGACCTGGAAGGTTACCTGCACCTGCTGAGTCAGGTGGACGGTCGTTTCGTCGGCCGTGAACGCATCGACAGCGACGGCCTTCGTGCCCGTCCGCTGGTGGTGGGTGACACGATTTATGTGTATGGCAACAGCGGCAAACTGGAAGCCCTGACCATCAAGTAAGGACTATGCTTGGGGTTAATACCCCAGGCAGCCCCGGATTTCCGGGGTTTGCAGCGCTTGCAGGCGCTGCCCCGAGCACCAGCCGCTGCCTCGCAGCGGCTTTTGTATTTTCTGAAATAACGAAGTGGAGAGCCGCATGGTTCCCGTAATCGCCCTGGTGGGCCGACCGAACGTCGGTAAATCCACCATGTTCAACCGCCTGACCAAAAGCCGCGACGCTATTGTCGGCGACCTTTCCGGTCTGACCCGTGATCGCCAATACGGTGAGGCAAAGTGGCAAGGGCGCTCCTACATCCTGGTCGACACCGGTGGTATTTCCGGTGATGAACACGGCATGGACGAAAAGATGGCCCAGCAGTCGCTGCTGGCTATCGAAGAAGCCGATGTCGTTCTGTTCCTGGTAGACGCCAAGGCTGGCTTCACCGCCGCCGACCAGATGATTGCCGAGCACTTGCGCAAGCGCAACAAACGCTCCCTGCTGGTGGCCAACAAGATCGACAACATCGATCCTGAAATGGCCCGTGCTGAATTTGCTCCGTTGGGCATGGGCCACGCCATTGGTGTTGCCGGTGCGCAAGGTCGCGGTGTGAACACACTGCTGGAAGCCGCCCTGAGCGAATTCCCGCGTGACACCGAAGAAGAGGACCTGAACGCCGACGTCGCCGAAGGCGAAGAAGCGGTGCGCATTCCTGGCCCAAGCGAAAAAGATGGCATCAAGATCGCCATCATCGGTCGCCCGAACGTCGGCAAGTCGACCCTGGTCAACCGCATGCTCGGTGAAGACCGGGTAATCGTCTATGACCAGCCCGGCACCACGCGCGACAGTATCTACATCCCGTTCGAGCGTAACGAGGAGAAGTACACGCTGATCGACACCGCGGGTGTGCGCAAGCGCGGCAAGATCAACGAGGAAGTTGAAAAGTTCTCGGTGGTCAAGACCCTGCAAGCGATCAAAGACGCCAACGTGGTGATCTTTGTGATGGACGCCCGTGAGGGCGTGGTGGATCACGACCTGAACCTGCTGGGCTTTGCCCTGGAAGCTGGTCGTGCCATCGTCATCGCCCTGAACAAGTGGGACGGCATGACGCCGTCGGAACGTGACTTCGTGAAGGTCGAACTGGAGCGTCGGCTGTTCTTCGTCGACTTCGCCGACATCCACTTCATCTCGGCACTGCACGGCACTGGCGTGGGTAACCTGTACCAGTCGGTACAGAACTCGTTCAAGTCGGCGATCACTCGCTGGCCGACCAACCGCCTGACCCAGATCCTCGAAGACGCCGTTGGCGAGCACGCGCCACCGATGGTCAACAACCGCCGGATCAAGCTGCGTTACGCCCACTTGGGTGGTGCCAACCCGCCGTTGATCGTGATCCACGGTAACCAGGTCGAGAAGGTTCCGAACTCTTACGTCCGTTACCTGGAAAACACCTACCGTCGTGTCTTGAAGCTGGTCGGTACGCCGATCCGCATCGAGTTCAAGGGGGGTGAAAACCCGTACGAAGCCAACAAGAACACGCTCACCGACCGTCAGGTCAACAAGAAGCGTCGCTTGATGTCGCACCACAAGAAAGCCGACAAGAAGCGCCGTGATAAAAGGTAAAAGGGCAGTTGCAAGCTGTAAGCTGTAAGCGGCAAGTGAAGAGCTTGCCTGCTTCAACTCTGTAGCTTGTAGCTCGCACCGACACCAAGAAAGGGTCCTTTTCGGGGCCCTTTTTTGTGCCTGGCGGTTTGACGCTTGACCGCTTGCAGCTTGTCGCTTGAAACTTGCAGCTCACCTGCAGGGGCCCACCGATGATCACCAGCAAGCTGCCGAATGTCGGCATCACCATCTTCACCCAAATGTCTCAGCTCGCGGCGCAGACCGGTGCGCTGAACCTGTCCCAGGGATTTCCCGATTTCGATGGCCCGCAGGCCCTGCGCGATGCAGTGGGGCGGCATATTGCCAGTGGCCACAACCAGTACTCACCCATGACCGGCCTGCCGGTGCTGCGCGAGCAAGTGGCCGCGAAGATTGCCCGCAGCTACGGTGCCAGGGTCGATGCCGACACCGAGGTGACCATCACGCCCGGTGCCACCCAGGCGATCTTCTGCGCCATTCAGGCGGTTATCCACAGCGGCGACGAAGTGATCGTCTTCGACCCGGCCTACGACAGCTATGAGCCTTCGGTGGAACTGGCGGGCGGGCGTTGCGTGCATGTGCAGCTTGGGGTGAAGGACTTTGCCATCGACTTCCAGAAGTTGCGTGAAGCGTTGAGCCCGCGCACGCGCATGATCATCCTCAACTCGCCGCATAACCCCAGCGGTGCACTGATCTCCCGTGCCGAGCTGGATCAACTGGCCGAGCTGATCCGCGACCGCGACATCTATGTGATCAGCGACGAGGTATATGAACACCTGGTGTTCGATGGCGTGCCCCATGTCAGTGTCCTGGCCCACGAAGAGCTGTATCAGCGCGCCTTTGTGGTCAGCTCGTTTGGCAAGACCTATCACGTTACCGGCTGGAAGACCGGTTATGTGGTCGCGCCACCGGCATTGACCGCGGAACTGCGCAAGGTGCACCAGTACGTTAGTTTCTGTGGTGTCACCCCATTGCAGTACGCCTTGGCCGACTACATGGCCGAGCATCCGGAGCATGTCGAGGAGTTGCCGGCGTTCTATCAGGCCAAGCGCGATCTGTTCTGCGATTTGCTCCTGCCTTCGCGTTTCAGCTTTACCAAGGCAGCCGGCACTTATTTCCAGTTGGTCGACTATTCCGCGATTCGCCCGGACCTGAACGACGTCGACATGGCGATGTGGATGACCCGCGAGCACGGTGTGGCGGCAATCCCGGTGTCGGTGTTCTACCAGAATCCACCGCAGGAACAGCGTCTGGTGCGCCTGTGTTTTGCCAAGCGAGAGGAGACCCTGCGAGAGGCAGCGGAAAAACTATGCGTGATCTGAGTACCTTGCCCAATCTTAATGTTGCGTTGATCCAGACCACGCTGGCTTGGCATGACCGTCAGGCCAACCTCGAGCATTTCGAGCCGTTGCTGGAGCAGGCACGCGGCGCGGACCTGATCATCCTGCCGGAGATGTTCACTACGGGTTTCTCCATGGAGTCAGAGACCCTCGCCGAAGCGGAAAACGGCCCGACCAGTAAATGGTTACGGACTCAGGCGGCGAAGCTGGGCGCGGTGATCACTGGCAGTGTGATCGTCCAGGCGGCCGATGGCAGTCATCGCAACCGGCTATTGTGGGCGCGACCGGACGGCGAGGTCTGGCACTACGACAAGCGCCACCTGTTCCGCATGGCGGGCGAGCACCACCATTTCACCCCGGGTGAGCGTCAGGTGCAGTTCGAACTCAAGGGCTGGCGGGTGCGTCCACTGATTTGCTACGACCTGCGCTTCCCGGTCTGGAGCCGTGACCCACACGACACCGACCTGTTGCTGTACACCGCCAACTGGCCGGGAGCCCGGCGTCAGCACTGGAACCGCTTGTTGCCGGCGCGGGCGATCGAGAACCTGTGCTACGTGGCAGCGGTGAACCGTGTTGGCACCGATGGCAAGGGCTTTGCCTATACCGGCGACAGCCAGGTGCTGGATTACCAGGGCGAGACGCTGCTCAGCGCCGGCGAGGCCGACGGGGTGTTCAAGGTGGTGCTGGATGCTGCCGAGCTAGCCGCTTACCGCACACGGTTCCCGGCTGATCTGGATGCCGATACCTTCGCGTTCACTTGAGAGTCTTGTTGCCTGACAGGCAACGCAAAATAGAAAGCCAACAAAAAGGCCCCGAGGTTCACACCCCGGGGCCTTTGCGCTGTGGCTATCGTGTTACGCCGCTTTGGCCTGTGGCTGGCTCAGGGAGCGGTTCAGGGCACTGAACAGGGCCTTGAAGCTGGCGGTGGTGATGTTTTCATCGATGCCCACGCCGTGCACTGCACGTTCGCCGTTCACACGCAGCTCGATGTAGGCCGCTGCCTTGGCATTGGTGCCCGCGCCGATGGCGTGTTCGTTGTAGTCCATGATTTCCACCGGGATCGGCAAGCCGGCCACCAGGGCTTCCAGGGCACCGTTGCCCTTGCCGCGCCAGTGCAGGTTGGTTTCGCCCTGGCCTTTGCTGGAAACTTCCACTTCGACCGAGCTATGGCCGTTCTCTTCCTGCAGGCGATGGCTGACCAGCGCGTACGGGGTGTTGGCCTGCAAGTACTCGCTGTGCAGCAAGGCGTGGATCTGCTGAGCCGTCATCTCGAGGCCCAGGCGATCGGTTTCGCGCTGGACCACCTGGCTGAACTCGATCTGCATGCGGCGTGGCAAGTTGATGCCGTATTCCTGTTCCAGCAGGTAGGCGATACCGCCTTTGCCGGACTGGCTGTTGACGCGAATCACGGCCTCGTAGCTGCGGCCGATGTCGGCCGGGTCGATCGGCAAGTACGGCACTTCCCACAGGGCGTCCGGTTGCTGCTGGGCGAAGCCCTTGCGGATGGCGTCCTGGTGCGAGCCGGAGAATGCGGTGTGGACCAGGTCACCGACGTACGGGTGACGTGGGTGAACCGCAATCTGGTTGCACTCCTCGACGACCTTGCGCACGCCGTCGATGTCGGAGAAATCCAGCTCAGGGTTGACGCCTTGGGTGTAGAGGTTCAAGGCCACGGTGACCAGATCGACGTTGCCGGTGCGCTCGCCGTTGCCGAACAGGCAGCCTTCGACGCGGTCGGCGCCGGCCATCAAGCCCAGTTCGGTGGCCGCAACGCCAGTGCCACGGTCGTTGTGGGTGTGCAGGCTGATGATCACGCTGTCACGACGGTTGATGTGACGACCGAACCACTCGATCTGGTCGGCGTAGATATTCGGTGTAGCGCACTCAACGGTGGCGGGCAGGTTGAGGATCATCTTGTGTTCGGGGGTCGGGTTCCAGACCTCGATCACGGCGTCGCAGACTTCCTTGGCGAACTCGAGCTCGGTGGCGCTGAAGGTCTCCGGCGAGTACTCGAACGTCCATTCGGTTTCCGGCTGCTGGGCGGCATATTTGACGAACAGCTTGGCCGCGCTGACCGCGATTTCCTTGACGCCGTCCTTGTCCTGGTTGAAGACGATCCGGCGGAAGGAAGGGGAGGTCGCGTTATACAGGTGGACGATGGCCTTTTTCGCCCCGCGAAGGGATTCGAAGGTGCGCGCAATCAGGTCTTCACGGCCCTGGGTGAGCACCTGAATGGTGGTGTCGTCCGGGATGTGGCCGTCTTCGATCAAGGTCCGCACGAAGTCGAAGTCGGTTTGCGAGGCCGCCGGGAAGGAAGCTTCGATTTCCTTCACGCCCACCGACACCAGGGTTTTCCAGAAGCGCAGCTTCTTCACCGCGTCCATTGGCTCGATCAGCGACTGATTGCCGTCGCGCAAGTCGGAACTGCACCAGATCGGCGCGGCGGTGATGGTCTTCGACGGCCAGGTGCGATCCGCAATGTCGATGGTCGGGAACGCGCGGTATTTGGAAGACGGGTTTTTGAGCATGCTCATCTGGGAAGTCCTTATTCTGTTGGCCGAAAAGTGGCGGCCTGCCGGTGGATCAAAAATACGTGGGATAAAACCGGGGGCGAGGCACTGCGATTCAGCCCGGCAGTCGTGCGCTGACGAGGCACAGGCTGCGGTGCTGGCGAAGCTGAATGAGGGTGTGAGAGGTTTTCATGCCTTCAACCCTAACCGCGGCGAGGAAGGATGGCAAGCAGTCGAAAAACTTTGAGAGGAATACTCGAAAAGTCGTTATTGGCGAGATTTTATTCGTGGATTATGTGGAAATGTTGTTGGGTATTGCGCAGACCGTTCGTCATGCGCAATCCCTGTGGGCGGGTTATGGCTGGAACGCGCCAATGAATATCGCCGGGTCCACGCGGGCGTCGTTCAGGCTGACGTTCCAGTGCATGTGCGGTCCGGTGGCGCGGCCGGTGGCGCCGACTTTACCGACGACACCGCCGCGGGCCAGCTGCTGGCCGACCTTCACGTCGATTTTCGACATGTGGCAGAACATGCTGATAAAACCCTGGCCGTGGTCGACGAATACCGTGTTGCCGTTGAAGAAGTAGTTGCCGATCAGGATCACCTTGCCGCCTGCCGGGGTCTTGATCGGGGTGCCGGCGGGTACCGCGAAGTCCAGCCCAGCGTGGGGGTTGCGCTCTTCGCCGTTGAAGAACCGGCGCACGCCGAACTTGCTCGACAGCGGCCCGTTGACCGGTTTGTCCAATAGCAGGTTGCTCGGAATGTTCGGGCTGAAGGTGCGGTAGGCGCTGAGCTGCTCGGCCAGTTCACCCTCGATGCGCTTGAGATTGGTCGGGTTCGGGTTGACCTGCTGCGTGTTCTTCAGGGTGATGCGTTGTTCCGGGTACTGCTTGGTACCGACGCTGAAGCTCAGGGTGCGGCCACCGCTGCTGATTTGCTGGGTACCGGGTTTGACCGTCAGGGGCACGCCGACAATCGCCAGCCAGTTGTTCTGCTCCTTGACCACCAGCACCGGTTTGCCCTGGTAACTGGCCTTTGGCGCCTGGGCCGAGGTGCCCAGGTCGAGCACCGCAACGCCTCCGGGAACCGGCTTGTTCAGCAAGCGGGTGATGTAGCTGTCGGCGTGGGCGTTGACGGTCAGGCACAGCACAAAGAGAACACTGAAAAAACGCGGCATGGATCAATCCAGTAGAGAAAGGGTGACAGGCGTCAGATGGTTGTCTTCGACCCGGACCTGCAGTTCGCCTTCGCCCAGCCTGGCTTTCAGGCGTTGGCCGTTCTGGGTTTGCGCGGCGCTGCGGATTGCATTGCCGCGCTCATCCAGCAAGATGGCGTAACCACGGCCCAGGGTGGCGAGCGGGCTGACCACGTGCAGGGTTTGCATCTGGGTCTGCAGGTGCAGGTGTCGTGCCTTGAGGCCTTCGCGCATCGCACGCGGCAGGCGTTCGGCGAGGCTGTCCAGGCGCTGGCGCAAGAGCGCCAGTTGCCGCCCCGGGTGCTGCCCGGCGAGGCGGGTTTCCAGGCGGATCAAGCGTTCGCGGCGAGCCGTGAGGTTGCGCTCGAAGGCGCGGCGCAGGCGCATGTCCAGATCGTCCAGGCGCTGTGCCTGCTGACGCAGGCGTTCGCCGGGATGGCGCAAACGCCGGGCCATACCTTCCAGGCGCAAGCGGTCACGCATCAGGCGGTCGCGCATGCGCATCACCAGTCGGCGGTGCAGGCTTTCGACACGGTGCAACAGGTCGCTGGAGTCCGGTGCCAGCAGCTCGGCGGCGGCCGACGGCGTGGGGGCGCGGACATCGGCGACGAAATCGCAGATCGACACATCGGTTTCATGGCCGACGGCACTGACGATCGGCGTAACGCAGGCGTCCACCGCACGGGCCACGGCTTCTTCGTTGAAACACCAGAGGTCTTCCAGCGAGCCGCCGCCACGGGCCAGGATCAAGGCATCGAAGCCTCGGGCGTCGGCCAGCTTCAGGGCGCGGACAATTTGCCCGGTGGCTTCACGGCCCTGCACGGCGGTAGGGATCAGGGTCAATGCCACGTGCGGCGCGCGGCGGCGGAACACACTGATAATATCGCGGATCACCGCGCCGGTGGGCGAACTGATGATACCAATGCGTTGCGGATGCGCCGGCAGCGCGACCTTGCGTTCGGCGCTGAACAAGCCCTCGGCGCTGAGCTTCTCCTTCAGCGCATCGAAGGCCAGGCGCAGCGCACCGTCACCGGCCGGCTCCACGGTGTCGAGAATCAGTTGATAGTCGCCACGGCCTTCGAATAGCGAGACCTTGCCCCGGACCTTCACCGCCAGGCCATCCTTCAGCGCCTGGCGCACCCGCGCCGCGTTCTGCCGAAACAGCGCGCAACGCACCTGGGCGCCACTGTCCTTGAGGGTGAAATACACATGGCCGGACGCCGGGCGGGCGAGGTTGGAGATTTCGCCTTCGACCCAGATGTTGCTGAACACGTCTTCGAGCAACACCCGCGCGCGGCCGTTGAGCTGGCTGACGGTCAGGACTTCACGGTCCAGGCCGAGTCTTGCAAAGGGATCTTTAATCATGGGGCGCAGTTTAAAGGCATTCGGCGATCAATCTCCATGAGTCAGCGCAAATCCCTTGTGGGGTGGGCGCTGCTCCCTCAGAAAGGTGCGCAAGACTGGGTGAAGTGTTGCGTGAACTGCTGGACCAGCGCCGTGGGATTTTGCGCAAAGGCGAGGGCGACGGTGCTCTGGCAGTCCGGATCCGCCAGGGGCAGGAAGCGGATGTTGGCTGGCGCGATGTCGCGCATCGATTCCGGCAGCAGGGCAATCCCGAAACCGGCCTGAATCAGCTGCAACTGGGTGGTTTTGCGCGACACCACGCGGGCCGCCTTGGGAAAAAAGCCCTGGCGCATGCACAACTCGGCGGATAAATAGCTGAGCCCCCCGCGCTGCGGATGGGGGATCGAGATAAAGGCTTCGTCCTTCAATTGCGCCAGATCGATGGCCTGTTCGGGATAATCGATTGCCAGTGGATGAGTGGGAGGGACGGCGAGTAATAACGACTCGCTGAACAGCGGGACAATGCTCACCCCTTCGCGCTGGCGCAGCACCGGCAGGCGTAGCAGTCCGACGTCCAGGCGGCCCTCGGCCAGCGCTTCGAGTTGTGCTTCGGAGGACAGCTTGACGATCTCCATGGAGACGCCGGGGCAATGATCCAGGTAGCCACTGATTGCATTGAGCAACCGGCCGCTCAAGGGAACGGTGCTGGAGTGGCTCAGGCGCAAGGTGCCCAATTGACCTGTGCCCACCTGGGTTGCCATGTCGCTGGCTTTGCCCAGTTCGATCAGCAGGTTCCGGGCCCGAGGGTAAAAGGCTTCGCCGGCGGCGGTCAGCCTTGGCTGGCGAGCGGTGCGTTCGAACAGCGGGGTGTTGAGTCGGCTCTCCATTTCCTTGATCTGTCGGCTCAGGGCCGACTGGGCCACGAACAATCGTTCGGCGGCAGCACTGAAGCTGCCGGTTTCTGCAATTTCGACGAAGTAGCGCAGTTGGCGGATGGAGAGCACGAGTCATGCCTTTTCGAGATGGGTAGGCGGCGCTGAAGATATTAGTCGCAAGGCTCGTCGCTGGCTAAAGTCATTTCACCTTGGACTCAGGACGTCGAACCGATGAGTGTTATCGAGTTGTTGCAGCAATGGCCGTTTGGCTCTGTGGATTGGCTGGTGATCGGCGCGGGGATTGTCCTGGCCTATATCGTGTTTGGCATCGCCGGCTTTGGCACGGCGCTGGTGGCGGGCCCGGTGCTGATTCTGTTCATGCCGTTGTCGAAGATTGTGCCGCTGCTGGTGTTGCTGGATTTCGTCGCGGCGCTCGGCAATCTGTTGCCCTCGCGCCGGGACGTGGCCAGGCCCGAACTGCTGCGCCTGCTGCCGTGCATGGCGCTGGGTTGCACACTGGGGGTGATCTTCCTGTTGAACCTCAAGTCCGACCTGTTGCTGTTATTGATGGGGCTGTTCATCAGCGTCTATGCGGTCTATAGCCTGTGGGTGAAGGCGCGGCCAGCCCGGTTGTCCGCCGTATGGGCAATGCCCATGGGCACGGTCGGCGGGATGTTTGGTGCGCTGTTCGGCAGCGGGGGCTTTTTGTATGCCATCTACCTGAACAGTCGCTTGCCCAAGGACGAAGCCCGGGCCACGCAAAGTGCGCTGATCAGTTGCAGTACGGTGGTGCGCTTGAGCCTGTTCGTGATCGCCGGGGTGTATGCCGAGCTACCCTTGTTGATGTTGGCGCTGTGTTTGTTGCCGGCCATGGTGCTGGGGCTGTGGATGGGTCGACGGTTGACCATGAAGTTGTCCCGGGAAGCCTTTGTGCGACTGGTCACCTGGCTGGTGCTGGCCAGCGGGATTGCGTTGATCGGGCGGTACCTGAGTACTTGACCTGAGCGGGGCAGGGATTATGCTGCCGACCGCCCTGGCGTCAGGTCGAATACCGCAGCACATCCTTATCAGAAGTCGCAGGCCGCCTCATGAATTCCCAAAGCATCATCGTCCCGAAAATCTCTACCCTGCCCGTGCATGAGGCCCGGGCGCGGGCGATTGTGCGGTGGCTGGTGCGCAAGAACATCATTGAGGAGGCACTCACCACCTGCGGCCGTACCGGCAATCGCATGGCCCATGCCATCGCGCCCGGCGCGCGGGCCGTGGTGCTGCATCCCGAAGCGCTGCCGTTCGGCGATCCCGTCAACGGCCTGGAAATCATCACCAAGCGCTGCATCTATACCCCGGCCAAGGGTTTTCTCGAGGAGGCCGGTTGTGCCGAATGCCGCAAGGAGATCGGCGAAGCACTGTTCGAAAGCCTTGAAGACTGGATGCCGGGCCGCACCGATAACTTCATATGCCCCGAATGCGGGCATGAAGATGACATCAATGGCTTCCTGTTCCTGCAGGAGTGCGGGTTTTCCAACCTGGGCTTTATCTTCAATAACTGGGCCGAGGCCGGGTTCAAGCAGGGTTTTATCGATGAGTTTGCCGAGTGGCTGGATTTGCCGGTGAGTTGGGTAAAAGTCGAACTTTGAATACCCGCAGGCGCAGCGTTCGGCCGCGCCGACAAAGAACGAAATCCCCGTACATCAGCAATGCGAATAATAGACAGACTTTTACATTGAGCCCGCGGGGGTGTCTGAGTATAATGGCGCGCTTCCATTTTCCCGCTCGGGAGCCCCCGCGATGCTGCGTATCAGCCAAGAAGCTCTGACCTTCGACGACATTCTTTTAGTGCCTGGTTATTCCGAGGTGCTTCCTAACGAAGTCAGTCTTAAAACCCGTCTTACCCGTGGCATCGAGCTGAATATTCCACTGGTCTCCGCCGCCATGGACACCGTCACTGAAGCCCGTCTGGCAATCGCCATGGCTCAGGAAGGTGGTATCGGCATCATCCACAAGAACATGACCATCGAGCAGCAAGCTGCCGAAGTGCGCAAGGTCAAGCGTTACGAAGCCGGTGTGGTCAAGGACCCGATCACCATCGACGCCGACGCTACCGTGCGCGAGCTGTTCGAACTGACCCGCATGCACAACATCTCCGGCGTTCCGGTGCTGCACAATGGCGACCTGGTCGGCATTGTCACCTCCCGTGACGTGCGTTTCGAGAACCGTCTGGAAGCCACTGTCCGTGAAGTGATGACGCCTAAAGAGCGCCTGGTCACGGTCAAGGAAGGCGCCAACAAGAACGATGTGCGTGAACTGCTGCACAAGCACCGCATCGAGCGCGTGTTGATCGTCGACGACAAGTTCGCCCTCAAGGGCATGATGACCGTCAACGACATCGAAAAAGCCAAGGCTTACCCGCTGGCCAGCAAGGACGATCAAGGTCGCCTGCGTGTCGGCGCTGCCGTCGGTACCGGTAAAGACACCGGCGATCGCGTTGCCGCCCTGGTGGCAGCCGGCGTTGACGTGGTGGTGGTCGACACCGCCCACGGTCACTCCAAAGGCGTGATCGACCGCGTTCGCTGGGTCAAACAGAATTTCCCTGAAGTGCAGGTCATCGGCGGCAACATCGCCACCGGCGCTGCGGCCAAGGCTCTGGCCGAAGCGGGCGCGGATGCGGTCAAGGTCGGTATCGGCCCTGGCTCGATCTGCACCACCCGTATCGTCGCCGGTGTCGGCGTGCCGCAAATCAGTGCCATCGCCAACGTTGCCGCTGCCCTTGAAGGCACTGGCGTTCCGTTGATCGCCGACGGCGGCATCCGTTTCTCAGGTGACCTGTCCAAGGCCATCGTGGCCGGTGCTTCCTGCGTGATGATGGGCTCGATGTTCGCCGGTACCGAAGAAGCACCGGGCGAGATCGAACTGTTCCAGGGTCGCTCGTACAAGGCTTACCGTGGCATGGGTTCGCTGGGCGCCATGTCCCAGGCTCAAGGTTCCTCCGACCGTTACTTCCAGGACTCCTCGGCCGGCGCCGAGAAGCTGGTTCCGGAAGGCATCGAAGGGCGTGTTCCGTACAAGGGCACCCTGAGCGCTATCATCCATCAACTGATGGGCGGCCTGCGTTCTTCCATGGGCTACACCGGTAGCGCCAACATCGAAGAAATGCGCACCAAGCCTGAGTTCGTGCGGATCACTGGCGCTGGCATGGCCGAGTCCCACGTTCACGACGTGCAGATCACCAAAGAAGCGCCGAACTACCGCGTAGGTTGAGCCTTCAAGCAAAAAGTTAAGTAACCGGGGCTGTTCTATTCAGCCCCGAGTTGTTTCTGAATCACGACTGTTTCTGAATTACTTAGACGAGACTGAATCATGGCCCTCGACATTCACGCTCACCGCATCCTGATCCTCGACTTCGGTTCCCAGTACACCCAGCTGATTGCCCGCCGCGTGCGTGAAATCGGCGTGTACTGCGAACTGCACCCGTTCGACATGGACGACGAAGCGATTCGCGAATTCGCGCCAAAAGGGATCATCCTCGCCGGCGGCCCCGAGTCCGTACACGTCGCCGACAGCCCTCGTGCACCGCAAGCGGTCTGGGACCTGGGCGTACCGGTCTTCGGTATCTGCTACGGCATGCAGACCATGGCTGAACAGCTGGGCGGCAAGGTGGAAGGTTCCGAACTGCGTGAGTTCGGTTATGCCCGCGTTGACGTGGTCGGCAAGAGCCGCCTGCTCGACGGCATCGAAGACCACATCGACGCTGACGGCCTGTTCGGCCTCGACGTATGGATGAGCCACGGTGACAAGGTCACCAAGATGCCGGAAGACTTCCACATCCTGGCCAGCACCCCGAGCTGCCCGATCGCTGGCATGTTCAGCGACGAGCGCGGCTACTACGGCGTGCAGTTCCACCCGGAAGTGACCCACACCAAGCAGGGCGGTCGCATCCTGTCGCGCTTCATCCTCGACATCTGCGGCTGCGAAGCCCTGTGGACGCCGTCGAAAATCGCTGAAGATGCGATTGCCAACATCCGTGCCCAGGTCGGCACCGACAACGTACTGCTCGGCCTGTCCGGCGGTGTGGACTCCTCGGTGGTTGCCGCGCTGCTGCACAAGGCCATTGGCGACCAGTTGACCTGCGTCTTCGTCGACAACGGCCTGCTGCGTCTGCACGAAGGCGAGCAAGTGATGGCCATGTTCGCCGAGAACATGGGCGTCAAGGTGATCCGCGCCAACGCCGAAGAGCAGTTCCTCGGTAACCTGGCCGGCGAATCCGACCCTGAGAAGAAGCGCAAGATCATCGGCCGTACCTTCATCGACGTGTTCGATGCCGAATCCTGCAAGCTGGACAACATCAAGTACCTGGCCCAGGGCACCATCTACCCGGACGTGATCGAGTCGGCTGGCGCGAAAAGCGGCAAGGCCCACGTGATCAAGTCGCACCACAATGTGGGTGGCCTGCCGGAAGAAATGAACCTCAAGCTGGTTGAACCCCTGCGTGAGCTGTTCAAGGATGAAGTTCGTCGTCTGGGTCTGGAACTGGGCCTGCCGTACGACATGGTCTACCGTCACCCGTTCCCGGGCCCGGGCCTGGGCGTGCGGATCCTCGGTGAAGTGAAGAAGGAATACGCCGACCTACTGCGTCGTGCCGACCACATCTTCATCGAAGAACTGCGCAAGGCCGACTGGTACCACAAGGTCAGCCAGGCCTTCGTGGTGTTCCAGCCGGTGAAATCGGTGGGTGTGGTGGGCGATGGCCGTCGTTACGCCTGGGTCGTGGCCCTGCGTGCCGTGGAAACCATCGACTTCATGACCGCGCGTTGGGCACACCTGCCTTACGAACTGCTGGAAACCGTCAGCGGCCGCATCATCAATGAAATCGAAGGCATCTCCCGCGTCACCTACGACGTGTCGAGCAAGCCGCCAGCGACCATTGAGTGGGAATGATCGAACGTCCGGCAACCGCTGGCACCGATCGGCATAAAAGTACCCCTAAGCCCGCGTAATTGCGGGCTTTTTTATTCTGTAATAGGTAGCCGCTGGCAATGTTCTGCATCGCCAAGCAGTTCCTTTCCATGGCATGGTTGATAGTACTATTTTGACCTGATGCCATGTTTGGGGCTCGATACCATGTCGGCATTAGTCACCCGAACAAGGTATCGAGAATGCTCAGTCGAGAGCATGTTGGAGTTGTGACGGACGCTTCATTCGTATGAGTCCCGTGCAAAATGGGGGCATTACCATTAAACGTGCCGACTTACTTGAGGCTTTGGGCGAATGGGGCGCGCGCGCCTATTGATTAACTCTCCGGCTTCGGGATAAACGAGCCAATATACACGTAGGGTTCGAGATCGAACGCCCGCTTCAGTTCGACAGCATTATATTCGGTAATGTCCGGAGCGGCGGACAGGGCGGACGTGACCATGACAAGACGCCATGCTGGATTAGATTGTAGGCCTTTCCCATGCTCATTCCGGGTAAGAAAGAACTGGGGAGAAGAACTAGCCGTTCCCTTGACCTCGACATGCAACTCCAATCTGCCCTTGGTGAAAACGAAGTCATAACCGCAGGGCAGGTGCGTAACGCGCTCGTAGGTGTATCCTTTTGTTTTGTAATACTCGATGACGGCGCACTCAGCTGCTTTCTCAACCTTCTTCCGATGTTCTGGCGTGCCGAATCCTTTCAAGGGATCGGCCGCATCAAGTTCGGGGTCGGGTAGCTTGCCTTCGTTAGGGTTCTTGATGGCAAATGGAACCATTTCCTTCAGGCGGCCTTCGAGGAGCTTGAGCACACGCTTTTTGTTGTCGTTGGTGTCCACGTCTGGCCCTTCGAGGAAGGAATACTTCCCCTGCCTGATAGAGGCATCCGAGAATGGCATTCTCCGATATTTGGGCGGAATGAAGTATGCGGTCTTGCTGGTGATGCAATACGACCAGTCATAGGCCGGGTGAACAGCATCCCCCCGCTTCTTGATAATACCGTCAGGCGGATCGAGCCACTCACCATGCAGGGTGGCATCTTCGTACCATCCGACAACATGGACGCCAGTGCGCTTCGGATTCTTCGCGAGGCAGATGACAGTCCAGCCATTTGGATCATGGTTTGAAGGCGCGTATTCCTTTTTCTGTGGCGGAACATAGCAATAATAGGTTCCATCAGGCCCAGGATTGAAGTTGAATGCTTCGTGTCCGCGCCCCTCGTTCTTTTTTCCCTTGTTATCGTTGAGCCAGCCAAAATTGCCATCGACTGGTCCGCCGCGATAAAAATCTGACCAGCCGAACTTGACCCATAGAACCTTTTTCACCGGCCATCTCCCTTCTTCGTATTTATTCCCGTGTGTCGCTTGACCTTAACCTCATGCACCCTCGCGTGGGTTTGCGTAATATTGCAGCGGTTCTGCATCAGCTTTTCCATCGAGGCACTTAGGCCGGGTGGGGGCAGGGACACGAAAGATCAAATCACTACCGACCAGGCCGTAGATCAAGGCGATCAAGTTCTTCTAGAGTTTGGACGACCCATTCAACGTACTCACCATCAAAGTCATCTCGATCAGCTTCTTCGTGCGTGCCTTTGTTGAGGTAGGTCCACACAAGGTTATTGACTGGAATACCCAGAATGCGGCCATAGGCAGTTAGGAGGGGGGGCTTGTTGGCGTGGTTGAAGGTCTGTGCGTCCCGCAACTTCTTGACCAGGGCTTCACAAAGATTTCTCAAAGCGGGCTCGGCGCCGACCCCGGGGAGCATGAGATTCAAGACGCTCTGGTCGTGGCTGCCGAGCCAACGCCATGTCTTCTCTGACAACATTTCTAAGGCTTGGCGTGACGCGGCCAAGGCATCTCTATCATTCAGGGCCTCTCTTGCGGCCCTGGCTTTTGCGATGTAGTTCGCGCTAGGGATGTTGCCGGTCACTCTGGGGTGATAGTTACCATCATGATGGCGTAACAGATAGACTTGGCATCCATTGCGTCGCTGGACGGGAAGATGTTGCTGGATGTCCTTGATGAACTCATTGCTGTGACAGGTGACGATCAATTGGGTTTGAGCGAAGTGGTCGCTCTCAAAGATAGTTTCTCGGATGCCGCCTCGATGGTCGTGATCGATTGCATTGATGGCGTCGTCGAAGATGATGACCGGGCACTCTATGCTCTTCGCCTTAGCCATGAGGATCGCCAACCCAAGGCAGCGAATGTGGCCTTCGCTAAGTACATGAAGTGCATCGACCCGAGCGCGCGGATTCCCGCGGAAACAGATCTCAATCTTCCCATCACCACCCAATGGAAGATGCAGAGCGGATAGCTTGTCCTCATCCCGGTCGTTGCGATTGAATGCGTTATAAAGATCCTTGGCAGCGTCGTTGAGGCCCGCCATCAACTGTCCAGGGAGCTGGTTCCTGTAGGCCCTCAATTTTTCGAGGAACCGGTCATAGGCAGCCTTGAACGGGGTGTCCCGCTCTATATCGAGCTTCTCCTGATCCGCTTGGGAAATCAGCTCAGCATTTGTTACGTCGAATGCCTTGATACGGTTGTTCGCGGCCTCGACGTTCTCTTGCAGTTGCTGTCGCTTGAGATCCTGTGCCTGAACCTTGAGCTGGAATTCGCTGAGCCGCCGGCGCTCGGCAACGTGCGGCTGCCGATCCTGCTGGGCCCGCCGTGAAGCATCGTCTTGCGCTGTCATGCGATCTACCACGGCCAGGATCTCATCCAGCGACGACGGTTCATCTTGAATGGCCGGTGCTTGGGGAAAGATGCCTGACCACCAACACCCTGCCGGCTCGTCTGGAAGCTGACCAACCCACTGGCCGGTCGCCGTATCTTCTTCGTGTCGAGCGCCGATGAACGCTGCAACAGGACTGAGCATCTGGCGCAACTCGCGCGACGCTTGCCCAAGCTTGGTCTGCGCGATCTGCTGCTGTTCCTGAAGAACGCCGAGCTCTTCAAGCTGCTTCAGTCCTTCGGTCGCCTTTTGGTATGGATCTGCCGCTACGTGAGTCTGGCCGTTCAGCGGGGTGTCGCATGCAGGGCACCGATCTCCCACGACCTCTTGTAGGGCCAGAACCGAGTCATACAGCGCCTTGAAAGAGACCTGGTCGCTTTTGGCGCGGAGCGCTGCAACGATGGCGTTGAGTTCCTCATCGCATTTATGCGCCTTCTCAAAAGCATCCAGGAGGCCTTGGCGCGTTACGCCGAGCACATTAAGCGGTACCGCTTCCAGAATCGCTTCGAGCTCCTGAAGGCGAGCCGGGACTTCGGCGGTACCGATTAGCTCTTTGAGCGCCTCATATGTGATCTCGGCGTCGTATTCCTTCGCCAGGGCGGTTTCTTCTTCCACCAGTGCTTGCTGGGATGCTGACTCACCTTCAACGGTCGTTTGATCTGCTGCCAATGCATTTCGGCGAGCAGTCAATTCGGTCTGTCGTTCGCCGAGAAGGACAAGCTGCCCATCGATGCTCTCATTGAAGTGGCTCACGAACTCATTGAACTGATCCATGCCGAAGAGGGTGGCAATCAGTTCTGCACGCTGGGCGTTGGGACGTGCGGCGATTCTGGAAAACGCGTCGATCCGGTTCTTTTCTACGAAGCTGAAGCGATAAGTGTCGGCGTTGGCAACGACGTCGACCTCCCGTCCTTGCTGATCAGTCGCTTTCAGTATTGGTGCGTCGAATCGCCCGTCGTGGACATTGGCGAGATAAGTCCGGGCTGCAATGCGTTTGCTTCCAGCCTCTTCGACATCGCCCAAAAGGGCATACTCCAGTCCTTCGCACAGACTGGTCTTGCCGCTGCCGTTGGGGCCGTAGAAGAGGATGATTTGCTTTGTGAGGTCGAACGGCTCGGGTGCTCGAAAGCCTCGAAACGGGCCGAGTGTCAGATGGCGAAGTCTGGCCCAGGGCCATGTGCCGACATCAGCCTGAGCAGCCGCGACTGGAGCAACGTCAGCGGTGCGCTCGAGTTCTCGACGAATCAGGTCAACGAGATAGATGGATCGCTGACTTCGTTGGCGCGAGGTCCCAGCCAATTCGTCGAACTTAGCCAATACCAAGGTGGCTAGGCAACGGACATCAGACGGGATCTGTTTCTCAGGCTGATAGAGCCATCCCACAAAACGCTCAAAATCCTGCCGAGCTGATGCCATATCTTCTCCATTTTTTGGCGATATTTTGCGTCTAGCTTATCGTGATGTCACGTTGATAGCGCATTCTTTTGCTACATATGAAATTCAAGCATAAACCAGAATATAAGGGTGGGAGTTGCGGCGCCTCGAGCCTTGCGATGCGAGGCTCGGTCGTTGCCGGGCTTCCACTCTATACTCGAACCAGTTGATAGAAAGGTGGCACAGCCGTTGTTCAAACAGTTCAATCCTCGCGGATGCCGACCAACAGAAAAGCGATTGGGGGCCAGAAATGGTATTTGTCGTGGTATCTTTTTTTCGCTCATGGCAAATATGCCTATTTTGAAGGCCAATTTGCTCCCATTGATAATAGAGTGGGAATGATCCCGCGCAAGCCTTGATGGCTTGATTGCCGGTATCGAAAAAGGCCGTGTGAACCTCGTGTTCATGCGGCCTTTTTGCGTTGTGGGGGGCGGTCGTCCGGCTTGCCTGCGTCCCGTGGTCACGCCCGCTTTGCTGTTTCTTTCACAACTGCGGGTGTATCGTATTCGCCTTTTGCGGGCCCTGTGCCTGCGGCAGATACGTGAGGTAGTTGAGTCCATGTCCTTTACCCGTCGACAAATACTGGGTGGTCTGGCCGGTCTGGCAGTGGTAGGTGTCGGGGTCGGTGGTGCGTCGCGTTACTGGCTGGGGAAGCGGGCGGACGCCAACGCAGGGCATGACTACGAACTGATCGCCGCGCCCCTGGACGTTGAACTGGTGCCCGGGCACAAGACCGAAGCCTGGGCATTCGGCCCATCGGCACCGGGCACCGAGTTGCGGGTGCGCCAGGGCGAGTGGCTGCGGGTGCGCTTCATCAACCACCTACCAGTGGCCACCACCATTCACTGGCACGGCATCCGCCTGCCTCTGGAAATGGACGGCGTGCCCTACGTTTCGCAGCTGCCGGTTTTGCCGGGCGAGTACTTCGATTACAAGTTCCGCGTGCCGGACGCCGGCAGCTACTGGTATCACCCTCATGTGAGCAGCAGCGAAGAGCTGGGCCGCGGGCTGGTGGGGCCGTTGATTGTCGAAGAGCGTGAGCCCAACGGCTTCAAGCACGAGAAAACCCTGAGCCTGAAGAACTGGCATGTGGATGAGGAAGGTTCGTTCGTACCCTTCAGCATTCCACGCGAGGCTGCGCGGGGTGGCACGGCGGGGCGCCTGTCGACCATCAACGGAGTGCCGCAGGCGGTGATCGAGCTGCCGGCCGGGCAGATCACTCGGGTGCGCTTGCTCAACCTGGACAACACCCTGACCTACCGCATCAATATTCCGGGAGTCGAAGCCCGGATCTATGCACTGGACGGCAACCCGATCGAACCGCGCCCGCTGGGCAAAGAATACTGGCTGGGGCCGGGCATGCGCATTTGCCTGGCGATCAAGGCGCCAGCGGCGGGTGAGGAGTTGGCGCTGCGCAACGGTCCGGTGCGTCTGGGCACCTTCCGTTCGGTGGCCAACAGCGACGCACCCACCGAGTGGCCGCCCGCACTGCCGGCCAATCCGATTGCCGAGCCGGACATGGCCACTGCCGAGAAACTCAACTTCAATTTCGAGTGGGTGGGCTCGGTGTCGGTAAACGTCGACAATGGCAAGCCGCCCAGCCTGTGGCAGATCAACGGCCAGGCCTGGGATATCACGGACAAGACCTGCGCCGACCGGCCGATTGCTACGCTCAAGAAAGGCCAGAGCTATATTTTCGAATTGAAGAACATGACCCAGTACCAACACCCGATCCACTTGCACGGCATGAGCTTCAAGGTCATTGCCTCGAACCGGCACAAGGTCGTCCCGTATTTCACCGACACTTACCTGCTGGGCAAGAACGAGCGCGCGCGCGTCGCGCTGGTGGCGGATAACCCGGGGGTATGGATGTTTCACTGCCACGTCATCGACCACATGGAAACCGGCCTGATGGCCGCGATCGAGGTGGCCTGATGCGTCAGATTCGCCCCGCGCAGATCATCGACCGTAGTCGCGACCAGCACTTCATGCGTGAAGCCCTGGCCCTCGCGGCACAAGGTGCGGCCCTGGGAGAAGTGCCGGTCGGCGCGGTCGTGGTGCAGGACGGTGAGATCATCGGTCGCGGCTTCAATTGCCCGATCAGTGGCAGCGATCCCAGCGCCCACGCCGAGATGGTCGCCATCCGTGCCGCCGCCCAGGCCGTCAGCAACTATCGCCTGACGGGCAGTACGCTCTACGTCACGCTGGAGCCGTGCAGCATGTGCGCCGGGCTGATCGTGCACTCGCGGATTGCCCGGGTGGTCTATGGGGCGCTGGAGCCCAAGGCCGGGATTGTGCAGAGCCAGGGCCAGTTCTTCACTCAGGGTTTTCTCAACCATCGGGTGTTGTATGAAGGCGGGGTGCTGGCCGAGGAGTGCGGGGCGGTGTTGAGCGAATTCTTCAAGGCGCGGCGAGCGAAGCCTTCAGACTAAACACCCACATGTTGATCTCGAATGATCGGGCGATCGGCTTACTTGCGGGCCACAATCACCGCCCGCATCGGCGCTGGCAGCCCTTCAATCGTCTTGCTGTGATCCTCGGGATCGAGGAAGTCGCTCAGCGATTGATACTTCATCCACTCGGTCCCGCGTTGTTCTTCAATCGTGGTCACGCTTACATCCACGCAACGCACATCACTGAACCCGGCGCGGCGCAGCCAGAGCATCAGCGCCGGCACCGATGGCAGGAACCACACGTTGCGCATCTGCGCGTAGCGGTCTTCCGGCACCAGCACCTGTTGCTCGTCACCTTCGATCACCAGCGTCTCCAGCACCAGTTCGCCACCCTTGACCAGACAATCCTTCAACGCCAGCAAGTGCTCGATCGGCGAGCGGCGATGGTAGAACACCCCCATGGAGAACACGGTGTCGAAGCCTTCCAGGTTCGGTGGCAGGTCTTCGAACGGGAACGGCAGGTGCCAGGCGTTGGGCTCGGACAAGTAACGCTGCACGGCCTGGAACTGGCAGAAGAACAGCCAGTTGGGATCAACGCCGATGACGCTGTCAGCGCCGGCGCCGAGCATGCGCCACATGTAGTACCCGTTACCGCAGCCGACATCGAGGATGCGCTTGCCCGCAAGGTCCAGGTGGGGGGCGACCCGCGACCACTTCCAGTCCGAACGCCATTCGGTATCGACATGCACGCCGAACAGGTCGAACGGCCCCTTGCGCCACGGCGACAGGCCCATCAGTGCGGTGCGCATTTGCGCACGGGTCTGGTCATCGCAGTCGGTGTCCAGAGTCAGGCCGTTCAGCAGGTCGACTTCGCTCGGCTGGATCCTGGGCAAGGCGTCTAGCGCGCTCTGCCAGCGCTCCAGATCGCCATGACCCTTTTCCATTTTGCTATCGAGTTGCGCTTGCAGGGTATTGGCCCAGTCGGCCAGCGGGGTACCGGCCAGACGGCGGGCGAGGGGAGACAGATCAATCATGGCAAGGCAATCAACGAGGCAAAGTTAAGACACTGGAACCACGGCACGACTTTCGAGAACCCGGCCGCCAGCAGGCGTTCGCGGTGTTCTTCGAGGCTGTCGGGCTTCATGACGTTTTCGATGGCGCTGCGCTTCTGGGCAATTTCCAGTTCGCTGTAACCGTTGGCGCGTTTGAAGGCGATGTGCAGGTCGGTGAGCAGCGCGTGCTCCTGCTCGTCTTCGAAGCGCAGTTTTTCCGAGAGGATCAGGGCGCCGCCGGGCAACAGCGACTGACGGATGCGCGACAGCAACGCCGTGCGCTGGTCCGGGGCGATGAATTGCAGGGTGAAGTTCAACGCCACCACCGAGGCAGGGCGGAATTGCAGGGCGAGGATGTCGCCCTCGATCACTTCTACCGGCAGCAACTCCTGGAACATCGAGTCCTGGCCGTTGAGGTATTCACGGCAGCGCTCGACCATTGCCGCAGAGTTATCCACCGCGATCACCCGGCAACCGTCGGTGCGCACGTGACGACGCAGTGCCTGGGTCACGGCGCCCAGGGAGGCCCCAAGGTCGTAGAGCACGCTGTTGGGCTGGGCGAACTGTGCGGCGAGCACGCCGAGGTTTTCGACGATGGTCGGATAACCCGGTACCGAGCGCTTGATCATGTCCGGGAACACCCGCACCACATCCTCGTTAAAGGCGAAGTCAGGCACCTGGGCCAAAGGCTGGGCGAAAAGGCGATCGGGTTGTTTGCTCACGGCGGTTCCAGCGGCGGATGTGGAAAAGGCCGGTATTTTAGCCAAGTTGGCGCGTGGATGCGCGGGTTGTCTGATAAACCGCCAGCATCAGGCAATGGGTATGGCGAGGGCGCTTGTTCCCTCGCCACGGTGGTTCAACGTTGCTTCTGGGAAAAGGCCGACGCCGCGATCCCCCATTGCCCCAGCCAGTAGCTGATGATGATCACGTAGGGCGCGGCGTCGAACGGCATCACGAAGCGGCTGATGCCGATCACGCTGTCGGAGAACACAAAGGCCACGGCGCCTGCGGCGGCGAGCAGTGCCGAACGCTTGGGGACATCGCTGTCCAGGCGGGCCAGGGCGCGCCAGAGCATGGCGCTGATGGCCGTGGCGTAGACAATCACCGGAATCAGCAGGGGGCCCAGGCCGTGGGAAATCAGCAGGCTGAGCAACAGTCCACCCACGACGACCGCCAGGATCAGCGGCAGCAGTGCCAAGCGTCGGCAATCGCTCAAGTAAGCCTTGAGGTACGCCAGGTGAGCCACCAGGAACGCGCCCAGGCCAAACACGAACAGGTCGCCGGGCCACGCCAACAGCACGTCTCCAAGCAGGGAAAAGATCAGGCCCAGGCTGATCCAGCGTCGATACTCGCTGGGCGGTGCGTCGTGCAACCAGCCCAGCAGGGCCAGCACCGGCAACGGCTTGACCAGCAGGCACAGCAACTCGGCGTGAACACTCACCCCGTAGAGAAAGGTCGATGCGCCCATCAGCGCCAGAATCAGCCAGCCCATGGTCAGTTCACCGTGATCGTGCAGTCGAAGGTCTGCGCCGGTTCTGCTTCCGGCTCCCACGGCTGCTGGTAGGTCAGACGCAAGCGGCCGTTACCGCTGGCGAAGGCCTGAAAGCGCCAGGTTGATTGTCCGCCCGCACCCACCAGGCCACTTTCTTCGGGGTTGGTGTACACCTCAGGGCTGATCGCCCGCAGCACGCCCCCCGCCGAATCCTGAATGGCCCAGCGATAGCCCGTGGTCGGGTTGCTCGGCAGGGTCAGGATCAGGTTCTGCCCGTTGTTCAACTGCACCGGGCATTGGCTCTGTTGCTCCAGCGTCACGTTGTGTTTCGACTGGGTGGCACAGGCGGTCAGCAAGGCAAGGCTCAAGGGCAGCAACAGGCGGGTTGGGGACATGGGGTCAGGCGCTCCGGATTTGCGACGAACGGCGAGCATAACCGAAGATGAGACAAATTGTGACGGTTAGACCGGGATGCAGTCGTCAGTGCCGACGCCTTCGCGGGCTTACCCGCGAAGAGGCCGGTCCAGGCGCTACAGAAACCTCAGAACAGCACCTTGGCCACATCCGTAAAGCGTTTGGCAAAGTGCACGGTGATGCCTTCTTTCAAATAGTCCGGCAGTTCTTCGAAGCTGCCACGGTTGGCCTCGGGCAGGATCAGTTCGAAAATCTTCTGCCGGCGCGCGGCAATCACCTTTTCCCGTACACCGCCAATCGGCAGCACATGCCCGGTCAGGGTCAGTTCGCCGGTCATGGCCACGCCTTTTTTCGGCGGCTGGTTGCGTGCCAGCGAGAGCAGAGCACTGGCCATGGTCACGCCGGCGCTCGGGCCGTCCTTGGGGGTCGCGCCTTCCGGAACGTGCAGGTGGATGAAGGCTTCGTCGAAGTATTTCTGATCGCCACCGAACTGCTTGAGGTGCGAGGTCATGTAGCTGTAAGCGATCTCGGCCGATTCCTTCATCACATCACCCAGTTGCCCGGTGAGTTTGAGGCCGCGGTTGAGGGTGTGGATGCGGGTGGCTTCGATCGGCAAGGTCGCGCCGCCCATGCTGGTCCAGGCCAGCCCCGTGATGACGCCGGTGCCGGACAGCACTTGCTCGTTGCGAAACACCGGCATGCCCAGGGAGGCTTCGAGGTCCTTGGGGGCGATCTTGATCACGGATTGCGGATCATCCATCAGCTTGACCACGGCCTTGCGCACCAGCTTGCCCAGTTGCTTTTCCAGTTGCCGTACCCCGGCTTCGCGGGCGTAACCGTCGATCAGGGCCTTGAGGGCGTTGTCGCTGATGGACAGGCTGGTTTTCGCCACGCCGGCCTTGTCCAGCTGCTTGGGCCACAGGTGGCGCTTGGCAATGGTGATTTTCTCTTCGGTGATGTAGCCCGACAGACGAATCACTTCCATGCGGTCCAGCAACGGGCCCGGGATCGAGTCCAGGGTGTTGGCGGTGCAGACGAACAGGACTTTCGACAGGTCCAGGCGCAAATCCAGGTAATGGTCGAGGAATTCGACGTTCTGTTCCGGGTCCAGGGTTTCCAGCAGTGCCGAGGCCGGGTCGCCCTGGAAGCTTTGGCCCATCTTGTCGATTTCGTCGAGCATGATCACCGGGTTCATCACTTCGACGTCTTTCAACGCCTGCACCAGTTTGCCCGGCAGGGCGCCGATATACGTGCGGCGATGGCCCTTGATCTCGGCTTCGTCGCGCATGCCGCCGACGCTGAAGCGATAGAACGGCCGCCCGAGGGACTCGGCAATGGATTTGCCGACACTGGTCTTGCCCACGCCCGGCGGGCCGACCAGCAGGACAATGGAACCGGCAATTTCGCCTTTGTAGGCGCCCACGGCGAGGAATTCGAGGATGCGGTCCTTGATGTCGTCCAGTCCGGCGTGGTGTTTATCGAGCACCTTGCGCGCGTGCTTGAGGTCGAGCTTGTCTTCCCCATAAATGCCCCACGGCACTGCCGTCGCCCATTCCAGGTAGTTGCGGGTCACCGCGTACTCCGGTGAGCCGGTCTCGAGGATCGACAGCTTGTTCATTTCATCGGCGATGCGTTTTTGCGCCTGTGCCGGCAGGACCTTGCCGGTCAGGCGCTGCTCGAACTGCTCGATGTCGGCGCTGCGGTCGTCTTTGGTCAGCCCCAGCTCTTGCTGGATCACCTTGAGTTGTTCTTTCAGGAAAAACTCGCGCTGGTGCTCGCCGATCTTGCGGTTCACTTCCGCGGAGATTTCTTTCTGCAGGCGCGCGACTTCGACCTCCTTGCGCAGCATCGGCAGGACTTTTTCCATGCGCTTGAGCATGGGCACGCAGTCCAGCACTTCCTGTAGTTCGCTGCCGGTGGCCGAGGTCAGGGCGGCGGCGAAGTCGGTCAGCGGCGACGGGTCGTTGGGGCTGAAGCGGTTGAGGTAGTTCTTCAGCTCTTCGCTATACAGCGGATTGAGCGGCAGCAGTTCCTTGATCGCGTTGATCAGGGCCATGCCGTAGGCCTTGATCTCGTCGGTCGGTTCGCTCGGCTGGTGCGGGTATTCGACTTCCACCAGGTACGGTGGGCGATGGTGCTTGAGCCAGGTTTTAAGGCGTACGCGGGTCAGGCCCTGGGCGACGAATTGCAGTTTGCCGTTCTCGCGGCTGGCGTGATGGATCCGCACCAGGGTGCCGTAGAGCGGCAGGGCGGAGGTGTCGAAATGCCGGGGGTCGTCTAGCGGGGTGTCGACGTAGAACAGGGCCAGCGAGTGATGCTCGGACTTGGCCACCAGGTCCAGGGTCTCGGCCCAGGGTTCTTCATTGACGATCACCGGCAACACTTGCGCCGGGAAGAATGGCCGGTTGTGGATCGGGATGATGTAGACCTTGTCCGGCAGGTTCTGCTCGGGCAGGGCCAGGCCTTTACCGGCGGCGTGGTGGTGTTCGGCGTTTTCGGGTGCGGCGTATTCGCTGGGGTCTTTCGGGAATGCTTGCTGGTCGCTCATGGGGCACCTGCGCAATGGGGTATGAAAGTTAGATGGGGCAGGTGGGGGGCGGTTTCAATGTTCAGGGGGCTTTGGGGGGGATTTGTTTGGTAAGCG
The DNA here is from genome assembly GCF_900187415.1 of Pseudomonas sp. Irchel s3b6. Lineage (NCBI taxonomy): Bacteria > Pseudomonadati > Pseudomonadota > Gammaproteobacteria > Pseudomonadales > Pseudomonadaceae > Pseudomonas > Pseudomonas sp. Irchel s3b6. Next base: position 419 of record NZ_FYDM01000019.1, on the reverse strand, counting down.
GGTTGTTACGTGGCCTGACTGCCGACCTTCTTTTTCTGGTGTACATATCCGTTGCTGCGGTCATGGCGGCTGGCGGTTTCGCCCTTACGGCGAGGCACTTTTGGCAAACGCCCCAAAAGTACCCAAAAGGTCTCGCCGGTATGACTCACCCACATAGGTAACAAAACAGTTCAAGCACATAGGTAACAGTCTTTAACTGGCACTGGTCGATTCCGAGGATCTGACCATGCCGTGCTTGATGTGCAGCCGCTGATAAAGATCGGAGCAGTACTGGGCGCCACGGTCTGAACGCTGGATCAGCGTCTGCTTGGTTTGGCGCTGTCCGACGGCGTTCTTGAGCGCCTTGATCACTGACGCGGTGTGCAGGCTCTCATGCACATGATGACCCACGATTTTCCGTGAGTAGGCGTCAGTGATCA
>NZ_FYDM01000040.1:0-1235 GCF_900187415.1 Pseudomonas sp. Irchel s3b6 | reverse complement strand
TGTAGTGGTCTAATGAAACCGGACACCCATTTAGGTGAGAATGCTCGCCAGATCGAGGTGTCAGATGACCAAACAACGCCGTTCCTTTTCTGCTGAATTCAAACGCGAGGCTGCCGACCTCGTGCTCAAGCAAAACTACAGCTACATCGAAGCCAGCCGTTCACTCGGCGTCGGCGAGTCGGCCCTGCGCCGCTGGGTTGATCAGGTTCAGCAGGAGCGCCAAGGCGTCACTCCGCAGAGCAGAGCGCTGACCCCGGAACAGCAGAAAATCCAGGAGCTGGAAGCCCGGATCGCCCGCCTTGAACGGGAAAAATCGATATTAAAAAAGGCTACCGCGCTCTTGATGTCGGAAGATCACGAGCGTACGCGCTGATCAATCAGCTGAGAGTCCATGAGCCGATTGATTGGCTGTGCAAGGTGTTTGAAGTCACCCGTTCGTGCTACTACGCCCAGCGCCTTAGGCGCCGAACACCTGATGTCGAACGGCTTCGGTTGCGCAGCCGGGTGAGCGAGCTGTTTTCGCAAAGTCGCAGTGCTGCGGGCAGCCGCAGCATCCTGTCGCTGATGCGTGACGACGGTGAGCAGCTCGGTCGATTCAAAGTGCGCAGCCTGATGCGCGAGCTTGACCTCGTCAGTAAACAGCCCGGATCACATGCCTATAAACGAGCGACAGTTGAACGGTTGGATATCCCGAACCTCTTGAGTCGGGAGTTCGATGTTCCGGCACCCAACCAGGTGTGGTGCGGCGACATCACCTACATCTGGGCCCAGGGGAAATGGCATTACCTGGCTGTCGTGCTGGATCTTTGCACACGCCGGGTAGTGGGCTGGGCGTTGTCGGAAAAGCCGGACGCCGATCTGGTTATCAAGGCGCTGGATATGGCTTACGAACAACGAGGCAAACCTCAGGGCCTGCTGTTTCACTCGGATCAAGGGTCGCAGTATGCGAGTCGTCTATTTCGCCAGCGGCTGTGGCGTTATCGCATGCGCCAGAGCATGAGCCGGCGGGGAAATTGCTGGGACAACGCGCCAATGGAGCGCGTGTTCCGCAGCTTGAAAACAGAATGGATACCGAACACGGGCTACAGAACGGCTCAAGAAGCCCAGCGTGATATCAGCCAATTCTTGATGCATCGGTACAACTGGATTCGACCCCATCAATTCAACGGTGGGCTGGCGCCAGCTCGGGCCGAAGAAAAACTTAACGTCGTGTCCGGGATTAGTTGACCACTACA
>NZ_FYDM01000006.1:0-257352 GCF_900187415.1 Pseudomonas sp. Irchel s3b6 | reverse complement strand
AAAAAGGAAGGAAAGTATTAATATCGCGCATAAGAACGCCGGTTTGTTAGATGTGTTTGCTCGCACGAACATCATCAATCAAATCGGCGTTCTTGTTTCTGTGTTTCCCGGGATTCCGTGAAGAACCTTTCTTTTGCCCCGGGAAAAGCACTGACAGCCACCACCAGCCGCCACGCAAACCGGACCAGCAGGTATCGCCCCCCCTCCAACCGACGGCCACACAGCCTCCAGAGGCTTTGTGCAGACGAAAAAAAACGCCTCTTGCGAGGCGTTTCTTTTACAAGCGAGTAACCGGGTTACTCAGCCAGCTTGAAGGTAATGAAGCTGGCACGCCCCTGACGCAGAACCCGCATCGACACCGAACGGTTCTTCGGCAACGCCTTGGCGATCTCCGTGAACTCCTTGGCCGAACCGATGGCCTGGTTGTTCAGGTGAGTGATCACATCGCCTGGCTGCAAGCCAATCAGCGCGGCAGGACCCTCCAGCACTTCCTTGATCACAACGCCGCTCTTGAGGTCGAACGCTTTCTTTTGCTCATCGCTGAGCTCGACCACGGCAACGCCCAGGCGATTGCTGCTGCGCTCGACACCGGATTTATTAGCAAGGGCATCGAGCTCTTTGCCTTCTTCCGGAATCGCCCCCACGGTCAGTTCGACGTTTTTGCGCTTACCGTCGCGAATCACTTCAAGATTGGCCTTGGCGCCAGCCTTCAGCGCGCCCACCAGGTGAGGCAGGTCCGCCGACATGACAATCGGCTGATCGTTCATGGTCAGAATCACGTCACCAACCTGCAAGCCACCCTTGGCGGCCGGACCATCGTCCTGAATCTGGGCCACCAGTGCACCGGCCGGCTTGTCCAGGCCAAAGGACTCGGCGAGGTCCTTGTTCACTTCCTGGATGACCACGCCCAACCAGCCACGGCTCACCTTGCCACCAGCTTTCAGCTGATTGGAGACATCCATGGCAACGTCGATCGGAATGGCGAACGAAACGCCCATGAAGCCACCGGAGCGGGTGTAGATCTGCGAGTTGATCCCCACCACTTCGCCTGCCAGGTTGAACAGTGGACCACCGGAGTTACCCGGGTTGATCGGCACGTCGGTCTGGATGAACGGTACATAGTTCTCGTTCGGCAGGCTGCGCCCGATGGCGCTGACAATACCTTGCGTCACGGTGTGGTCAAAGCCGAACGGTGAACCAATGGCCACGACCCATTGCCCGGCTTTCAGGTCCTGGGACTTGCCCAATTTCAGGACCGGCAGGTCCTTGCCTTCAACCTTCAGCAACGCCACGTCGGAACGCGGGTCAGCGCCAATCACTTTGGCCTTGAGCTCACTACGGTCCGCCAGACGCACGATAATTTCATCCGCATCGGCGATCACATGGTTGTTGGTCAGGACGTAGCCATCAGGCGAGATGATGAACCCCGAACCGAGGGATTGCGCTTCACGCTGGCGATCACCACGAGGGGGGCGCGTCTGAGGCGGCATGCCTCGCTCGAAAAACTCGCGCAGCATCGGCGGCAAGCCTTCCAGGTCGGGCATCTGCTGATTGGATACTCTGCGCTCGGGCAGTTTCTGGGTGGTACTGATATTCACCACCGCGGGTGAGGCCTGCTCAACCAGCTGTGTAAAGTCAGGCAGCTCGGCTGCCTGGGCAGTGACGGCCTGACCCAGCACCAGCACGGTGGCAAAAATGGTCAGGTAGGATTTCAAACGTGGTATCGACATACGGCTCCCGTTACGACGAGCATGGTTAAGCGATATGGAGCAAGAAACACCGGGGAAACATGCACCGGTACTTTTGTTCCGGGAACAACTATACAAGGCCAGAGCCGAGGGACCCTGACCTATAAAAAAATTTAAGGTTTTTTGCAAATTGAAATGCTCACCAAACATTTCGACATCTCGATTGTGACGTGGACATTGACTGACCTTGTGCACAAACGAGCCGTCGTTCGATGAGCGTCACCGGATCGACTTACTGCTTGACCGTAGCGGCGTCGGTGCGCATGGAGAGCGCAATCCGTTCAGCGGTACCGATGGGGATTTCCCCCACTACCGTGACCATGATCTCGCCTTTGGGAGTGGTCAGGCGCCGGGAAACGGCAACGGTTGGCCCCAACTGAGTACGGGTATCGGTGACCGCTGCGCCATTGAGCGGCTCAAGGAATACCGAAAAGCGTGCCAGGCCATCATCATACATCAGGCTGCTGACTTGAGCCTTGGTCTGCGGATCCTTGTGTGCGCCACTGGCGGTCAGCTCAAAGCCCGGCGGCAACCAGTCGGAATGCCAGTCCTGAGCGGTTTTGACAGCAGACGCCTTGTCGCCCTCGAGCACCACGGGCTTGCACTCGGCAGTGGCCTGCAGATCGTGATCGGTCGGTACGTCGGCCGTATCCAGGCGAGTGAACTGGAATCGCTCCAGCAACTGCCCTTTTTCATTCAGCAACAATGACTTCAATGGCAGGCCGGTTTCGCGATCCAGGTGCAGTTCGAAACCATAACGATGCTGGTCACGGGGCGTCAGCGACACAATCACCGCTGGCCGCCCGGCCACGCGCGACTTGCCGATGACGGCAAGGTCGTACCAATTCTTGAGCTTTTGCGAGTCCAGTGCACGAGCAGAGGTATCAGGCGCATCCCCCAGCCCCGCCACCAGGCTGCCGCTGACGCATTGAGTACGCCCATCAATGCGTACGACTTCCTGGGCCGAGCCGTCGAGCTGAAGCAAACGCTCGAGGACTTTGCCTTCCTGGACACGATGCCAGATGTTGTGGGTAGAAAAACTACCGTTACGCTCGTAAACGAAAGTGCCTTGAAAGCTTTGCTGCTGCTCGGCCTGGCTCAGACGGGTCAACCATTCCTGAGCCTCATCGGCATGGGCTGGAACAACGAACCAGCCGCTAAGCAAAAGCGTAAGTAGAGGTATGGCGCGCATGATCCTCCTTAACGGTTTTCCAGGCTCGCTGCGCGAGCGTAAGGCAGGGCACTTTCAGTGCCTTTGAGTGCAGCTTGTTGAGCATGTTGACGCAAATAGCCTGGCAGACGCTGATCGTGCCAGCCTGGCTGACCTTGCAATACGCCATTGGCCATGGGACCCGTGGCTTGCGAACCTTCATTGTAGCCTGCCAATACGGCGGGGCCCTTGACTTGAGGAACGCTCAGGCCGGGTTGGGTCGATTGCTGGGCCAGTTCGACACCGGCGATCTCGTCCTGGTTGTACAGGCGCACACCCGCCAGGACAGCAAGAGTCACCGAAGCGGCTACCGCCAGACGACCCAGGCTGCGCCAAGGTCCACGACTGGCTTTTGCTGGCACGGCTTCGTCAGCCAGCGCGGCCGAAACGGCCGAGGCAAGGTCAAGACGCGGGATCAGCAAGTCCTTGTGCATGACGGCACGAGCGATCTGGTAGCGAGCCCAGGTTTCGCGGGTTTCAACATCGTCAAAGGCATTCAATACCCGACGCAATTCCAGTTCGTCCGCTTCGTTATCCATCACTGCGGACAGCGATTCCTGCAGGGCTTCACGACTCATGGCGTTCCTCTCTTGGCTGTCGCCGCTGTCTCAGTTTTCCTGCAACAACGGCTGCAGGGCTTTATCGATGGCCTCCCGGGCGCGGAAAATCCGGGAGCGCACGGTACCCACCGGACACTGCATGACGCTCGCAATGTCCTCGTAACTCAGACCGTCGAATTCACGTAAAGTTAAAGCCGTACGCAAATCTTCTGGCAGTTGCTGGATGGTTCGATGGACGGTGCCTTCGATCTCATCGCGTAGCAATGCCCGCTCGGGCGATTCGAGGTCCTTGAGGCCGTGATCGCCATCGTAGAACTCTGCATCCTCGGAACTGACATCGCTATCCGGCGGCCGACGGCCGCGTGAAACCAGATAGTTTTTCGCCGTGTTGATGGCGATACGGTAAAGCCACGTATAAAACGCGCTGTCCCCGCGAAAATTACCAAGTGCACGGTAAGCCTTGATAAAAGCTTCCTGTGCGACATCCTGGGCTTCATGGGTGTCGTGCACGAAACGCACGATCAACCCGAGAATTTTGTGCTGGTATTTCAGCACTAGCAGATCGAACGCACGCTTGTCGCCACGCTGAACGCGCTCGACCAGCTGCTGATCCTCTTCCTGGGTTAGCATGAACACTCCTCGATAAGCTCGGAGGAGGCTTGCATCACTAATCGATCAGGCTTGCAAACATAGACTCGTGCTTTTCGCAAAAGTTCTCCCCCTCCAGGCAAGTTTCCTGCGTGCTCTGATTTGGCACACACGAAAAGCGCAGCACCGGCTTGGCCGGCTGCGCCAATAATCTTGTCGTCGAATCCATTCGCAAGGACCGAAACACGGATCCTGCGCAAACCGACGCTGTCCCTTGTTTCAGGCAACCGTCTATTGAGCTTGAGCGCGGTGCAAAAGTTCCCATGTTTTATCGTCGAACCAAACGGACAATGTATAACCGTGAAGCGAACATGCGCGCTTTGTCCGCGATAAAGCACGCTTGACGGCCTTTCAACAGGTAAATCACCTGACACGACCTTCAGGCTTTTCCATCACGGTAGTCTCACATTGCCACGAAGGCCTGACTATTGTGCCGATCCACCCCTCTATATACTAGTAGGCTGTGTGGCTGCCTTGACTCGCCGAATCAGGTGTCTTGCGCCAACCCCGACCCGGGTCGCTTTGAGCGGAATCCTGAAATGAGCCAACAGTTTCAACACGATGTTCTGGTGATTGGCAGCGGCGCTGCCGGTTTGAGTCTGGCGCTAACGCTGCCCGACCATTTGCGCATTGCCGTATTGAGCAAAGGCAACCTCGCCAACGGTTCGACCTATTGGGCCCAGGGTGGCGTCGCGGCCGTCCTGGATGACACCGATACCGTTGAATCCCACGTTGATGACACCCTCAACGCTGGCGGCGGCCTGTGCCACGAAGACGCCGTGCGGTTTACCGTCGAACACAGCCGCGAAGCCATTCAGTGGCTGATCGATCAGGGCGTCCCCTTCACCCGCGACGAACAGTCCGGGACAGAGGACGGCGGTTTCGAATTCCACCTGACCCGCGAGGGCGGCCACAGTCATCGACGCATCATCCACGCCGCCGATGCCACGGGTGCCGCCATCTTCAACACCCTGTTGGCACAAGCGCGGCTGCGCCCGAACATCGAACTGCTGGAGCAGCGGGTCGCCGTCGACCTGATCACCGAGAAGCGCCTGGGCCTGGCAGGCGATCGCTGCCTTGGCGCCTACGTCCTCAATCGCGGTACCGGCGAAGTCGACACCTACGGCGCGCGCTTTGTAATCCTCGCCTCTGGCGGCGCGGCAAAAGTCTACCTCTATACCAGCAACCCCGATGGTGCCTGCGGTGATGGCATTGCCATGGCCTGGCGCTCGGGCTGCCGGGTCGCGAACCTGGAGTTCAACCAGTTCCACCCCACATGCCTCTATCACCCGCAAGCCAAAAGCTTCCTGATCACCGAAGCCCTGCGAGGCGAAGGCGCCCACCTGAAACTGCCGAATGGCGAGCGTTTCATGCAGCGCTTCGACCCCCGGGCCGAACTGGCCCCGCGCGATATCGTCGCCCGGGCCATCGACCACGAGATGAAGCGCCTGGGTATCGACTGCGTCTACCTGGACATCAGCCACAAGCCTGAAACGTTCATCAAGTCGCACTTCCCGACCATGTACGAGCGCTGCCTGGAATTCTCCATCGACATCACCAAGCAGCCGATCCCGGTGGTTCCGGCCGCGCACTACACCTGTGGCGGGGTCATGGTCGATCAACAGGGGCGCACGGACGTGCCCGGACTGTACGCCATTGGCGAAACCAGCTTCACCGGCCTGCACGGCGCCAACCGCATGGCCAGCAACTCGCTGCTAGAGTGCTTCGTCTACGCCCGCTCGGCGGCCGCGGACATCCTTGAGCAGTTGCCGCACATTGCCGTCCCCAGCACCCTGCCCGCCTGGGACGCCAGCCAGGTCACCGACTCCGACGAAGACGTGATCATTGCGCACAACTGGGACGAGCTGCGGCGCTTCATGTGGGACTACGTCGGCATCGTGCGCACCAACAAGCGCCTGCAGCGGGCCCAGCACCGCGTGCGCCTGCTGCTGGACGAGATCGACGAGTTCTACAGTAACTACAAGGTCAGCCGGGACTTGATCGAACTGCGCAACCTGGCCCAGGTGGCCGAACTGATGATTCGCTCAGCCATGGAGCGCAAGGAAAGCCGGGGCCTGCACTACACCCTCGACTACCCGGACCTGCTGCCGCAAGCACTGGACACTATTCTGGTGCCGCCCACCTACGCCGACTGAACTTGAGCCGAACCCGCAGGCGCCGGTGGACATCCGCCGCCTGCGCGTCGCGCGGCACGCAGATCGAACGCACCCGCCGCTCCCCACGCAGCCGAAAACGCAACACCACGATCAATGGCAAGGCCAGGCTGTCAGGGCGCAGTTGCACTGCTTGCCAACCGCTGGCCTGACTCCACAGCTGCCAGCCATCGGCATCGCGGCGCACACCGCGAATTGCACCGGGATGAGTCAGCAGAATCTGCCGTGGCAGCGCCCACGCCCCATGGGCCAGGCACAGCAAGGCGCCGGGCACGCTTGCCCACCCGGGAACATCGAGGATCAACAGCGACCCCAGCGCGAACAGCTGGGCGAGGAGATAAGCCGCCAGCAATTGCCGTGAGGCATGCCAGCGGCATTCAAACGAATTACTTGGGCTGGACACGATCCAGGATCATGCGAACCATGCGCTGCAGTTCAGGATCTTCCGATTCGGAACGCTCCATGAACCAGCCGAACATGTCCTGGTCTTCGCATTCAAGCAGCCTGACATAGCACTCGCGATCAACCTGATTCAGGTGCGCATAAACCTCTTTGACAAACGGCACCAGCAACACGTCAAGTTCAAGCATGCCGCGGCGGCTGTGCCAGTAGAGGCGATTGAGTTCAACATCTTCGACCATGGAGCGCTCCTCAAATAGAGCGCAAGTATACAGCCCCTGCCCCGGTCGAACAGTCGGCTTTGGTCGGTCACCCACGATCCTTTGTGAACTACCCATTTCAACAGCGCCCCCTTATGATGTCCCCCAGACTTTTTTACCCTGCGATGACCCATGGCCGATTCCGCTTTTTTCTGCACCTTGTCCCATGAAGGCGTTCTCGCCGTCCGTGGCTCTGACGCCAGCAAGTTTCTTCAAGGGCAATTGACCTGCAACCTCAACTACCTGAGCGACACCCGGGCCAGCCTCGGTGCGCGCTGCACCCAGAAAGGCCGCATGCAGTCGAGCTTTCGCATCCTGCTGGAAGGTGACGGGGTGGTGATGGCAATGGCCAGCGAGTTACTGGAGCCACAACTGGCGGACCTGAAAAAATACGCCGTGTTCTCCAAATCCAGGCTCACCGATGAAAGCGCTGCCTGGGTTCGCTTTGGCCTGGCCGATGCCGACGCAGCACTGGCGACGCTCGGGCTCGACGTGCCCGTGGAAACCGACTCAGTAGTGCGTCACAACGGCTTGATCGCCATTCGCGTGTCCCCTGGCCGCACCGAACTCTGGGCCGCCGCCGACCAGGCGCAATCCCTGACCGAAAAACTCTCGCCAACACTGGCCCAGGGTACGCTCAACGATTGGCTGCTGGGCCAGGTCCGCGCCGGCATCGGCCAGGTCATGCCAGGCACCCGCGAGCTGTTCATCCCGCAAATGCTCAACCTGCAAGCCGTGGGCGGCGTCAGCTTCAAGAAAGGCTGCTACACCGGCCAGGAAATCGTCGCGCGCATGCAGTACCTGGGCAAACTCAAGCGCCGCCTGTATCGCCTGCAACTGGACACCAGCGAACTGCCCGAGCCCGGCACCGCCCTGTTCTCCCCGACCCACGGCAGCTCCATCGGTGAAGTGGTGATCGCCGCCCACGCCGGCCAGAGCATTGAACTGCTCGCCGTGCTGCAAGCCGAAGCCGTCGACAGCGCCGACCTGCACCTGGGCGCGCTTGAAGGGCCCGCCCTGCACCTGCTCGACCTGCCTTACCAACTGGATCGCGATCTTGAGATCCAGCGTTAATAAGCAGCACCTTTTGGCAACACCTAGAGAAACGAAATGAGCAAGCTGGCGGAAAAGATCCAACAGGACTTGGTTGAGGCCATCGATAACGATGACCTGGTTCTGCCAACGTTACCGGAAGTGGCCCTACAGATTCGCCGGGCCGCTGAAGACCCGGACGTCAGCGTCACCACCCTGAGTAAAGTCATCGGCCGTGACACCGCCTTGTCGGCGCGCCTGATCAAAGTGGTCAACAGCCCCATGCTGCGCGCCACCCAGGAAGTGACCGACCTGCACGCGGCCATCACCCGACTGGGCGTCAACTACAGCAGCAACCTGGCTATCGGACTGGTCATGGAGCAGATTTTCCATGCCCGGTCCGAGGTGGTGGAACAGAAGATGCGCGATGTCTGGCGCAAGAGCCTGCAAATCGCCGGCATCAGCTACGCCCTATGCCGCAGCCACACCCAACTGAAACCGGACCAGGCCGCACTGGGCGGGCTGGTGCACCAGATCGGCGTACTGCCGATCCTGACCTACGCCGAAGACCACTACGAACTGTTGTCCGACCCAGTGAGCCTCAACCACGTGATCGAGCACATTCATCCCCTGCTCGGCGACAAACTGCTGCAGGTCTGGGAGTTTCCGGAAATGCTGGCCAAGCTGCCGGGACAGTACCTGGACCTCAAGCGTCAGCCCCAGCGGGTCGATTATGTCGACCTCGTGCAAATGGCAACCGTCTACGGCCACCAAGACACTGATCATCCGCTGACACAGATTGATATCACCGGCCTACCAGCCTTCAAGCGACTCGGTCTCGACCCGAACAACCCGCTGCTGTGCAACGACCTGGAAGACTCACAGTCGATGTTTTATTGAGCGGGCGCTCCCGCAGGGGGGAGGGTTTGCATGAGCCTCTCGACAGCCCCTTCCCAACCCTGCAAAAAATTCCCGATCCCCGGTAAAAAAAATCCACACCGGCCAAAGCCCCATAAATGCTCGCTCCGTCTTGAGATGCGCCCTCAATGGCCGCTTGCTAGGCGATTTCGTCGCACCACAAGCACAAAAAAACACCTATAATGCGCCGGTAAATCGGGCCTGCAACACCTCCTTACATGAGAGTGAAAGCCATGCTGAAGCCACCACCGGAACTGACCCTGTCGATTCCGCCCTTCAGCGACTTCAGGACACCCGTAGACATTTCTGTTTTTTGCCTGCGTTCTGCTGCAACAAAACGATTCCTTTAGATCCATCGCGGCCACCACGCCGTGTGAACAACCGACCATCAGAGTTGTCACACGGGCATCTGGCCCTCACGCAGGAGACGACACGTCATGCTGAGCTGGGACGAATTCGACAAAGAAGACGGCGAAGTTGTCGCCAAGGGCGCCAATGCTGGCCACGCTACAGAAGCCAACATGGACCGCCTCGACAGCGCCGGTGGTGCTGCAGCGCTTGAAGCGCGCGCCGTAACCGCCACCGACTCGGCCGCGATCATTCGCGCCAAGGCCGCCCTCGACAAACTCGACATCGCCGAAGGCCTGGCCGAACTCGAAGGTGCCTCCGCCCGCGTTGCGGTCGATGAGAAGCGCATGATCAACTGCCGCGCCGACCTCAACCAACTCGTCCCGTTCAAGTACGACTGGGCCTGGCAGAAGTACCTGGACGGTTGCGCAAACCACTGGATGCCGCAAGAAGTCAACATGACCGCCGACATCGCCCTCTGGAAAAACCCGGAAGGCCTGACCGACGACGAGCGCCGCATCGTGATGCGCAACCTGGGCTTCTTCTCCACCGCCGACTCCCTGGTTGCCAACAACCTGGTACTGGCCGTGTACCGCCTGATCACCAACCCGGAATGCCGCCAGTACATCCTGCGCCAGGCGTTCGAAGAGGCGATCCACACCCACGCCTACCAGTACTGCATCGAATCGCTGGCCATGGATGAAGGCGAGATCTTCAACATGTACCACGAGATCCCGTCGGTCGCTAAAAAAGCCACCTGGGGCCTGAAGTACACCCGTTCGATCTCCGATCCGAAGTTCGAAACCGGTACCGTCGAAACTGACAAGGAGTTGCTGCGCAACCTGATCGCCTACTACTGCGTTCTGGAAGGCATCTTCTTCTACTGCGGCTTCACCCAGATCCTCTCCATGGGCCGCCGCAACAAAATGACCGGCGTCGCCGAGCAGTTCCAGTACATCCTGCGCGACGAATCCATGCACCTGAACTTCGGCATCGACGTGATCAACCAGATCAAAATCGAAAACCCGCACCTGTGGGACGCCGAAATGAAGGAAGAAGCCTCGCAGATGATCCTGCAAGGCACCCAGCTGGAAATCGAATACGCCCGCGACACCATGCCTCGCGGCGTACTGGGCATGAACGCAGCGATGATGGAGGACTACCTCAAGTTCATCGCCAACCGTCGCCTGTCGCAGATCGGCTTGAAGGAAGAATACCCAGGGACGACCAACCCGTTCCCGTGGATGAGCGAGATCATGGACTTGAAGAAAGAGAAGAACTTCTTTGAGACGCGAGTGATTGAGTATCAGACAGGTGGGGCTTTGAGCTGGGATTGATTCCTGGGGCTCATCTCTACTGAGTCAACGACCTACGAAAGCCCTGAGCATGTGATGTGCCCAGGGCTTTTTTGTGGCCGAGATAAAAAGCCTGCTTTCTTGGCTACGGGATTACTTCCGAAAGACATAGCCTGACTCTTTGACGGTAGCAACACCTCAGCCTGTAGGAAATTTCGTAGACAGCCATGATGGCCACTCAGTATCGTCCGAAGGTATTCAACCCTCGGCGATTGTATGGACACTGAAAAGAGCAATAGCGATTGGAGTGACATGGAGATTCAGGCTGCGGTTGATGCCTATCTCAGCATGCTGTCACGCGAGCAAAACGGTCAGAAGATCAATAAAGCTCATGAGAATCGCGTCTTGCGCGAGGGTGCCCTAGCTGTTCGCACCAAAGGCTCGGTTGAGTTTCGGATGCAGAACATTTCTACCGTGCTGGTCGAACTCGGGCGAGATCGCATTAAGGGATACAAGCCTGCCAAGAATGTCGGCGCGAATGTTACCCGTAGCATTCGTGAAGCACTGAACACGCCAAGCACGTTGACGCCTGATGACTTTGCCCCGACCGCTGATGAGGCAACACTAGAGCGGCGTGCCGCCAAACTTGAGAAGCAACCGCTCAAGGGTGAACCGAAAGGGATCATGAAACCACAACAAGCGCCTACCTCGGGCAATGCTTACGTGCGTGATCCAGAGGTAAGAGCCTGGGTACGCAAAGCGGCTAACGGTACTTGCGAAGGTTGTGGTCAACCCTCCCCCTTCGAAAAGGACGGCAGGCCGTTTCTCGAGGTTCATCACGTTAAACACTTGGCACAGAAAGGATCTGATCGAACCAGCAATGCTGTAGCGCTGTGCCCGAATTGTCATCGGCGCTGCCACCACTCCAGCGACAAGGATGAATTCACTGCTTCACTTTACAAAAGAGTGGAGCGATTGCAGCCTGAGTAACTGGGGCGCCTTACAGAACTCACCTGTCGAGATTGGGGCTGCTTCGCAGCCCAGCGCGAGCTTGCTCCCTCGCCACAGGTAGGGCCCTGCTGGTTTGCTCTGTAGTAATAACAGAAAGTGCAACCCATCCAACCTCCCGCTATTAATACCCCTCCCCCTCAAGGACCCGAGCCCGCCATGAAATTCGACCTCGCCTACTGCCTCAGCCTCGACGCCAAGCTGTCGATCTATGACGTGCGCGATCTGAATTTCGACGAGACGATGGCGTTCGATTCCGCCCAGGAGCACTTCCAGTGCCCCAACGATGCCTGTCGGGCGGCGTTGGGTGAGGCCAATGTGTTGGGGACGTTCAATGCCAAGAACGTGAACTACATCAGGACGCCGCACTTCAAGAACGTGCCCAGCACCCGGCACATTGAAGGTTGTCCTTATGCCAGCCTCAAGACACCAGGTTCCGAAGGGGCGGAAACGGACGATGGGCCGGAGGAGCATTTTCCGTCGGAGTTACTGCTGACCCGGCGTCAGTATGTGCGTAAGCCGCCCAGTCCGACGACGGCGACAGATGGGGGGCAGGCTCAGTCGGAAACGCCTTCATCCGCCCGCCACATCGAGCACCCAACCCAGGATTCGGCACCGGACAAGACCAGTGTCTTTGCCCATCCCGTGGAGTGCTTCGTTTCGAACTTCGATAACAAGGACCTGCTCAAGCGCATGCCGCTGAAGATCGGCGAGCACACGGCGTCTTACGGTGCATTCTTCAAGAAGATCGAATACCTGCAGGACAACAAGGGGCTGATTTACTGGGGCAAGATCAAGGCGATCAAGGACTACAACACCAGTTTCCGCATCGATTTCGAAAAGAAGGTCTGGCTCGACAAGAAGCCCTACTCGGTGAACGTTTACCTGAGCAAAAGCCTGGTCGAGAACTACCGCAAGCGCAAAGCCTTCCTGGAGGAGATCAAGAGCGCCATTGGCAGCGAGCGGGAGTTGTTTTGCTTTTTCTATGGTGTAACGCCGGAGTTGAAGCAGGTGCCGAGCAAGAAAAACCCTGAGCAGACGTTCGGGGTATTCAGTGGTGATATCGAGAATCTGGATCACTTCATCATTCGGGAGGTACCGGGGTTGGAGAGCTGAGCGCCCAATAGCCCCATTGCTTCACCACCGCCGATCCCCCGCCGCGCAGGGCTGCGACGCCACCCATCAAAAAATTGAGTTTGATCCGGACGCAAAACAACTGTACAAAAACACAGTACTTATTGATTTGCCACTCTCGAGCCCGGAGAAAAACCATGGCCTCTCTTGCGATGAAAATCACCCTGGAACGTATCGCTCTGTTCCAGTTCACCCCCAAACACAGCGCACAGGCCCGTGCGCTGCTGGGTTGGTCTCTGGAGGTTTTGTCCCGGGAGGCCGGGGTCAGCGTTGAAGCGATACAACGGTTCGAGGCCGGCGCTGAAGTGCTCGACGTCACCCGTCTGGCCCTCGCCTATCGACTGGAAGCAGAGGGCCTGGTGTTCTTCCCGGGCTTTGCGCCGGGCAGAGCCATGAGTGTCCGGGGATCGACCCCCGACCCGGTGGGACGAGCGGATTACGCGATGATTGAGTGATCGCGTTTCATAGCTTGACGATTATCCCTAAATAGGTATATTTCACATGAGTACAGGGAAGCCACTCTTGTGGGTCGGTAGCAGTAAAAAAGACCTGAAACAGATGCCTGAAGGCATACAGGACGTTTTTGGGTTCGCCCTCCACTTGGCACAGGATGGTGCAAAGCATCCTCAAGCGAAACCATTGAAAGGTTTTGGTGGCGCGGGTGTACTTGAGGTCGTTGAAGACTTCAATACCAATACGTATCGAGCCGTTTATACCGTTCGTTTTAAGACTGCGATTTACGTTCTCCACTGCTTTCAGAAGAAATCGACCAAGGGTATCGAAACCGCCCAGTGCGATATCGAACTGATCAAAACAAGGCTGCTAGCGGCCCAGAATCACGCAAAGGGATCAGGACATGATTGATATCGAAGAAAGCACAGGCAACGTTTACGAAGACCTGGGTGGGGCCGATGCCAACGAAATGCGGGTTAAAGCGCAACTCGCCACCAAGATCGGTGAAATCATCAAAGCTCGTCACCTGACCCAGGTTCAGGCTGCCGATATCCTGGGATTATCACAGCCCAAGCTTTCCGAAATGCTCCGTGGAAAATTTCGAGGCGTCAGTGAGGCCAAGATGATGGAATGTCTTTCCCGTCTTGGCCGCGATATACAAATCGTCGTCAAGACCGTGCCGAGATCAAGGCGCGAAGGGCGGATTGAAGTGGTCTTTGCCTGATCACTGACCATGGCGGAAGAACCAACGACTTCCGCCCGCCTCTCTAGCCGCTGACAACCACCGGCTCGACCTCCCCTTCAACCTCCAGCCACCAGGCTTCGCCCCGTTGCGGTTGACTCAGGTTGAAAGCCTCACCCATCTGCGGCGTGGCAATGGATACATTGCGCTCCCAGGCCAGGGCCAGGATGCGATCGAAGGGTTCGTGCCAGGCGTGCATCGACAGGTCGAAGGTGCCGTTGTGAATGGGTAGCAGCCAGCGCCCCTTGAGATCGATGTGGGCTTGCAGGGTTTGTTCCGGCTGCATGTGAATCAGTGGCCAGTCGACGTTGTAGGCTCCGGTTTCCATCAAGGTCAGGTCGAAGGGCCCGAACTGTTCGCCGATTCGCTTGAAGCCGTCGAAGTAGCCGGTATCACCGCTGAAGAAAATGCGCCGGTCGGCGTCGATGATCACCCAGGAAGCCCAGAGCGTGCTGTTGCCATCGAACAGTCCGCGACCGGAGAAGTGCTGCGAAGGGGTGGCAATGAAATGAATCCCGTCGACCTGGGTGCCCTCCCACCAATCCAGTTGGCGCACTTTGTTGCCATCAACGCCCCACTTGATCAAGGTATCGCCGACACCCAACGGGGTGAGGAAGTACCGGGTTTTGTCGGCGATCTTCAAGATGGACTGATGGTCCAGGTGATCGTAGTGGTCATGGGACAGGATCACCGCTTCGATTTCCGGCAGTTCATCGAGGCTGATCGGTGGCTGGTGGAACCGTTTGGGGCCGGCCCATTGCACCGGGGAGGCACGCTCGGCAAACACCGGATCGGTCAGCCAGAATTTGTCGCGCAGTTTTAGCAGGACGGTGGAATGCCCTAGGCGAAACACGCTGTGATTGGGAGCGTCCAGCAGCTGTTGACGGGTCAACCCCTGAACCGGCACGGCACCCGTTGGCCGTGTATTGGCAGGTTTGTGGAACAGCATGTTCCAGAAAACCCGCAAGCTCTTGCGCAAGCCCAGTTGACGGACGACCGCATGGTTGAGATAGCGCCCCTGTTCCTGTAGGGAGCTTTTCAGTTCCTTGGCGGTATCTGCCTGGTAAGAGAACGTGGCCATGTTGGTGGGACTCCAGAAAAACCATTGAGGCTGAGGATTTTCTTTTCGGACGATAAATGGCCAATGCACGCACGCGTCAGCCGCAAACTCTAATTTTTTTTGCCGCACAATTACACTGTACGGTGTAGTTTCAAGATTGCATCAAAGCCGGGACTAAGTAAACTGTGGAGTGTAATTACCCATTTACCTTGCCGAAGCGGATTTATGACAGCTCTACAGCGCCTGACCGACCGTAAACGCGAAGCCATCGTTCAGGCGGCGATTGCCGAATTCCGCACCCACGGTTTCGACATCACCAGCATGGACAAGATCGCTGCGACGGCAGGCGTGTCCAAGCGCACCGTGTACAACCACTTCCCCAGTAAAGAAGAGCTGTTCGCGGAAATTCTGCAACGATTGTGGACCAACGTCACCGCGCAGGAAGACACCGTCTACAACCCTGACCTGCCGATTCGCGAGCAGCTCAGCCAGTTGCTTCACTGTAAATTGACACTGCTGGCAGACAACAGTTTCCTGGATCTGGCACGCGTGGCCATTGCCGCCACCATCCATTCTCCGGAGCGGGTCCGGGACATGGTCCTGCGCATGGGCGAACGTGAAGAAGTACTCAGCGCCTGGATTCGCGCCGCTCAAGCTGACGGCAAGCTCAAGCCCGTGGATCCCGGCTTCGCCGCCCAGCAAATGCACGGGATGCTCAAGGCCTTCGCCTTTTGGCCGCAGATTTCCATGAACGAACCGGCGTTGTCTCCCAAGATGCAGACACAAGTCATAGAGTCGGCGCTGGACATGTTCCTGGCCTGCTACCAGCGCTGAACTCTGGACTATCCTGACAACTGATGCCCCCTCCACCAGCGACTGGCTGGCGAGGGAGTTGATGAACGCGCGTGCAATAAATGACACTATTGATGAGTGGCATCCGCTGGATGAACGCCCTGAATAAAACACAACAAAGTATTTCAGCGCGAACCGGGCACAGGGACTTATGGAAAACCAACGCGGCAAAGGGCTGTCGTTTGCCAAGCGCATCTACAAACCCCGCATCATCGGCCTGAGCATTGGCGCCCTCAGCGTAGCAGCGGCACTCTATCCGCTACCGGTTCCCGCCTGGGTCTGGGCCGCGCTGCTGTTCAACGCCGTGGTCTGGCCACACCTTGCATATCTGCTGTCGACACGCTCGCCGTTTCCGTACAAGGCCGAACACCACAATCTGCTGTTCGATTCGCTGCTGGGCGGCTTCTGGGCCGCCAGCATGCAGTTCAACCCGCTGAGCACCGTGACCATCCTTTCAATGATGACGATGAACAACGTGGCAGCCGGTGGCGTGCGCCTGCTCGTGCAGGGCAGCCTAGCGCAACTGACAGGTGTAGCGGTTTCATGGTTGCTGCTCGGTGCGGCCTTCTCGCCGACGGTCAGTCAGCTTCAGGTCTACGCTTGCCTGCCGATGCTGACGCTCTACCCCTTGGCGGTTGGCATGGTCTGTTATCAATTGGCGATCAAACTGTCCGAGCACAAACGCACCCTCAGTGCCTTGAGCCGTACCGACAGCCTGACCGGGTTGCTCAATCACGGTGCCTGGAAAGACCTGCTGCAGATCACGTTCCAGCAGTGCCAGCAGCAACAGACCCAGGCCACCGTTGGCTTGATCGACATCGATCATTTCAAACTCATCAATGACAACTACGGGCATATCGTTGGCGATACCGTGCTACGTCAACTCAGCCTCGAGCTAAAACGCAACCTGCGGGAAAACGATCTGGCGGGACGTTATGGAGGGGATGAGTTCTGCGTGATTCTGCCCGATCTGCCGCTGGAACATGCCACCGCAGTCATGGAGCGCCTGCGTGAAGTGTTCGGCAATTATCGCCATCCGCAAATACCCGGACTCAGGGTCAGCCTGAGTATCGGCCTGGCCACCTGCCAGCCACACTTCGCCGACGCCGCCAGCTGGCTGGATGCCGCAGACAAGGCGCTGTACAGCGCCAAGAGTAATGGCCGCGACAGAATCAGCAGCGCCGGCCGGTTCACGCCCTCAATCGCGTGAAGGGCGTCAGTGCGGCAAGCGAATGGCCCGCGCCAATTGATCAAACAAGGTCACCACCGAACGCAATGCGCGACAGTCCGGCCGGGTCAGTAACCACAGGCTGGTGTCGTAGCCTTGCAGGGGGTCGCTCAAGGGTTGCACGCCTTGCGCGGGATCGATCAGAAAGTCCGGCAGCGCTGCCACACCCAGCCCGGCGCGCACCAACTCGGTCACGGCGAGCATGCTGTTGCAGCGATAACCCGGGATCACGCCAGGCAGTTGCTGACGACGCCAGATGACCGTCGGATGGTCGGGCAGAAAGTCATCCGGCGCGATCCAGCTCAGGCGTGACCAATCACCCTGATCCACCGCCTGCAAATAGGCGGTACTGGCGCACACCCTGTATGACACCGCCCCCAATCGCCGCCCTACCAGATGCTCCGGGGGAGAACGGGTCAGGCGCAAGGCGATATCGGCATCACGGCGGCTGAGGTTGGCGAAATCGTTGGAGGTACTCAGCTCCAGGGTCAACGCCGGGTATGACGGCATGAACTGCGCCAGGGCGGGCAGCAGCAAAGCATGCAGCACTGAGTCGGTGCAGGTCAGGCGCACGGTGCCACTGATGACCTCACCGCCCTGCTCCACCCCAATACGCGCCGCTTCCAACGCCTGCTCGGCACGCTCGGCTTGTTCAGCGAGGGTACGAGCCAAGGTGGTCGGCAAGTAGCCGGCGCGGCTCTTGTCGAACAGCACCTGGCCCAACGCGGCTTCCAGGCGCCGCACCGCACGAAACACCGTGGACACATCGACCTTCAACAGGGCCGCCGCCCGGGCCAGAGAGCCGCCGCGCACCAAGGCAAGAATCAGGGCCAGGTCAGGGTAGTCCAGTCGATAGTGCAGTGATGCATTGATCACTTGGGTAAACGCCAATATTGATTGCGTGAACGCCAATTTATAGTGGCCTCCGGGAATCAACAAGCCTCGGGAGCCTCCATGCAAACGACCCCTCACCTGCGCATCGCGCTGATCGGTGACTACGACCCACAGGTCACCGCCCACCAGGCCATTCCTGTGGCGTTGAACCGGGCCGCGCAACATGCCGACCTTGATGTTCGGTTTCACTGGCTGGCCACCGAGCATATCGACGCCGGTACCCGTTTCACTGACTTCGATGGTTTCTGGTGCGTGCCCGCCAGCCCTTATCGCCACACCGACGGCGCGCTGCGGGCGATTCGATATGCCCGTGAACAACGCCGGCCGTTCCTCGGCACATGCGGTGGTTTTCAGCATGCGGTGCTTGAGTACGCCCGTAACGTGCTGGGCTGGGCCGATGCCGAGCATGCTGAAACCTCGCCGGACGCCGCTCGCGCCGTGCTCTCGCCACTGGCCTGTTCACTGGTCGAGGCCGTCGACCGCATTCACTTGATCGAGGGCTCGCTGATCGCCCGTGCCTACGCCAGCCGCGACATCCAGGAAGGTTACCGGTGCCGCTACGGGGTCAATCCCGAGTTCGAGCGCGCGCTGCTCAATCAGGACCTGCATGCCACCGGCCACGACGCGGCGGGAGAGGTGCGAACCGTGGAGTTGCACGATCATCCGTTTTTCGTCGCGACCTTGTTTCAACCCGAACGCGCAGCGCTCGCCGGCAAACACGTGCCCTTGGTCGACGCCTTTGTCCAGGCCTGCGCGAGGCACCGCTGATGATCGCCAACACACCCGCGGCGCCTTACTACGCGGTCATCTTCACTTCGCTGCGCACCGCCGGGGATCAAGGCTATGGCCAGGCCGCGCAACGCATGCTCGACCTGGCCCGCGATCAACCGGGGTTTCTCGGCGTGGAATCGGCGCGGGGCGATGACGGGTTGGGGATCACCGTGTCCTACTGGGCCAGCGAGGCGGCAATCCTCGCCTGGAAGCATCACGCCGAACACAGCGCCATCCGCGAGCAAGGACGCTCGATCTGGTACGAAGCGTTTCACACCCGGGTGTGCAAGGTTGAGCGCGCGTACGGCTTCGAGCGGTAAGTTGCAGCACGCCTCAGGCGCCTTGAAACCCTCAGCCCTGCACCAGACTCCTCACCGCCGAGATTTCCGGCAGATCCTCACGACGCATGTACACCCGCAACGGTTCGGTGATGTTGATCCGGTCATCGATATTCTGCTCCAGCAGCAAGCGGATCAACTCACGCTTGAGGGTCATGGTCTGGCCGTCTTCGCACGCCCAGACGAACTCGCTGGCCGGGATGATTGCATCGTCGGCGACATCCATGCCGAACGAGTCTTCGCTGAAGCGGACGATGTAGTGAGCCGTCTTGCGATTGAAACCGACGAAACCGTTGAGTTGGTCGGCGGCTTGGCAGATGAGCTCGGACGTGATGCGCATGGTAAACCTCACAGGTGCGTCCCGAAGGACAGCTGAACGATGGTTTACACGCAGGGCGGGCTGAAGACTGTTGCGGGTTTCCCTCTGACGGGGAAATGGCTGAAGCGGATCGTACTGCAAAGGACCGCACAAATGCGCGGGAAAAATCGCCCTCATGGATGTTTATGTCGGTCTGGCGATAGCACATCCTGCGCTCAATTGTTAAAAGGTACTCTTTTGCAATTGCATCTTACGAAAGGACCTCGACCATGCCTGTTACCTTCACTCAAAGCGCCCTGCTGCTGAGCCTGATGCTCGGCCTCGGCCAGGCACAGGCTACCGGCCAACAGAGCCCGACCGCACTGGCCACGGCCAACGGAATCCCGCATCCGGCCGTGATCGCCCACCGTGGTGCGTCCTTCGATGCACCGGAATCCACCGCCGCCGCCTACAAGCTGGCACGCGACTTGGGGGCCGACTACCTGGAACTTGACCTGCAACGCAGCAAGGACGGCGTGCTGTTTGCCCTGCACGACGACAACCTGCAACGCACCACCGACGTCGCCATCAAGTTTCCAGAGCGCAAGGACAGCCCGGCCAACGCGTTCACCCTCGCCGAACTCAAGACCCTGGACGCCGGCAGCTGGTTCAACACCGCCTACCCGGATCGTGCACGCGCCCACTACGCGGGCCTGAAAATCCTGACCCTGGACGAAGTCATCGACATTGCCCAGGGCAACCCGTTGCACAAACCCGGCCTGTACATCGAGACCAAAGAGCCGAAGCAGTTTCCGGGGATCGAGCGCGACCTCAAGGACAAGCTGCAAGACCGTGGCTGGCTGAGCCCGATTGGCTCCAAGCTGGCCAAAAGTGAACTGAGCGTTGGCCAGGGCAAAGGCAAAGTCGTCCTGCAGACCTTCGACAAGGGCAGCCTGGAAATGCTGCACAAAGAAATGCCGCAAGTGCCGAAGATCCTGCTGCTGTGGGTCGGCGCCGGCGGTATCGACGCCAAGTCCAACCTGAGCTTTGCCGAGTCTGGCGACAAGGACAAAGCCACCTACTACGCCAGGCAGGAACCCAAGGACAACGCCGCCTTCGAACAATGGGTCGACTACGCCAAGGCCCAGGGCGCAATCGGCACCGGCCCTTCGGCCACCCTGACCCAACTCGGCGATCAGAGTTATTCGGACCTGGTGAAGCCATGGATGAACCAGTACACCCACGACAAGGGGCTGTTGGTGCATGTCTACACCATCGACGATGACGTGGATTACAAGAAGGTGATGGACGCCGGTGTGGACGGCATCTTCACTAACCGCGCCAGCGAGCTGCTCAAGTACTACAAGCGCCCGATGACGGGCAGCGTTGCGCAGTTGCTTGAGGTCAACGGCTACTGAGTCGTCATCTGCTAGTGTGCAAGATCGTTGCCGCGTACCGCGCGGGAACGATCCGGCTGCTGGACATCCACTCGGGGGAATTAAGGATCAATTAAGTTGCGCCGGTTAACCTGCCCCCACTTAAACAGCTCACCAAGGAATGCCCCCATGAAGAAGTTGACCACCCTGTTCACTGCCGCCGCCCTGACCCTGACCGCCGGTTTCGCCATGGCCGACGTGCGCCCGGACCTGATCCCGGGTCTGCTCAAGGCTGGCACCATCATGGACATGGAAAAACTCAATCAGGCTGCATTGGCTCAGCACCCGGGCAGCACCGCGGCGAACATCGTCGACACTGAACTGGATCACACCACCGCGGGCGCCTATGTCTACGAAGTCGAAATTCGTGACGCCAAGAACGTGAAGTGGGACGTGAAACTGGACGCCAAGACAGGCGCAGTACTGAGCAACAAACAGGACACTTGATCCATAGACGTCAACAGCCGCACCGCCTCAGGGCCGTGCGGCTTTTTTGCGTCTGCGAAGCAAGCGCGACACCCTTAAGGTCTCGCCGTGCTACCCCTATGCACTCAGGCGCGCGGTCACTGCATTGAGCTGACCCGACAGGTCGCGCAGGTTGTTGCTCGCCGCTTCCGTACGCTGCACGTTGTCCAGGTTGGTACTGGCGATACTGGTGATCTCGGTCAGGTTGCGCGAAATGTCCTCGGCCACCGAGGTCTGTTCTTCCGCCGCGGTGGCGATCTGGCGGTTCATGTCGCGAATCGCTTCCACCGATTCGGTGATGCGCTCAAGCATGGCACCGGCCTCAGTCACCTGTTCGACACTCTCCTCGCTGCGCGACTGACCGCTTTCAATCGCCTGCGCCGCATCCACGGCACTCATTTGCACGCTCTGGATGATCTGATTGATCTCGATGATCGACGCCGCCGTGCGCTGGGCCAGGCTGCGCACTTCATCGGCCACCACCGCAAACCCGCGCCCGGCTTCCCCGGCCCGCGCCGCTTCGATGGCGGCATTGAGCGCCAGCAGATTGGTCTGCTCGGCAATACCGCGAATCACCTCCAGCACCTTGCCAATCCGGCCGCTGTCGGTTTCCAGGCGACGGATCACGGTCGCTGTATTGGCGATTTCCCCGCGCATTTGCGTGATCGCATGAATCGTATTGTGCATCACCTTTTCGCCCTGCTGGGCCGACTGGTCGGCATCGTCGGCCGCCCGCGCCGCATCGGCGGCATGACGCGCGACCTCCTGGGCCGTGGCCGACATTTCGTTCATCGCCGTCGCCACTTGATCCGTGCGGCTGAACTGTTCGCTGGTGCCATGGGACATCAAGGTGGCAATGGAATTGAGCTCGCCACTGGCGCTGTCCAGATCCGAGGCGCTGCGTTGCAGGCGGCCGAAGGTTTCGGCCAAAAAATCGCGCAAGGTATTGGCCGCCACCGCCAACCGGCCCAACTCGTCCTGACGATCGCTGGCCACGCGCTCGGCGAAGCGTCCCTGGCTCAATTCGGCAACGTAGCCGATCAGCCGGCGAATCGGCTCCACCAGTTGACGGTTGACCAGCCACGAGCTCAGCAGGCCAATCAACAGCCCCGAGAGCAGCATCACCACAATACCCGCCAGCACGGTGCGATCGGCGCTGGCACTGATCAGCCTAGACTGCTCGTCACCCTGCTTGCGCAACGCATTGACCAACTCGCTCATCTGCTCGCTGGTCGCGCGGTCCACGCCTTTGACCGCATTGTCACCCACAGCCGGATCGCCCCCGGCGGCCAGGTACGCGTCACGCCCTTTTTGATAGGCCATGCCCAGCATCCGATGCTCTTCACGCAAGCGTTCGATTCGGGCCTTGAGCGACGTGTCGATTGCCGGTTGACGGGTCAACTCGCCGAGGATGTTCTGCACATCGCCCTGACGGTCCTCGAATTGCTTCCAGTACTTGTTCAGGTCGGCCGGCTGCTTGCCGCGCAGCAGGACGTTTTTCCACTCCTGTACCTGCGCCTTGAACTGCAGGTTGGCCTCATCGATCAGTTGCGAGGTGTGCAACGGGCCTTCGATCAGGTTGCGATAATTCTGCACCCCGCTGGAGAGGAAGTGAAAGCTGGCCAGCGCGATCAGCAACATCGCAAACAGGCTGCCACTCAGCAGTGCAAGGATTTGAGCTCTCAGGGACTTGTGCAAAAACATCGAGGGATATCTCACGACAGGAATAAGGCGGGCACCGGGGTGCGCAAACCAGCCTAGGCATCATCGGCGCCGCCGTGGATTTCTTGAGCCGCTCCGACCAGTGGCTCAGAACCGTTTGCGGGCAACCGCTACCTTCACCGCCCCTGTCGAGACCGAGCGGATCAACGGATCTGCAAACATCCAAAACACTGACCCACCGCAGCGTTTGCGCAATGTTTAGCACCGATCATGACGAACACCCCTCCTCTCCACAGGATTGTCCGGCAATGGCTACTCCCCTCTCGACTGCCGCCCCCCCCACCTCTACACGCGGCGTCAGCCCCAACGTCGACAAAAAACCCAGCGTACTGACCGTCGTGGTGTTCTTTTCCGTACTGGCCATGGGGCTGTTGTTCACGGCCTACAGCCTGATGCATGACATCAATCGTGTCGGCACCACGATGACCACCTGGACCCCGTTCTTGCTGCTGGGCGTGGCGCTGCTGATTGCCCTGGGCTTTGAGTTCGTCAACGGTTTCCATGACACCGCCAACGCCGTGGCAACAGTGATCTACACCCACTCGCTGCCGCCACAATTCGCAGTGGTCTGGTCGGGCTTCTTCAACTTCCTCGGGGTGCTGCTGTCCAGCGGCGCCGTGGCCTTCGGCATCATCGCCCTGCTACCGGTGGAGCTGATTCTGCAAGCCGGCTCCTCGGCCGGGTTCGCGATGATCTTCGCCCTGCTGATTGCGGCGATTCTGTGGAACCTCGGCACCTGGTGGCTGGGCCTGCCGGCATCCTCCTCGCACACCCTGATCGGCTCGATCATCGGCGTCGGCGTTGCCAATGCCCTGATGCACGGGCGCGATGGCACCAGTGGCGTCGATTGGGCCCAGGCCACCAAAATCGGCTATGCGTTGCTGCTGTCACCGCTGGTCGGCTTCGGGTTCGCCGCGCTGTTGCTCCTGGCCCTGCGCGCCTTCGTCAAGAACCGCGCCCTGTACCAGGCTCCGACCGGCAACACCCCGCCGCCATGGTGGATCCGCGGGATGCTGATCCTGACCTGCACCGGCGTGTCCTTCGCCCACGGCTCCAACGACGGCCAGAAAGGCATGGGCCTGATCATGCTGATTCTGGTCGGCACCCTGCCGATGGCCTATGCACTGAACCGCACCATGCCCGCCGATCAAGCGTTGCAGTTCGCCGCCGTGGCCGAGGTGACCCAGCAGGCGCTGGTCAAGGGTGCGCCACGACTCGCCCTCGCCGATCCTCGTTCGACACTCACCGATTACGTGCGCAGCAAGCAAGCCACGCCCGAACTGGTCCCGGCCCTTGCCGCGCTGGCCGGTCACATCGGCAACGAAGTGAAGGGCTACGGCTCGCTGGCCAAGGTGCCGGCCGAAGCCATGGGCAACGTGCGCAATGACATGTACCTGGCCAGCGAAACCATTCGCCTGATGGACAAGAACAACGTCGGCCATTTCGATGCCGACACTACCGGCAAGCTGCAACTGTTCAAGCAACAGATCGACAGCGCCACGCGCTTCATTCCGTTGTGGGTGAAAATCGCCGTGGCGATTGCACTGGGACTGGGCACCATGGTCGGCTGGAAACGCATCGTGGTGACCGTCGGCGAGAAGATCGGCAAAACGCACCTGACCTATGCCCAGGGCGCCTCCGCCGAAACCGTGGCCATGCTGACCATCGGCGCTGCCGATATGTTCGGCCTGCCGGTCTCGACCACCCATGTGCTGTCGTCGGGGGTGGCCGGGACCATGGTGGCCAATGGGGGTGGGCTACAGATGAAGACCATCCGCAACCTGTTGATGGCCTGGGTACTGACCCTGCCCGCGGCGATTGTGTTATCGGGCAGTCTGTACTGGTTGTTCACCCGGTTGTTCTGAGCAACCACCGGCTGCAGCCGACCGAGCCGATGGGAACACCCATCGGCTCGGCCGGCAATTGGTCAACCGCAACTGTTCTTTCACCGGGTGGCAACTACGCCCTGGCCAATACCATCCGCTCACGCAGCACGTCGTAGGCCCAGTGGTAGATGTAGGTGTACGGCAGGAAGAACAGCAGTACCCCGATGTCCAGAATCAGCGCCTCCATCAGGCTGACCTTCAGCCACCAGGCAATCAGCGGGATACTGATCGCCACCAGGCCACCTTCAAACATCAGTGCGTGCAAGACCCGGGTCCCGGCACTGGGGACCAGCGCCAGACGCTTGAGCAGCCGATCGAACAGGCCGTTGAACACCACGTTCCAGCCCAGGGCGATCAGGCCAATGCCAAGCGTGACCACGCCCATGTCGACCATCGGTTTGTCCATCAGCCAAGCCAGCAGCGGAGTACACAGCATGATCGCGAGCACTTCGAATCCAATGGCTTGAAAAACACGTTCAGTGAAGGATTTATGGGTGCTCATCATCAAGCTCCTTGGTAAGTGTGGTTGCCATGATCCCTCACCAAGACGATACTTCATAATCAATAACCATCGATCAAGGCGATAGTTCATGCCCTCCCATGAAGTGCTGCTGGCGTTCGTACAAGCGGCGACCCAAGGCTCGTTTTCCGCCGCGGCGCGCAAACTGGGCAAGAGCCAGTCCACCATCAGTGCCGCCGTCGCCAGCCTGGAAATCGACCTGAACGTGACACTGTTCGACCGCAGCAGCCGCAAACCCGGCCTGACGTCGGCCGGGCATGTCATGTTGCAACGAGCCGAAGAGATCCTGGCAGCCACCAGCCGCCTGAAAATGACCGCCGCCCAACTGTCACAGGGTGTAGAGGCCAAGCTGACGGTGGCGCTTTCCGATACCTATCATTCCGACCGGTTCGATGCGGCACTGAGCAGCTTCGAACAGCGCTACCCGGACCTTGAGCTCGAATGCCTGATTGCCGAGTGCGATGACTTGGTCGCCCTGGTGCAAAGTGGCCGCGCGCATATCGCCCTGGCCGAGATGAAGGACAGCTACCCCGCCGACCTGGACTGCGCGACCCTCGACGAACGCACGGAGATCGCCTTGTTCATATCGCCACGGCACCCGCTGGCGGCGCTGCACACGGTCGACAAACAAACCCTGGCGCAGCATCGCGAGCTGCGCCTGGCGACCATCATCAACCCCTACGAAACCCGCGCCAAGGGACGGGTGTGGTCAACCCCCAGCTATCTGATGCTGCTGGAAATGGCCCAGGGGGGTTACGGTTGGGCGCCCTTGCCGCGCTGGGTGGTTGCACGCTTTGGCGCCGGGACAGTGCAGGAACTCAAGGTGCGCGGCTGGCCAAAATCCGTATCGGTTCACGCGCTCTGGTCACGGCTACACCCGCCAGGGCCGGCGGGGAGCTGGTTGCTGGCCAGGATATTGGAGTGAGGCTTTCAAGCTTCCCCGACAGAGGGCGGCCGGTTGGTCTGGCAGTACTCGTGCAGGACGCGCACCGTGGGCAATTCAAGTGCCTGGGCGGCGTAGCACAGCCCAACCCGGCGCGTCGGCGCAGGCCCGTGCAAGGCCCGGGAGACGACCCGCGGATGCCCATCCACCAACGACTGCGGCAACATGGCCACGCCAACGCCTGCAGCCACCATGCGCAGCGCCTGCATCAGTGACCCCGCATGCCCGGCCACCGCTTCCGGCGAGCGCCCGTAGAGCGCCATCAAGCGCTGATGGGAAACGTGTTGCGGGCAGGTGATCCAGTCCTCGATGGGGGTGTAATTTTCTCCTGAGTCGATCCGGGCCATGGGATGCCCAAGAGGCAATGCCATGACGTAGGGTTCTTCCCAGAGCGGCAGAAACAACTCGTCCTCGCAGCACAGCTCTTCCACTGCCAGTCGCGCATCGCCCTGACAACCTTCCTGCAAGGTCAGCAACAGGTTGGGCAATGCCTGATGGATCATGCGGACAACCCCCTCGACCTGGCTGTCGGCAATATCACCCTCCACGCCCAGTTCCAACGATGCACGGTCTTCACCACCACGAAACAAGCGCCGCAGAGCGTCGGCCTCAAGCACCATCCGACGTGCCTGCGGATAGAGCACTCGCGCCTGGTCCGTGACTTCCACACCGCGCGGCTGACGAGTAAACAGCGCCGCCCCCAGGTCTTCTTCAAGCTGCTTGATGGTGACCGACAGGGTTGGCTGGCTGATGAACAGCCGCTGCGCCGCGCTGGTGATGTTGCGCTCCTCGAAGACCGCGAGAAACGCCTTGAGGTGACGAATATCCATAGGCTATCCCGATGGCAGACAGAGAAATAAGGCATTTTTCAGCCGAGATACTCGTAAATATACTGAGATCCAAGATCAGCTATCCATTTTTATTATTTCAGGAGCCATTCCATGAGCAAGCCATTGATCATCATCACCGGTGCCAGTTCTGGCATTGGCGAGGCCTGTGCCCGTCTGTTTTCGGCAGCCGGCCACCCTTTGCTGCTACTGGCCCGACGCATTGAGCGCCTGGAAGCCCTGGCCCTACCCGACACGTTGAGCCGTGGCGTCGACATCACCGACCGTACGGCCCTGATTCAAGCGGTCAAAGACGCCGAAACACAGTTCGGCCCGGCCGACGCCCTGATCAATAATGCCGGCGTCATGCTGCTGGGGGACATCACGACCCAGGACCCGGCACAGTGGGAGCAGATGCTCGACGTCAATGTAAAAGGCCTGCTCAACGGCGTTCATGCCGTGGTGGCCGGCATGACCGAGCGCAAGCATGGCACGATCATCAATGTCAGCTCCGTGGCCGGGCGCAAGACCTTCCCCAACCACGTGGCCTACGTGGGCACCAAGTTCGCGGTACACGGTCTCTCCGAAAACCTGCGCGAAGAACTTTCGCCACATAACGTGCGGGTCATCACCATCGCACCGGGAGCCGTGGAAACCGAGTTGCTGAGCCACACCACGGATGAAGCGATCAAGAGCGGCTACCACGCCTGGAAGCAGGATATGGGCGGCACCGTGCTGAGCGCGCAAGACGTCGCATCGGCGATTCAATACGCCTATGCGCAACCGCAGAACGTGTGCATCCGCGAAATCGTGTTGGCCGCGACACGCCAACAAGCCTGAGTCGCGGCGAGGGCGTGCGCGCCCTCGCCACTAACTCAACTCCGCCAATCGCCGCTCGATAAACCGTCGTTCCGGCGCTTGCCGAGTCAGCTCCAGCGCACGCCGATAGGCCGCCTTGGCTTCCTCCACACGGCCCAATTGCCGACAGAATTCGGCTCGCGCCGAATGGGCCAAGTGATAGTCGAGCAGTTCTCCCCGGTTCAATATCCCCTCGACCAGGTTCAGCGCCGCCAACGGCCCGTCGCGCCGGGACAGTGCCGCCGCGCGATTGAGCTCGATCACCGGCGAAGGCATGGCCTGCAACAAGACGTCGTACAGGCCGACAATCTGTGGCCAGTCGGTGTCCTCGGCCACCTTCGCTTCGGCATGCACGGCCGAGATTGCCGCTTGCAGGCAGTAAGGCCCGAACCCCCGGGTACCCAGCGCCCGCTCGACCAGGGCACTGCCTTCGGCAATCATGTCGGCATCCCACAGCGAACGATCCTGCTCATCGAGCACAATCAACTCACCCGCAGCCGAGGTCCTGGCCGGACGTCGCGACTCATTGAGCAGCATCAGTGCCAGCAACCCCATCACCTCGGGCTCCGGTAATAGCTCCATCAGCAAACGGCCAAGACGAATCGCCTCGCGGGTCAGGTCTTCACGGGTCAACTCACTGCCTACCGACGCCGAATAGCCTTCGTTGAACACCAGGTAGATCACCCGCAGCACACTGTCGAGGCGCTCGGGCAACTCGGCTATCGACGGCACTTGATACGGGATGGCGGCGTCGCGAATCTTTGCCTTGGCGCGCACGATTCGCTGGGCAATGGTCGCCGGTGTGGCGAGAAACGCCCGGGCGATTTCTTCAGTGGTCAGGTCGCAGACTTCACGCAAGGTCAACGGTACTTGCGCGTCGGCTGCCAGGGCCGGGTGACAACAGGTGAAGATCAGCCGCAGGCGATCATCTTCCACGTCTTCGACACTCCACTCGGCCTCTTCCAGCGCTTCGAGTTGCGCCACCAACAACGCCTGCGAGGCGACAAATCGTGCCCGGCGGCGCAAACCGTCAATCGCCTTGAAGCGCCCGGTCGACACCAGCCAAGCGCGAGGATTGTCGGGCACGCCATCGCGCTGCCAGCGCTCGACCGCGACAAAGAAGGCTTCATGCAGCGCCTCTTCGGCCAGGTCGAAATCCCCCAGCAAGCGAATCAGGGTGGCGAGGATGCGCCGCGAGTCGTTGCGATACACCGTCTCGACCAGCGCCTTGACCGTCTCGCCCGGCATCAGTCCGGCATGCCCGTGGTGACCAGAGTGACCAGCCGGTCCAGGCTCTGCCCCCAACCGTCATGAAACCCCATGGCCTCATGCGCCTTGCGATCCTCTGCACTCCAGTGCATGGCACGGGCGGTGTACAAGGTCTTGCCATCGACGTCGTCGAAGGTCACTTCAGCGGTCATGAAGGGTTTACCCGAGGGCGTCCAGCCTGGGGTGAACGCATCGGTGAAGACCAGCCGCCGGGGCGCATGAATCTCCAGGAACACCCCGCTGGTTGGGTACTCGCTGCCGTCCGGCGCGCGCATCAGTGTGCGGAATTGACCGCCGACCCACAGGTCCATTTCGCACTCCGGCGTGGTCATGCCGTGCGGCCCCCACCACTGGGTGAGCCATTGCGGCTCGGTCCAGGCGCGGAACACCTTATTGCGCGGCGCATCAATCAAGCGGCTGATGGATAACTCGAACTCGGCCGGCTGGCGGCCAGCGTGATGAGTGGTCATGAACAACCTCCTGTTTATCGTTGTTATTTGTCGTGGTTATCAGGGATTCAACTCACGTATCGGACGCACTTCCACACTGCCGACCCGGGCCGCCGGGATCTTGCCGGCGACCTGGATGGCTTCGTTCAGGTCCTTAGCCTGAATCAGATAAAAGCCTGCCAACTGCTCCTTGGTCTCAGCGAACGGACCATCGGTAATCGACAGTTTGCCGGCGCGCATGCGCACCGTGGTCGCGGTCTGCACGGACTGCAACGCCTCGGCGGCGAGCATCCGGCCGCTGCCCTGGACAGACTCGGCATAGGCCATGCACTCGGCGTCTTCAGGGCTGTCGGGCGAGCTGTGCAGCACGCGCTCGTCGCTGTAGACCAGACATAGGTATTTCATAAGGCTCTCCAACATCAGGCTGATCAACTATGGCTGCAGATCGAGGGTTTGGCGAAAAACCCGACGATCAGGGCTGCAACTCGAACAACGCGGCGCCACTGGTCATGTCGAAGGGGGCCGACCAGTGCTCGTGAACGATTCGCCAGTGCTCACCGCCCCGTTGATAGCCGGCGGTCACACGCATCCAGCAACCTTTGGTCTCACCCTTGTCGTCGGTACCGCCGCAGTGAGCCAGCCAGTGGGCAAACGCTATGTCTTGAGCACGCAGGACGTTGACCTGATGAAACTCGAAGAGGTCCGGGCCAGGGCACATCGTCATGCACTCTTCCCAGTGCGCGCGGTAGGCCGCCTTGCCCTTGAACTGCAGCGCCTTGACGGCATCGAACGAGACAATGTTGTCGGCGTACAGCCCCATGAGCCGGTCAATGTCCTTGGCGATCACCAACTGCCGGTACGTCTCGATCAGGTTCTGGATATCGGTGTTTTCTGTGTGTGCATTCATGACGCAACTCCGAGTGTTTTGTGTGAGGACACCCTTAGTCGACTGACCAAAAAGCAAATCGACAGCCGAAATAAAAAAATCTCGAAGCGGCAAACTGGCTAGAATCCGAACCTCACATTTGCCGGAATACGGACACCGTCGGTGACCACTCAACTCGTTCCTTATGAACAGCTTTCGCCCCGCCAGCGCGAGCGCGTGCAAGACATCGAGATCCACCCGGCGCAGAAGTCATTCTCCGGGGATATTCACGGTGCCCTGCACTCGCTCAGCGCGACCGCAGGCGACGCCATCAGGGGCTTTGCCCTGATCGCGGACGAGAGGCCTGTCGCCTTCCTGCTGCTCAAGCGCCCACCGTTCCTGCCGGACTGGGCCCACGAAGACACCGCCACCCTGCACGCCCTGCAGGTGGACCACCGCTGCCAGGGCCTGGGCTACGGCACCGCCTGCCTGCAAGCCTTGCCGGAAGTCGCGCGCCAGGCCTGGCCGGACATCAAGGGCCTGGAATTGTCGGTGGATGCGCACAACGAAGCGGCGCTGGGGCTCTACCTCAAGCAAGGCTGGGTCGACAGCGGCCATGCCTATAAAGGCCGGATCGGCCATGAACGGCGCATGACCCTGGACTTCTGACTCCCCGCCCACTGTCACGGATGATACAAGCGATGCTCACGACCATCGAACAACTGGAAGCCCTCTACGGCCTGCCCCACAACCGCGCCGTCAACAAGCAGATCCCCAGCCTGAACCTCGACTATCAAGCGATGGTGCAAGCCTCGCCACTGGTGATCATCGGCTCGGTCGGGCCGCACGGCATGGACTGTTCACCCCGTGGCGATGCACCGGGATTCGTGCGGATCATTGACGAACGGACCCTGGCGATCCCCGACCGCCCGGGCAACAACCGGATCGACACGCTGCGCAATATCGTCCTCGATTCGCGGATCTCGTTGCTGTTCATCATTCCGGGTATCGGCGAGACCTTGCGGGTCAACGGCACGGCAACCATCAGCGCCGAGCCGCAACTGCTGCAAAGCTTTGCCGTGAATGGCAAACCGGCGCGAACAGTGATGGTGGTGAAGGTGGAAGCGGCGTTTTTCCACTGTTCAAAGGCGATCGTGCGTTCGGACTTATGGAACCCGCAGAAGTACCTGGACCGCTCGGCACTGCCCACCGCGGGCGCCTTTCACAAGCGCCTGAACGATGGCCGGTTCGATGCCGAATGTTATGATCAGGAGGCGCCTGCGAGGTTACGCGACAGCCTGTATTGAGCCCCCTATTGCTGGCGGGGAGGCTTACAGGTCCAGGGCCATTTCGTGCCAGGCCAAGCCGCCATGGTCTGACTCGGAGGCCTTGAGGTAGGCAAAGCCAAAACTGGCGTACCAGGCAACGTGCTGTTCCCGGCACATCAGGTTGATACGGATCTTGCCCATCTCCCGCATGCGCTCGATGAACTCGGTCATCAACTGTTTGGCCAGGCCTTGCCCCTGATAGTCCGGGTGCACCACCACGGACATGATCACCACCTGTGGGCCGTCCGGGTCGTGACCGATCATTTCCTTGAAGGCCTCATCGGCCATCTCTACCTGATACGCCGCACCCGAGTTGATAAACCCGGCCACGACACCGTCGACCTCGGCCACGATAAACCCCTCTGGCCAGGTATCGATGCGCGTGGCGATTTTCTCGCGAGTGGCCGCCTCATCGCCTTCATACGCCTCGGTTTCAATGGTGAAACAGCGATCAAGGTCATCCGGCGTGACCTGGCGTATGACAGTCGTGGAGGTGTTCATGGCGTGACCCGATCAGCGAGAAAAGAGGGGGCGAATCATAAATGAATAAGCACCGCATATCGATCATACGCGCGGCCGTAAAGCCTTCGTATAGCCTTTGCATCGCGGCTTTATATCGCCCTGGTTTCGGGCTATTGGTAATCCCTGTCTCTCACCACACACAGGGAATCTCACCATGACGAGCGTTCAGGCTGGCCTGCTGATGCTGTTCACCATCAGTGCTTTTGGCTTCATTTCCCTGATGATCGATGTGATCAGGGCGCGCCGTACCAGCAAGGGCAAACGGTAAGGGTAAAGAGGCGAGGCAGCTGACTGCGCCGCCTCTCGCGCCATTCAGTCAGCCTTGAGCGGCAACCAGATTTCCAGCACACCTTCCCCCGTCTGCGGATTGAAGTCGGCGCTGTAGCGTTCGAACTCCGGGGCGTCCGCCGCCTCACGGCCCGAGGCTGGCAGCCAGGTTTTCCAGATGTATTGAAAGGTCCGGGGCAAGTCGCCCAGCGAGCCTTTGTGCTCGAACACCGCATAGTGCTGGGGCTGCACTTCGATCCAGCGGTACAGTTCAGGCAGGTCATCGAGCTTGCTGATCTCGACACCGGCGATGTACTCAAAAGCACCTTTGCCATCTGGATTGCAGCAGATGCCGTAGGTCACATCGCCCATTTGCCCAGGCACCTTGCCGATATGGGGGATGAATTTATCCCAGAGTGCGGGAATGCCTTCGGTGGTCTCCTGGGTAAACCGTTCGCCTAGCCCGGCGATCAACAAGAAATGCCCTTTTTCGAGGCGCGGTTCGGCAACGACGCCCTTTTTTGGATCATCCATGAATCAACTCCTGCCGCTCAAAGGTGGGTTCAGCCAGAGAGTATAGAAGGCAAACCGGATTCTCCCCCCATCAGAGCCCGGGAAGTTCTGCGGCTCCCGTCGAGCCAATGAACTCCTGATAGCCAGAAACGATCACGTAGACCGCGAAATAGCAGAAGATCGCCGCAGATGCCATATAGGAATACCGCAGCAGCTTATCGCCCAATAACTTGCCTCCCTGGGTCGCCGCCAGGCACAAGGCAACGCACCAGAGTAGCCCGGCACAAAAGAACCCCGCCAGGAACAACCCGGCGCTGGCCAGGCTGCCGCCCCCGGAACGGGCGATCAGCGTACCGCCCACGGCCGCGAACCAGAGAATGGCGCTGGGTGAGGACATGGCCAGAAAGATCCCACGAAAGAACTCACGACGATGGGAACCGCTACTCACCTCGCCCGCCTCCGCCAGCACGACACTGTGATGGATCGCCGAGTAAATCATCCTGGCGGCGAAATAGAGCAACAACGCCGAGCCACCGACCCACAACACCCAGCGCACCGCCGAGTACTGCAACAGCACGGTCATGCCGGCCAGCGCCAGTACCGCGTAAACCAGGTCACCAACACAGGTCCCGAGCCCCAGTGCGAAGCCCTGAAAATACCCACGTTGCATGGCCAGGGTGATCATCGCGATGTTGGCCACGCCGATGTCCAGGCACAGTGAAAGGCTCAGCAAAAAGCCGCTGGAAAACTCCATGTTTCATCCCGTTCGAAGGTGGTTGAGTCAGTGGCGCGTAGCTATGCAAGAAGCAGGCAAGAACGTGTTTTGTCCGCAACAATCCGCTGCGAGCGGGCCAGTGTCGTCGAAAAAAGTTGATCTTCGCTACTGGACAAGCCGTCATCGGCGCCCTTATCTTGCGTCCAGGCCACCGCAGTGGCCAGCGTCGCTCGGACGGTTCCGGGCGCTTACGTACTCCAGAGGCAACAATGGCAGACCAAGGTTCGCCGCGCCGCTTTGCGCGCATAGATCGACTCCCCCCTTACGTATTCAATATCACTGCCGAGCTGAAGATGGCCGCCCGTCGTCGTGGCGAAGACATCATCGACTTGAGCATGGGCAACCCCGATGGCGCGACCCCGCCGCACATCGTTGAAAAAATGGTCACGGTCGCCCAGCGCGAAGACACCCACGGCTACTCCACGTCCAAAGGCATTCCTCGCCTGCGCCGGGCCATTTCGCGCTGGTACAAGGATCGCTACGAGGTCGACATCGACCCGGAAAACGAAGCCATCGTCACCATCGGTTCCAAGGAAGGCCTGGCGCACTTGATGCTCGCCACCCTGGACCAGGGCGACACCGTGCTGGTGCCCAACCCCAGCTACCCGATCCATATCTACGGTGCCGTGATTGCCGGCGCCCAGGTGCGGTCGGTGCCACTGATTCCTGGCGTGGACTTTTTCGCCGAACTGGAGCGCGCCATTCGCGGCTCGATCCCCAAGCCGAAAATGATGATCCTCGGCTTCCCGTCGAACCCGACCGCGCAGTGCGTGGAACTGGACTTCTTCGAGCGCGTCATCGCCCTGGCCAAGCAGTACGACGTGCTGGTGGTCCACGACCTGGCCTACGCCGACATCGTCTATGACGGCTGGAAAGCCCCGTCGATCATGCAGGTGCCGGGCGCCAAGGACATTGCCGTGGAGTTCTTCACCCTGTCCAAGAGTTACAACATGGCGGGCTGGCGCATCGGTTTCATGGTCGGTAACCCGGAGCTGGTCAACGCGCTGGCACGGATCAAGAGCTACCACGACTACGGCACATTCACCCCGCTACAAGTGGCTGCCATCGCGGCACTGGAAGGTGATCAGCAGTGCGTCAAGGATATCGCCGAGCAGTATCGGCAACGTCGCAACGTGCTGGTCAAGGGCTTGCATGAACTGGGCTGGATGGTCGAAAACCCGAAAGCCTCAATGTACGTCTGGGCCAAGATTCCCGAGGCCTATGCCCACCTGGGTTCGCTGGAGTTCGCCAAGAAATTGCTGGCCGAAGCCAAGGTCTGCGTCTCGCCAGGGGTTGGCTTTGGCGAGTATGGCGATGATCACGTGCGCTTCGCGCTGATCGAGAACCAGGACCGGATTCGCCAGGCTGTCCGCGGGATTCGC
Source organism: Pseudomonas sp. Irchel s3b6 (assembly GCF_900187415.1). Lineage (NCBI taxonomy): Bacteria > Pseudomonadati > Pseudomonadota > Gammaproteobacteria > Pseudomonadales > Pseudomonadaceae > Pseudomonas > Pseudomonas sp. Irchel s3b6. The sequence goes on along the minus strand of NZ_FYDM01000006.1, from coordinate 221,955 downwards.
GGGATGTTCCGGGCCGATGGGTTGGTCGGCAAGACCAACGCCTGACACAAGACACCGTGGGAGCGGGCAAGCGGAACGCCGCCCGGCTCTCTCCCACAGGTGTTTCGCGTGGTGCTTAAACGAACATCGACAGCAGCAGGATAAAGCCCAGCGCCACCACGGACAGGATGGTTTCCATCGCGGTCCAGGTCTTGAAGGTTTCCGCCACGGTCATGTTGAAGTACTGCTTGACCAGCCAGAAGCCCGCGTCGTTCACGTGGGACAGAATCAACGAGCCGGCACCGGTGGCCAGCACCAGCAGCTCACGGTTCACACCCGGAATCATCCCCACCACCGGCACCACGATACCCGCGCCAGTAATGGTCGCCACGGTCGCCGAACCGGTGGCGATACGAATCACCGCCGCCACCAGCCAGGCCAGCAGGATCGGCGAGATCTGCGCGTTCACCGCCATGTGACCGATCACATCACCCACACCGCTGGTCACCAGCATCTGCTTGAAGCCACCACCAGCACCGATGATCAGAATGATCGCGGCGGTCGGGGCAAGGCTCGCGTCCAGCCATTTGAGCATCTGGCTGGAACCGATGCCCTGCTTGTAACCGAAGGTGTACAGCGACAACAGCAACGCCAACAGCAGTGCCGAGATCGGGTGGCCGATCATGTCCATCCATGTGCGGAAGAAGTTGCCGTCCGGCAGCGCCACGTCAGCAAAGGTTTTGAGCAGCATCAGGAACACCGGCAACAGCACGGTGAGCAGGGTGATGCCGAAGCTCGGCAGTTCGCTTGAATCCGACTCACGGACCAGTTGATCCACCAGCTCCTGATTCGGATGACCGGGAATGTGCTTGGCGATGAACGTACCGAAGATCGGGCCGGCAATGATGGCCGTCGGCAGCGCCACGATCAGGCCATAGAGAATGGTTTTACCGATGTCGGCACCGAACACGCCGATGGCCAGCAGCGGGCCCGGGTGTGGCGGGACCAGACCGTGGACCGCCGACAGACCGGCCAGCAGCGGGATACCGATCTTGATGATCGACACTCCAGTGCGCCGGGCAACGATGAATACCAGCGGAATCAGCAGCACGAAGCCGATTTCGAAGAACAGCGGAATGCCCACCAGGAACGCGGCGAACATCATCGCCCACTGCACCTTGTCCTTGCCGAAAGCGCGGATCAGGGTCTGGGCGATCTGATCCGCCCCGCCCGACTCGGCCATCATTTTGCCGAGCATGGTACCCAGCGCGAGGATGATGCCGACAAAACCCAGCACGCCACCGAAGCCGTCCTGGAATGCCTTGATGATGGTGCCGATCGGCATGCCCGAAGTCAGCCCGAGGAAAGCGGCGGCGATGATCAGGGCAATAAAGGGGTGAAGCTTGAACTTGGTGATCAGGACAATCAAGCCGATCACCGTGACCACTGCATCGAGCAGCAGAAACGTCTCGTGGGACATGCCAAACATTAGGGGTGTCTCCTGGTTGTTGTTGTTATGAAAGCAGGGAATACGTAAGCCATCAGGACAGCGCTACCTTTCAAAGCAAAATTCATATGGCGAGCTTCAAACCATGGCCCAGCCACCAGTGGTGCGCTTGCACGGCCAATTCATCGACACTGTGGGTCGATGCATCCAGCGCCAGGGTCAACGGCTCCCCGACGGGTGATTCAAGGGTTGCGAACTGGCTGGCGATCAAGGTCGACGGCATGAAGTGGCCGGGACGATGGGACACTCGGTCGGCGGCGACTTCCGGGGTCAGTTCCAGGAACACGAACCCCAGCCCAGGCAGAGCGCTGCGCAGGCGTTCGCGGTAAATATACTTGAGCGCCGAACAGGTCAGCACCGGGTGCCCGCCCGTGGCATCGACACGACGCAACTCTTCGCACAGGCTGTCGAGCCAGCCGGCACGGTCGTCGTCGTTCAGGGGAATGCCAGCGCTCATCTTTTCGATATTGGCCGCAGGATGAAAGCTATCGCCTTCAATGCCGGTCGCACCGCTGAGCTGGCACAGGGCCTCGCTGACGCTGGACTTGCCGCAGCCGGCCACGCCCATGATGACCAGGGCGGTGATTGGTTGACTCATCTAACACCTCAGCGCGCAGACAGCGCTACCTTTGCCAATGGAAACTCTCGTGCAAAAGCAGGCATTGCCGACGCCTTCTTGTCATTTTTATGGGTTGCAGCAGGTTCTTTCCCAACGCCAAAAAGCAGGGATCAGGCAACCCCTGCTCAAGCATTTGCAGCCGCATCGAGACAGCGCTACCTTAGTGCCTTGAATTTTGTTTGGCAAGCCGTCCGATGACCTCCTCTAAAAACGATAAAAATACCCGCACCACTGGCCGCCCTACCCTGAACGAAGTCGCCCGCCTGGCCGGGGTCAGTCCGATTACCGCGTCCAGGGCCTTGCGCGGCATCAGTACGGTTGCCACCGAACTGGTGGAAAAGGTCCAGCAGGCCGCTCTGGAACTGAACTACGTGGTCAACCCCGCCGCCCGCGCCCTGGCCTCGGCCCAGAGCCAGTCGGTCGTGGTACTGGTGCCGTCGTTGTCGAACCTGCTGTTCATCGAAACCCTGGAAGCCATTCATCAGGTACTGCGCCCCAAAGGCTTCGAAGTGTTGATCGGCAACTACCACTACTCGCGCGATGAAGAAGAAAACCTGCTGCGCAACTACATGGCCTATCAGCCGCGTGGCCTGTTGCTGACCGGCTTTGATCGCACTGAAAGTGCCCGACGCATGGTCGAGACCAGCAACATCCCCTGCGTCTATATGATGGACCTGGACCCCGGTGCCGGTCTGAATTGCGTCGGCTTCTCGCAGCTCAGTGCCGGTGAAACGGCTGCCCGGCATCTGATTTCGCGAGGCCGCAAGCGCCTGGCCTACATCGGCGCACAACTCGACCAGCGAACCTTGCTGCGCGGCGAGGGTTTTCGCCGAGCCCTGCAACAGGCCAACCTCTACGACCCGGCCCTCGAGTTGCTGACACCGCGTCCTTCCTCGGTAGGCCTGGGCGGCGAGTTGTTCCTGCACATGATGGCGGCCCACCCGCAGGTCGACGCCATCTTCTTCGGCAACGACGACCTGGCCCACGGCGCCCTGCTCGAAGCCATGCGCCACGGGATCAAGGTCCCCGAACAAGTGGCCGTACTGGGCTTCAACGACCTGCCGGCCTCTGCACACATGGTGCCGCGCCTGAGCAGCATCAGCACCCCGCGCGAGGCCATTGGCCGCCGCGCGGCCGAGCATATGCTCACCTTGATGGCCGGCAACACGATCGCCAGGCCAGTGGTCGACCTGGGCTTCGAGCTCAAGGTTCGCGAGAGTACGTAACAGCGGCTCAGTGACGCAGGCTGTGGGCACCGGCACGACAAATGCCGTTCACTCACTCAGGCCTGCCCGGCCATCAATTCGACAAACGCCAGGGCGCCCTTTTGCAGCGGCTGGCTTTTGAGCCACACCGCATGTACCGGCAGCACCAGTCCATTTTCGATGTTCCTGAAGCCCAAACGCTTGAGCCGCCCGGACGCCAGCAGTGGCTCGACCACCGATAACGGAAAGTTGCCCCAGCCAATCCCCGCCTCGACCATTTCCAGGGCCATTTCCAGGGTATCGGTGCGCCAATGGGATTCGCCGAGCAGTGGTCGGGTTTCGCTGATCGGCAAGTCGCGGCTGGCGACGATGATCTGCCGCACCGGCACCAGGTCTTCCAGATAGGGGGCCTCCCCCAGGGCCTGGAAGGCCGTGTTGACCGGAGATATGGTGGCGATCATCTGCTCGGTTCCGACGAACTGGAACCGCTCCAGCACATTCACACTCAGCCCGGCGAACGCCAGGCAAACGTTGACCCGGCCACTGTGCAGCAGCTGCAACACATCATCCTGCGGGGCGCTGAGCAGCTCGATATCGAGTAGCGGATAACGCTCGGCGATGTGCTTGATCGCCGCCAGTAAACGGGTCTTGTCGATGTCCGCCACCACCCCGATCGACAGCTTGCTTTCCAGCCCCAGGGACAATTCGATGGCATGCACCCGAAGCTGTTTGAGCTGCTCGGCCGCCAGCCGCGCATGGGGCACCAACGACGTGGCCATGGCCGTAGGTACCGGTTCGCGATGACGGCGGTCGAACAGCGGATAACCGAGTTCTGCCTCCAGATTGGCGATGCCCATGCTGACCGCCGACGGCACCTTGCCAAGGGCGCGGGCGGCCGCCGAAAAGGAGCCGCGTTCGATCACGGCCAGGAACAACTCGATACTGTCGCTGGAAAAACTCATCGCATCACCTATCAACAAACCTGAAAGCTACCAACTTTTTCTGTCAGGCCTATTGAAGCTATCTTTCGCCGCCTTCGCCAGCCCTGATCCACAAAGGGCGGGTGCCACTCACTGAACGAAGGGGCAATGGCCATGCAAGGCGTGAAACGCAAACTGGTTTATGTATCGCTGTACGAAGTCATCGGCATGACATTTTCCGCACTTGGCCTGGCGCTGCTGTCCGGCACAGCTCCCAGCAGCACCGGGCCGCTGGCCGTGATCATCACCACCATCGCGGTGAGCTGGAACTTCATCTACACCTCGCTGTTCGAGCGCTGGGAAAGCCGCCAACCATCTCGAACCCGCACCGTCCAGCGACGCATCGCCCACGCCGTGGGTTTTCAGCTGACCTTGATCGTGTTTCTGATTCCCCTGATAGCCTGGTGGATGGACATCAGCCTGGTGCAAGCCTTCCTGCTGGACCTGGCACTGATCATCTTCATCCCCTGCTATACCTTTGCCTTCAACTGGCTGTTCGATCGCACCTTCGGCTTGCCCGCGTCGGCGCTGCCTGACCCGGCCTGAGCGACAGGCACAAAAAAGGCTTCTCGACCCAGCGCCAGTGCCGGGTCAAGAAGCCTTCTAGCGACAGGCCGGGTTAATTGAGTTGCAACGTCGAATTGAACTGGCTGATGGCATCCACCACATGCCGTGAGCCCTGCTGGATTTCCAGGATCACTTCCCCTGCCTCATTGGCCAACTCCACGCCCAGCCCGGTGCGACTCAAGCTCGACTGCATGCTCGACACGGCACTCAAGGACAAATCGTGGTTCTTGCGCACCACCTCGACAATTTCCACACATCCCTGTGCGGTCGGCATGCACTTACATGACGGCCAACATAGTTAGTTACAGGTGAGCATAGCCAGCACAACAGATGGCGCAAGGCCATTATCCGGGCAGTACCGAGCGCTTCTGGACGAGAAACGGTTCAGCCGGGAACAGATTGCCAACACAAAGGTGACGGTGCGAGAAGGGTTTCGATTTGTCCACGCAGGTGTGGATCAAGGTAATGGGACATTGCTCGATTCAGAACAAGGGCAAGCCAACAGACTAAAGTTGGCCCTGCCTCCTTCTGAGCACGGTGCAGGGAAATCTTGCAGATCGAATGCTTATTGGCTTGGATGTGATAACGGAGCCCGATTGCCGGGCTCCGTCAAAGCAGGCTCAATGACCGAACACCCCGACCTTTTTGGCCTTCTTGTCAGCGCGTTTTTCATCGGCGCTTTTCGCCGGCTTTTTTTTCGCAGCTTTCTTTGAATCCATGCCTTTGGCCATGATACGTACTCCACTCTTGCGGGATGTGAGATCAGGTATACACCTATCCTGGTGCGCGCGTTCTTTTATAATCGCCGGCTTTGCGCACTGGCGACCCCCTTTATGCCCGACACCCGATACACCCGGCTCGATGAGCCGCTGTGGCCCTTGATGAACAAGTTCTACCGCACGCACCAGTCTTCGATGAAGGCCGTGCGCGATGCGCAATTGTGGGTTGGCAAACGCGACGAGATCATCGCCGGACTCTGTCTACGACCGATTGCGGACGGGTTCTGGCTGACCGGCTTGTTTGTCGACCCGGGCTGTCGTGGGCAAGGCATTGCGGGCGCCTTGATGGCCGAGGCGCTGCGACCGATCAGTGCCCCGGTGTGGCTGTTCTGCCACCCGGACTTGCGCGAATTCTATGAACGCAACGGCTTCGCCGCCGGCCCGCAGCTGCCTTATGCACTGGCCGAGCGCCTGCTGCGCTATAGCCGCAGCAAGCCGATGATTGCAATGGGGCGGGGCCTGGTCACTGACGCGGCTTAACCGTCTGCCGCGGGGTCCAGGTCGGGGAACATCACCTCGGTAAAGCCGAACTTGCGAAAGTCGCTGATTCGCGACGGGTACAACCGGCCGATCAGGTGATCGCACTCGTGTTGCACGACACGGGCATGGAACCCTGACGCGAAACGCACGATCGGTTGCCCCTTGGGATCGACACCTTCATAGCGGATGTGCTGGTAACGCTCCACCGCACCGCGCAACCCGGGCACCGACAGGCAACCTTCGAAGCCTTCCTCCAGCGTGGGCTGCAGGGGCGTGATCAGCGGGTTGATCAGGATCGTCTGCGGTACGGCTTCAGCATCCGGGTAACGTTCGCTGCGCTCGAAGCCGAAGATCACCAGCTGCAGATCAACGCCAATCTGCGGGGCGGCCAGGCCGACACCGCCGACGCTTTCCATGGTCTGGAACATGTCGTCGATCAACTGCCACAACTCAGGGCTGTCGAACATCTCGTCCGGTACTGGCGGGGCAATACGCAGCAGGCGCTCATCGCCCATTTTGAGAATTTCACGGATCATCGTCAGGCTTCGTCAGAGGTCGGTTTGAGCGAGTGATCCCGACCCAATCCCGATACGTGTTGTTTGGGGGTGTCGTGTTCACCGAGGGGCGCTTGGCCAGGCCCCTTGCCCTCGGTCGACATGTGATCGATCACCGCGTTCATCTCCGCGCCCAGCAACAGCACCGCCGCGGAAATGTAGAAGTACAGCAACAGCACGATGATCGCACCGATACTGCCATACATGGCATTGTAGTTGGCGAAGGCTTTCACGTAGAAACCAAAGCCCAGCGACGCAATGATCCACACCACCACCGCCAGCACGGAGCCGGGGGTGATAAAGCGAAATTCCTGCTTCACATCCGGCATCACGTAGTACGTCAGCGCCACGGCCACCATCAACAGAATCACGATCGCCGGCCAGCGCAAAATCGTCCAGATTGTGACAATGACCTCCTGCATGCCGATCTGCGAGGCGATCCACTCCATCACCTGCGGACCAAGCACCATCAGGGCCGCAGCCACCAGCAACATGCCGGCGATGCCAACGGTGTAGATAATCGACAGCGGGAAGCGCTTCCAGATCGGGCGACGCTCGACCACGTCATACGCCGCATTCATGGCACTCATCATCAGCCGCACACCCGCCGAAGCCGTCCACAAAGCGATGACGATACCGACCGAGAGCAATCCGCCCTTCGATTGCTGGAGCTGGTCAATGACCGGGTTGACCTGCTCCAGTGCCTGGGGTGGCAACACCAGCTCCGACTGCAGGCGCAGCCAGGAAAAGAAGTCCGGCAGGTGCAGGAAACCGATCAGCGCGATCAGGAACAGGATGAACGGGAACAGCGAGAACAGCATCTGATAGGCCAGCGCCGAGGCATAGGTTGACATCTCGTCAGCGATGAACTCCGTGACGGTGCGCATCATCACGCGGTGCAAAGGCAAGCCTTTCAAATCCGGGAAAAACATAGCGTCTCCATTCGCCGCAACAGGGTTGAAGCCAGGGGGGCGACTCAAGGGCCGTTCGTTGCATCAAAGTAACCTACTTGGCGACCTTGAAACAGTTTCAAGGCTAGCAACCACCAGACAATAGCCGACGTCAAAACCGCCATCCGTCCATGACCCGGACGGCTCACCGTGGTGTGCGATGAACATCCAGGGTCAACCCCGTGCGCAGCGATTGACCGTCGAACCCTGGGGTGAGTTTCATTTGTTTTCGCCGGGTCATTTCATCCGCCCATGCAGGTTGGGCTTTATGTTTGCAGGCTTTGCCGGGAGAATGCATCACGTATTCAGGCCATGGCACTGAAGAACCAATCCCGTAGGAACGTTATGAAACTCGATAAAAAGCAGGCCATTGCCCGCAGGAACCAGGAACTGGGCGGTGCAGTGCTGGGTGTGAACAACTGTCACTTCACCGAATTGAACCGCAACCGCAACATCTGGTGGTTTGATATCCCGGTGTCGCGCTTGGCCATTGGCCAGTATGAGTGGATCCACCTGCTGATGCACACACCCGATACCGACGAACTGCTGCACCTGAAAGTGCCGACGGTGTTTCTGCGCGAGAAGCTGGAAGGCCTGGTGGTGCGCAACGAAGGCAAGCGCAAGGCGGCCCTGAGCCTGGAACTGAGCGCCGACAAGGACTCGTACCTACAGGACATGCGCCCGGCAGGCACCAATGTGAATTTCGCGCAGTTTCGCCTGTAGTCCAATCCGGCTGTACAGAAGCGCGCCTGACAGGCAAATAACAAAAAGCCCCGCATCCGCGGGGCTTTTTGGTGATCGGCGCCTTACTTCTTCACGCCCAGCTTCTTCAACTCTTCGTCGCGCAGTTCACGACGCAGGATCTTGCCCACGTTGGTGGTCGGCAGCGCATCGCGGAACTCGACGGCCTTGGGCACCTTATAGCCGGTGACATTGGCGCGCATGTGCGTCATCACCTGCTCCTTGGTCAGTGTTACACCTGGTTTGGCGACGATGAACATCTTGATCGCTTCGCCCGACTTATCGTCCGGCACGCCAATGGCCGCGCACTGCAGCACACCCGGTACTGCTGCCAGCACGTCCTCGAGTTCGTTCGGGTACACGTTGAAACCGGAGACCAGGATCATGTCTTTCTTGCGATCGACGATTCGCAGGTAACCATCCTCCTGGATCAGCGCGATGTCACCGGTCTTCAACCAGCCTTCGCTGTCGAGCATTTCATCGGTGGCTTCCTGACGCTGCCAGTAGCCCTTCATCACCTGTGGGCCCTTCACGCACAGTTCGCCGATTGCGCCCAGCGGCTGTTCAACGCCGGCGTCATCGATGACCTTGCACAGGGTGGAAGGCACCGGAATGCCGATGGTGCCGATCTGGATGTTCTGGATCGGGTTGACGGTCGCCACGGGGCTGGTTTCAGTCATGCCGTAACCTTCGCAGATCGGGCAGCCAGTCACTTCTTTCCAGCGCTCGGCAGCCGCCAGTTGCAAGGCCATGCCACCGGACAGGGTCACTTTCATGGCCGAGAAGTCCAGCTTGCGGAAGCCTTCGTTGTTGCACAGCGCCACGAACAGCGTGTTCAACCCGACAAAACCGCTGAACTTCCACTTCGACAGTTCCTTGACCATCGCCGGCAAATCGCGCGGGTTACTGATCAGGATGTTGTGGTTGCCGATCAGCATCATGGCCATGCAATGGAAGGTGAAGGCATAGATGTGGTACAGCGGCAGCGGCGTGATCAGGATCTCGCAACCCTCATTGAGGTTGGACCCCATCAGCGCCTTGCACTGCAACATGTTCGCTATCAGGTTGCGATGGGTCAGCATCGCGCCCTTGGCCACGCCGGTGGTGCCGCCGGTGTACTGCAGCACGGCCACGTCGCTGCTGGCCGGGCTGGCTTCGGTCACGGGCTGGCCGTGTCCTTTGCTCAACACGTCATTGAACTTGATGGCCTTGGGCAAATTGAACGCCGGCACCATCTTCTTCACGTACTTGATGACGCTGTTGATCAGCAGGCGCTTGAGCGGTGGCAGCAGGTCGGCCACTTCAGTGACGATGACATGCTTGACGCCCGTCTTGGGCACCACGGCCTCGGCCAGGTGCGCCATGTTCGCCAGGCACACCAGCGCCTTGGCACCGGAATCATTGAATTGATGTTCCATTTCCCGCGCGGTGTACAGCGGGTTGGTGTTGACCACGATCAGGCCGGCGCGGATGGCGCCAAATACGGCGACCGGGTATTGCAACAGGTTCGGCAGTTGCACGGCGATTCGATCACCGGGCTGCAAATCGGTATGCTGTTGCAGATAAGCGGCAAATGCACCCGACAGTTCGTACAGCTCACCGTAGGTGAGTGTCTTGCCGAGGTTACTAAAGGCCGGCTTGTTGGCGAAGCGTTGGCAGGACTGCTTCAACACTGCCTGAATATTCGGATACTCGTCTGGATTGATGTCGGCAGCAATCCCAGCTGGGTACTTATCCTTCCAAAAGTCTTCGATCATGGAAGCCCACTCCTCAGCAACGCGAATTCTTCACCGCATTTGATGCGATTATTATTGGTGTGTGTTTTTGGTGAATCTGGCTTACAACTTTAAGGCCGAGAAGTCACAAAGCGCGCCGAGAGTAGCAGCTTTGCAAAAGCCCTACTAGGGCCAAAGAAAGCCCGCACAGTCACATTAGCGACTCAAGACTATTTAATAGTCAGTTTTAGAGTAAAGATTCTACGCAATCTTTAAACGCTCTAAATCGGGCCACCGCGCCAGATTCACAAGACAAAAAAAGGGGTGCCCAGATTCGGGCGCCCCTTTTTGGTACCGCGCTGCTAACAAAACATTACGCGATGTCGCGCAACTCCCTGCGCAGGATCTTGCCCACCGGCGTCATTGGCAGCGACTCACGCAACACGATGTGCTTGGGTACTTTGTAGGCGGTGAAGTTCTCCTTGCAGTACGCCTTCAATTCTTCAAGGCTGACCCCCGCTTCGCGCGCCACCACGAACAGTTTCACCGCCTCTCCGGAACGGTCGTCCGGTACGCCGATGACCGCGCAGTTGGCCACTTTCGGGTGGGCCATGACCACATCCTCGATCTCGTTGGGGTACACGTTGAAACCCGAGACAATGATCATGTCTTTCTTGCGGTCGACGATGCGCACAAAACCGTCCGGGTCGATCACCGCGATGTCACCGGACTTGAACCAGCCCTCGGCATCCAGCACTTCGGCCGTGGCTTCGGGTTTGTTCCAGTAGCCCTTCATGATCTGCGGCCCTTTGATGCAGAGCTCGCCGCGCTCACCCAGCGGCTGTTCGACACCGTCGTCGTTGATCACCTTCAACGTGGTACCGGGTACCGGCAGGCCCACGGAGCCAATGCGCGACTGATCGCCGTAGGGGTTGGTGCAGGCGACCGGCGAGGTTTCGGTCAGGCCATAGCCTTCGGTAATCCGGCAGCCGGTCATGGCTTCCCAGCGCTCGGCCGTGGCCTTCACCAGGGCGGTGCCGCCGGAGTTGGTCAGCTTGAGGCTGGAGAAGTCCAGGGTCTTGAAGTCAGGGTGATCCATCAGCGCGACAAACAGCGTGTTGAGCCCCAGCAGTGCCGAGAACCGCCAGTTCTTCAGCTCCTTGATGAAGCCGGCAATGTCCCGTGGGTTGGTGATCAACACGTTGTGGTTGCCGGTCACCATCATGCACATGCAGTTCGCCGTGAATGCATAGATATGGTACAGCGGCAGCGGCGCGATCATCACTTCCTGGCCTTCGCGCAGCAGTGGCTGGCCATCCTTGCCGTGTTGGCCGAGGCAGGCGCGGGCCTGTTGCATGTTGGCCACCAGGTTGCCGTGGGTCAGCATCGCCCCCTTGGCCAGGCCGGTGGTGCCGCCGGTGTATTGCAGCACGGCGACGTCGTCGAGGCCGGCCTGCAAGGGCTTGATGCCCTGGCCACGCCCCATGCGCAACGCGCTCTTGAAGGAAGTGGCCTGTGGCAGGTCGTAGGCCGGGACCATCTTCTTGACCTTGTCGACCACGGTATTGATCAGCCAGCCCTTGGCGGCGGGCATCAGGTCGCCCATCTTCGCTTCGATCAGGTATTGGATATCGGTGTCGGGCAGCACTTCCTGGACCTTCTGCCCGAACATGTTCAGGTACACCAGCGCCCGGGCACCGGAATCCTTGAACTGATGCCGCATCTCCCGCGCGGTGTACAACGGGTTGGTGTTGACCACGATCAGCCCGGCACGCAGCGCACCGAACACGGCAATCGGATAATGCAGGACGTTGGGCATCTGTACCGCGATGCGATCGCCCGGCACCAGATCGGTCTGGCTTTGCAGATAACCGGCGAAGGCTGCGCTGTAGCGTTCCAGGTCAGCGTAGGTCAGGGTCACCCCCATGTTGCTGAACGCTGGACGGTCGGCGAACTTCTTGCAGGAACGCTCGAACACCTCGATCACCGACTTGTAGCCACCCAGATCGATATCAATGGGTACGCCGGCCGGGCGTTTATCATTCCAGAAATCAGGTTGCATTATTCTTGTCCTCTTTACCTGAGCGAGTCCGTGCCGCCTCTCTGCGATGTTGAGAAGCGGAGCTTCTGGGACACTAGCAGTTATGGCGATTCAGGCAAATATAAGCACGAGTGTCATTGATAGTGTGAATCTTGCCGCCTTGGGAGGCCCGCATCGGACGCCAGACGCTTGATCAGCTATACAATGCAACGACTCAGCGCAAAGGAATCGCCATGATCCACGACACGTTCTGGTTGACCGCGAATGACCACAGCCAGCTTTTCGTCAACCAGTGGTTACCCGAAAGCCCGCTCAACGCGGTGATCCTGCTGTCCCACGGGATGGCGGAACATAGCGCAAGGTACGAGCGCCTGGCGCAGGTATTGTGTAACCAAGGGTACGGCGTCTATGCGCTGGACCAGCGCGGCCATGGCAAAACCGCCGAAAACGGCGTGCTAGGGCACTACGCGGACAAGGATGGCTGGCGCAAAGTGGTCGGTGACCTGGCCAGCCTGAATCAGCACATCGGCCAGCAGCATCCGGGCACGCCGATTGTGTTGCTGGGCCACAGCATGGGCAGCTACATTGCCCAGGCTTATCTGCTGCACCACAGCGCCAGCCTGTATGGCGCCGTACTCAGCGGCTCGAATTTCCAGCCCGTGGCGCTGTATCGCATGGCGCGCCTGATTGCCCGCCTCGAACGCTGGCGCCAAGGCGCGACTGGTCGCAGTGCGCTGATCGAGTGGTTGTCGTTCGGCTCGTTCAACAAGGCGTTCAAACCCAACCGCACCCCGTTCGACTGGCTCAGCCGCGACCCGGCGGAAGTCGACAAGTACGTCAACGATCCACTCTGCGGCTACCGCTGCACCAACCAGTTGTGGATCGATATGCTCGGCGGCTTGCAGCAGATCAGCAAAGCGTCCAATCTCGCGCAGATCGATCCGGGCCTGCCGTTGCTGGTCATTGGCGGAGAATGTGATCCGGTGAGTGAAGGCAAGCGTCTCAAGGCGTTGGCCGATGCACTGCGCCAGGCCGGCAACCAGTGCCTGCAACTGACGATCTACCCGCAGGCACGGCACGAACTGTTCAACGAAAGCAACCGCGATGAAGTGACCGCGGACCTGCTCACCTGGCTGGCCCAGGCATTGAGCCACCGCCGGCCACCCAGAACCGAATAACGTTTGGTTATTACACTTAACTCGTCACAGGATTCAAGACACATGACCCAGGTTACCAACACGCCGTACGAAGCCCTCGAAGTCGGCCAGACCGCCAGCTACAGCAAATCCGTCGAAGAGCGCGACATTCAGCTGTTTGCCGCCATGTCCGGCGACCATAACCCGGTGCACCTGGATGCCGAATTCGCAGCGGCGAGCATGTTCAAGGAGCGTATCGCCCATGGCATGTTCAGTGGCGCACTGATCAGTGCCGCGGTCGCCTGCGAGCTGCCTGGGCCCGGGACCATCTACCTCGGCCAGCAGATGAGTTTCCAGAAGCCGGTGAAGATCGGCGACACCCTGACCGTGCGCCTGGAAATCCTCGAGAAACTGCCGAAGTTCCGCGTGCGCATTGCCACCCGCGTGTTCAACCAGCGTGATGAGCTGGTGGTTGATGGCGAAGCCGAGATCCTCGCGCCCCGCAAGCAACAGACCGTGACCCTGCCTACCTTGCCGACCATCAGCATCGGCTGATTGACCGCTCACCGGTGGCGAGGGAGCACGCTCGCTCGCCACAAGGCCGAGCCCCTTTACGATTGTTCAACGCTTGCGAACGGGCGCGCTCCTGGCTGCGCCGCCCGCACGTCGCCGTGAACAGCGCACAATCGCCATGGAGCTGTCCGCTACATCACCCGCAAGCATCTGTATGCTGGTTATTGGCAGGATCTGTCGATTGGCGTGCCTGCGCAATGCCTGTATTTTCCGGACTGTATGAATCAAGACGACTGACCGATGAACCCCGAAACGCTTGAACTGCTGGTCACCCGAGAAATGCCCTTTGGCAAATACAAAGGGCGCATCATTGCCGACCTGCCCGGCCCGTACCTGAACTGGTTCGCCCGTCAGGGCTTCCCCCACGGTGAACTGGGTGGCCTGCTGGCCCTGATGCAGGAAATCGATCACAACGGTTTGTCCGACCTGCTCGACCCGCTGCGCGCCAAGCACGGCAAACCCAAGCCTCGCCACTGAACCACCGAATCCAGACCGAGTTCTCCCCATGCCCGATAACACCTTCCGCGCCCATGATGAAGCCTTCTGGCGGACCTTTGCCGATCGCTACGATGTCCAGCCTGGCCCCATCAACCTGGAAAACGGTTACTTCGGCCGCATGTCGCGCACGGTCATCGAGGAATACCAACGCAACATCGAACTGATCAACAGCAGCAACTCGGTGCACGTGCGTCAACGCTTCGAAAAACTCGAAAGCGTGGAGATTCGCAGGCAACTGGCGGACTTGCTGCGAGTCCCCGCGCAAGCCCTGGCCCTCACCCGCAATGCTTCGGACGCGCTGCAATCGCTGATTCGCAACTACAACCGCTTGCAGCCGGGTGATCAGGTACTGATCTGCGACCTGGAATACGACACGGTCAAAAGTGCGATGCGCTGGCTGGCACGCTATCGTGGGGTCGAGGTGATCGAAATCGAGCACCCCCACCCCGCCAGCTTCGACAGCCTGGTGGCGAGCTATCGCGCAGCGTTCGAGCAGCACCCGCGAATCAAACTCATGGCCCTGACCCACGTCACCCACCGCACCGGCCTCGTGATGCCGGTCAAGGCCATTGCCGCCTGTGCCCGTGAGCACGGGATCGACGTGATCCTCGATGGCGCCCATGCCCTGGGCCAGATCGAATTCGACCTCGAGGAACTGGGCATCAGCTTTGCCGGCTACAACCTGCACAAATGGATCGGTGCACCGCTGACCCTGGGCTTCCTCTACATCGCCCCGCAACGCCTGGCCGACATCGATCCAGACATGGGCGAGTTTCATTTCCCGGCCACCGACACCCGCTCACGCACGCCGTACAGCACGCCGAATATTCCCGCCTTGCTGACCTTGCCGTTGGTATTCGAAGAACATCGCGCCATCGGCGGTGCGGCCGCCAAGGGCGCCCGGCTCAACTACCTGCGCAATCTGTGGGTCGACGCCGTTCAAGACGCGCCAGGCATTGAGGTCATGACTCCGAATGACCCGCGCCTGTATTGCGGCATCACCTCGATGCGCTTCACTCGCCAGGCCGACCAGCAGGCGATGGTCGACCGCCTGCTCAGCGACTACAACCTGTTCACCGTGACCCGCAGCGGTTCGGCCTGTGGGCCGTGCATACGCATCACCCCCGGCCTGATCAGCACGGCAGCGGACATGCACCTGATGGCGCAGGCGCTGATCGAACTGAGTTGAGGCCCGCCGCCCCTTGAATGCAACGGGGCGGCACTTTTCGCCAGGCAAAAAAAACGGCGCACCGACCAAGTGCGCCGAAAAGCCGTAGAACGCAACTACTACAATTCTTCGTAAAACCCTGCGGGTAACCCCGTCAGTCCAGCAGCGCCAGCGCCTCGGCGGTGCACTCCTGAATGCGTGCCCAGTCGCCGTTCTTGATCCACTCCGGATCCAGCATCCAGCTGCCACCCACGCACATCACGTTTTTCAACGCCATGTAGCTCTTGATGTTGGCCGGGCCCACGCCACCGGTGGGGCAGAATTTCACTTCGCCGAACGGGCCGCCAAGGGCCTTGATCGCCGCCACGCCACCGCTGACCTCCGCCGGGAACAGCTTGAAGCGGCGGTATCCCAGGGCATAGCCCTCCATGATGCCGGAGGCGTTGCTGATGCCGGGCAACAGCGGAATCGGGCTGTCCACGCTGGCTTCGAGCAAGTCACGGGTGATGCCTGGCGTGACAATGAACTGCGAGCCTGCCGCTTCCGCGGCGGCCAGCATGGTGCGATCCAGCACGGTGCCGGCACCGGTGAGCAACTCCGGACGCTGTTCACGCAGAATCTGGATGGCCTTGAGGCCGAACTGCGAGCGCAGGGTCACTTCCAGGGCCGTCAGGCCACCCGCTGCCAGGGCATCGGCCAACGGCAGTACGTCCTGTTCACGAGCGATGGTGATGACCGGCAGAATCCGCGCCTTGGCGCAGAGGCTGTCGATCAGGGCAACTTTATCCGCCATGGAAACGGCAAGGGATGGGGTTGTCATAGCGGATGATCCTTGGCTCATGGGCACCAGTAAATCTCTAACGTGGGTTGCAGAAACGCGCGAATCGGCATTGCGGCGACATCGTCACCGGCCAGTGCGGCGCTCAAGGTGGTCAGCTTGGACTGACCGGAAATCGATAGAACGGTGTGCGTCGCCGACGCCAGCAATGCACGACTCATGGTCAGGCGCTGATGCGGCACAGTGGGCGCCAGCATTGGCCAGCAACGGCGTGTACCGTCGGCCTGCAACGCTTGCGCAAGATTCGGACTGTCCGGGAACAGCGAGGCGGTGTGACCGTCATCGCCCATCCCCAGCACCAGCACGTCAATCCTTGGTAGCTCGGCGAGCAAACGATCCGCCTGCTCGGCGGCCAGTTCCAGGTTGGCGCAGGCGCTGTACAGGCTCAGAAATTGCGCCTGGGCCGCTGGGCCTTGCAGCAGGTAACGCTTGAGCAGACCGGCATTGCTGTCGGCGTGTTCGACGGGCACCCAGCGCTCGTCAGCCAGGCTGACCACCACCTTCGACCAGTCCAGCTTTTGCTTGGCCAGGTGCTGGAAAAACGCCACCGGGCTGCGCCCACCAGACACCACCAGCGTTGCCGTGCCCGTGGCGTCGAGCGCATCGCTCAGTTGTTTGGCCACCTTCAGTGCCAGGCCTTCGGCCAGCAGCACCGGGCTTTTGAACTCATGGGCGCTGACGCCCCGAGGCAGTTTCAATTTAGATATCGCCATACCACGACCTCCCGTCCCGCGTGATCAGTGCAATGGAGCTCATTGGCCCCCAGGACCCAGCCGCGTACGGCTTGGGCGCATCACCGGATTTCTTCCATCCGGCGATCAACTGGTCGCACCATTTCCACGCGGCTTCGATTTCATCTTTGCGGACAAACAGGTTCTGATTGCCGCGCATCACTTCCAGCAACAACCGCTCGTAGGCGTCGGGGATCCGCGCACTGCGCCAGGTATCGGAAAAGTTCAGCTGCAAGGGCCCGCTGCGCAGCTGCATGCCCTTGTCCAGGCCTTGCTCCTTGGTCATCACCCGCAAGGAAATGCCTTCGTCCGGTTGCAGGCGGATGATCAGCTTGTTGCTGATCTGCAAGCGCTGCTCGGGGGCGAAGATGTAGTGCGACGGTTCCTTGAAGTGGATGACGATCTGCGACAGCTTTTCCGGCATGCGCTTGCCGGTACGCAGGTAAAACGGCACACCGGCCCAACGCCAGTTGCGGATGTCGGCGCGCAGGGCGACGAAGGTCTCGGTGTCGCTCTGGGTATTGGAGTTTTCTTCCTCCAGGTAACCCGGCACCGCCTTGCCTTCACTGTGCCCGGCGATGTACTGGCCACGTACCACCTGAGTGCTCAGGCCTTCCGGACTGATCGGTGCCAGCGCCTTGAGCACTTTGACTTTCTCGTCGCGGATGCTGTCGGCCGACAGGTCCGCCGGAGGGTCCATGGCGATCAGGCACAGCAGCTGCAGCAGGTGATTCTGGATCATGTCCCGCAACTGCCCGGCCTTGTCGAAATAGCCCCAACGGCCTTCGATCCCGACCTTCTCGGCAACGGTAATTTCCACGTGGGAAATGTAGTTCTGGTTCCACTGGGTTTCGAACAGGCTGTTGGCGAAACGCAGGGCAATCAGGTTCTGGACCGTTTCCTTACCCAGGTAGTGGTCGATACGGTAGGTGCGGTTTTCCGGGAAAAACCTGGCCACGGCGTCGTTGACCTTGCGTGACGATTCCAGGTCCGAACCGATGGGTTTTTCCAGCACCACGCGGGTGTTTTCAGCCAGGCCAACCTGCGCCAGATTCTCGCAGATTGCCCCGTAGACCGCCGCCGGCGTGGCGAAGTAGGCAATCATCCGCTGCGTCGTGCCGGCCAGTTCAGCCAGGGCCACGTAGTCATCGGTCTTGAGAAAGTCGACATGCAGGTACGTCAGCCGCGCCAGGAAGCGATCGACCACGGCTTCGTCCAGTTCCTTGGCAGCCACATAGTGGCGCAGCTCCCGGGCGATGAAGGCCAGGTGCTCCTGCGCGCTGCCCGGCTCACGGGCCAGTGCGATAATGCGCGATTCCTCATGCAGCAGGCCTGCACCATCGAGTTGGTACAAGGCAGGAAACAGCTTGCGCAGGGCCAGATCGCCCAAGGCGCCGAACAAGGCAAAGGTGCACGGTTCAACCGTAATCGAAGGCATGATGTTTGTTCTTTTATCAAGTTAAGCTACAAATACCTTTTTTCAAGGCATCACTCAAGGGAAAATGTAGTAATAACCACAACATTATTCCAAAATACAGATTCCCGGTGGTGGTCAGTCAGGGCCACCAGTAGGATAGGCCACCGCAAAGGGCCTTACCAAAGGCCCGATTTTCATAGCCGAGCCTTTACTTGCAAGCAGCGAGTCTGCTGGCATAGCAGCCGCTCTAAGGAAACATTTATGGACCGCGTGCGAAATTTACTGGAACAGATCCAGAATCGCCTTGCCGACCTGAACAAGGCTGAGCGCAAAGTCGCCGAAGTCATCCTGCTCAACCCGCAGCAGGCGACTCGCTTCAGCATCGCCGCCCTCGCCCAGGCCGCCTCGGTCAGCGAACCGACGGTCAACCGTTTCTGCCGCTCGTTCGGCGTCAGCGGTTACCCGGAGCTCAAGCTGCAGCTGGCCCAAAGCCTGGCCAGTGGTGCCGCCTATGTCAGCCGCGCGGTGGAAGCCGACGACAACCCGGAGGCCTACACCCAGAAGATCTTTGGCAGCGCCATCGCCTCGCTGGACAGCGCCTGCCAGGCCCTGGACCCGAACCTGGTCAGCCGCGCCGTGGACTTGCTGATCCAGGCCCGGCAGATCCACTTCTTCGGTCTCGGTGCATCAGCACCGGTCGCGCTGGATGCCCAGCACAAGTTCTTTCGCTTCAACCTGGCCGTTACCGCCCACGCCGATGTGCTGATGCAGCGCATGATTGCTTCCGTGGCCCATACTGGTGAACTGTTCGTGATCATTTCCTACACCGGTCGCACCCGTGAACTGGTGGA
This sequence comes from Pseudomonas sp. Irchel s3b6, assembly GCF_900187415.1. Taxonomy (NCBI): domain Bacteria; kingdom Pseudomonadati; phylum Pseudomonadota; class Gammaproteobacteria; order Pseudomonadales; family Pseudomonadaceae; genus Pseudomonas; species Pseudomonas sp. Irchel s3b6. The sequence continues at coordinate 202,626 of NZ_FYDM01000006.1, read as the reverse complement.
AGTGGCGCGCATTGCCCGCGAGAACGGTGCCTCGGTACTTGGCCTGACGGCCGAAGGCTCGCCACTGGCCAAGGCCAGCACCCTGAGCCTGAACATCCCGTTGCCGGAAGACACCGACATCTACATGCCGATGACCTCGCGGATCATTCAGTTGACCGTGCTCGACGTACTCGCCACCGGCATGACCCTGCGCCGCGGCGTCGACTTCCAGCCGCACCTGCGCAAAATCAAGGAAAGCCTCAACGCCAGCCGCTATCCGGTGGGAGATGAGTTCAACTGATTCGCCCCGCTCATTTCCACGCCCTGCGTGGGAATGAGCATCACGCCGCCGCCCACGCCTGCAAACTCAAATGCGCCCGCTCCCCCGGGGCCAGGCTCAGGCTGTCGGTGCCACCGCTGGCCGCTTCCACGCAGACAAACTCGCTCACCTCATTCCAGCTCACCCCCAGCAGCGGGCGCGATCCGGGGTGCCAGACCACGGTGTCCGCGCTGTCGCCGGTATCGATGCACAACTGGCGCTGCCAGGCACGGTCCTTGAGCTGTAGCTCGCCCTCGTGCTGAAACACGCGCTGGCAGCCACCCTCGACCCGCAACTCGCCTTTTTGCTCGCACGCCTCACGCTTTAGCTGGTCATAACCCTGCGCGCCATCCAGCCCAGACAGCGCTACCTCACCGACGTCACCAATACGCCAATAGGCGTGCAAAGCATGACTCAACTGGCACGGCAGGCTGTCCTGGTGCTCGGTGCTCAGGCGCAGCTCCATACGCTCGCCCAAGTGCGCGTGCAGCTCGACTTGCCAATCGCACAGCTGTAACTGCCAGTGCAGGTGCACGCCGTCGTCATCGCTGCGACTGTCGATCAGCTTCCAGTCCAGCAGCCGTGCCCAGCCATGGGATGGCCAGGCGTTTTCACTCGGATGCCGGCCATACCACGGCCAGCACACCGGGACTCCGCCGCGAATGGCGCCGACCTGCGGCCACTTCGCCGCGCACCACAACCAGGGTTTCTGGCCTGTGGGCTGGAAGTGCAACAACTGCGCGCCCTGGCGACTGAACACCGCCTGGCACAGCGGATGATCGATCACCAACACGTCGCGCTTCTGATAGCGCTCCCACGCGAATACCGGACGCTCGCGCAAGGACTTGAAGAAACGTTGTAGCGGATGCTCTGGCATGTGCCACGGTCCTGAAAATCAGCGATCACCAAGGGGCGCGCCACCCCAAAAAAAAGCGGACAGCCTGGGCCGTCCGCAAAAATGCGCACATGGGAAGGAGCTTATCGCACCAGCGTTAGAACACCGACTGAATTTTCAGGCCGGCGACCAAAGCGTTGTCGACTTCATCCACGCCACCTGGGTGGGTGACGTATTGCAGGTTAGGACGCACGGTCAACCAGTTGGTAACGTGGAAACCATAGTTGAGTTCGTAGTTGTACTCGGTGTCACGCAGCGGCGAGAACAGCGGATCCTCGTAGTGGGTGACACCGTTGGCGGTGTTGGTCAGCTCGGCGTTTTTTTTCACGTCATCGTTGACGTGGATACGGGCGAAACCGATGCCGACGTCATCTTTTGGACGTGCATCGAACGGGCCCTTGTACACAAACATCAGCGACTGGTAGTTGTCGACGATGTTGGTGTCCTTGTCGTGGAAAGTGGCGTTGGCCGCAATGTTCAGACCGCGAGACGCGTCACCGTTGTGGCTGGTGAGTTGTTGCTGGGCAACGAACCAGTAGCCGTGCTTGCTGCTGTGGCTGCGATAGGCGTTGCCGCTGGTGGCCGCATCATTACCGTTGTCATCCTCACGGACGTCATCGGCCTTGGCCGTACTTTTGTAGTAACCGACACGGTATTCGCCTGGCAGGTTGCCAGGCTTGGGCAACCAGACCAGTTCGACCGGCAGGACAGTGCCTTCGGTACCACTGCCGCTGAGTTTGAAGCCGTTGCCGTGTTCCAGTTGCGACGGGTTCTGGTTGTACGCTCCGATCTGCGCATACCACTCGGGCGAGATGTTGTACTTCACGCGGATCGCCGCCTGGCTGACCGGCCAGTTGTACCAGATGTTGGTAGCCCAGTTACCCACCTGGGAGCCGCAGAACGCCAGGTTCTGGAATTCGCACGGGAAGGTGTTGAAGTCCTCGCCTTCACCGAAGTAACCGGCCTTGACGTCCAGTTTGTTGTCGAAAAACTGATGCTGGATCCACAACTGGGTCAGGCGGACCATATGGCCACGGCCGTAGACTTCCTGGGAGGAGCTCAAGGTGCCGGCACGCGGGTCGCCGATACGGTCATTGGAGATGTTCTCGCCGTTACGGTTGGTGAGCTGGATCTTGGCCTGGGTGTTATCCCAGCCGAGCAATTTTTGCAGGTCCAGCGCCGCGCCCAGGCCAAACTGGTCGGCGTAACGCGCAGTCTTGTCGTCGTTGTAACCGCCGTGGAGGTTACCGCCCACTTCACCGACGTAGTCCATTTTGATGTCGATGCCTTGATCGATCAGCCTGGTCCGCTCGCCGCCCCAGTCGCCCGTCATCCACTTGGAATCTGCACTGAACGCCTCAGCGGCATGCACGCTACCGGCCAGGCTCATCGCCGCAATCGCTGACAGCTGGCAGATAAACCGGGCACTGGTGTTGTTCTTCTTCATCCCTACATCCTCGTCTTATTGTTATTAACTTTTCTTTTTCTAACGCGGTTACAACGGTGGTGTCGGACGACAGGCCGTCCGTCACGGATATCCCCCTTGTAGGAGCGAGCTTGCTCCGGGCGGCGTTCCGACGATGGTCTCAAATGCACCGCGTTCACCCAGACGGCGCACGTCATCGTTAACGTCCATCGCGAGCAAGCTCGCTCCTACAGTTTTGATTTTCAGCGGCCTTTGAATTGGGCGACGTTGGCTGTGTGCAATTCGGTTTGTGGTTGACCGGCAGCCCCCAAACGCTCCCCGGTCCTGGCATCGAACAGCAGCACTTTCGATGGGTCGAATTGCAGCGTCAGGGTCTCGCCCACGGCCGGCGCGACGTCCGGCGCCAGGCGGCAGCAGACCTTGGTTCCGTTCAGGTTGACGAACACCAGGGTGTCGGGCCCGGTGGGCTCGGTGACCTGTACTTCGGCCCGAATAGTCGGCAGGCCATTGGCCTCGCCGTTCGCCAGCACGATTTGCTCCGGGCGCATGCCCAGGATCACTTCTCGATCCTCAAGCCCCGCGTCCTGCATGCCCAACGGCAGCTCGCAGCGCGCCTGGCCACTGTCGAGCAACGCCAGCAGGCGGCCGTCCTTGCGCTGCAGGCGCAGGGGAATGAAGTTCATCGGCGGCGAGCCAATGAAGCTGGCCACAAACAGGTTGGCCGGGTCGTTGTAGATCTGCTTCGGGGTGCCGAACTGCTGAATGATCCCGTCCTTCATCACCGCCACCTTGTCGCCCAGGGTCATGGCTTCGATCTGGTCGTGGGTCACGTAGACCGTGGTGGTTTTCAGGCGCTGGTGCATCAGTTTCATTTCGGTGCGCATCTCGACCCGCAACTTGGCGTCGAGGTTGGAGAGCGGTTCATCGAACAGATAAATCTTCGGCCGCCGCGCCAATGCCCGGCCCATGGCCACGCGCTGTTGCTGCCCCCCCGAGAGCTGACCCGGCTTGCGGCTGAGCAGGTGTTCGATTTGCAGCAGCCTGGACACCCGCGCCACTTCTTCGTCGATGTCGGCGGCGGGCATTTTGCGAATCTTTAAACCGAAGGCGATGTTGTCGCGCACGCTCATGGTCGGGTACAGCGCATAGGACTGGAACACCATGGCGATGTCGCGATCCTTGGGGCTCATGCCGCTGATGTCGGCGTCATCCACCAGGATCGCCCCGCCGCTGATGTTCTCAAGGCCGGCGATGCAGTTCATCAAGGTCGATTTGCCGCAACCGGACGGCCCGACCAGGATCAGGAATTCACCGTCATCGATCTTCAGTTCGATGTTCTTCAAGGTGTCCGGCAAGCCGGCGCCGTAGGTTTTGTTGACGTTGCGTAATTCGAGCGTTGCCATGTTGTTCTACCCCTTGACCGCGCCGGACGTCAGCCCGCGCAGGAAATACTTGCCAGCGAATATGTAGACCAGCAGTGTCGGCAACCCGGCGATCATCGCCGCCGCCATATCAACGTTGTATTCCTTGGCCCCGGTGCTGGTGTTGACCAGGTTGTTCAAGGCCACGGTGATGGGTTGCGCATCGCCGCTGGCGAAGACCACACCGAACAGGAAGTCATTCCAGATCTGGGTGAACTGCCAGATCAGGCAGACCATCACGATCGGGATCGACATCGGCAGCAGGATCTTGCCGAAGATGGTGAAGAAGCCCGCGCCATCCAGGCGTGCCGCCTTGACCAGTGCATCGGGAATGCTCACGTAGTAGTTGCGAAAGAACAGCGTGGTGAATGCCAGCCCGTAGACGATGTGCACCAGCACCAGCCCGGTCGTGGTGTTGGCCAGGCCCAGCTTACCGATGGTGAACGAAGCTGGCAGCAGCACGGTCTGGAACGGCAGGAAGCAGCCGAACAGCAGCAGGCCGAAGAACAGTTGCGAGCCGCGGAAGCGCCACATCGACAGCACATAGCCGTTCATTGCACCGACGAAGGTGGAGATCAGCACCGCCGGCACGGTGATTTTCACCGAGTTCCAGAAGTAGCCACCCACGGTGTCCCAGGCCTTGATCCAGCCAATGCCGTCGATCACCTGCGGCCAGCTCAACAGGTTGCCGGTGCGAATGTCTTCCGGGGACTTGAAGCTGGTCAGCAGCATCACCACCAGCGGGATCAGGTACACGGCCGCTGCCAGCAGCAGCGTCGCGTAGATGGCGATGCGGCTGAAGCTCAGGGTGGGTCTGGCGAGTGGATTACTCATGGCGTTTGCCCCGCAGTTCGGAGTACAGGTACGGCACCAGAATCGCCAGGATCGCACCAAGCATCATCATCGCGCTGGCCGAACCGATGCCCATCTGGCCACGGCTGAAGGTGAAGGAGTACATGAACATCGCCGGCAGGTCGGAGGAGTAGCCCGGCCCCCCCGCCGTCATCGCCGCCACCAGGTCGAAGCTCTTGATCGCGATATGCGCCAGGATCATGAAGGCACTGAAAAACACCGGGCGCAGGCTCGGCAGGACGATCTTCAGGTAGATGGTCGGCAGGCTGGCACCGTCGACCTGGGCGGCACGGATGATCGACTGATCGACACCGCGCAGCCCCGCCAGGAACATCGCCATGACAAACCCGGAGGCTTGCCACACGGCAGCGATCACCAGGCAGTAAATCACCCGGTCCTGATCCACCAGCCAGTCCAGGCGAAAGCCTTCCCAGCCCCAGTCACGGAGCATTTTGTCCAGGCCCAGGCCCGGGTTGAGCAGCCACTTCCAGGCAGTACCGGTGACGATCATCGACAGCGCCATCGGGTACAGGTAGACCGTGCGGATGAAGCCTTCCCGGCGGATGCGCTGATCCAGCAGCACCGCCAGAAACACCCCCAGCACCAGGCTGATGGCGATGAACATGCCACCAAAGACCGCGAGGTTCTTGCTGGCGACCCACCAACGGTCGTTGTCCAGCAAGCGCACGTATTGCTGCAGGCCGACCCACTTGTAGCTCGGCATGAAGCTGGAGTTGGTAAAGGACAGGACGAATGTCCAGAGGATGTAACCGTAGAAGCCGACCAGGACGATCAGCATGCTCGGCGCCAAAACCAGTTTGGGGAGCCAGCGCTGCAGTGCGTCGAACGGTGAGGCTTTGCTGAAAACCGCCACAGAGCTCATCGGGATTATCCAGGTGAAGAAATGAAATCCGGGCCGAACGCCCCCGTCACACGAACCATGGCCCGTGCAGGGAGACGACGATCAGGGGTTTGCCGCAGGCCGGGCCCGCGGCGGCCTTGGTATTACTGGGCGGCCTTGACGGCCGATGCCAGTTGGGCGCTGGCCTTGGCTGGGTCAGCATCCTTGTCGTTCATGAAGTTGGTCACGACGTCGAAGATCGCACCTTGCACGGCCAGGGACGTGGCCATGTTGTGGGCCATGCTCGGCTGCAGGCCGCCGGACTTGTCGCTTGCCAGGAAGTCCTTGGCCGAGGCCTGGGCACAGGCGTCGAAGCCCAGGGCACTCATGTCGCCGAGCATGTCGGTGCGAACCGGGATCGAGCCCTTGTTGATGCTGAAGACCTTCTGGAAGTCCTTGCCCAGCGCAACCCGGGCCAGGTCCTGCTGAGCCGCGATGTCACCCTTGCGATCAGCCTTGAGCTTGAACACCGCCAGGGAGTCGATGTTGTAGGCGAAGGCTTTTTCAGTCCCCGGGAACGGTACGCACAGGTAGTCCTTGCCAGCGATCTTGTTGGCGGCGGTCCATTCGCTCTTGGCCCAGTCCCCCATCATCTGCATGCCGGCCTTGCCATTGATCACTTCGGCGGCGGCGATATTCCAGTCACGGCCCGCACGGTTAGGGTCCATGTAACCGGTGAGCTTCTTGAGTTCGGCGAAAGACTTGACCATCTCCGGGCCGGAGAGGGTTTTCTGGTCCAGGTCAACCAGGGCTTTCTTGTAGCCGTCCGTGCCCATGACCGACAGCACCACGTCTTCAAACACGGTGCTGTCCTGCCATGGCTGACCGCCGTGGGCCAGGGCGATGAAGCCGGCGGCCTTGAGCTTGTCGCCAGCGGCGTAGAACTCCTCGAGGGTGGTCGGGGCCTTGTCGATACCGGCTTGCTTGAAGACTTGCGGGTTGATCCACAGCCAGTTGACGCGGTGAATGTTCACCGGGACGGCCACATAGTCGCCTTCATACTTGACGGTGTCGGAGACTTTCTTCGACAGCATGCCGTCCCAGTTTTCCGCTTTGGAAACGTCTTTCAGGGCGTCGGTGCTGAGCAGGCCGGTGCTGCCCCACTCCTGGATGTCCGGGCCTTTGATCTGGGCAACGCCCGGCGGATTGCCCGCTACCGCGCGGCTCTTGAGGACGGTCATGGCGGTAGCGCCACCGCCACCGGCGACCGCACCGTCTTTCCAGGTAAAGCCGTCTTTTTCGACTTGCGCCTTGAGGACATCGACGGCGGCTTTTTCACCACCGGACGTCCACCAGTGCACGACTTCCACGGCACCTTTGGAATCGGCGGCATGGGCGCTCAGAGGAAACAACGAGGCGAGAGTAATGACCGTGGCGAGGCGGGAAATCCCATTCATCTGAAGTACCTTTCTTGTTGTTATGCATGCAAGTCTGGTGCTTGCGCTGCAAACGAGTTTAAACAGCGTCGCGCGCCCGGCAGGTAACGAAGCGACGGCAAAATGTCACCATATGGTTACATAGCCGCCGGGATAGACGCCCGGGCCAATGCACTGGCCAGGCTCGGCGCCAGCGGCAGGCGTGGAATCAACACCGCTTGCCAGGCGTGATACAGGTCCGGCTTGCCTCCCCAGATCTCGGCGCTCGGGCAATTGAAGGGGTCGAGTTCGTGGTGCCAGCTGCCATGGGTTCGGTCGATCAGGTAGCGTTCGCTGTATTCCCAGAAACACCGGTACCAGGTTTCGTACTGCGCCTCGCCCGTGCGCTTGAGCAAGGCGCTGGCCGCCGCGCTGGCCTCGCAGTGAACCCAATGCAAGCGCTGGCGCACCACCGGCTGGTTGCCCCAGTCGAGGGTGTAGACCAGGCCTGGCGCGCCATCGACGTGCCAGGCGTGAAGACAGTTGCTGGCAAACAGTCTTTGCGCGTCGACCACCAGCCAGCCAGGGGCCGGCATGCCCGCCAGAACCAGCGCCGCCTCAAGGTGCAACAACAACCGCGACCATTCAAAGCCATGGCCTGGCGTGGTGCCGTAGGGTCGGAAACCATCGGCCGGACAGGCCTGGTTGTACTCGCGCAACGGCTGCCACTGTCGGTCAAAATGCTCGACGACCCGATAGTCGTCAGCCGCCGCATGACCGTGGATCACCCGCTCGACAATCCGCAACGCGCGGTGCAGCCAGCGATTGTCCTGGGTGACATCAGCCAGGGCGAGGAAGGCTTCGGTGGCGTGCATGTTGCTGTTGGCACCGCGATAGGACTCCTCGACGCTCCAGTCGCGGTTGAAGGATTCGCGCAGGGCGCCCTCCTCCTCGCTCCAGAAATGCTGGTCGATGACATTGACCGCCTCCATGAGTAAAGCCTCGGCGCCCGGTCGCCGAGCGACCACCGCGGAGCTGGCCGCCAGCGCGACGAATGCGTGCAGGTACGCCGCCTTGTCCGTGTGGCCACCAGGGTACTCGGGCGCGGCGAACCAGCCACCGAACCTGGCGTCACGCAAGGGGCCCATGAGGGCATCGAGCCCATGATCCACCCGCTCGGCAAACCCCGGCAGCCCCTGGATATGGGCCATGGCAAAGCAGTGGGTCATGCGGGCGGTAGTCAGGGTGTGGGCCTGGGCATCGGCCGGCAATTGACCGTGGGAGTCCAGATTGCCGAAACCCTCGGGCAGCTTCGAGGCCTTGGCGAACGCGAGCAGGCGCAGGCCTTCATCGGCCAGCCATTGTTGATGGGCAGGTGCGTTCAGCCAGCTGCTGAACGCAGGTTGGGAGGTGTTCATGGGGAACCTGTTTTTGTTGTTATGACGGTGAGGGAGTCTAAACAACGTGGAGGAAGGTGCAGGTAACGAAGGGGGCTGGGTGTGTCACTGACGTGTGACAAATGCTCGGAGCTTTTGTGGCGAGGGAGCTTGATTGATCGTTCCCACGCTCCCGCGCGGGAACGATCAACGGTTGCGCCCGAACGCGGACCGGCCGACGGGAGCAAGCTCCTTCGCCACAGGATCGGTGCCAGTCAGTCAAGAGAGCGCGGCAACTGCAAGGTCACCCGCAACCCGCCCTCACGCAGGTTCTGCAAGCTGACTTCACCGCCATGGCTATGGGCGATGTTGCGGGCGATACCCAATCCCAGGCCATACCCCTGCTGTTGCCCGGCCAGGCGAAAGTGCGGTTCGAACACCTGCTCCAGGCGCTGCTCAGGCACGCCCGGCCCTTCGTCATCGACGTGCAGGATAAACGCACTGTCGTCGTCATCGATGTGCAGGTGAGCGTTCTGCCCGTACTTGAGGGCGTTGTCGATCAGGTTGCCGATGCAACGCTTGAGCGCCAACGGCTTGCCGGGATACGGCGCCAGCGCCCGCCCCTGTTGGGTCACGCGGCCATTGCCGTTGGGTGCCAGGTAAGGCTCCACCAGGCAATCGAGCACATGATTGAGATCCACCGGCTCGATGTTCTCGTGGATGTCGGTGTCCTTGACGCATTGCAGCGCGCCTTTGACCAACAGTTCCAGCTCATCCAGGTCACGCCCGAACTTGGCTTGCAGCTGTTCGTCTTCCAGCAGTTCGACGCGCAGGCGCAGACGGGTGATGGGCGTGCGCAAGTCATGGGAAATCGCACTGAACAACTGGCTGCGTTCGGTCAGGTAGCGGCTGATGCGCTCGCGCATCGCATTGAACGCGCGCCCCACCTCGACCACTTCACTGCCGCCGCCCTCGGCCACCGACTCCACCTCGGCCCCCAGCGACATGTCCCGCGCCGCCCGCGCCAGGCGCTTGAGCGGCCGGCTTTGCCAGTGCACCAACAGGCCGATGAACAACAGCAAGAAGCCGCTGGTGAGCACAATGAACCAGACCTGCTGCGAGGGCAGGCCCTGCTCTTCAAGACTGGTATAGGGCTCTGGCAACAGGGAGGCGATGTACAGCCATTCCCCCTCGGCCAGCTTGATCTGGGTGACCAGCACCGGCGGGTTGACCGGCTCCAGGGTCAGCGCGTAATGGGCCCAGGAGCGCGGCAGCTCATCGAGCTTCAAGCCGCCGTTGAAAATACGCAGGTCGTCCGGGCTGACAAATTGCACCGAGAGATCGGTATCGACCCCCAACGACTTGCGCAGCACCTCATCCACCGCCGCCAGCACCGCTTGCTTGCGCGGGGTCGCCGGCAGCAGTTGCATGTCCAGCGGCTTGTCGTTGAGGGTCACCACGAACCGGGTACCGCCCATGCTGCGCAGCTGATCAAGCACCAACGGCCGATAGGCCACCGGCAACGAACGAAAGTAGCTGACACTGGCGGTCATCGAATGGGCCAGGCTGCGGGCGGCTGTCACCAGGCCTTCCAGCTGCGTGGCGCGCAATTGCGACACCCAGATCACGCTCGACAGCGCCTGGGCAAACAACACCGCCAACAAGGTCAGCAACAGCATGCGCCCAAGCAGCGAGCGCGGCACCGGCACCTTGCGGATCAGCCGGGTGAAGGCTTCAGTGACCATTGCTGGCGACCACACTGGCGGCCAGCTGATAACCGCTGCCGCGCACGGTGCGAATCAGGCGTGGCGGTTTCTCGGTATCGCGCAGACGCTGGCGCAAGCGGCTGACCGCCATGTCGACAATGCGGTCCAGGGGCATCAGGTCGCGACCCCGGGTGGCATTGCCGATGGTGTCGCGATCAAGGATTGCCTGCGGATGATCGAGAAAAAGCTTGAGCAGGGCGAAATCGGCGCCGGAGAGAATCACCTCTTCGCCGTCGGTGTGAAACAGGCGGTGACTGACCATGTCCAGGCGCCACTCATCGAAGGCCAGCACCTCACCGCCAGGGCGGTCCTGGCCGAACTGCGCCCGGCGCAACAGGGCCTTGATCCGCGCCTGCAATTCACGGGGACTGAAGGGTTTTCCCAGGTAGTCATCGGCCCCCAGCTCCAGGCCAATGACCCGGTCGGCTTCGTCGGAACTGGCAGTGAGCATGATGATCGGTACATGGGGTTGGCGCGGGTGTTGGCGCACCCAGCGACACAGGCTGAAGCCGTCTTCGTCCGGCAGCATCACATCAAGGATCACCAGATCGCTCGGTGCCTCGTTCAGTGCCTGGCGAAACCCCGCGCCATCGGGCGTGGTGCGCACCTGAAACCCGGCTCGGCTGAGGTAGGTGTCCAGCAACTCACGTATCTCTTGATCGTCATCGACCAACAAAATCGACTTGTTGACTGAGCTCACGGGGTGGCGTCCTTGTTGTTATGGATGGGGCGGATTATGCCTCACGCAATGATCGATCTTTACTGTGCCTGTTCCAGCGCCACACCCGCCCCCGTCAAACCGGAATACGGTGCCGTCACCAGCCACACTGGAATGCCCTTGAAGTAATCGTTCATGCAGCCTTTGTCGGCGAAGCAGCGGGCGAAACCGCTTTGGAGGAAGACCTCGGCGAACCGCGGAATCACCCCACCGACGATGTACACCCCGCCGCGCGCACCGGCGGTCAGCACGTTGTTGCCAGCCACGCGCCCCAGCCAGCAGCAGAATTGCTCCAGCACTTGCAGGGCAATCGGATCACCCGCCAGAGCGGCCGCGGTGATCGCCTCGGGCGTGTCGAGTACTGGCGCATGCCCGTCTACCACGCAGATCGCCCGATAGACACGCGGCAAGCCGCCACCGCTGAGGGCCGTTTCCGCACTGACATGGCCAATCTCGTTGAAGAGGTGCTGCCACAGCTGGACTTCACGCGGACTGCCCAATGGCAGGTCGACATGCCCGCCCTCCCCCGGCAGTGCGCTCCAGCGACCATCACCCTGATCAAGCAAGGTACCAACCCCCAGGCCAGTGCCGGGGCCGATCACCACCGCCGGGCGCAACGGCTCGGGAGTGCCTTCGCAGACCACCCGGAACTCACCCGGTTGCAGGCGCGTCATGCCCAAGGCCATGGCCGAGAAGTCATTGACCAGCAACAGCCGGTCGACCTGCAAGGTCTGGCAAAATCCCCGGCGACTCAGCCGCCAATGGTTGTTGGTAAACCGAAACTCGTCACCACTGACGGGGCCGGCCACCGACAGGCACACCGAGCCAATCGCGCCCGGAGCCAGGCCCAGACCGGCCAGGTAAACGCCAATGGCGTCTTCCGGGCACTCATAGTCGGCGGTGGCCAGCACCTGGATCGATTCCAGTTGCCGGTTCTTCCACAACGCAAACCGCGCGTTGGTCCCTCCGATGTCACCGACCAGCGCTAGCTTCACTTAAGGCTCTCCAGAGCAGAGGTAAAGGCGCTGGCGCCCTGCTCTGCCGAGCTGAAGGCCATGCGCATGAAACCAAACAGTTCGCGACCGCTGCCGACGTTGTCCGCCAACAGGCACTTGGCCGGCTCGCGCGCGGCGAATTCGTCGGCGTCCACCTTCAGCTCCAGGGTGCCTTTGACGCCGTCGACGCGGATGATATCGCCCTCTTGCACCCGCGCCAAAGCGCCGCCCACATAGGCCTCGGGGCTGACGTGAATGGCCGCCGGGATTTTCCCCGAGGCGCCGGACATGCGCCCGTCCGTCACCAACGCGACCTTGAAGCCCCGATCCTGCAGCACACCGAGGAATGGGGTCATCTTGTGCAGCTCCGGCATACCGTTGGAACGCGGGCCCTGGAAGCGCATCACTGCGACGAAATCCTTCTCCAGCAGACCGGCCTTGAACGCGTCGGCCAGGTCCTGTTGATCCTGAAACACCATGGCCGGCGCTTCGACGATCTGGTTTTCCAGGGCCACCGCCGAGACCTTCATCACACCGCGACCGAGGTTGCCTTCCATCACGCGCAGGCCACCTTCGGCGGAGAACGCACGGGCAACGGGGCGCAGGATGGTTTCATCGAGGCTTTCGGTCACGCCTTCGCGCCACACCAGCTCACCGTTGTCGAGGAACGGCTCCTGGGTGTAGCGGCTCAGGCCGTGACCCAGCACGGTGTTGACGTTTTCGTGCAGCAGCCCGGCTTCCAGCAACTCGCGGATCAGGAACGACATGCCGCCGGCGGCCTGGAAGTGGTTGATGTCGGCTTTGCCGTTCGGGTAAACGTGGCTCAGGGTCGGCACCACCTCGGAGAGGTCGGCCATGTCCTGCCAGGTCAGTTGAATGCCCGCGGCCATGGCGATGGCCGGCATGTGCAGCGTGTGGTTGGTCGAGCCGCCCGTGGCGTGCAGGGCCACGATGGAGTTGACCAGCGCGCGCTCGTCGACAATTTCGCCGATCGGCATGAAGTTGCCGTTCTGCTTGGTCAGGCGAGTCACCTGGTGCGCCGCCTCACGGGTCAGGGCATCGCGCAACGGGGTGTTCGGATTGACGAAGGAGGAACCCGGCAAGTGCAGGCCCATCACCTCCATCAACAGCTGGTTGGTGTTGGCCGTGCCGTAGAAGGTGCACGTGCCTGGGCTGTGGTAGGACTTCATTTCCGATTCCAACAGCTCTTCGCGGCTGGCCTTGCCTTCGGCGTAGCGCTGGCGAACGTCGGCTTTCTGCTTGTTGGAGATCCCTGAAACCATCGGCCCGCCCGGGACGAAGATCGTCGGCAGATGACCGAAGCGCAACGCGCCCATCATCAGGCCGGGCACGATTTTGTCGCAGATACCGAGCATCAGCGCACCATCGAACATGTTGTGGGACAGCGCCACGGCGGTGGACAGCGCGATCACTTCGCGGCTCGGCAGGCTCAACTCCATGCCCGGCTCGCCCTGGGTCACGCCATCGCACATGGCCGGTGTGCCGCCGGCGAACTGGCCGACCGAGCCGATCTCGCGCAGGGCTTTCTTGATCAGCTCAGGAAAGACTTCGTAAGGCTGATGCGCCGAGAGCATGTCGTTATACGACGAAACAATCGCAATGTTGGCGGCGTTCATCATCCGCAGGCTGTTCTTGTCTTCGCTGCCGCAACCGGCCACGCCATGGGCGAAGTTGGCGCACTGCAGCTTGCCGCGCACGGGACCGTCGCTCGCCGCACCGCGAATCAGTGCAAGGTATGCCTCACGCGTGGCGCGGCTGCGGGCGATAAGCCGTTCGGTGACCTCAAGGACGCGGGGATGCATGTGTAGAACTCCAGGCTAACGGATGTGGCGACCTGATTGTCTATGCTGATCAAAGGCCGTTGTGATTGGGATGACAAACGGTTTTCTTGACCACTCGGACCAGTTGATTCAGGTCGCTCGTTGTAGATAAGACAAAATATTGCCACTAAAAAGGCTTGTTTTCTATTTTTTTGCGAATAATCTTGTAATTCCAATAACAAAACGACGGCGGCGCAGTTAAAAATGACTCTTCGAATCGCAATCAATGGTTTTGGCCGTATCGGCCGCAATGTCCTGCGCGCCCTGTATTCCCAAGGTTATCGCCAGGATTTGCAGATCGTTGCCATCAACGATCTGGGCGACAGTGCAATGAACGCCCACTTGCTCAAGTACGACACCGTACACGGCACCTTCGATGCCGATGTGCAGCATGACCTTGAAAGCCTGACCGTCAATGGCGACCGGATCGCCGTCAGCGCCATTCGCAACCCCGCCGATTTGCCCTGGGCCGCGGAGAGAGTCGACGTGGTATTCGAATGCACCGGCCTGTTCACCGACCGTGCCAAAGCGGCCGCGCATCTTACCGCCGGTGCGCGCAAAGTGATTATCTCGGCACCGGCCAAGGGCGCCGATGCCACGGTAGTGTACGGGGTCAACCACGACATTCTGCGCCAGTCGCACCAGATCATCTCCAATGCATCGTGCACCACCAACTGCCTGGCCCCGGTGGCCCAGGTGCTGCATCGCGAGCTGGGCATCGAGAGCGGCCTGATGACCACCATCCACGCCTACACCAACGACCAGAACCTGACGGACGTCTATCACAGCGACCCGTACCGCGCCCGCTCCGCCACCCAGAACATGATCCCGAGCAAGACCGGTGCCGCTGAAGCGGTGGGCCTGGTGCTGCCGGAACTGGCGGGCAAGCTGACCGGCATGGCCGTGCGCGTACCGGTGATCAACGTGTCACTGGTGGACCTGACCGTGCAGCTCAAGCACGACGTCACGGCCCATGAGGTCAACGAACTGCTCAGGGAAGCCAGCCAGCACTCCAAAGTCCTCGGCTACAACACCCTGCCGCTGGTCTCCAGCGATTTCAACCACAACCCGCTGTCATCGATTTTCGACGCTAACCACACCAAGTGCAGTGGCCGGCTGCTCAAGGTCCTGGCCTGGTACGACAACGAATGGGGCTTCTCCAACCGCATGCTCGATAACTGCCTGGCGCTGTGCAACGCCGAATGAACCCCGTTGCCGTGGAGCCGCCAATGATTGGTATCAGTTTTACCCACACCACCATGGCGGCGCGCAAACGCATCGCCCTGGTCGCCCATGACCACTGCAAGGTGTTCTTGCTCGACTGGGTCGAACGCCAGAAGCACAAGCTCGCGCAACATGAACTGGTCGCCACCGGCACTACCGGCCTGTTGTTGAGCAAACGCCTGGACCTGCCGGTTGAAAGCATGATCAGCGGCCCGCTGGGCGGCGATCAACAGCTCGGTGCGCGAATCGCCGAGCAGCGGGTGGACATGCTGGTGTTCTTCTGGGACCCGTTCGAGCCACAACCTCACGATCCGGACATCAAGGCGCTGTTGCGCGTGGCGGCGGTGTGGAACATTCCGGTGGCCTGCAATGAATGCAGCGCCGACTACCTGCTCAGCAGCCCCTTGATGGATCAGCCGCACGAGTACCGGATTCCCGATTACCCGGCGTACCTGCAGGGGCGCAGATAATTGCTCAAAGTAGAGCTTGACCTTTTATACAGATGATAAGCATTATCATTCGCTTGAAATGGATCAGGTCCTACTGTGAGTCAGTCGCGCTTCAATCATGTCTTCCTCGCTCAGCGCGTCTCGCTGCTGCGCACCCTGGAGCGGATGGTCAACAACCACAGCACCGCCGAGGACCTCTTGCAGGAAACCTACCTGCGCGTGACCCGGGCACTGAGTGAGCGGGCCATCGAACACCTGGAACCGTTCGTGTTTCAAACCGCCCGCAACCTGGCGCTGGACCATTTGCGCGCACGCCGCATCCAATCGCGAACCATGATTGAAGACGTTCCGCTGGAGGTCGTGCAAAACGTCGCCGCACCACTAAGCAGTGCCGAGGATGCCGCCCATGCCGAACAGATGCTCGAACGCCTGAACGTCAGCCTTAACCAGTTGACCCCGCGCCAGCAGCAGATTTTCATCCTCAGCCGCTTGCACGGCCACAGCTATCTGGAAATTGCCGAGAAGCTTGGCGTCTCTCTGAGCACCGTGCAAAAAGACCTGAAGCTGATCATGGCAATCTGTGTCGGCGTGGCTGATCGCCATAACCGCCATTGATTCTGTCGGACAATGGTTTTGCACGACTGCGTCAGGACGCAGGCTTTGTTACCCTTGGCCGACGCTTGCATCACCCCAATTAAAAACCAGCCGTGCGCAGACGCGGTCGAGGAACACCCGTGACGGACACCCCGCCCTCCCACCCGCCAGCCTCGGCGCGGGACGCTGCCAGTACCCGCGCGATGGATCAGGCGCTGGACTGGCTGATCGTGCTGGACAGTCCGAGCGAAGCGCAAACCCGCGAGTTCCAGGCGTGGCTCGCCGCCGCCCCGTGCAACGCCGAGGCGTTCGCCAGGGCCCAGGCCATCTGGGAAGGCCCGCAGGTCGCGCAGTGCGCCCAGACCCTCAATACCGCCAAGCACAAAGTCAGCGTGCTCGGGCGCCTGCGCCCGCACTGGAAACCGCTGGCCACGGCGGCGGTGCTGATCCTCGGCTTGTTCAGCTTCAGCAACCTGCCGATGCGCCTGCAGGCCGATCACCTGACCGTGATCGGCGAGCGTCAGCGCTTGCAGCTCGAGGACGGTTCAAAAGTACTGCTCAACACCAACTCGGCGTTCTCCAGCACCATCGACGATCAGCGACGTGTTGCCCGCCTGTATCAGGGCGAAGCCTACTTCGAGGTCGCCGCCAATCCCGGCCTGCCGCTGGAGATCGATGCAGGGCCTGTCACCGCCAGCGTGCGCGACACGACGTTTGCCGTGCGTTACCTGGACGGTATCGCCCAGGTCCGCGTGCAACGCGGCGATGTCGACTTGCGCAGTGCCCACAGCGACGCCCGTGTCCGCCTGAGCGCGGGCGAAAGCATCCGGATCGGCCCCAATGGCTTCGACCAGCCGGCCAGGCTCGACCCGGCGACCGACCTGGCCTGGGTCCAGGGGCGACTGGTGTTTGAAAACTGCCCGTTGAACCAGGTGCTGGCCGAACTGCGTCGCTACTACCCGGGCTGGATCATCAACACCAACGAACAACTGGCCAACGTCGCGGTGACCGGCAATTACCGGCTGGACCAACCGCTGGACGTGGTCCGCTCGCTGGCCCACATCACCTCGGCCAGGCTCCAGGAGTTTCCGGCGCTGGTGATCCTGAATTAACCCGCCACGTACTGAATGAGAATTATTTTTACTCGATAGCGCAGCCCTGTACGTCTCGTCTTAGCCAATGCAATTGATTCGCATCATTGATGCCGATCTGCACCTATACGATTCGTGCGACACGGAGCGCTCTCGATGTCCCCTCGCCTCACCCACCGATCCTCGTCACCTTCCGCTCGCGTGCAGCACTGCACGCTGTCCCTGCTGACCGCGGCTATCCTGCTGGCCGGGGCGCAAGCGGCGCCTGTCATGGCCGCCACTGCGACCCAACAGCCCAGCCGCAACATGGGCGACTACACCTTCGCCATTGCCCAGCAGCCACTGGTGTCGGCCCTCAACGCCTTCACCACCGTCACGGGCTGGCAGGTCGGCTTGTCGGCTGAGCTGGCCGAAGGTGTTGCCTCGCAGGGGGTTCAGGGCGCACTGACACCGGAAAAAGCCCTGGATCGCCTGTTGGCGGGGACCAACCTGAGCTATCGCAAGCTGGGCAGTAACAACATCGTGCTGGAGAAGCGCAACCTCGGTGGCACCGTTGCCCTGCAACAGATGACCATCAGCGCCACGCGCCAGGAGCAGAGTGTCGACAGCGTGCCGGCCACTGTCACCGTGCACACCCGCGAAGAACTGGACCGCAACAACGTCAATACCATCAAGGATCTGGTGCGCTACGAACCGGGTGTTTCGGTCGGCGGCACCGGCACCCGGGGCGGCATCAGCGGCTACAACATCCGGGGTATCGACGGCGACCGGATCCTGACCCAGGTCGACGGTGTCGAGATTCCCAACGGTTTCTTCAACGGCCCCTATGCCAAGACCCAGCGCAATTACGTGGACCCGGAAATCGTCAAGCGCGTGGAAATCCTGCGCGGCCCGGCCTCGGTGTTGTACGGCAGCAACGCCATCGGCGGTGCGGTGAGCTACTTCACCCTCGACCCGGACGACATCATCAAGCCTGGCCAGGACACCGGTGCCCGCCTGAAAACCGGCTACAGCTCCGCCGATGATAGCTGGTTGAAATCCGCCACCGTCGCAGGTCGCGCCGAGCAGTTCGACGGCTTGCTGCACTTCAGCCAGCGCGACGGTCATGAAACCGAGTCCTACGACCACTACAACGGCACCGGCCTGGACCGTACCGCCGCCAACCCGGAAGACGTGCGCACCACCAACGTGCTGGCCAAGGCCGGCTGGAACTACGCCGACGATGCACGCCTGGGCCTGACGTACGAGAAGTACAAGGACGACCGCGACACCGACCAGCAAAGCGCCATCGGCGGACCGTTCAACAACGGCCAGCCAATGGGCATGTACCGCTCGCGCACCGGAAACGACACCATTACCCGCGAACGCTATGGCCTGGAAAACACCTTCGCCCTCGATTCCCTGCTGGCCGACAACGTCAAATGGACGCTGAACTATCAGATCGCCAAGACCGACCAGAGCACCCTGGAAAACTACTTTCCGATCATCCGCCACGTGATGCGGACCCGCGAAACCCTGTATGAAGAAAAACAATGGGTATTCGATGCGCAACTGGACAAGGCGTTTGCCCTTGGCGAAACCGGTCATGTACTGACCTACGGCACCACCCTCAAGCAGGAGAAAGTCACCGGCTCGCGCAGCGGTAGCGGCTACTGCCTGGCGGTAGGAGGTGGCTGCAGCGCCATCGGTGCCATCAGCCCCGCCGATGTCCTGAAAAAGTCCAGCGACTTCCCGGACCCGACCATCAACACCTACAGCCTGTTCGCCCAGGACCAGATCAGCTGGAACAACTGGACCTTCCTGCCGGGCCTGCGCTACGACTACACCGAACTCAAGCCGCACGTCACCCAAGAGTTCCTCAACACCGTGTCCCCCGACGGACGTGGCACGGTCAGCGACGAGAACAAGACCTGGAACCGCGTCTCGCCCAAGTTCGGCCTGACCTACGCCCTGACCGACAACTACACCTGGTACGGCCAGTACGCCGAAGGCTTCCGCACCCCAACGGCCAAGGCGCTGTACGGTCGCTTCGAGAACAGCACCATCGGCTACAACATCGCGCCGAACCCGGACCTGGAACCGGAAAAAAGCCAGAGCTACGAGACCGGCCTGCGCGGCAACTTCGAGGCGGGCAACTTCGATGTGGCGGTGTTCTATAACAAGTACCGCGACTTCATCAACGAAGACGCCGTCTCCCCCGGCTACAACGAGCTGACCTTCCAGAGCAACAACATCAAGCATGCGACCATCAAGGGTGTGGAACTCAAGGGCCGCCTGAACCTGGACGTCTTCGGCGCACCCCAGGGCCTCTACACCCAAGGCTCGATTGCCTATGCCCACGGGCGCAACGACGACACCGGCGAGCCACTGAACTCCATCAACCCGATGACCGGCGTGTTCGGCCTGGGTTATGAGCAGGACAGCTACGGCGCCTTGCTCAATTGGACCCTGGTGCAGAAGAAAAACCTGGTCGACGACAGCAGCTTCAAGTCGCCGGACGGCGTCAGCAGCCAGTTCAAGACCCCCGGCTACGGTGTGCTCGACCTGGCCGGTTTCTACAAGGTCACCGACGACGTGACAGTCAGTGCGGGCGTGTACAACCTGGCCGACAAGAAGTACTGGCAGTGGGACAACGTACGCGGCTACGACAGCGTGGGTGAGGCCGCCATGCTCAGCCCGGCCAACCTGGACCGCCTGACCGAGCCAGGCCGCAACTTCGCGATCAACCTGATCTGGGATATCTGATCACCACACCGTGAAAGGTCACTCACTGCGTTTTCTATACAAGGCGCAGTGAGGATTTTTACTGTGCAGCGCTCACTGGTTCGTCTAGTTACCAAGCGCATCTCATTCTCAAGGACTTCTACATGACTGCTGTCGACACCACCCAATGCGCGAGCCTGCGCTCACAACGCCTGAACCAGATCACCCACGAGCCGCACGCCAAACTCGATGCCCTGGTCAAAGCCCATGCGCCCTTTGAAACCCAGGCCAACTTTGCTCGTTTCGTCGTGGCCCAGTACCTGTTCCAGTCGGAACTGGTGTCGCTGTACAACGATGCGGATCTGACCGCCATCGTGCCCGACCTGCCGCAACGCTGCCGCGCCGAGGCGGCCAAGGCTGACCTGGCCGACCTGGAAACCGAGGTTCCAGCGCCAGTGGCCGGCGCCGTGAAAAACCCGGGCAAGGCCGAGGCCCTGGGCTGGGTCTTCGTTTCCGAAGGTTCGAAACTCGGTGCGGCATTCCTGATCAAGCGTGCAGTTGGCCTGGGCCTGAGCGAAACCTTCGGTGCCCGTCACCTGGGCGAGCCGGCCGGTGGTCGCGCCGAAGGCTGGAAGAGCTTCGTCAAGACCCTCGACGGCCTGGCGTTCAGCGCCGAAGAAGAAGCGGCGGTAGAGAAAGGCGCGATTGACGCGTTCAACCGTTTCACCGTGCTGCTGGAACAGGCGTACGCCACCGCACCTGAATTGGCCTGACTCATGAGGGAACGGGCTTGCCCCAATGCCGGTAGGAGCGAGCGTGCTCGCGATGGACGTTAACGATAACGCGTGCTTTCTGATTGAACGCGTTGTTCTTGAGTTCATCGCGAGCATGCTCGCTCCTACAAAGGTCGGCGTTCGCCTAACTGACCGGCATTGGGGCTTGCCCGCTCCCACCGGGACAGGTGCCCCGCGCACAACCGAACCGGCCCTTGCCGACCGAACGCCCCACTCGTCACCATGAGTCCCATGTCTCACCTCGCCACCTCCAAACTCGCCCGCATCCTCTTCGGCCTGCTGGCCTACGTCAGCCTGGGCATCGGTCTGCTGGCCATCGTCATCCCCGGCCTGCCCACCACCGAGTTCATCCTGCTGGCCGCCTGGGCGGCGACCAAAAGCTCACCACGCTTGAGTGCGTGGCTGGAAAACCATCGCCTGTTCGGACCGATCCTGAGCAACTGGCGCAACGGCAAAATCATCGCCCGCCGGGCCAAAGTCAGCGCCACCGTCAGCATGTTGCTGTGCGCCGGGCTGATGCTGGTGATGCTCGACCATGGCTGGCCGGTCTACCTGGCCATCGCCGGCATGAGCCTGGGCAATCTGTGGATCTGGTCCCGGCCGGAGTCCCTGGCACCCACGACCTGAGATCACGCGTTAATTTTTCTCAACGAAAACGCGCTAAAAACAGCTCGATAAGCCACTGATCCTGCCAAAACATCCGCTATTCATGACAAACACATGACCGTTCATCGGTTTCAATTCATGCCCGCTAACAGTAAGCCGATGTGACAAACATGGCGCTGAATGGATTTGGCGAAGAGGTCGACACCGACCCGATGCCAACCAGTCATCCATTCGCGAGATCGCCCCATGTTCGACTCTCTTTCCATCCGCCTTAAAATCGTGCTGTTGTCCGGACTGTGCCTGCTGGGTGTGGTCGGGCTGATTGTCGGTATGAACATCTACCAGACCAATCAGAACGATGAGCTTGTCAGCACCTCCAGCACACGCATGCTGACCGCCAGTGTCGAGAACCTGCTGCAGGCCAGGGCCGCAGAGCAAGCGGTACGGGTACAGAAGACGTTCGGCGAAAGCCTGTTGGTGGTGACCGCCCTCGCCGATCAAGTGGCGGACCTGCGCGCCATGGCCGCTCACCGCTCGCTCGACGCCGGGGCCCTGCGTGAGGCGTTGAACCAGAGCCTGAAAACCGCCTTCGAACGCAACACTGGGGTGCTGGGTATCTGGCTGGCCTACGAACCCAACGCCCTGGACGGCAAGGACAGCGAGTTCGCCAACGACGCCGCCCGGGTGTCCAACGAGGCCGGACGCTTTGCCAGCTACTGGAGCCGCGCCGCAGGTCAGGGGATCAACACGGTCATGGTCGAAGACGACATGACCAAAACCACCCTGAACCTCAGTGGCACGCCCTACAACAGTTGGTACACCTGCCCACGCGACAGCAAACGCACCTGCCTGCTGGACCCTTACGCCGACACCGTCAACGGCAAGGAAATGTTGATGACCACCATTTCCATACCGCTGCTGGTCGATGGCAAAGCCATCGGCGTGATCGGTATCGACATCGCCCTCGACGCGTTGCAAGCGGCTGCCGTCAACGCCCAGCACGCACTGTTCAACGGTGCCGGGCACATGCTGATCGTGTCCGGCAGCGGGGTACTGGCCGCCTACAGCACCGACGCCAAACACGTCGGTAAAAGCATCAGCGATACCCTCGGCAGCGACGGCAAGGCGGTGCTGCAACAGCTCGCGGCCGGTAGCCCGAACATCCTCAGGCAGGGCGAGCTGATTCGCGCGGTGTTCCCGGTCAGCCCGATTGCCGACACCAAGGCCTGGGGCGTGGTGATCGACCTGCCACGGCAGGTGCTGCTAGCCGACTCGGTCAAACTGCAAGCCGTGCTCGACGACGCCCAAAACAGCGGCACCTTCAAAACCCTGGCCGTGGCCATTGGTGCCGGGGTGCTCGGCCTGTTGCTGATCTGGCTGACCGCCTCCGGCGTGACCCGGCCGATCAACAGCGTCGCGACCATGCTCAAGGCCATTGCCAGCGGCGACGGTGACCTGACCCAACGCCTGAACTACAGCAAGCAAGACGAACTGGGCGAACTGGTGAGCTGGTTCAACCGTTTCCTCGACAAGCTGCAACCCACCATCGCGCAGATCAAGCAAAGCATCACCGACGCCCGTGGCACCGCCGACCAGTCTTCGGAAATCGCACGCCAGACCAGCGAAGGCATGCAGGTGCAGTTCCGCGAAATCGACCAGGTCGCCACGGCGTCCAATGAAATGAGCGCCACCGCCCATGACGTGGCCAACAGCGCTTCGAATGCCGCCAACGCCGCCAAGGGGGCTGACCAATCGGCCCGTGACGGGATGGCGATCATCGAACGCAGCACCCGCGACATCAACCAACTGGCCGAGGAAGTCAGCAAGGCCGTGACCGAAGTCGAAGCGCTGGCGGTGAACAGCGAGCAGATCGGTTCGGTACTGGAGGTGATCCGCAGCATCGCTGAACAGACCAACCTGCTGGCCCTCAACGCCGCCATCGAGGCGGCCCGCGCCGGGGAAAGCGGTCGTGGTTTTGCGGTAGTGGCCGATGAAGTGCGCAACCTGGCCAAGCGTACCCAGGACTCGGTCGAGGAAATTCGCTTGGTGATCGAACGGATTCAGAGCGGCACCCGCGGCGTGGTCGCCACCATGCACTCAAGCCAGACCCAGGCCCACAGCAACGCCGGGCAGATCCAGCAAGCTGTGCAGGCATTGGGCAAGATCAGCGAAGCGGTCACGGTGATCAGCGACATGAACCTGCAGATCGCCAGCGCCGCCGAACAGCAGAGCGCCGTGGCCGAAGAGGTCAACCGCAATGTCTCGGCGATTCGCACCGTCACCGAAACCCTGACCGAACAAGCCACCGAGTCGGCGCAGATCAGCAGCCAATTGAACTCACTGGCCACCCAGCAGATGAAACTGATGGATCAGTTCCGGGTATAAAAGGCTGAATGCTCCCCTGCGGCGAGGGAGCAGGCTCGCTCGCCACAATTGCTCTATGCTCAGCCCTCTCTTGCGGAGGGCCTTCGATGACCGATTTCCTGACGTCCATTCAAGCCGCGCTCGGGTTGCCTGCGACCGCCATCACGTTCACCGCCGACGGCGCCCTGCCCTCGGCGTTTGCCGTCACCGACCTGGCCTGCGCCAGCATCGCGGCGGCCGGCCAGGCCGTCAGCGAACTGCTGCGGCAACAGACCGGGCGCCTGCCGGCCCTTGAAGTCGACCGTCGCCTCGCTTCGTTCTGGTTTTCCACCTCGCTGCGCCCACTGGGCTGGAGCGTGCCGCCGCTGTGGGACCCGATCGCGGGTGACTACGCGGCCCACGATGGCTGGATCCGCCTGCACACCAACGCCCCGCACCATCGTGCCGCCGCCGAATCGGTCCTCGGTGCCTGTGCCGACCGTAAGTCGATGGCCGCCAAGGTCGCGCAATGGGCGAAAGACGATCTGGAGCGTGCGGTGGTCGAAGCCGGTGGTTGCGCCGCGCAAATGCGTTCATGGCAAGCCTGGCAGGCGCACCCCCAAGGGATAGCGGTCAACGCAGAACCGCTGATTGATCGCCCAACCGCTGGCAGCGCACGTTCGCCAGCCTGGCAAGGCTCGGTCGCGCAACCCTTGGCGGGCATCAAGGTACTGGACCTGACCCGCGTGCTGGCCGGCCCCATTGCCAGCCGATTCCTCGCGGGCCTGGGCGCCGATGTGCTGCGTATCGATCCACCGCACTGGAACGAACCCGGTGTAATTCCGGAAGTCACCCTCGGCAAACGCTGCGCGCGCCTGAACCTGCACGACAGTAGCGAACGCCAGGTATTTGAACACCTGCTCAAGGAGGCCGATGTCCTGCTGCATGGCTACCGTGCCGACGCCCTGAAACGCCTCGGTTACGGCGCCAGCGAACGACAGAAACTCGCCCCGGGCTTGATCGACATCAGCCTCAATGCCTACGGCTGGAGCGGCCCGTGGCAGCATCGTCGGGGCTTCGACAGCTTGGTGCAAATGAGCTGCGGCATCGCTGAGGCCGGCATGCACTGGAAGCATGCTGGCACACCCACCCCGCTGCCCGTTCAAGCACTCGACCACGCCACCGGCTACTTGATGGCCGCCAGCGCGATCATGGCACTGACCCAGCGCCTGAAAACCGGACAAGGGGCTGCGGCACGCTTGTCATTGGCGCGAACAGCGAAATTGCTGATTGAACAAGGCCCCGGGACCGGGGCGCCGCTGCGGGCTGAAGACGCTCGTGATCGGGGCTCGCTGATCGAGCAAACGGCCTGGGGCCCGGCGCATCGCTTGCACGTACCGCTGAAGATCAGCGCAACGCCGTTGCAGTGGGCAATACCGGCCGGGGAACTGGGCGCCCATCGGGCACAGTGGTGAGGATCACTCCACGAACGTGCTCGCGATGACCGCTTGAAACTCAGTCGGCTCGACTCAACGACGTCCACAACACCTGCGCCGCATACGCCCGGTACGGCCGCCAGGTCTCGGCGCGGGCCAACAACCCGCCCGGCGTCACCGGCCCGCCTTCCAGCGCCGTCAGTGCGTTGATCAAGCCCACATCCCCTGAAGGAAAGGCATCGGCTTCACGCATCTGCCGCAAGGCGATGTACTGCGCCGTCCAGTCGCCGACGCCCCACAGCGCCAGCAATGGCGTGGTGCAGGCGGGTAAATCACCTTTGGGCTCGAACAACCGGGGATCGTCGAGCAATGCCTGCGCCACCCCCGACAAGGTCCGCCCACGGCTTCGGGGCATACCGAGGGCCGCCAGATCCGCCTCGGCCAGCACCCGGCTCGACGGAAAGACATGGGTCAGCGGCGCGAATGACGGCTGCAGACGCTCGCCATACTGCGCAACCAGTTTGCCCGCCAGCCTGATCGCCGCGCCGACGCTGATCTGTTGCCCCAGCACTGCGCGAATCGCCAGCTCCAGGCCATCCCAGGCCCCGGGCACCCGCAGACCGGGATGCCTGGCAATCAACCGCGCCATCAGCGGGTCCGTCGACAGGTGCCGATGAATCCCGGGCAAGTCGGCGTCCAGATCGAACATCCGCCGCAGCCGCCGTACAATTTCCGGTACTGCAAAAATGTCAGGAAACCGCAGCACGACGTCCAGGGCGTCACCCTGCGCCTGGGTGATCGAAAACGTGCCGTGCACACCATCCAGACTGATGCTGCGCGAATACACGCCATCGACCACCGTCTCCAGCCCGGCAATCGCCCGGGCCGCTAGAAACCCCAGCATCGCCGGCCAGTCATAGGCCCCCTGATAGTCGAGCCGCAGCCTCACAACGACAGCACACCACTGTACAGTCCATAGGCCGCCAACCCGGCGCCCGCGATGACGCAGGCAAAGATACCCTTCTCGATGTGGGTGAACAGTGGCTGGCCCTGCTCCCGCTTGGCCTTGGCGAACAGAATCACCCCCGGCGCATACAGCAGCGCCGACAACAGCAGGTACTTGACCCCGCCGGCGTACAGCAACCAGACCGCGTAACTGAGTGCGATGGCACCGATGATCAGGTCCTTGGTGCGCTCGGCGGACGCGTGTTCATAGGTTTCGCCACGCCCGCTCAACAACACCGCATACGCTGCCGACCACAGGTAGGGCACCAGGATCATCGACGAGGCCAGATAGATCAGGCTGGTGTAGGTGCCTTCGGAAAACAGGGTGATCAGCAGGAAGATCTGGATCATCACGTTGGTCAGCCACAAGGCATTGACCGGCACGTGGTTGGCGTTTTCCTTTCTCAGGAATGCCGGCATGGTCTTGTCCCGGGCCGTGGCGAACAAGATCTCGGCGCACAGCAACGCCCACGATAGCAAAGCGCCTAACAGGGAAACCGCCAGGCCGAGGCTGATCAGCAACGCTCCCCAGGGCCCGACAATGTGCTCGAGCACCGCCGCCAGCGACGGGTTCTGCAGGTTGGCCAGTTCCGGCTGGGTCATGATGCCCAGCGACAACACGTTGACCAGCACCAGCAAGGCCAGCACCCCGATAAAACCGATGACCGTGGCCCGGCCCACATCCGAACGCTTTTCGGCGCGGGCCGAGTAGACGCTTGCGCCCTCGATGCCGATGAACACGAACACCGTGACCAGCATCATGTTGCGCACCTGATCCATCACGCTGCCGAAGTTCGGGTTGCTGTGGCCCCAGATGTCACGGGTGAAGACATCCGCCTTGAACGCCACCGCGGCAATCACGACGAACATCACCAGCGGCACGATCTTGGCGACGGTGGTCACCTGGTTGATGAACGCCGCCTCCTTGATCCCCCGCATCACCAGAAAATGCACGGCCCACAGCAACAGCGAAGCGCAGCCGATGGCAATCGGCGTGTTGCCCTGGCCGAAAACCGGAAAGAAATAGCCCAGGGTGCTGAACAGCAGCACGAAGTAGCCGACGTTCCCCAGCCAGGCACTGATCCAGTAGCCCCACGCGGATGAAAACCCCATGTAGTCGCCAAAGCCGGCCTTGGCGTAGGCATAGACCCCGGAGTCCAATTCGGGCTTGCGGTTGGCCAGGGTCTGGAAGACAAACGCCAGGGTCAACATGCCCACGGCCGTGATGGCCCAACCGATCAGGATCGCCCCGGCGTCAGCGCGAGCCGCCATGTTCTGTGGCAAGGAGAAAATCCCCCCGCCAATCATTGAGCCGACCACCAGGGCGATCAACGCACTGAGTCGTAGCTTTTGCGCCGGTTGCGACATCGTCACCTCTCAAATCGACTGTTTGTCATGTTGGCGAACCATAACAAGGGTTCACCCGATTAATTATCCAGCGCGACATATCGTTTATCAGACACGGATAAAAAATAGACCGCTTTTAGAACTGTCTCATCTATGCCGCCTGGGTATTTTCGCCAGTTTTATGGCTTATTCCAGATAAATCCATGCTGTACTGAAAACAGACGCCAAAAATTTGCAGATTCTGGAAAACGAACTAGCTTCATAACCTGCAGCAATAGCAACAATTCCCGTTCCAATCCATCCGAGGCCTCTGGGAGAGGCTTCTCAGTCCGTTCCGCAAGCATTCATAAGTCACTCATTAACAATGGAATGTCGCAATGAACTGATCTACGTCAGCTGATGGAAACGCAAGCAGTTCTACTCTGTGGTCTCACTTCTCCTGCATTGGAGTCACGCAATGTCTGAATCTCCCGGAAAACTACGACTTGGTGCCTTAGTCGCGCTGGTGGTCGGCTCAATGATTGGTGGCGGGATCTTCTCTTTGCCACAAAACATGGCGGCAAGTGCCGATGTCGGTGCCGTCCTGATTGGTTGGGCAATCACCGCTGTCGGTATGTTGACCCTGGCATTTGTCTTCCAGACACTGGCCAATCGCAAGCCTGACCTGGACGGCGGTGTCTACGCCTACGCCAAGGCCGGTTTCGGCGACTATATGGGTTTCTCTTCCGCCTGGGGCTACTGGATCAGTGCCTGGCTGGGGAACGTCGGTTACTTCGTGCTGCTGTTCAGCACCTTGGGCTACTTCTTCCCGATTTTTGGGGAGGGCAATACCGTAGCCGCTGTGATCGGTGCCTCGGTGCTGTTGTGGGCCGTGCATTTCCTCGTCTTGCGGGGGATCAAGGAAGCGGCGTTCATCAACCTGGTGACCACCGTCGCCAAGGTCGTACCGCTGTTGCTGTTTGTCCTGATCGCGGTGTTCGCGTTCAAGCTGGATATCTTCACCGCCGACATTTGGGGCCTGAAAAACCCTGACCTGGGCAGCGTAATGGACCAGGTGCGCAACATGATGCTGGTCACCGTCTGGGTGTTCATCGGTATCGAAGGCGCGAGCATCTTCTCCGCCCGTGCCGAAAAGCGTTCTGACGTCGGTAAAGCCACCGTGATCGGCTTCATCACCGTGCTGCTGTTCCTGGTGCTGGTGAACGTACTGTCGCTGGGCATCATGACCCAACCGGAACTGGCCAAACTGCAGAACCCGTCGATGGCCGCCGTGCTTGAGCATGTGGTCGGTCACTGGGGTGCGGTGCTGATCAGCGTCGGCCTGATCATCTCCCTGCTTGGCGCACTGCTGTCGTGGGTCCTGCTGTGTGCGGAGATCATGTTCGCCGCCGCCAAAGACCACACCATGCCGGAGTTCCTGAGAAAGGAAAACGCCAACCACGTACCGGTCAATGCCTTGTGGCTGACCAACGTGATGGTGCAGGTGTTCCTGATCATCACCCTGTTTTCGGCCAGTACTTACCTGTCGCTGATCTACCTCGCCACCTCGATGATCCTGGTGCCTTACCTGTGGTCGGCGGCCTACGCCCTGCTGCTGGCGGTGCGCGGCGAGACATACGAGAACGCCCTGGCCGAGCGCAAGAAGGACCTGATCATCGGCGGCATCGCCCTGGTCTATGCGGTCTGGCTGATTTATGCCGGCGGGTTGAAGTACCTGCTGCTGTCCGCCTTGCTCTATGCCCCTGGCGTGATCCTGTTCGCCAAGGCCAAGCACGAGTTGGGCAAACCGGTTTTCACCAACGTCGAGAAGCTGATTTTCGCCATGGTGGTCGTTGGCGCCCTGGTGGCAGCCTACGGTCTCTACGACGGCTTCCTGACCCTGTAACACCAAGTTTGTTTTGTCATCTGGAGGATCACTGTAATGAGCACGGAAAAAGTTAAGTACGGCGTACATTCCGAAGCCGGCAAACTACGCAAAGTCATGGTTTGCTCCCCGGGCCTGGCCCACCAGCGGCTGACCCCGAACAACTGTGACGAGCTGCTTTTCGATGACGTTATCTGGGTCAACCAGGCCAAGCGTGACCACTTCGACTTCGTGACCAAGATGCGTGAGCGCGGTGTCGAAGTCCTGGAAATGCACAACCTGCTGACCGAGACCATCCAGAACCCGGAAGCCCTGAAGTGGATTCTGGACCGCAAGATCACCCCGGACACCGTAGGTGTCGGCCTGTGCAACGAAGTACGCAGCTGGCTCGAAGGCCTTGAGCCACGCAAGCTGGCCGAGTACCTGATTGGTGGTGTGGCCGGTGAAGACCTGCCGGACAGCGAAGGTTCCAGCATCATCAAGATGTATCGCGACTACCTGGGTCACTCCAGCTTCCTGCTGCCGCCGCTGCCCAACACCCAGTTCACCCGCGACACCACCTGCTGGATCTATGGCGGCGTGACACTCAACCCGATGTACTGGCCGGCACGACGCCAGGAAACCCTGCTGACGACCGCCATCTACAAATTCCACCCTGAGTTCATCGGTGCCGAATTCGAAGTCTGGTACGGCGATCCGGACAAGGATCACGGTCAGGCCACCCTCGAAGGCGGCGACGTCATGCCTATCGGCAATGGCGTAGTGTTGATCGGCATGGGCGAGCGGACCTCGCGCCAGGCTATCGCCCAACTGGCCCAGTCGCTGTTCGCCAAAGGCGCCGTTGAGAAAGTCGTGGTCGCCGGCCTGCCGAAATCCCGCGCGGCGATGCACCTGGACACCGTGTTCAGCTTCTGCGACCGCGACCTGGTCACTGTCTTCCCTGAAGTGGTCAAGGAAATCGTGCCGTTCGTGATTCGTCCTGACAGCAGCAAGCCTTATGGCATGGACGTGCGCCGGGAAAACAAAACCTTCATCGAAGTGGTTGCCGAGTCCCTCAACCTCAAGACCCTGCGCGTCGTTGAAACCGGTGGCAACAGCTTCGCCGCCGAACGCGAGCAGTGGGACGACGGCAACAACGTGGTGGCCGTGGAGCCTGGCGTGGTGATCGGTTACGACCGCAACACCTACACCAATACCCTGCTGCGCAAGGCCGGGATCGAGGTCATCACCATCAGCGCCAGCGAGCTCGGCCGCGGCCGTGGCGGCGGCCACTGCATGACCTGCCCGATCGTGCGCGACCCAATCGATTACTAACCTTTAGCCAAGGCCCGCGCCTATCCGGCGGGGCCTTGGGGATAACCGAAACCCAAGGAGATCCAAAATGGCTTTCAATATTCATAACCGCAATCTGCTGAGCCTGGAACACCACACCCCTCGCGAATTGCGCTATCTGCTCGACCTGTCCCGCGACCTCAAGCGCGCCAAGTACACCGGTACCGAGCAGCAACACCTCAAAGGCAACAACATCGCGCTGATCTTCGAAAAGACCTCGACCCGCACCCGCTGTGCGTTCGAGGTCGCGGCCTATGACCAGGGCGCCAACGTGACCTACATCGACCCGAACTCCTCGCAGATCGGCCACAAAGAAAGCATGAAGGACACCGCCCGCGTTCTGGGGCGCATGTACGACGCTATCGAATACCGTGGCTTCAAGCAGGAAATCGTCGAAGAACTGGCCAAGTTTGCCGGTGTACCGGTGTTCAACGGCCTGACCGATGAGTACCACCCGACCCAAATGATCGCCGACGTCCTGACCATGCGTGAGCACGCCGACAAGCCGATCCACGACATCAGCTACGCCTACCTGGGCGACGCGCGTAACAACATGGGTAACTCGCTGCTGCTGGTCGGCGCCAAGCTGGGCATGGACGTACGTATCTGCGCACCCAAGGCCCTGTGGCCGGCGGACGACCTGGTCGCTCGCTGCAAGCAATACGCAGAAGAAAGCGGCGCCCGCATCACCCTGACCGAAGACCCGAAAGCCGCGGTCAAAGGCGTGGACTTCATCCACACCGACGTCTGGGTCTCGATGGGCGAACCGGTTGAAGCCTGGGCCGAACGTATCAAGCAATTGCTGCCATACCAGGTCAACGCTGAACTGATGAAAGCCACCGGCAACCCACGCACCAAGTTCATGCACTGCCTGCCGGCCTTCCACAACAGCGACACCAAGATCGGCAAACAGATCGCCGAGCAATACCCGCATCTGGCCAACGGTATCGAAGTCACTGACGACGTGTTCGAATCGCCGGCCTGTATCGCCTTTGAGCAAGCGGAAAACCGCATGCACACCATCAAGGCGATCCTGGTATCGACCCTGGCTGATCTTTAACGTACCCGATCGTTCCCACGCTCTGCGTGGGAACGATCACTCTGGGAAGGACTGCAATTATGCGTATCGTCGTTGCCTTGGGCGGTAACGCCCTCCTGCGTCGTGGTGAACCCATGACTGCGGACAATCAACGCGCCAATATCCGGATCGCCACTGAGCAGATCGCCAAGATCCACCCTGGCAATCAGCTGGTGATCGCTCACGGTAATGGCCCGCAAGTCGGCCTGCTGTCGCTGCAAGCTGCGGCCTACACCTCCGTCTCCCCTTACCCGCTGGACGTGCTCGGTGCCGAAACCGAAGGCATGATCGGCTACATCATCGAACAGGAACTGGGCAACCTGCTGGCCTTCGAGGTGCCGTTCGCGACCCTCCTGACCCAGGTTGAAGTCGACGCCAACGACCCGGCGTTCAAGAACCCGAGCAAGCCGATCGGCCCGGTCTACACCAAGGCCGAAGCCGAAGCACTGGCCGCCGAAAAAGGCTGGGCGATTGCCCCCGATGGCGACAAGTTCCGCCGCGTGGTGGCCAGCCCGAAACCCAAGCGCATCTTCGAGATCCGTCCGATCAAGTGGCTGCTGGACCAGGGCAGCATCGTGATCTGCGCCGGCGGTGGCGGCATTCCGACCATGTACGACGAGAACCGCAAGCTCAAGGGCATCGAAGCGGTGATCGACAAGGACCTGTGCTCGGCGCTGCTGGCCGAACAGCTGGAAGGTGATTTGCTGGTGATCGCCACCGACGTCAATGCCGCGTACATTGATTTCGGCAAGCCGACCCAGAAAGCCATCGCCCAGGCACACCCGGACGAAATGGAAAAACTCGGCTTCGCGGCAGGTTCCATGGGGCCCAAGGTTCAAGCCGCCTGCGAGTTCGCTCGCAACACTGGCAAAGTCGCGGTAATCGGTTCACTCTCGGACATCGAAGCGATTGTCCAGGGCAAGGCCGGTACCCGTATCAGTACGTCCAAGCCTGGCATTACTTACCTGTAAGGAGAGACGTCTATGGCACAGTTTGAGCCAGGCCACTTGCACATCGAGCGTCATGCACTGACCCCGGATGATGTCAGCTACAACCTGCACCTCGACTATGAAGTCAGCAAGAACCCCAAGGGCGAAAAAGGCATTCAGTTCACCATGCATGGCAGCATTCAGGGCAAGGACATGAGCGAGTCGTTCTTCCTGCCCAAGGAGGAGGCCTACAATTTCGCCAACAACGTGACAAAAATCGCCGAGAAGTACGGCATTCCAAAGACACACAGCCAGATCGGCTCGGTTCACAAACATTACGATTTGATGTTTGAAGACATACGGGTGCAGTTGAATATGAAATCGGGCGACCCGGTAAACCCCGAACATTTCGAATAACCCAGCGACCTGAGGGAGCGGTTTGACCGCTCCCTCAGGGATCCGCGTTGACCCGAAGTCCTGCACTGGATTTCACCTTCCCCCCCGCGCCAAGGCATACTTGCCCCCCTTCGCACTGCAGACCCTAAAACCGCCCCATGCGTATCCACGTCAGCTTCATCGACCGCGTCGGCATTACCCAGGAAGTCCTGGCCTTGCTTGGTGGGCGAAATCTCAACCTGGATGCGGTGGAAATGGTCCCGCCGAACGTTTACATCGATGCCCCGACCCTCAGCCCTCAAGTGCTTGAAGAGTTGCGCGATGCGCTGTTCAGCGTGCGCGGCGTGCAAGCGGTCACCGTGGTCGACATCCTTCCCGGCCAGCGTCGGCACCTGCAACTCGATGCATTGCTGGCGGCCATGACCGACCCGGTGCTGGCCCTCGACAGTGCCGGCAACATCCTGCTGGCCAACCCGGCACTGATTGCCCTGTACGGCCGTGAGCCGGCCGGGGAAAGCGTGACCGAGTTGTTTGCCGACCCAACGTTGCTCGACGCCCTGCTCGAACACGGCTTTCGCCTGGCGCTGCGCGAGATCACGGTCAATGGCCAGACCTTGCTGCTGGACGCGACACCGATCACCGATGCCGGCGCCCTGTTGACCCTGTACCAACCCAACCGCATTGGCGAACAACTCTCGGCACTGCACCACGATCACGCCGAAGGGTTCGACGCCTTGCTTGGCGAGTCCCCGGTCATTCGCACCCTCAAGGCCCGTGCGCAACGGGTCGCGGCCCTCGATGCGCCGCTGCTGATCCAGGGTGAAACCGGTACCGGCAAGGAGTTGGTGGCCCGCGCCTGCCACGCCATCAGCGCCCGGTACAACGCGCCATTCCTGGCATTGAACTGCGCGGCATTGCCGGAAAACCTCGCCGAAAGCGAGCTGTTCGGCTATGCCCCCGGCGCCTTCACCGGCGCGCAACGGGGCGGCAAGCCGGGGCTGATGGAGCTGGCGAACCAGGGCACGGTGTTTCTCGACGAGATCGGCGAGATGTCGCCGTACCTGCAGGCCAAGTTGCTGCGCTTCCTCAACGACGGCAGCTTCCGCCGGGTGGGCGGTGATCGTGAGATCAAGGTCAATGTACGGATCCTCAGTGCGACCCACCGTGATCTGGAAAAAATGGTCAGCGAGGGCCAGTTCCGCGAAGACCTGTTCTACCGCCTCAACGTGCTCAACGTCGAAGTGCCGCCGCTGCGCGAGCGCGGCCAGGACATTCTGTTGCTGGCGCGCTACTTCATGCAGCAGGCCTGTGCGCAGATCCAGCGCCCGGTCTGCCGCCTGGCGCCCGGCACCTACCCGGCCCTACTCGGCAACCGCTGGCCGGGCAATGTGCGGCAGTTGCAGAACGTGATTTTCCGCGCGGCCGCGATCTGCGAAAGCAGCCTGGTGGACATCGGCGACCTGGATATCGCCGGCACTTCCGTGGCGCGGCAAGGCGACAGCGAGGTCGACAGCCTTGAGCAGGCCATGGAGTCGTTCGAAAAGACCCTGCTGGAAAAGCTCTACGTCAATTACCCCTCGACCCGCCAACTGGCCAGCCGCCTGCAAACCTCTCACACCGCCATCGCTCATCGGCTACGCAAGTACGGGATTCCCGGCAAAGCCTGAGCCCCGATAACGGCCCCGTGGCGAGGGAGCTTGCTCCCTCGCCACAATTGACCGCAAGGCACCCATTCTTCGCGCCAAAAGCGACCTCTACCTGTACTGAAAGCGCTACAGCGGAACGATATCGCTACACACCCCCTTCAGCGCGGCTACGCAAGGCTTTGATCCCCATAGGCTTTTTTCCACGCCTTGATCTGTAGCGATTTCGCTACAGGCGCATTCGTCCGCCACCCGAAAACAACTCGTAACCTATTGATTTTAAACAATTTAAAAACATTGGCCGCGATATTGCTTTGTAACCACTCATAAAACAGGGCTTTGCCCGAACAATCCATCGCGTCCACCAGACAAGTCTGGCCCCCTGAGGAGTTTCCATGAGCGAGTTGCGTTTTACTGAAGATCACGAATGGCTGCGTACCGAAGCTGACGGCAGCGTAACAGTCGGCATCACCGCGTTCGCGCAGAACGCCCTGGGGGACGTTGTTTACGTACAACTGCCAGAGCTGCAGTCCTACGAGCAAGGCGCCGAAGCCTCCACCGTTGAATCGGTAAAGGCCGCCAGCGGCGTGTACATGCCGTTGACCGGTGAAGTCGTCGAAACCAATTCGGCACTCGAAGGCAACCCTGAGCTGGTCAACGAAGACCCGCTGGGCCAAGGCTGGTTCTTCCGCTTCATTCCGGCGGACGCCGGCGCTGTCGGCCAACTGCTGGACCAGGACGCCTACGACCGCCTGATCAAAGCCCAAGCCGAAGCCTGAGGAGACCGCACATGACTCAAGTCAACCTGAGCACTGCCAACGAATTCATCGCGCGTCACATCGGCCCGCGTTCGGGCGACGAGCAAGCCATGCTCAACAGCCTGGGGTTTGATTCCCTGGAAGCCCTGAGCGCCAGCGTCATCCCCGACAGCATCAAGGGCACCAGCGTACTGGGCCTGGGCGACGGCCAGAGCGAAGCCGAGGCCCTGGCCTCGATCAAGGCCATCGCCGGCAAGAACCAGCTGTTCAAGACCTACATCGGCCAGGGCTACTACAACTGCCATACACCTTCGCCGATCCTGCGCAACCTGCTGGAAAACCCGGCCTGGTACACCGCCTACACCCCGTATCAGCCGGAAATCTCCCAAGGCCGCCTGGAAGCGCTGCTGAACTTCCAGACCCTGATCAGCGACCTGTCCGGCCTGCCGATCGCCAACGCCTCGCTGCTGGACGAAGCCACCGCCGCCGCCGAAGCCATGACCTTCTGCAAGCGCCTGAGCAAGAACAAGGGCAGCCATGCGTTCTTCGCCTCCAGCCACTGCCACCCACAAACCCTCGACGTGCTGCGCACCCGTGCCGAGCCATTGGGCATCGACGTAGTGGTGGGCGATGAGCGTGAACTGACCGACGTCAGCCCGTTCTTTGGTGCGCTGCTGCAATACCCGGCCAGCAACGGTGACCTGTTCGACTACCGCGAACTGACCGAGCGCTTCCACGCCACCAATGCCCTGGTCGCCGTCGCAGCCGACCTGCTGGCCCTGACCCTGCTGACCCCGCCAGGCGAATTCGGCGCCGACGTGGCCATCGGCAGCGCCCAACGCTTCGGCGTGCCGCTGGGCTTCGGTGGCCCGCACGCCGCCTACTTCGCCACCAAGGACGCGTTCAAGCGCGACATGCCGGGCCGTCTGGTCGGTGTGTCGGTAGACCGTTTCGACAAGCCGGCCCTGCGCCTGGCCATGCAGACCCGCGAACAACATATCCGTCGCGAGAAAGCCACCAGCAACATCTGCACCGCCCAGGTACTGCTGGCCAACATCGCCAGCATGTACGCGGTGTACCACGGCCCCAAAGGCCTGGTGCAGATCGCCACGCGCATTCATCACCTGACCGCGATCCTGGCCAAGGGCCTGGGCGCGCTGGGCCTGAACGTCGAGCAAGACAGCTTCTTCGACACCCTGACCCTGGCCACGGGTGCACAAACCGCCGCCCTGCACGACAAGGCCCGCGCCCAGCGCATCAACCTGCGCGTGGTCGATGACCAGCGCCTGGGTCTGTCCCTGGACGAAACCACGACCCAGGCCGACATCGAAACCCTGTGGAGCCTGCTGGCCGACGGCAAGTCGCTGCCGGACTTCGCCGCACTGGCCGCCTCGATCCACAGCCGCATCCCGGCGTCGCTGATTCGCCAATCGGCGATCCTCAGCCATCCAGTGTTCAACCGTTATCACTCGGAAACCGAGTTGATGCGCTACCTGCGCAAACTGGCGGACAAGGACCTGGCCCTGGATCGCACTATGATCCCGCTGGGCTCGTGCACCATGAAACTCAACGCCGCCAGCGAAATGATCCCCGTGACCTGGGCCGAATTCGGCGCCCTGCACCCGTTCGCCCCGGCCGAGCAAAGTGCCGGCTACCAACAGCTGACCGACGAACTGGAAGCGATGCTCTGCGCCGCCACCGGCTACGACGCGATCTCGCTGCAACCGAACGCAGGCTCCCAGGGTGAATACGCCGGCCTGCTGGCGATTCGTGCCTATCACCAGAGCCGTGGCGAAGACCGTCGCGACATCTGCCTGATTCCCTCCTCGGCCCACGGTACCAACCCGGCCACCGCCAACATGGCCGGCATGCGCGTGGTGGTCACCGCTTGCGATGCCCGTGGCAACGTCGACATCGAAGACTTGCGCGCCAAGGCCATCGAGCACCGCGAACACCTCGCCGCGCTGATGATCACCTACCCGTCCACCCACGGCGTGTTCGAGGAAGGTATCCGCGAAATCTGCGGCATCATTCATGACAACGGCGGCCAGGTGTACATCGACGGCGCCAACATGAACGCCATGGTCGGCCTGTGCGCCCCGGGCAAGTTCGGCGGCGACGTATCCCACCTGAACCTGCACAAGACCTTCTGCATCCCTCACGGCGGTGGCGGCCCGGGCGTCGGCCCGATTGGCGTGAAATCCCACCTGACCCCGTTCCTGCCGGGTCACGCGGCCATGGAACGCAAGGAAGGCGCGGTCTGCGCAGCACCGTTCGGCAGCGCGAGCATTTTGCCGATCACCTGGATGTACATTCGTATGATGGGTGGTGCCGGTCTCAAGCGTGCTTCGCAGCTGGCGATCCTCAACGCCAACTACATCTCCCGTCGCCTCGAAGAGCACTACCCGGTGCTGTACACCGGCAGCAACGGCCTGGTGGCCCACGAATGCATCCTCGACCTGCGTCCGCTCAAGGACAGCAGCGGCATCAGCGTCGATGACGTGGCCAAGCGCCTGATCGACTTCGGTTTCCACGCCCCGACCATGTCGTTCCCGGTGGCGGGCACGTTGATGATCGAACCGACCGAAAGCGAATCCAAGGAAGAACTGGACCGTTTCTGCGAGGCCATGATCCGCATCCGCGAAGAAATCCGTGCGGTGGAAAACGGCACCCTGGACAAGGACGACAACCCGCTGAAGAACGCCCCGCACACCGCGGCGGAAATCGTTGGCGAGTGGTCGCACCCTTACAGCCGTGAACAGGCGGTGTACCCGGTGGAGTCCTTGATCGAAGGCAAGTACTGGCCACCGGTCGGTCGCGTCGACAACGTGTTTGGCGACCGCAACCTGATCTGCGCCTGCCCGTCGATCGAAAGCTACGCTTAAATCACCACCACAATGATCGTTCCCACGCTCTGCGTGGGAATGCCTCTCAGGACGCTCGGCGTCGGCTTTGTGACGCAGAGCGTCACGGGCTGCATTCCCACGCGGGAGCGTGGGAACGATCGATCTGCGTCGATCCTCATAACAAGAAACCGGAGAACAACCATGTCGTTAAGCGTGTTCGACCTGTTCAAGATTGGCATCGGCCCCTCCAGCTCCCACACGGTTGGCCCGATGCGCGCCGCGGCACGCTTTGTCGAAGGCCTGCGTCGGGAGAACCTGCTCAAGGACACCACCTGCGTCAAAGTCGAGCTCTACGGCTCGCTCGGCGCCACCGGCAAAGGCCACGGCAGCGACAAGGCGGTATTGCTGGGCCTGGAAGGTGAACACCCGGACACCGTGAACACCGAGAACATAGCCGCCCGCCTGCACGACATCCGCAGCAATGGGCGCCTGAACCTGCTCGGTGAGCACCCGATCGAATTCAATGAAAAACTCCATCTGGCGATGATCCGCAAGCCGTTGGCCTATCACCCCAATGGCATGATCTTTCGCGCCTTTGATACCGCCGGCCTGCAAATCCGCAGCCGCGAGTACTACTCGGTGGGCGGTGGCTTTGTGGTCGACGAAGACGCCGCCGGCGCCGACCGCATCGTCGAAGACGCCACGCCCCTGACCTTCCCGTTCAAAAGCGCCAAGGACCTGCTGGGTCATTGCAGCACCTACGGTTTGTCCATCAGCCAGGTGATGCTGACCAACGAAAGCGCCTGGCGCCCGGAAGCCGAGACCCGCGCGGGCCTGCTGAACATCTGGCAAGTGATGCAGGACTGCGTCGACGCCGGCTGTCGCAACGAAGGAATTTTGCCCGGTGGCCTGAAGGTCAAGCGGCGCGCGGCGGCGTTGCACCGGCAACTGTGCAAGAACCCGGAGTCCTCGCTGCGCGACCCGCTGTCCGTGCTGGACTGGGTGAACCTGTACGCCCTGGCCGTCAACGAAGAAAACGCCAACGGCGGGCGCGTGGTGACCGCGCCCACTAACGGTGCAGCGGGGATCATCCCGGCCGTCTTGCATTACTACATGCGCTTTATCCCCGGCGCCAATGAAGACGGTGTAGTGCGCTTCCTACTCACGGCGGCCGCCATCGGCATCCTGTACAAGGAAAACGCCTCGATCTCCGGCGCCGAAGTCGGCTGCCAGGGTGAAGTCGGCGTGGCCTGCTCCATGGCCGCCGGTGCCCTGTGCGAGGTGCTGGGCGGCAGTGTCCAGCAAGTGGAGAACGCCGCCGAAATCGGCATGGAACACAACCTTGGCCTGACCTGCGACCCGATTGGTGGCCTGGTGCAAGTGCCCTGCATCGAGCGCAACGCCATGGGTTCGGTCAAAGCCATCAACGCGGTACGCATGGCCCTGCGTGGCGACGGTCAGCACTTCGTCTCCCTCGACAAGGTCATCCGCACCATGCGCCAGACCGGCGCCGACATGAAAAGCAAATACAAGGAAACCGCCCGTGGCGGTTTGGCGGTCAACATTATCGAGTGCTGAGGCATACCCGTCTGCCCCAGTACATTTTCCAGGAGTTGTCTATGTCCACCGAAAACTTGTCGAAAACCCCGCTGCACGCACTGCACATCGAACTCGGCGCCCGCATGGTGCCCTTCGCCGGCTACGACATGCCGGTGCAGTACCCGCTCGGCGTGATGAAGGAGCACCAGCACACCCGTGAGCAGGCCGGCCTGTTCGATGTCTCGCACATGGGCCAGATCCGCCTGACCGGTGCCCAGGCCGCCAAGGCCCTGGAAACCCTGGTGCCGGTGGACATCATCGACCTGCCCGTGGGCATGCAGCGCTATGCCATGTTCACCAACGAAGCTGGCGGCATCCTCGACGACCTGATGGTCGCCAACCTCGGTAACGACGAACTGTTCCTGGTGGTTAACGCCGCCTGCAAGGACCAGGACCTTGCGCACCTGCGCAAATACCTCGGCGGGCAGTGCAGCATCGAGCCGCTGTTCGAAGAGCGCGCCCTGCTCGCCCTGCAAGGTCCGGCCGCAGTGACCGTGCTCGCCCGCCTGGCCCCTGAAGTGGCGAAAATGACCTTCATGCAGTTCGCCCGCGTGACCTTGCTGGGTGTCGAGTGCTTTGTCAGCCGTTCGGGCTACACCGGCGAAGATGGTTTTGAAATCTCCGTACCCGCCGCCAATGCCGAGGCCCTGGCCCGCGCCCTGCTGGCCGAACCGGAAGTCGCCGCCATTGGCCTGGGTGCCCGCGACTCGTTGCGCCTGGAAGCCGGCCTGTGCCTCTACGGCCATGACATGAACACCGAGACCACCCCGATCGAAGCGAGCCTGCTGTGGGCCATCTCCAAGCCTCGGCGTGCCGATGGTGCCCGTGCCGGCGGCTTCCCGGGGACTGAAAGCGTATTTGCCCAGCAACAGAACGGCGTCAGCCGCAAACGCGTCGGCCTGCTGCCTCAGGAACGCACACCGGTGCGCGAAGGCGCGGAGATCGTCAACGAAGCGGGCGAGATCATCGGCAGCGTCTGCAGTGGCGGCTTCGGACCTACCCTGGGTGGTCCCTTGGCGATGGGTTACCTGGACAGTGCGTACATCGCACTCGATACCCAAGTCTGGGCGATCGT
The DNA here is from genome assembly GCF_900187415.1 of Pseudomonas sp. Irchel s3b6. Classification (NCBI taxonomy): domain Bacteria; kingdom Pseudomonadati; phylum Pseudomonadota; class Gammaproteobacteria; order Pseudomonadales; family Pseudomonadaceae; genus Pseudomonas; species Pseudomonas sp. Irchel s3b6. Next base: position 161,670 of record NZ_FYDM01000006.1, on the reverse strand, counting down.
GCGTGGGAAAAAGGTGCCTTTGCTTGTAAGCAAAATGCCATTTGTTCCGCAGCGCTACTACCGCGGTTGATTGACTGTTCCAATAAGTAACGCGGTTGCGTAACAACGCACTAATCTGTCACGCAACCGCCATAAAACAGTGCAAACGTTTGACTCTAAGCTTCGATAATGAACTTGCGTTATAACGTTCGAAAACATGTGAACAACGGTATCGATCAAGCCGCGCCGAAAACCCGACGAACCCGCCACAAGCCCGGCGGAACAAGGCTTACAGGGGGGCTTGTTTTTTCTCTCGTAGTTGGCGTAGAGTTTGTTCACTGTGTTTGCATGGGTCGCTTGGAATCGTGACCTGGGCAGTAGCCAACAAGTTTGCTACACCCGTTCTACGTCTTTCTACTTTCCTGCAACCAGCCCCAGTACTCTTTCATGAGAAAGAGGCTGCCATCAATTTTTGCGTCATAGGAAATAAGAAATGTCCCAACGTCAGAGCGGCACCGTCAAGTGGTTTAACGACGAAAAAGGTTTTGGTTTTATCACTCCAGAAAGCGGCCCGGATCTGTTCGTACATTTCCGTGCCATCCAGGGCAACGGTTTCAAGAGCCTGAAAGAAGGCCAGAAAGTGACCTTCATCGCTGTGCAAGGCCAAAAAGGCATGCAAGCTGACGAAGTTCAAGCAGAAGGCTGATCTTCTGTTACTAAAAAGCCTCTGATGCTGACATCAGGGGCTTTTTTGTGCGCGCAATTCCGTAAAATGGCTTCTTTTTATCAGTCGAGAGCCATTCCATGTCGAAACACCTGCTCAGCCCCCAGGGTGAATTCCCCATCGCCGGCCTGGGCCGTCGCCTGGCAGCGATGTTCTACGACTTCCTGCTGTGCACCGCCCTGCTGATCGTCACAGGCGGCGTGTACAAGATGATCCAGATGGCAATCATCGGCGAAGAGCGGATGCGCGCCCTGACCGATGCCGGCGCACTGGACGGCGATCCTCTGCTCTCCACCGTCTTGCTGTTCGTGTTGTTTGGTTTCTTCGCCAAGTTCTGGACCTATTCCGGCCAGACCCTGGGCATGCAGGTCTGGTGCATCCGTGTGCAGAACGCCGACGGCTCGGCCATCAGCCTGTGGCAGGCGCTGCTGCGCTTTGTGGTCTCGATTGCGTCACTGCTGTGCGTCGGCCTGGGCTTCTTCTGGATGCTCTTCGACAAACAGAAACGCAGCTGGCACGACATGTACTCCAACAGCCAGCTGGTGCGGATTCCGAAGAAGAAAAAGTGATCTGCCAGATACCAAAACGCCCCGAACCATCGGGGCGTTTTTTTTACCAGGCGATCAAAGTAGACGATCAGGCGTTACCCGCCAGCTTCATCCGCGCAGCCGCGGTGAAGTCGAGCATGCGCTTGAGCGGGCGAATCGCCTGGGGGATCAGCGCCGGCTCGACGAAGATCTCGCCTGAACCCTCTCGCAGGCACTGCAGCGTGCGTTCAAGGGTGTTCATCGCCATCCACGGGCAATGCGCGCAACTGCGGCATGCCGCGCCGTTGCCGGCCGTAGGCGCCTCGATAAACACCTTGTCCGGGCACAGCTGCTGCATCTTGTAGAAAATGCCGCGGTCGGTGGCCACGATCAGGGTCTTGTTCGGCAGGCTTTGCGCCGCTGCGATCAACTGACTGGTGGAACCCACCGCGTCGGCCAACTCGATCACCGCCGTTGGCGACTCCGGGTGCACCAGGATGGCCGCATCCGGGTACAGCGCCTTCATGTCTTCCAGCTGCTTGGCCTTGAACTCTTCATGAACGATGCACGCACCGTCCCAAAGCAGCATGTCGGCGCCTGTCTTGCGCTGAATGTAGGTGCCCAGGTGCTTGTCCGGGCCCCAGATGATCGTCTCACCGTTGTCCATCAGGCTTTCGACGATTTCCAGCGCGCAACTGGAGGTCACGACCCAGTCCGCTCGCGCTTTCACCGCTGCCGAGGTGTTGGCATACACCACCACCGTCCGCTCCGGATGCTGGTCACAGAACGCCGAGAACTCGTCTACCGGGCACCCCAGGTCCAGCGAACAGGTCGCCTCCAGGGTCGGCATCAGCACGCGCTTTTCCGGGTTGAGGATTTTCGCCGTCTCCCCCATGAACTTCACGCCCGCCACCACTACGGTCTTGGCCGGGTGTGCATTGCCGAAGCGGGCCATTTCCAGGGAGTCGGAAACGCAGCCACCGGTTTCTTCGGCCAGGGCCTGAATGATCGGGTCACAATAGAAGTGGGCAACCAGCACCGCGTCCTGAGCCTTGAGCTCGGCGGCGATGGCACTGCGGTAATGGGCTTGCTCTTCGGCGGTCAGCGGCTTGGGCTGCTTGGCATCGAGGTGAGCTTGTACAAGAAGGCGTTCGGAAATTTGCGTCATGATCGCAAGACCTGCGGGCGCTTTCGCGCGAGAGTCAAGTATACACCCGGCTCCGGACCTTTCGGGGCACCGCCGGGAGAGTGAGTAGTCATCAGGCACGGACAACATTGAAGCCGGGCAAGGCTACAGAATATCCCCGACATGCAAAAGACCCTTCTGACCTGAGTCACGCAGCGCAACACCTTCGACGGCATCCGCTCAAATCGCAGGCAAAAAAAAACCCGGAAATCCTCACTTGCGTGGGCCTTCCGGATTTTCTAAACCGCCAAATATGGTGGGTCGTGTGGGATTCGAACCTACGACCAATTGGTTAAAAGCCAACTGCTCTACCAACTGAGCTAACGACCCGCTGTGTGGTGCGCGTATAATACTGATTTTTAAGGACTATTCAACACCTTTTTGAAAATAATTCAAAAATAAGGTGTTGGGTCGCTGATCCCGGCCGCCGCGAAGCCTTCCGCGCGCAGGCGGCAGCTGTCGCACTTGCCGCAGGCACGGCCGTTATCGTCCGCCTGATAGCAGGATACGGTCAGCCCATAATCGACGCCGAGCTTGACGCCGGCCTGAACGATTTGCGCCTTGCTCAGGTTCTGCAGCGGCGCCTGGATACGGAAGCCCTGCCCTTCCACCCCGGCCTTGGTCGCCAGGTTGGCCATGCGTTCAAAGGCTTCGACGAACTCGGGACGGCAATCCGGGTAACCGGAGTAGTCCACGGCGTTGACGCCAATGAAGATATCCCGCGCACCGAGCACTTCGGCCCAGCCCAGCGCCAACGAAAGGAATACGGTATTGCGGGCCGGCACATACGTCACCGGAATGCCTTCGCTCGGCGCCTCAGGGACGTCGATGGAACTGTCAGTCAGTGCCGAACCGCCAATGCCGTTCAGGTTCAGGCCGATCACTTTATGCTCGACCGCGCCCAGATCGCGCGCCACACGCTCGGCCGCATGCAACTCGGCACGGTGACGCTGGCCATAATCGAAGCTCATGGTGTAGCAGCTGTAACCTTCAGCGCGGGCCATGGCCACAACGGTCGCCGAGTCCAGCCCGCCGGACAGCAGAATGACAGCACGTTTTTCTACTTGATTCAGTTGTTCAGTCATCTCAGCGCCCCGGCTCGTCGTTCCAAAGATATTTGTGCAGCTGCAATTGCAAGCGCACCGGCAGGTTGTCCGCGACAACCCAGTCCGCCAGGTCGCGTGCATTCAGGTCGTGATGGCTCGGCGAGAACAGCACCTCACCGGCACGCTGGTCGAGGCCGTACTGGATCAGCTTGGACACCGCCCAGTCATAATCCTCCCGCGAGCAGATCACGAACTTGACCTGATCGTTGGGGGTCAGCAGCTCGATGTTCTCATAGCGGTTACGGTGCGCTTCCTTGGAACCCGGGGTCTTCAGGTCGACGACGCGACTGACCCGTGGATCAACCGCACTGATATCCAGGGCGCCGCTGGTTTCCAGCGACACCTCGTAGCCGGCATCACAGAGTTGCTTGAGCAAAGGAATGGCATTGGGTTGCGCCAGGGGTTCGCCGCCGGTCACGCAGACGTAACGGGGCCTGAAGCCGGCAACCTGCTCGAGGATGTCGTCGAGGGATCGAACCGTGCCACCACTGAACGCGTAGGCACTGTCGCAGTAACCGCAACGCAATGGGCAACCGGTCAGGCGCACGAATACGGTGGGCAGCCCGGCAGTCCGCGTTTCACCCTGCAACGAGTAGAAAACTTCGGTAATTCTCAATGTGTCTTGCATAGTCGCCACGGGCGTAACAGCTAAACAGGCTGTCCGCCTCCGTCAGGCACTTGATGGAACCCCGCCAACGCGCAGATCCCAAAAAGCGGTGTTTCTAAAAAGGGCGTGAATTCTAACGAAAAAACCCGCGGCAAGCGCGGATTTCTTGTAAAGCCGGTCAAACAACCTTACATGCGCTGCAGATCGCGCTGGGCCAACTGAGCGGCGGAAGTCCCTGGATACTGGGAAACGACCTGCTGCAGAATGCCCTTGACCTTGTCAGTATGACCCAGGCGGCGCTCTACATCAGCCAGCTTGTACAGCGAATCCGGCACCTTGGCGTGCTTGGGATACAACTGCGAGACCTTGGCGAATGCCTGGCCAGCACCTTGCAGGTCGCCTTTGGCCAGGTTCACTTCGCCCAACCAGTACTGGGCGTTGCCCGAATACTGGCTGTTGGGGTACTTGCGCAGGAATGCGGTAAACGCCAGGCTGGCCTTGTCGAAGTCCTTGGCCTTGATCAGGTCGAAGGCTGCATCGTAATAGAGCTTTTCCTTCGCCGGATCACCCGGTTCACTGCTGGCCGCTGGCGCCTGGGTTGCAGCACCCGCGCCTGCCGCTGCACCGGCGGCATCGCCACCGGCTGGAGAATTTTCAGGAGCCGCAGCGGATGCACCGCCGGTTCCAATACGCCGATCAAGATCCTGGTATCGCTCCAGGCTTTCTTGCTTCATGCGCGCAACATCGTTTTGCAGAACTTCGATCACGCCTTGTTGGCGTGCGATCTGTTCCTGCATTTGTTGCAGTTGGTTGAACAGCTCGCCCTGTGCCGAGACAGGGGTCGAAACCCCTCCCCCGGCATAGGCGCCGCTCGTACCGTAACCTGCAGGCGGATAACTGCTCCCGCTATTGTTATAACCGGAATCGTTATCGACCACAGGAACCGCAGCCCACGCCGCAAGCGGCGCGAGACTGAGAGCCAAGACAGTTACAGCACGACGGCACGTTCGCATGACGAATTACTTACGCAGTTCGACGCGACGGTTTTGAGCCCAGGACTGCTCGTCGTTGCCGGTAGCAACTGGACGCTCTTCGCCGTAGGAAACCAGTTCCAGCTGAGCTGGGGAAACGCCTTGCAGTACCAGGTAGCGCTGAACGGCTTTCGCACGACGCTCGCCCAGTGCCATGTTGTACTCACGAGTACCACGTTCGTCGGTGTTGCCTTCCAGAACAACGCGAGCGCCGTTTGCTTTCAGGTCTTTGGCGTGAACGTCCAGAGCGCGCATGGCTTCTGGCTTCAGGTCCGAACTGTCGTATTCGAAGTAGAAGGTGGTGATTGCGCGCAGAGCAGCTTCTTCGCTCAGGGAACCGTCAACAGCACCAGTGTTAGCACCGTAACCAGCGTTTGGATCTACTGCGCCTTCACCGGCATTGTCGCCGCCTTTGGACGAGCAACCTACAGCTACAGCCATGGCCAGAGCCAGCGCAGCAAATTTACCAAACTTCAGCATTTCCATCGTGAAACTCCTAATGAACCCCAATGTGTTATGTAATACGTGTTGCGCCGCGTCAGTTCAGGTAAGGGGACCAGGAAGGTTCTCTGACTTCGCCTTGTGCGGTAGGAAGTGGGAGCCTTACGCGTCCATTGATGGACACGAGCATCAAGACTCCCCGGCCCTGCTGGCGGGTGGCGTAGATTACCATGGTGCCGTTGGGCGCAACAGTAGGCGACTCGTCCAGAGTGCTATCAGTGAGTATCTTTACACTACCGCGCTGCAAATCCTGGGCAGCCACCTTGAAATTGGTGAAGCCTTGCTGACGATGGATCATCACCAGGGTCTTTTCATCGGCCGACAGTTTCGGGTTGGCGTTGTAGTTACCGACGAAAGTCACACGTTCGGCACCGCCGCCACTGGCACTGGTCTTGTAGATCTGTGGCTTGCCACCGCGATCGGAGGTGAAGTAGATGGTCGAACCATCCTTGCCCCAGAACGGTTCGGTGTTGATGCCCGGACCTGCCGTGACACGAGTGATCTGGCGCGAGCCCAGATTCATCACATAGATGTCCGGGTTGCCGTCCTTGGACAGCACGAACGCCAGGCGAGAACCGTCTGGCGACCAGGCTGGCGCGCCGTTCAGGCCTTCGAAGTTGGTGATCTGCTCACGACGACCGGTGTCGATGTTCTGCATGAAGATACGCGGACGCTTCTGCTCGAACGAGACATAAGCGATGCGCTTGCCATCGGGCGCGAAACGCGGCGACAGGATCGGTTCACGCGATTGCAGCAGGGTCACCGCGCGAGCACCGTCATAGTCCGAACGTTGCAGGGTGTAGCGGGTGTTCTTCTCGGAGAAACGCTCGGCCGTGACGTACAACAGACGCGTGGAGAACGCGCCCTTGATGCCGGTGAGCTTTTCAAACGACTGGTCCGAGATGTAGTGCGCCATGTCGCGTAGCTGATCGACACCGCCCGACACGCTACCGGTCAGCACTTGCTGCTCGGTATTGACGTTGAACAGGGCGTACTGCACCTGCAGGCGACCGCCCGCCGGAACAATGCTGCCGACCATGATGTACTGGGCGCCCAAGGCCTTCCAGTCGCGGTAGATGACTTCGCTGGCCTGGGTTGGCTGGCTGATCATGTTCTGCTTTGGAATCGGCGAGTAGTAACCCGAGTTGCGCAGGTCGTTACCGATGATTTCCGCCATGTCATCCGGCAGGACGCTACCGCCCTGCCAGCCAAACGGCACGACTGCAATCGGGGTTGCCCGGTCACTACCGCTGGTGACCAGAATGTTTTTTTCATCCGCCGCCGCTATCCCTGCCATGCAGCAAATAACGACAAGCATTCCTCGAAGAAGGTTTCTCACAAGGCTAGATCCTCAGGTGTGAATGTCATCTTGAATGAACGATAGGGAGCGAAGTCGCTTGGCTTCATTCCCTGCATTTCCGTCAAACGACCAATGTTTTTGACCGCCGCCACAGCCGAGCTGTCGAACGGACCATCGCCACTGGACTTGGCCACGCTGACCGAAGTCACCGTGCCATCTGGCAACATGCCAATTTGCAGCACGACCGTCATGTTCTTGCGTGCCGAAGGAGGACGAGCCCAGCCTTCCGCTGCCCGAGCACGAATCAGATCGTCGAAACTGCCCGCGACTTCATCGCCCTGCTCATCGGCCAAGGCCTGCTGGCGCTGCGGCGTGTCGGAAAGCAAATCAGCCAAGGCCTGGGCCTTTTTCTCTTCGGCGGATTTACGTGCCGCTTCCTGCGATTTCTTCTTCGCAGCATCGGCAGCAGCTTTCTTCTTCGCATCTTCGGCGACTTTCTTCTTCGCCTCTTCAGCTTCAGCTTTCTTCTTGGCGTCTTCCGCGGCTTTTTTCTTCGCGTCTTCGACTATCTTTTTCTTCGCTGCTTCAGCGGCCGCTTTCTTGGCCTCTTCTTCAGCGGCTTTCTTGGCTTCTTCTTCGGACTTCTTCTTGGCTATATCAGCCAATTGTTTCTCTTCTGCCTTTTTGGCTTCGGCGGCCTTCTTCGCGTCATCGGCTTTTTTGGCTTCATCAGCCTTCTTCGCTTCTTCGGCTTTCTTCGACTCGTCGGCCTGCTTGGCTTCCTCGGCCTTTTGAGCCGCCTCTTCCTTCTTTTGTTCCGCAGCCTTCACCGCTTCCTGCTCGACCTTCTTCTGCTCCATCTGTTCGACTTCGGTCTGGCGCGCAGCGGATTTCTTCGCTTCACCCGCAATCTTCTGATTGGTCTGGGTGGTCGCCTGACTTTTCGATTTCAACTGGTACAGGGTCGCCTGGACGATCGGCTTGGCCGGCGGCAATTCCGGGGTAAAGGCAAAACTGACGAACAGCATGCCAAACACCAGAATGTGCAGGGCAATCGCCCAGACACTAGGCCAGAAGTAGCTTTCCGAGGCTGTTGGCTCTCGCTGTTGCTGCATCAGGGCGCCTCGGTAATCAGGCCAACGTTACCGACCCCGGCTTTCTGCAACCCACCCATGGCGCCCATGACGGAACCATAGTCGACGGTCTTGTCGCCGCGAATGAATACCTGGGTGCGCTTGCCGCCTTCGGTGCCGGCGCGAATGATCTTGGTCACCGCGTCGGTCATCTGCGGCAGGGTCATTGCCCGGTCCTGTTGCTTGTCGGTGTCGACTTCGCTGCCAAGGTTCCAGTAATAGGTCTTGTCAGCCTTGATCGAAATGGTCAGGACCTGGGTGTTGTTGTCCTGCGGCAAGGCTTCGCTGGAAACCTTGGGCAGATCAACCTTCACGCCCTGATTGAGCATCGGCGCGGTCACCATGAAGATGACCAGCAGTACCAGCATCACGTCGATGTAAGGCACCACGTTCATCTCGGCAACCGGCTTGCGCTTTTTGCGAGCTCGAGCGATTAAAGCCATTGGGAAATACCTGCTTATTCTTCGCTGGTGTGCACTTTACGGTGCAGGATCGCCTGGAACTCATCGGCGAAGGTGTAGTAACGGCTGGTCAGGGTTTCGCTGCGCGCCGCAAAACGGTTGTACGCGATAACGGCCGGGATGGCGGCGAACAGACCGATCGCCGTGGCGATCAATGCCTCGGCGATGCCTGGAGCCACGGTGGCCAGGGTCGCTTGCTGGGCAGTGGCCAGGCCGCGGAACGAGTTCATGATGCCCCAGACCGTACCGAACAGACCGATGTACGGGCTCACGGAACCGACGGTGGCCAGGAACGGCAGGCTCTGCTCGAGCTTTTCTTCCTCGCGGGAAATGGCCACGCGCATGGCACGGGCCACACCTTCCATGACCGCTTCCGGGTCAACGCCCGGCTGCTGGCGCAGGCGGGAGAACTCCTTGAAGCCGGCACGGAAGATTTGTTCCACGCCCGAATCAGGGTCCGGATTGCTGCCGGCCTGACGGTACAGCTTGGACAGGTCGATACCGGACCAGAAGCGCTCCTCGAAGCTCTCCAGGGCACGTCGACCGGCACGCAGCAAGTTGCTGCGCTGAAAGATCATGATCCATGAGGTCACCGATGCGGCTACCAGGATCAGCATTACCAGTTGCACAACGATACTGGCATTGCTGACCAGGCTCCACATGGAGGAATGGTCGACGACGTTAGCTTCCACGCTTTATCTCCTGCTCTGAGTGTGTACCCGCGCCGCTCTCGCCGGCAAAAGCCGCGCGTAGAGCTTCGGGAATGGCCCGGGGTTTCAAACTATGGGTGCGCACACAGGCCACCAAAAACTGCCCTTCGCAGAGCAGTGCATTATCCGCGGCACGCCTGACCTGCTGTTTAAAGCGCAGGCTGACGCGGTTCAATTCAATTACTTGCGCACTTACCAGAAGCTCGTCGTCCAGTCGCGCCGGCGCGTGGTAGCGCGCTTCGCTGGAATGCACGACAAACAACAGGTCCTCACCTGCCAGCTGCGACTGGGCAAAGCCCAGCTCACGAAGCCGCTCGGTTCGAGCCCGTTCCATAAACTTGAGGTAATTAACGTAATACACGATGCCGCCGGCATCGGTGTCCTCGTAATAAACGCGACAACGATGTGCGAATGGCTCTAGCCCGTTTTGCGCGCGCATACTCTAGTGCTTACTCCTCAGGTTGCCAATCCGCCAGGCAACTGTTTTTCATACTTCTGCGCCTTTCCTGGCAAAGAAGGGTCTCGCAGCCACTTGGGACAGCGCAAAACCCGAAAAAATCGGCGCAGACCGTTTATTAATCGTCCACTGCATCCAGAAACTCGTCTGCCACGGGCATCTCACCCATGCGCGACGGAATGTTCAATCCAAAATGCAGATACGCGTGCCGCGTGACCACCCGGCCACGGGGCGTGCGCATGATATAGCCTTGCTGAATCAGGTACGGCTCGAGCACATCCTCGATGGTGTGCCGCTCTTCACTGATCGCCGCCGCGAGGCTGTCCACCCCCACCGGTCCGCCATCGAACTTCTCGATCATGGTCAGCAACAAGCGCCGGTCCTGATGATCGAAGCCACGCTCGTCGACGTCCAGCAGGTTCAACGCCAGGTCGGCAATCGGCTTGGTGATATGCCCCTTGGCCCGAACTTCGGCAAAATCGCGCACCCGACGCAACAAGCGGTTGGCAATACGCGGCGTGCCACGTGCTCGCCGGGCAATTTCGAAAGAACCTTCCGGGTCCAGCGGCAGCCCGAGAATGCCGGCCGAACGGCTGACGATGGTCGCCAGGTCCGCCGTGCTATAGAACTCCAGACGCTGGACGATACCGAAACGGTCACGCAACGGATTGGTCAGCATCCCCGCGCGCGTGGTCGCCCCCACCAGGGTGAACGGCGGCAGGTCGAGCTTGATGGAACGGGCAGCCGGCCCCTCACCGATCATGATGTCGAGCTGGAAGTCCTCCATGGCCGGGTACAGCACTTCCTCGACAATGGGCGACAGGCGATGGATTTCATCGATGAACAGCACATCGTGAGGCTCCAGGTTGGTCAACAGCGCCGCCAGGTCGCCCGGCCGCTCTAGCACCGGCCCGGAGGTGCTCTTGATCGACACCCCCATTTCCTGGGCGATGATGTTGGCCAGCGTGGTTTTACCCAGCCCGGGCGGTCCGAAGATCAGCGTATGGTCCAGGGATTCATTACGCCCGCGGGCAGCCTGGATAAACAGCTCCATTTGCTCGCGAACGGTTGGCTGGCCGATGTACTCGGCCAGGCTGACCGGACGAATCGCCCGGTCCTGGACTTCTTCGCGCTCACGCGGGCCACCGGTGGCGGCAATCAGACGATCAGCTTCAATCACTTAGATCATTCCCTTCAGGGCACGACGAATCAGGTCTTCGCTGCTCAAGCCTTTCTCCTTGATCCCCGCGATCGCCTTGCTGGCCTCCTGCGGCTTGTAACCCAGGGAAATCAGCGCGCTGACCGCATCGTTTTCAGCACTGTGCAGCGGCGCCGGTGCATCCGGCTGGTTCGGCACCAGCGCGAACATGCTCGGCACGGTCTCCCAGGCCTTGAAGCGATCCTTGAGTTCCACCAGTAATCGCTCGGCGGTCTTTTTCCCGACACCCGGCACCTTGGTCAGCGCCGAGGTATCCTGCGCCTGGACGCAGCGCACCAACTCATCGACCTCAAGGCTCGACATCAAGGCCAGCGCCAGCTTCGGGCCCACGCCATTGAGGCGGATCAACTCACGGAAGAAGTCACGTTCGCGCTTGCCGATAAAACCATAGAGCAACTGGGCATCCTCGCGCACCACCAAATGGGTGTGCAAGGTGATCGGCTCACCGACCGACGGCAATCGGTACAGGGTGGTCATCGGCACTTCCAGCTCATAGCCCAGGCCGTTTACATCCAGAATCAGGTGCGGCGGCTGCTTCTCAGCCAAGGTGCCGCGTAAACGTCCAATCACGTTTCAAATCCTTAAGCGTTGGCCAGATCTGGCTTTCGGGTACCAAAGTGAGCGTGATCGCCGACGGGACAGGCGCAAAACGCTCAACGAAAAAAACACGTGCGCCGATGCTATCAGATCACAGACGAAGACGACCGCCGCGACTGCGAGCAGTGCCCAAGCCATGAGGTAACAGGCTGGACCGGGTGTGGGCATGGCAAATGGCGATGGCCAGGGCATCCGAGGCGTCGATTTGCGGCTTGCTGGTGAGCTTGAGCATGTGCATGACCATCATCTGCACCTGCTCTTTATTCGCCCCGCCGGTCCCGGTCACCGCCTGCTTGACCTGGGTCGCGGTGTATTCGGCGATTTCCAGGCTTTCTTCCGCCCCGGCGACAATGGCAGCGCCACGCGCCTGCCCCAACTTCAGGGCCGAATCGGCGTTACGCGCCATGAAAACCTTTTCGATGCCCATGGTCACTGGACCATAAGTCTGGATGACTTCGCGCACGCCGCGATAAACAATTTGCAACCGCTCATGTAACTCGCCGCTGCCGGTACGAATACATCCCGAAGCCACATACACGCAGCCACGACCAGTATCGCGCACCACGCCATAACCGGTGATGCGTGAACCGGGGTCGATACCAAGAATTAAAGTCATAACGCCTGCGGGTTATAGGAAAAGTACGTCTCGAGTCCACAGTACTGTAGCAAGACACCAGCCTCCCCTGTAGGAGCGAGCGTGCTCGCGATGGTCGTTAACGATAACGCTGATCACTTGAATCAGCGCGCCGCTCTCGGGCTCATCGCGAGCACACTCGCTTCTACAAAGGGCGCATCAACCGAGCTGTTGGGCCACCGACTCGGGGATGTCCGCGTTGGAATAGACGTTCTGCACGTCATCCAGGTCTTCAAGCATGTCGATCAGCTTAAGGACTTTCTCGGCGCCTTCCAGGTCCAGTTCGGCACTGGTGGTCGGCAACATCACGATCTCGGCATCATCGGCCTTGAAACCCGCTGCTTCCAGCGCGTTACGCACAGCATAGAAACCGGCGAACGAGGTGAACACATCAATCGAGCCGTCTTCGTTGGTCACAACGTCATCGGCGTCGGCGTCCATCGCCGCCTCCATGAGCGCGTCCTCATCGATGCCCGGGGCGAAGGAAATCTGCCCCTTGCGCTCGAACAGGTACGCCACCGAGCCGTCCGTCCCCAGATTGCCGCCACACTTGCTGAACGCGTGGCGTACTGCTGCAGCGGTACGATTGCGGTTGTCGGTCATGCACTCGACCATCACAGCCACGCCACCCGGGCCGTAACCCTCGTAGCTCAGCTCGACCATGTCATCGGTGTCGGCAGCGCCGGCACCACGGGCAACGGCACGATCGATGATGTCGCGGCTCATGTTCGCGCCAAGGGCCTTGTCCAGCGCCAGCCGCAAGCGCGGGTTGGAGCCCGGATCACCGCCACCCTGACGGGCCGCGACAGTCAGCTCACGAATCCACTTGGTGAAAATCTTGCCCTTCTTGGCATCCTGACGTTCTTTGCGGTGCTTGATGTTCGCCCACTTGGAATGACCTGCCATAACTCGCTCCGAATTCTCTTAAAAAACAATGCCCGCACGCCCTGGAAGGCGAGCGGGCAACGTAATCTGCTCTGACACCCCGTGGTGCATCCAGCGATGCGCCACGGCGATCAAGCCTTACTCAGCCTTCGGCTGTTCGCGCAAACGGATGTGCAGTTCGCGCAACGCCTTGGCATCCACCAGACCCGGTGCCTGAGTCATGACACAAGCCGCGCTCTGGGTTTTCGGGAAGGCGATCACTTCACGGATCGACTGGGCGCCGGTCATCAGCATCACCAGACGGTCCAGGCCGAATGCCAGGCCACCGTGCGGTGGCGCACCGTATTTCAGGGCGTCGAGCAGGAAGCCGAACTTCTCTTCCTGTTCCGCTTCGCTGATACCCAGCAGGCGGAATACCGATTGCTGCATTTCCTTGCGGTGGATACGGATCGAACCGCCACCCAGCTCAGTACCGTTCAGCACCATGTCGTAGGCACGGGACAGCGCGGTTGCCGGATTGGCCTCGAGCTCTTCTGGCGTGCACTTCGGCGCGGTGAACGGGTGGTGCAAGGCGGTGAAGCTGCCGTCGTCGTTCTCTTCGAACATCGGGAAATCGACCACCCACATCGGTGCCCACTCGCACGTCAGCAGGCTCAGGTCGTGACCGACCTTGATCCGCAGCGCACCGAGGGCTTCGCTGACGATCTTGGCCTTGTCGGCACCGAAGAACACGATGTCGCCATCAACCGCGCCAACACGATCCAGGATCACATTGAGGTTGGCTTCAGGGATGTTCTTGACGATTGGCGACTGCAGGCCTTCAACGCCCTTGGCACGCTCGTTGACCTTGATGTACGCCAGGCCCTTGGCACCGTAGATACCGACGAACTTGGTGTAGTCGTCGATCTTGCTGCGCGGCATGCTCGCCCCGCCCGGAACGCGCAAAGCAGCGATACGGCTTTTCGGGTCGTTGGCCGGGCCGCTGAACACCTTGAAGTCGACTTCTTTCAGTTGGTCGGCAACGTCAACCAGTTCTAGCGGGTTACGCAGGTCCGGCTTGTCGGAACCGTAACGACGCATGGCCTCTTCCCAGGTCATGTGCGGGAATTCGCCGAATTCCAGACCCAGCACTTCCTTGAACAGGTTGCGGATCATGCCTTCGGTCAGGCCCATGATGTCTTTTTCATCAAGGAAGCTGGTTTCGATGTCGATCTGGGTGAATTCCGGCTGGCGGTCGGCACGCAGGTCTTCGTCGCGGAAGCACTTGGCGATCTGGTAGTAACGATCGAAGCCGGCAACCATCAGCAGTTGCTTGAACAGCTGCGGCGATTGCGGCAAGGCGAAGAAGGAGCCCGCGTGAGTACGGCTCGGCACCAGGTAGTCACGTGCGCCTTCAGGCGTCGCACGGGTCAGGATCGGCGTTTCGACATCGAGGAAGCCGTTCTCGTCCAGGTAGCGGCGGATGCTGGTGGTCATGCGCGAACGCAGGCGCAGCTTCTCGGCCATTTCCGGACGACGCAGGTCGATGAAGCGATAACGCAGGCGGGTTTCCTCGCCAACGTCGGAGAACTCGTTGAGCGGGAACGGCGGAGTTTCCGCTTCGTTCAATACTTCCAGCTCATAACCCAACACTTCGATCATGCCCGAAGCCATGTTGGTGTTGCCGGCACCCGCCGGACGCAGACGCACCTTGCCGGTGATCTTGACGACGTATTCACTGCGCACGCGGTCAGCGGCGGCGAAGGTTTCGGCGCGATCCGGATCGAACACCACCTGGGCCAGACCTTCACGATCACGGATATCGAGGAAAATCACCCCGCCGTGGTCACGACGACGATGGACCCATCCGCAAAGGGTAATTTCCTGACCTTCCAGGCTTTCGTTCAGTTGGCCGCAATAATGGCTGCGCATCATGGTAGTGGTTTCACTTCTCGTAATTCGAAATTCGATGGGAGGTCTTGCCGACCGCTGCATTTGAATGAAGCGTCAGATAATGCAAGAGCCCGGTGTGTCGTTCAACTCAGTCAGCTTTGTCGCCGCCAGCCAGATTTTTCTTCGAACCGGTCTTGAAGTCGGTTTCGTACCAGCCGGTACCGCTCAGGCGGAAGCCTGGCATCGACAGCATTTTTTTCAGTTCGGGTGCCTGGCAGGCAGGGCAGTCGACCAACGGTGCTGCGCTGATCTTCTGAATGGCTTCCAACTGATGACCACAGGAAGCACATTGATAGTCGTACATCGGCATGGGGTTGTCTCGGCAATCAGATAATTCCCGCGTAAACATTCGGTTTCGCGGCAAAGAGCGGGATTATATCCATTAAATCGAGCCTGTGCAGCCGTAACGCTGTACGGGCACGCGCTCAGTCGGGTCTACCACCGGCAGGCGCCTGAGCACGGAGCCGTCCAGACCGGCAATCCACCGATCACCGCGGGTGATGGCCGTC
This sequence comes from Pseudomonas sp. Irchel s3b6, assembly GCF_900187415.1. Classification (NCBI taxonomy): domain Bacteria; kingdom Pseudomonadati; phylum Pseudomonadota; class Gammaproteobacteria; order Pseudomonadales; family Pseudomonadaceae; genus Pseudomonas; species Pseudomonas sp. Irchel s3b6. The sequence continues at coordinate 146,172 of NZ_FYDM01000006.1, read as the reverse complement.
CTCACTCAAGCTGTGCACAACACACACCACCCGGACCAACCCACTGAAATTCTTCACACCGCCATGACGTAGGTGCACCTCCCGATCGACATAAGAAAGCAGTGCGCTTACCGAACAATCATTGAGCCTTGCCATATTGGCCAGAATATCCCAGTAGACCTGCTCCAATCTCAAGCACGTCGCGAATCCGTTCAACCGAACCGATCGCGACAACGGGCGCACCAACCCCATATCAAACTCCCGAACAAAGGGATCAATCCTTATATCTGGAAACCTGACAACCTCACTTGCACCCCGCCCCGATACTCGAGCCATACCCTCGACACTCCCTTGCCTTAGCTCCATAACAGAAACAACAATCCGTTCCCTTATATAAGCGCAAGCCGACCGGTATTTCTAGATGCTTTTATAACCACACATGTAGGACAAACCAACTAAAGAAAGGGGAATACAGATACGGCCCTGAGTTCATCTATAAAACAGAACAGGCACGCAGGGAGATTCAATATCCACGCACGTAAAAGCGTTGCAAGCGATCAGGATCGCCCCCCCTCCCCAGAGAGCGGAAAACACTGATGGCGCCGCAGGACGCCATCAGCCAACGAACGACTACTGATTATCCAACAGCGACCGTAGCATCCACGCGGTCTTTTCATGAACATGCATGCGCTGCGTCAGCAGGTCCGCCGTGGGCTCGTCACTGACTTTATCCAGCAGGGGAAACAGACTTCGCGCGGTGCGAGTGACCGCTTCCTGCCCCTGGACAAGTTGCTTGATCATGTCCTCGGCACTTGGCACGCCCTCTTCTTCCTTGATGGAAGAAAGACGCGCATAGATCGAATATGCGCCCGGTGCCGGAAAACCCAGTGCACGAATACGCTCGGCAATCAGATCCACCGCCAGTGCCAACTCGTTATATTGCTCTTCAAACATTAAATGAAGGGTGCGAAACATCGGCCCCGTCACATTCCAGTGAAAATTATGGGTTTTCAGATAAAGTACATACGTGTCCGATAACAGTCGCGAAAGCCCGTCAACGATGGACTTGCGATCTGCCTCGCTGATACCGATATCAATGGCCATGCCTTTCCCCTTGATGGTGATGAATCCATTCCACAGGTGCGCTACCACTGTAGCAAGAGCCCCCGCAGCTCGCAGACTCGCTTCACGCCCCCTCCCGCGACAGATTGCCACCCCTATTCCGGATTGGCTGACGGCACTCCGCTCAAGCCCCCCAAAAACCGGGAAAACCCTCTAGAACAAGCGTTCAGGCGGCACTGGGTACAGCTCCCGCGCAGATTGCTCCGCGCCCTTCGTCACACGCCGCCCGCGCTGATTTGAGAAGGTACGGTCTTTGCTGTTAAATAGGCGATGTGTCACTGCCGCTCTTTTCTGGCGTGCCGTGCATAGGCTGATAGCGGGCGCGTGTCCAACGCCTCCCATTGTTCAGAAGCGAACCGCGCTCAATCAGCTCTTCCTTGCGATCCGTCTTAACGTGAGTCAATCAAAATGTTGAAAATCGTCCACCTGCTAACGGGCGCAGCAGCCTTGCTGTTGTCCTTTATCCCTAGCCTGCGAACCGAAGCCATACCCTACCTGCAACAACCTGACGCGCTGTACCTGGCGTTCTTCGGCCTGCTCAACCTGACCCTCGCGCCGGTGATTCCGTACTGGAGCAAAGGCGTTCGTCAGCAACTGCAAAATCTGGTCAGCGCCTTGCTGGTGCTCACTGTCGTCCTGCAAACCCTGACACTTCTGGCACCCATGCCGGAAATTGGCGGTCATCCCGCCGTCCTGTTCAGCCTTATCGTCGCCCTGGTTGCGGTAGTACTGCATCTGGCCGTCAGCTTCTACAAGTCCTCGCCAGCAGTCGCCACTCATCAAAACTATGACATGACCAACCGCGATACCGGGACCGTCAAGTGGTTCAATACCTCCAAGGGCTTCGGCTTCATCTCTCGCGACTCGGGAGATGATATTTTCGTGCACTTCCGCGCCATTCGCGGCGAAGGTCACCGTGTCCTGGTCGAAGGCCAGCGCGTGGAGTTCTCGGTCATGAACCGGGATAAAGGCCTGCAAGCCGAGGATGTGATCGCAGCGTTACCGCGCCGCTGATTCCAGCCACGCGACCACGCTAAAAAAAACCGCGAGCAGCCAGGCTGCTCGCGGTTTTTTTATTGCCCGCCGACAGGCGGCACACAGCAATACTCAGTAGTGCGGCGGCGGAGCTTCCTCCTCAAAGGACTCAAACTGCCCCGCCATTTCCTCCTGCCGCTTGAGCAACGCGGTCATCTGCAACTGCAAGCGCTCCACGACCCGTTGCTGTGCCACCAGCACGTCGTTCATCGCCTCAATGGTGTCGTCCTGGAAAGCCAGACGACTTTCAAGATCCATAACGCGCTCTTCCAGGCTCATGACTCAACCCTCCAGAAACGTGAAATCATCGGTCAACACCAAACGCAACCGCTCTCGAATCACCGCCACCTGCTCGGCCGTGTAAGGCTTGGCCGGGTGCTTGCCCCAGACTGGCGCTGGCCAGGCCGCATCCTCGCGTTTACGTACAATGACATGCATGTGCAACTGACTGACCACATTGCCCAAGGTCGCGACATTCAACTTGTCGGCATCGAACGAGTCCTTGAGCAACTCGGCAAGTCCTGTAGTTTCTCGCCACAACTGCGCCTGGTCTTGACTGTCCAGTTGAAACAGCTCGCTGATATCCGCCCGTCGCGGCACCAGGATGAACCAGGGGTAATTCGAATCGTTGGACAACAACAACCGACAGAGAGGGAAGTCCCCGATCGGCAGGGTGTCTTGTTCAAGTCGTGGATCTAAAGCGAACACCGCACACACTCCCGCATATTCAATGAGTTTTGCCAAACGCCCGGCCTTCGAGACTGCGGCGCATGCCATACCAGACCAGCATACCCGCGAACCGGGCGCGGTTCACGACCAATGTCACCCCCTCGACCAAGGTCACTTCACGAGGGAACCAGCCGCGCACAACTACGCCCCACCACGGAACAATTTCACCTTCCCACGCACCAATCCGGTACGGACGTACAGGCTCCAGGTCGACCACTCTCCCCGTCCATCGCGGGCAAACGCCCGAGCCCAAGCCCTCTGGCTCGCTGACCTGATTAAAATTTACAGAGTTTTTGCGGCACGAATCTGAAATGCGTCTACGCTGAGTCCCTCAAGCATCCGCCGTTTACTCACTTGAAAGGGTGAACCGGTAACATTTTGTGCTGAATACTTTGCCCAATCTTGGTGCAACACCAGAACTGCCTGGGAGTCAAGCATCAACAACTGGGCCTTAAAAGCCCTGTATTCACGAGGGTTTGCTCACTAGGACAATGGTTTCTGAAAAAACAGGGAACGAAAAGCCGATTTGTGCACGTTTGTTGCATTCATTCCCACATCGTCTATAAGGCGTCCACCGGAAGTGGAAACCTTTAGGCCATAAAAAAATAGCGGCAAGGTAGCCCAAGGAGATTCAAGTGCGGGACAAGGACTCTTTTTTCTGACACCCAAGCCTTGCCAAACAACGCTGAAGTTGTCGGTCCGAATGCACAGAATTTGCAGAATTACGACCTCGAGCGAGCATTTTGCGACAGGCCCGTACAGATGCAGAAAGGATGAAAGCGCAAGTATCGCCAACATTGTCGGCGTGATATAAGTTTGCGCCGACACAAAAAGAAAGAGCCGCCCAGATAATAAATCAGGTGGGACGGCAGAACTCTTCAAAAAAACCAAAGGAGCAAATCACGATGCGCGTGATGAAGTGGAGCATGATCGCACTGGCTGTTTCAGCAGGCACCTCGCAGTTCGCAATCGCGTCCTCTCAGGACGAAGCCAAAGGCTTTATTGAAGACCAAAGTCTGAATGCCAAGACTCGTATCGAGTACATGAACCGCGACTTCAGGAACGGTGCTGGCAACATTGCCAAGTCCGGTGGCGGCTACAAAAGCGGCTATCGTCAGGACACCGGTATCAGCGAACTGGTTACCTACGAATCCGGTTTCACTCAAGGCCTCATCGGCGTAGGCGTGGACGCAATGGTCATGGGTACCGCCAAGCTGGATGGCGGTGAAGGTCGCTCCGGCAACGGCATGTTCGCCCGCAACGGCGCTGGCGAACCTGAAGACGCACAAGGCAAATCCGGTGCCGCAGTCAAGTTCCGCCTCTCCGACACCACCCTGAAGTACGGCCGCCAGTTCGTTGCCAGCCCGGTATTCGCGACCGACGACAGCCGCTTGCTGCCAGAAGTTGCTGAGGGTACCTACCTCACCAGCAAAGAGATCAAAGGCCTGGAAGTCAGTGCAGGTCGTTTCACCGCTCTCAGCTCGCAAACCGGCATGGGCAAGGACAGCATCAACGGTGCAGGCAACCCTGGCCTGACCAGCGCCAACATCGCTGGCGCCACCTACCAGTTCACCGACAACTTCGTGGCAGGCATCGCGGCATCCGACGTTGAAGACTACTTCAAGAAGCAGTACATCAACGCCAACTACACCCTGCCGATCAACGAAGATCAATCGCTGAACTTCGACTTGAACGCGTACAAGACCAAGGACCAGGGCCAGGCGCTGTACGGCGCGCAGGACAACAAACTGTGGAGCTTGGCAGCTGCCTACAGCCTCGGCGCACACAAGTTCACCCTGGGTTACCAGCAGTCGTCCGGCGACACCAACTACCTGTACGGCGTTGACGGTAATGGCACGATCTTCGTCGCCAACTCCATCCAGATCTCCGACTTTATCGGTCGTGAAGAGAAATCCTGGCAGGGTCGCTACGACCTGAACATGGCCACCTACGGCGTACCAGGCCTGAGCTTCATGAGCCGTTATGTTTACGGTGACAACATCGAGACCGATTCCGGTACCGAAGGTAAGGAGCACGAGTTCAACTTCGAAACCAAGTACGTGTTCCAGGAAGGTCCGGCCAAGGATCTGTCGCTGCGTCTGCGTAGCGCCATCTACCGCGCCAACACCGCTTACAACGAAGAGTACACGGCTGACAACAACGACGTACGTATCATCGTTGAATACCCTCTGAGCATCTTGTAATCAGCGGCTTTCAATAGCGTCTAGAGCCTGGCTCAACTAAAAAGCCCCTCACCCGAATAAGGTGAGGGGCTTTTTTGTTACTGTTTGATGACAGTTGCAAACAAAGGAAGTGCCGCGGAACATTTAGTAGCAAGCTAATAATAAGTTAGCGCACTATTAAGCTTCCCGCTTTGTAAAAACACTCAAGGGGCCAATTGGCCCCTTGAGTCAAACACTGATACTCGTTCTACAACGCCGAGCACCCAGCCGATGTATTAGGCGGTTTCCTGAACCATGCGAATCACACGCTGTGGAAACGGAATATCTATACCCGCCCCTTTCAGGCGATCGCGGGAGTGCTCGTTGAAGTGGAACAGCACATCCCAATAGTCCGCCGTCTTCACCCAGACGCGCAGCGAAAGCGTAATCGAGCTATCGCCCAGGGTAGAAACCACCGCCACTGGCTCAGGGTCGGCCAGTACACGCGCATCATTGGCCAGTTCCAGCAGCACCGCACGGGCCTTCTGCAAATCGGCGTTGTAGTCCACGCCAACGTCGAACACTACTTTGCGGGTAGGCTGACGGTTGGTGTTGGTGATGATGCCATTGGACAGCACGCCGTTCGGCACGATGACGGTCTTGTTATCGCCGGTGCGAATAATCGTGTGGAAGATCTGGATGCTGTCGACGGTACCCGCCGTGCCCTGGGCTTCAATCCAGTCACCAATGCGGAACGGACGGAACAACAGAATCAGCACGCCGCCCGCGAAATTCGCCAGGCTGCCCTGCAAGGCCAGGCCGATGGCCAGACCCGCGGCACCGATGGCGGCCACGAACGAGGTGGTTTCAACGCCGATCATCGACGCGACACTCACCACCAACAGCACCTTGAGCACGATGTTGGCCAGGCTGCTGATGAACCCTTGCAGGGCCAGATCGGCATTGCGCAGCGCCAACAGCTTGCCAACCTTGTGGGTCAGCTTGTTGATCAGCCACCAGCCAATGGCCAGTGTCACGACCGCCAGCAGCACACGACTGCCGTATTCCATGATCATCGGGATCCAGGCCTGGGAAGCCTTCACCAGGTTGTCCACTTCAGCGTTCAAATCCATATTTTCTCTCCTGATTCCCGGCTACCCGGCACATAAAAACCAAGCAGCAGAAAGATCATGCCCCTCGAGGCTCGATCATTTCTGCCGTTGCTTGGGCCTCGGACGTCAATAACGCCGAGAGGTTCCCCCGAAGACTGATCAGTCGCGGAAGTTGTTGAACTGCAGCGGCATGCCGAATTCCTTGCCGCGCAAGGCCGCGATGGCCTCTTGCAGGTCGTCGCGCTTCTTGCCGGTGATGCGGACCTGCTCGCCCTGAATGGCGGCCTGGACCTTGAGCTTGGCATCCTTGACGTGAGCGACGATCTTCTTCGCCAGCTCCTTGTCGATGCCTTCCTTGAGAACGGCTTCCTGCTTCATCAGCTTGCCGGAAGCGTAGGCCTCTTTGACCTCAAGGCATTGCACATCGATCTTGCGCTTGACCAGCGCCAGCTTGAGGATCTCGATCATCGCTTCCAGCTGGAAGCCGGCCTCGGCGGTCAGGTTGACGGTCAGGTCCTTTTCCTTGAACTCAAAGCTGCCCTTGCCTTTCAGGTCATAACGACGGTCGAGTTCCTTGACGGCGTTCTCGACCGCGTTGGTGAGTTCGTGTTTGTCCAGTTCGGATACCACGTCGAACGACGGCATGTAGTCTCTCCAGTAAAAAAGGGCGCGCGCAATAAAGATGGAGCACGCCTGGCTTGCGGTTAAAATCCGCGCTGATTATAACGGGTCTTTCCCCTTCTACGCTGCGAGCCTCACATGCGCCTGCCAATCCGAGCAAAAAACTGATGTCGACTACCTGGCACGTCCTCGGCGCCGGCAGCCTGGGCACCCTGTGGGCCACGCGCCTGGCAAGGGCCGGGCTCCCCGTGCAATTGATACTGCGCGATGCCGCGCGATTGCAGGCCTATCAGGCAGCAGGTGGATTGACCCTGGTCGAGCAAGGTGAAGCGCAGCACTATGCGATCCCCGCGACCACCATCGAGCGCGTCGGCCCGATCGATCGCTTGCTGGTCGCCTGCAAGGCCTACGATGCCGAAGGCGCCGTGGCGCAATTGGCGAGGCGCCTGACACCCGACGCCGAATTGATCCTGCTGCAGAACGGCCTGGGTAGCCAGGATGCCGTGGCCGCGCGCGTTCCTCATGCTCGCTGCATTTTTGCCTCGAGTACCGAAGGCGCCTTTCGCGATGGCGACTGGCGCGTGGTGTTCGCCGGCCACGGCTACACCTGGCTAGGCGACGCCCGTCAACCGATGGCACCGGTCTGGCTGGAGGACATGAGCGCGGCGGGCATCCCTCATGAGTGGAGCACGGACATCCTGACTCGACTCTGGCGCAAGCTGGCACTCAATTGCGCGATCAATCCGCTGACCGTCCTGCACGATTGCCGCAACGGCGGCTTGCAACAGCACCATTGCGAAGTCGCCACCCTGTGCGCCGAGCTGAGCGCGTTGCTGGAACATTGCGGCCAGCCCGCCGCTGCCCACGACCTGCAGCAGGAAGTCGAGCGGGTGATCCTGGCGACGGCAGCCAATTACTCATCCATGTACCAGGATGTGGCCAACCAGCGCCGGACCGAAATCAGCTACCTGCTGGGTTATGCCTGCGTTGTCGCCTCGCGGCATCAATTGGTATTACCGCACCTCAACCAACTCCAGCAACGCTTGATTGCGCACCTGCGCACCCGTGGATTGCCCAGCGACTGAGCAGCGGCTACGCTGGCCTCTTGTTCTTCTTTAGCGACGACCCCCATGCCTTTGCGCCAGCGCCTTGAAAACCTTCCGGTCGGCCAGAAACTGCTGGCCGCCCTGTTGGTGCTGTTGATCACCGTGTTACTGGTGGCCAACCTGACCTTTATCAGCGCCGCCTACTGGATTTCCCAGGAAAGCATGGCACCGCAAGCCCTGCAGACCATCGGCCGGCTGGTCTCCAACCCGGCGCTTGCCAGCCAGTCATTGAATTCGCCACAAGACGCTGAAAACCTGCTCAACGAGCTCAACAGCTACACCCCGTTACGGGCAGCGGCCCTTTACGACGGCAAAGGCCAGCGCCTGGCCCAGGTGCAGCATGGCGACACGCTTGAACTGCCCAGACACTTTCGGCACATCGAAACCTGGCAGGCCACGGAGTTTCGCAGCAATCAACTGATCACACTGCCACGCCCGGGCCAGGCCCCCGGCCATCTGCTGCTGGTCGCCAGCAGTGAGTTGCCGGTCGCGTTCTATACCGGCACCCTGACAGCCAGCCTGGGGATCCTGATTTTCAGCGTGCTGCTGTGGATGCTGATTGCCCAGCAGATCAAACGCCTGATTACCCAACCGATTCATCAGCTCGAAGTACTGTCCCGGCAGGTGACTCGCGAAGAAAACTACGCCCTGCGTGCCGCTCGCGGTAACCACGACGAAATCGGCAGCCTCGCTGAAGCCTTCAACACCATGCTCTCGCGCATCGAAGCCCGCGAGCAGCAACTCAAGCGCGCCCGCGACGACTCCCAGGCCGCCTACGACCAGGCCCAGAGTCTGGCTGAAGAAACCCGTCACACTAACCGCAAGCTGGAGCTGGAAGTCCAGGTGCGCAGCAAGATCGAGAAGAAGCTCACGGGCTTTCAGAACTACCTCAACAGCATCATCGACTCGATGCCGTCAGCCCTGATTGCCCTGGATGAACAGCTGTACGTGACCCAGTGGAACCAGGAAGCCAGCGCCCTGTCCGGCACACGCCTGGATGAGGCCTTGAACCAGCCGATTTTTCTCGCCTTTGAACCGCTCAAGCCGTTTCTGCCGCAACTTCGGGAGACCGTCGAACAGCACAGCGTGGTCAAGATCGAACGCGTGACCTGGACCCGTGACGAGGAAGCCAGACACTACGCGCTGACCTTTTACCCATTGATGGGCGGTGCCGGACGCGGCGTGGTGATCCGGATCGACGACATCACCCAGCGCCTGTCCCTGGAAGAAATGATGGTGCAGTCGGAGAAAATGCTCTCGGTGGGCGGCCTCGCGGCCGGCATGGCCCATGAGATCAACAACCCTCTGGGCGCTATCCTGCACAACGTGCAGAACATTCGCCGGCGCTTGTCCGCCGACCTGCCCAAGAACATCGAAACCGCCGAACAGTTGAGCCTGGAACTGGACAGCGTCAATCAGTACCTGCAAAGCCGCGAAGTGCCGCAATTGCTCGACGGCATCCAGCAGGCCGGCGCCCGGGCGGCGAAGATCGTCACCCATATGCTCAGTTTCAGCCGCCGCAGCAACCGGCAAATGGCGCCGTGCGACTTGCCGGCGCTGATCGACCAGGCCGTGGAGATCGCCAGCAATGACTTCGACCTGACCATTGGCTTCGACTTCAAGGGCCAGGCCATCGTTCGTCAGTTCGACCCGCAACTGGGCCCTGTCCCCGGCACCGCCAACGAGCTGGAACAAGTGCTGCTCAACCTGCTGAAAAATGCGGCCCAGGCGATCCACCAGCGCGAGGACGACCACGAACCCGGACGAATCATCCTGCGCACGCGGCTGAACCCGCCGTGGGCAGAAATCCAGGTCGAGGACAACGGTATCGGCATGAGCGAGAGCGTGCGCAAGCGCACCTTCGAACCGTTCTTCACCACCAAGGAAATCGGCCAGGGCACGGGCCTCGGGCTTTCGGTGTCGTACTTCATCATCACCAACAACCACAAGGGTCAGATGGAAGTGCAATCGACCCTGGGCCAGGGCACCTGCTTTACCTTGCGCCTGCCATTAGTCGCGAGCGCCCCGCTCGCCCCCCACGAACTCAGACAACTGGAGCGCTAAGCATGGGTTTTCGCCTGTCGAAGATTTACACCCGCACCGGCGACAAAGGTGAAACCGGGCTTGGCGATGGTCGCCGGGTCCCCAAGGACCATCCACGGGTCGAGGCCATCGGCGAAGTCGACACACTGAACAGCCAACTGGGGCTGCTGCTGGCCGGTCTGGCCGAAAGCCGTCGCGCCCATCCCGGCCTGCAAGAGATCTGCGACGTGCTGGAGCCTTGCCAGCACCGCTTGTTCGACCTGGGCGGCGAACTGGCGATGCCGGTGTATCAAGCGCTGAATGCGGCGGAAGTCGAACGCCTGGAAGTGGCCATCGATGCCTGGAACGAAGAGCTGGGGCCGTTGGAGAATTTCATTCTGCCCGGTGGCTCGGCGCTGATCGCTCAGGCCCATGTTTGCCGCAGCCTGGCCCGCAGTGCCGAGCGCCGCTGCCAGCACTTGAATGCTGTCGAGCCGTTGGCCGGCGTGGGACTGGCCTACATCAATCGCTTGTCGGATTTGTTGTTTGTAGCGGCACGGTTGATTGCCAAGCGCCAAGGCATTGCCGAGATTCTTTGGCAGGCAGCGGCAAAACCCAAGACTTGATGATCGTTCCCACGCTCTGCGTGGGAACGCCGCCACGGACGCTCCGCGTCCGCTTTGGATGTGACGCAGAGCGTCACGGGATGCATTCCCACGCGGGAGCGTGGGAACGATCAGACCGCGTATTCAAGCCTCAGGCCAGAACGCCCGGATCCCCGCCACGCCCTGTGCGCCTGTCTCCCAAGCCTTTTGCCGTTCGGCAGGGCCAACTCCCCCCAGCAGAAACACCGGCTTGCTGAACCCGGCAATCAGCTGTGAGGCCTGTTCCCATCCCAGCGGTACTGCATCGGGGTGAGTCTGGGTCGGCTGGACCGGCGACAAGGTGACGAAATCCACTCCCATCTGTTCGGCCAGGCTCAACTCCTCAGCGTTGTGGCAGGACGCCGCCAGCCAGCGCGACGCGGGCAGTGGACGCCCGGCGCTGGCGTACTTGCGCAACTGAGCCGCCGTGATGTGCCAACCCGCGGACGGGAAGTCGCCCAGCCACTCGAACGGCCCCTTGAGCATCAGTTGCGCCTTGCCGGCACACAGCCCCACCGCATCCACCGCCAGATCGCGATACTTGGGATCGTAGCCGTTGGGCGCGCGCAGTTGGATCAGCTTGATCCCACCAGCAATGGCCTTTTGGATACCTCGCAGCATCATCGGGGTTTCCAGATCATCCGGGGTGATCAGGTACTCACTCGGCAAACGGGCCGCCGCGACGATCGGCTGGTTGGCAGCCGGAAACTCGTAGCTGCCCAGCTCACGCCCGGTCACCCAGGCCAATGGCTGGCCTTCAGCGCCGTGGGGCTCGCCAGTAAACGCCGAGACCTCCCAGACATCCAGCAACACCTGCTTGTCCGGGTAGTCATGGTGAACCGTGATCAGCGGTCGTGCTGCCGTGACCACAATCCCCAGCTCTTCGTGCAGTTCGCGGGCCAGCGCAACCTGCACGGCTTCGCCCTCCTCGACCTTGCCGCCGGGAAACTCCCACAATCCACCCTGGTGCTGGGCATCAGCACGCCGAGCGATCAGGATCTTGCCACCGGCATCACGGATGACCGCTGCCGCTACATGAACTCGTTTCACCGCCCTGCTTCCTCTAGACCGGCTTTCTGCCAGACCTTGAAGGCTGGCCATTGGTAAATCGTCTCGACATACGCCGCATCGACCGCTGGCAACTCGACCTGATAGGTGCGCAGGCGCACGGCAATCGGTGCGAAGAAGGCATCGGCCAGGCTCACCTCACCGAACAGGAACGGACCGCTTTCACTCGAGGCTGCGCGACATTCGGCCCACAGTGCCAGCATGCGCTCGATTTCCGTCTTCACTTCAGGCGGCATCGGCGACAGCGGTGCGTCGCGACTCAGGTCGAACGGCATGTTGCCGCGCATGGCAAAGAAACCGCTGTGCATTTGCGCACAGGCTGAACGCGCCTGGGCACGGGCGGCGATGTCCTTGGGCCAGAGACTGGCACTCGGGAAACGTTCGACCAGGTATTCGGCGATGGCCAGCGAGTCGGCGATGGTGCCGTGCTCGGTTTTCAGCAAGGGAACCTTGGCGGTTGGCGAATGCTTGAGCAGTTGCTCGCGGGTATCGGGCTGGTTGAGCTTGATCAGCTCTTCGGTGTAGCTGGCGCCGGCCAGGTCCAGGGCCAGTGCAGCGCGCAGGGACCAGGATGAGTGCAATTTGTCGCCGATGATCAGGTGATAACTCATGTTCGGGACCTTTTGAAGTAGGAAACATGCCAGTCTAGTTAGCGACTGACAAACCGCCATCGCGAGCAGGCGGCGCTCCGTCTGCTCGCGATTGGGGCGACACGATCCAAGCGTGATTACGTCCGGTATTCGGCGTTGATTTTCACGTATTCGTGGGACAGGTCGGTGGTCCAGATGGTTTCGCTGCAATCACCGCGACCCAGTTCGATACGAATGGTGATTTCTTCACGCTGCATCACGGCCGAGCCTTGGGCCTCCGTGTAGGTCGCCGCACGGGCACCTCGGCTGGCAATACACACTTCACCCAGGAACACGTCGATCTTGCTCACGTCCAGGTTCGGCACACCGGCACGACCCACAGCCGCCAGGATGCGGCCCCAGTTCGGATCGGAGGCAAACAGCGCGGTCTTGATCAACGGCGAGTGTGCCACGGTGTAGCCGACATCCAGGCATTCCTGGTGATTACCGCCGCCGTTGACTTCGACGGTGACGAACTTGGTGGCACCTTCGCCGTCACGCACGATGGCCTGCGCCACGTCCATGCACACCTCGAACACTGCCTGCTTGAGCGCCGCGAACAACGGACCTTCGGCGGTGGTGATTTCCGGCAACGCGGCCTTGCCGGTGGCAATCAGCATGCAGCAATCGTTGGTCGAGGTATCGCCGTCGATGGTGATGCGGTTGAACGACTTGTTCGCGCCGTCCAGCATCAGGTTCTGCAACACCTCGCGGGAGACCTTGGCGTCGGTGGCAATGTAGCCGAGCATGGTCGCCATGTTCGGGCGAATCATGCCGGCGCCTTTGCTGATGCCGGTCACGGTGACGGTTACGCCTTCGTGCTGGAACTGGCGGCTCGCCCCCTTGGGCAGGGTGTCGGTGGTCATGATCCCGGTGGCCGCGGCTTCCCAGTTGTTTTCCGACAGGTCGTCCAGCGCCGCTTGCAGGGCGCCTTCGATCTTCTCGACCGGCAGCGGTTCGCCAATCACGCCCGTGGAGTACGGCAACACCAGGCTTGCATCGACACCCGTCAGTTCCGCCAGCTTGGCGCAGGTGCGCTCGGCGGCGGCCAGGCCCGGCTCACCGGTACCAGCATTGGCGTTGCCGGTGTTGGTCAACAGGTAGCGCACCGGGCCTTGCACGCGTTGCCTGGCCAGGATCACCGGTGCCGCGCAAAAGGCGTTCAGCGTGAACACACCGGCAACGGTCGAGCCTTCAGCACAGCGCATGACCACAACATCCTTGCGCCCGGGACGCTTGATGCCAGCCGAGGCGATACCGAGTTCAAAACCGGCAACCGGGTGCAACGTTGGCAAAGGACCAAGACCAACAGCCATGAATGCGCTCCTCAATAGGTGATGTCTGCACCGTCGCCACGACGGTGTTTTGAATGGTAAAACGCCGCGACGGCTGATGCCGGTCGCGGCGCGGGTATTTCAGCGTATGAAACGGGCTTTACTGGATCTGCCCGTGGCAATGCTTGAATTTCTTGCCCGAACCGCAGTAGCACAGCTCGTTGCGACCCAGCTTCTGCTCGTTACGTACCGGTGCGGTGGCGAGGGCAACATCGACCTCTTCACCGATCAACTCCGGTTGCTCCAGGCCAGGGGCTTCGTCGTGCTGGAACTGCATGCGTGCAGCCAGTGCCTCGGCTTCCTGGCGCAGACGCGCTTCTTCTTCGATCGGATCTTCACGGCGAACCTGAACGTGAGACAGCACACGGATCGAGTCGCGCTTGATCGAATCCAGCAGCTCGGAGAACAGGGCGAACGACTCGCGCTTGTATTCCTGCTTCGGGTTTTTCTGGGCATAGCCACGCAAGTGGATGCCGTGACGCAGGTGGTCCATGGTCGACAGGTGGTCTTTCCACAGGTCGTCCAGCACGCGCAGAACGATTTGCTTCTCGAAGGTGCGCAGCGCTTCGGCGCCCGCCTGGTCTTCTTTCTCGTTGTACGCCGCCATGAGCTCCTGCATCAGCTTCTCGCGCAGGGTCTCTTCGTAGAGGTGATCGTCTTCGTCGAGCCATTGCTGGATGGGCAGCTTCACCCCGAAGTCGCTTTCCAGGGCCGCTTCCAGACCGGCAACGTCCCACTGCTCAGGCAACGATTGCGGAGGAATGTGTGCGCTGACGGTAGCGTTGAGCACGTCCTGACGGAAGTCGGCGATGGTTTCACCGATGTTGTCGGCGGCCAGCAACGTGTTACGCATGTGATAGATCACTTTACGCTGTTCGTTGTTGACGTCGTCGAACTCAAGCAGTTGCTTGCGAATGTCGAAGTTACGGCCTTCAACCTTGCGTTGGGCCTTTTCGATGGCGTTGGTCACCATGCGGTGCTCGATCGCTTCGCCAGGCTGCATCCCCAAGGCCTTCATGAAGTTTTTCACCCGGTCAGAGGCGAAAATGCGCATCAGGCTGTCTTCCAGCGACAGGTAGAAGCGGCTGGAACCGGCGTCACCCTGACGGCCGGCACGGCCACGCAGCTGGTTGTCGATACGGCGCGATTCGTGACGCTCGGAAGCGATGACCTGCAGACCACCCGATTCGAGCACCTGCTGGTGACGCTTCTGCCAATCGGCCTTGATCTGGGCGATCTGTTCAGGTGTCGGGTTTTCCAGGGAGGCCACTTCCACTTCCCAGTTACCGCCCAACAGGATGTCGGTACCACGACCGGCCATGTTGGTGGCGATGGTCAGGGCACCCGGACGACCGGCCTGAGCAATGATCTCGGCTTCTTTTTCGTGGAACTTGGCGTTCAGGACCTTGTGCTCGATGCCTTCTTTTTCGAGCAGACGGGACATGTGCTCCGACGTTTCAATCGTCGCGGTGCCCACCAGAACCGGGCGACCCGCAGCCATGCTTTCCTTGATGTCGGCAACGATGGCGGCGTATTTCTCGTCCGCGGTGAGGAACACCAGGTCGTTGTAGTCTTTACGCGCCAGCGGCTTGTTCGGTGGAATGACCATGACCTGCAGGCCATAGATCTGGTGGAACTCGAACGCTTCGGTGTCGGCGGTACCGGTCATGCCGGACAGCTTGTTGTACAGGCGGAAGTAGTTCTGGAACGTGGTCGACGCCAGGGTCTGGCTTTCGGCCTGGATGTTCAGGTTTTCCTTGGCCTCGATGGCCTGGTGCAGGCCTTCGGAGAGACGACGGCCCGGCATGGTACGCCCGGTGTGCTCGTCGACCAGCACTACCTGACCGTCCTGCACGATGTATTCGATGTTGCGATGGAACAGCTTGTGCGCACGCAGGCCGGCATAGACGTGGGTCAGCAGGCTCAGGTTGTGCGCCGAGTACAGGCTCTCGCCTTCAGCCAGCAGGCCGATGCGGGTCAGTACTTCTTCGATGTACTGGTGACCGGCTTCGTTGAGCTCGACCTGACGGGTCTTCTCGTCAACGGTGTAGTGACCGGCCTTGGTGACGACGCCTTCCTCTTCCTCGACGTGCAGCTCCAGTTGCGGGATCAGCTTGTTGATCTCGATATACAGCTTGGAGCTGTCCTCGGCCTGACCGGAGATGATCAGCGGGGTACGGGCTTCGTCGATCAGGATCGAGTCGACTTCGTCGATCACGGCAAAGTTGAGTTCGCGCTGGAATTTTTCTTCCATGCTGAACGCCATGTTGTCGCGCAGGTAGTCGAAACCGAATTCGTTGTTGGTGCCGTAGGTGATGTCGGCGGCGTAGGCGGCACGCTTCTCTTCCGGCGGCTGGAACGGCGTGACCACGCCGACCGTCAGACCGAGGAATTCATAGAGCGGGCGCATCCAGTTGGCGTCACGACGAGCCAGGTAGTCGTTCACGGTTACGACGTGCACGCCATTGCCCGACAGCGCGTTGAGGTAAACACCCAGTGTCGCCACCAGGGTCTTGCCTTCACCGGTACGCATTTCGGCAATCATGCCTTCGTGCAGTGTCATGCCGCCGATCAACTGAACGTCGAAGTGGCGCATGCCCATGACGCGCTTGCCGGCTTCGCGGGCTACCGCAAAGGCTTCTGGCAACAGCTTGTCGAGGCTTTCCCCTTTGGCGATGCGGGCCTTGAATTCGTCGGTCTTGGCACGCAATTGATCGTCCGAAAGGGCCACCATTTGCTCTTCGAAGGCATTGACGAGTTGCACCGTCTTGAGCATGCGTTTGACTTCACGCTCGTTCTTGCTTCCAAAAAGTTTCTTTAACAAAGGCGCAAACATATCGGCAGGATCTTCCACACTAAAGGGATGGAGGGCGGCCCCGTGAGTCGCCCGAGCAGCCCTCATGGCCGCATGCGAACGAGCATTCTACCCGGAAACGGTGGTGAGGAAAGTGGCGTTATTCCACGATGCTGGCACAGCGCTGTGAGGGGGCTCACTTAAAATAAGGGCTTTTTACTGAACTTCAAGCCACCCAAGGCAGAAGTTACTCATTGATTTAATGAGTAAAGCGCCAACAAAGCAATGGGGCGAGTGCTTCCCGTGCTTTCTGCTACCATGGCGGCTCTGTTACTTCAGGTGTCTGATCATGGCATTTCGCCCTCTTACGGCCAGAGCACCCGCCGTTCTGCTACGCGAAGCCAAACCGTTAAAAGCCATCCTTGGTCACGCGCAACGCTTGGGTCACTTGCAACGGTTGCTCGAAAGCCAACTGCAACCGGCCGCCCGTGAACACTGTCATGTGGCGTCCTGGCGCGAAGGCAGCTTGCTGCTGATCGTCACCGACGGGCACTGGGCCACCCGCCTGCGCTATCAGCAAAAACGCCTGCAACGGCAACTGCAGGCCTTCGACGAGTTCGCCAGCCTGACGCGGATTCTGTTCAAGGTTCAACCGCCTACCGTGCAGCACGGGGCGGCCGGCCACACCATGGATCTGTCGACCGATGCCGCGGCCACCATCCAGGCCACCGCCGACGGCATCAGCGATCCCAGCCTGCGGGCAGCGCTGGAACGGTTGGCGGCTCACGCCAAACCCAAAAGCTGATCTCGGAATCCAATACTGTGGGAGCGAGCTCCCACACTAGAAGACCGTGCCTGCCGTCAACGGCGTTTGCTGCCGCCAAGCAACGAACCCATCAAACCGCGAACCAGTTGCCGCCCCAACTGGTTGGCCGCCTGACGCATCGCGGATTTCAGCGCCTGCCCGGCCGCCGTGCCCAGGAACTCGCCAGCCTGTTCGGTGAAACTCGGCTCCTGCGCAGCCGACTTGCCCGGAACGGCCTCGGCCTCAGCGTCGGGCGCCAGGCCCTTGCGCCCCATCAGCACTTCATACGCCGACTCTCGATCGATCGGTTTGTCATACCGTCCGACCAACGGTGAACTGGTGATCAAGGCCGCGCGCTCGGATTCGCTCAACGGCCCGATCCGCGATTGCGGCGGTGCCACCAGGACCCTCTGGACCATTTCCGGCGTGCCTTTGTCCTGCAGCGTCCCCACCAGTGCCTCGCCAATCCCCAACTCCGTCAGCACCTCAAGGGCGCTGAATGCCGGGTTAGGCCGGAAGCCATCGGCCACTGCCTTCAGGGATTTCTGTTCTTTGGCGGTGAATGCCCGCAGGCCGTGCTGGATACGCAACCCCAGTTGCGCCAGCACGTCATCCGGCAAGTCGCCCGGTGACTGGGTGACGAAGTACACGCCGACGCCTTTGGAGCGGATCAGGCGCACCACCTGCTCCAGGCGCTCCTGCAAGGCCTTGGGGGTGTCGGCGAACAGTAAGTGCGCCTCATCGAAGAACAGCGCCAGCAGCGGTTTATCGGCATCGCCGCGCTCCGGCAATTGCTCGAACAACTCGGCCAGCAGCCATAGCAGAAAGGTCGCGTAGACCTTGGGCGCTTCGTGCACCAGGCGACTGGCATCGAGCAGGTGAATCCGCCCTCGACCATCGCTGGCGGGCGCCAGAATGTCTTGCAGTTGCAACGCAGGCTCACCGAACAGCGCTTCGGCGCCCTGCTGTTCCAGCGTCGCCAGGCGCCGCAACAGCGCCTGGCTCGAGCCGGTGGTCATCAGCGCGGCGTCATCGCCCAGCAACTCGGGATTGTCCTTGAGGTGATTGAGCAGCGCCTTGAGGTCCTTGAGGTCCAGTAACAACAACCCTTCGCGGTCCGCCACCTTGAACGCGGCATAGAGCGCCGACTGCTGGCTGTCGGTCAGCTCCAGCAGGCTGCCCAACAGCAACGGCCCCATTTCACTCAAGGTAGTGCGCAATGGATGGCCGGACTGACCATGGATATCCCACAGCGTGACCGGATAGGCCGCGGGCGAGTAATCGAGCCACGGCATGCCGGCGATCCGCTCGGCCACCTTGCCCTGTGGATTGCCCGCAGCCCCCAGCCCACACAAGTCACCCTTGATGTCCGCGGCAAATACCGCCACGCCGGCATCACTGAAGGACTCAGCCAAGCGTTGCAGGGTGACCGTTTTCCCGGTCCCTGTGGCACCGGCCACCAGGCCGTGGCGATTTGCCAGGCGCATCGCCTGGGCAATCGGTTGCCCCTTCAGGTCTGCACCGATAACGAGTTGCAATGAGTCAGGCATTTTGTCACCCATGGTTAAGCTTTGGTCCTACACAGCCGATAGAGATAAGCGAGAGACCAGACTGAAAATCAGGTCCGATAATTCCCTAAGGAAAGACGGAAATATCAACTTACGTGAACCAGCGCCTATTTTGCGCGCTTTTTATCGCAACACGCCCCACACAATAAGACCTTAGCGGACACCACAAGCCATGAATAAAAATCTGCGCTTCAGCCACAAAATCCTGCTTGCCGCCGCCCTCATCGTCATTGCCGCGTTCGCCACATTTACGCTGTACAACGACTACCTGCAGCGCAATGCGATTCGCCAGGACCTCGACAATTACCTGCATGAAATGGGCGATGTCACGGCGAGCAACATCCAGACCTGGCTGACCGGGCGCATTCTTCTGGTCGAAAACCTGGCCCAGAACATCGCCATCGACGCCGAAGACACCCAGGTTGCCGCACTGCTGGAACAGAAAGCCCTGACGTCGACTTTCATGGCGTCCTACCTGGGTGACGCCGGTGGCAGCTTCACCATCCGCCCGGACGTGAAAATGCCGGATGGCTTCGACCCGCGTGTTCGCCCCTGGTACAAAGGCGCTGAAAACAGCCCCATGGCTACCCTGACCGAACCCTATGTCGATGCGGCAACCGGCCAGACCATTATTTCCATCGCCACGGCCTCGAAAAAAGCCGGTAAAAGCGTGGGTGTCGTGGGGGGCGACCTGAGCCTGCAGACCCTGATCGACAACCTCAAGGCCCTGGACTTCGACGGCATGGGCTATGCCTTCCTGGTCAGCGCCGACGGCAAGATCCTGGTGCACCCGGACAAAGCCCTGGTGATGAAGTCCCTCACCGAGGCCTTCCCACATAACACCCCGCGCATCAGCAGCGACTTCACCGAAGTCGAGGTCGATGGCAATACGCGCATTGTCACCTTCACCCCCATCAAAGGCCTGCCATCGGTCAACTGGTACATCGGCCTGTCGGTGGACAAGGACAAAGCCTACGCCATGCTCAACGATTTCCGCGCCTCGGCGATCGTGGCCACGGTGATCGCGGTCGCCATCATCATTGCCTTGCTGGGCATGCTGATCCGTATCCTGATCCAGCCGCTGCACGTCATGACCCGCGCCATGCAGGACATTGCCGACGGTGAAGGCGACCTGACCCGCCGCCTGAGCATCCAGAACCAGGACGAATTCGGCCAGCTCGGCAACGCCTTCAACCGTTTTGTCGAACGCATCCACGGCTCGATCCGCGAAGTCTCGTCGGCCACCGAACAGGTCAACGAAGTCGCTTTGCGGGTGGTCAGCGCCTCCAACTCCTCGATGCTCAACTCAGACGAACAATCGAGCCGTACCAACAGCGTGGCCGCCGCGATCAATCAGCTGGGCGCCGCCGCCCAGGAAATCGCCCGGAACGCGGCGCAAGCCTCGCACCAGGCTAGCGACGCCCGCAGCCTGGCCGAAGACGGCCAGCAAGTGGTCGACCGTAGCATCGCGGCGATGAATCAACTGTCGAACATGCTCAGCGCCTCCAGCTCCAATATCGAGTCGCTGAACAGCAAAACCGTGAACATCGGGCAGATTCTCGAAGTGATCACCAGCATTTCCCAGCAAACCAATCTGCTGGCGCTCAACGCCGCCATCGAAGCGGCACGGGCCGGTGAAGCCGGACGCGGGTTTGCGGTGGTGGCCGATGAAGTGCGCAACCTGGCACACCGCACCCAGGAGTCGGCACAACAGGTTCAGACCATGATCGAGGAGTTGCAAGTCGGCGCTCGCGAATCGGTCAGCACCATGGGAGACAGTCAGCGGCATAGCCAGGACAGTGTAGAGATCGCCAACCTGGCCGGTGAACGCCTGAACAGCGTCACGTTGCGTATCGGCGAGATCGACGGCATGAACCAGTCGGTGGCCACCGCGACCGAGGAGCAGACCGCCGTGGTGGAGTCCATCAACATGGACATCACCGAGATCAACACCCTGAATCAGGAAGGCGTGGAAAACCTGCAATCCACCTTGCGCGCGTGCTCCGACCTGGAACAACAGGCGGCGCGACTCAAGCAGTTGGTCGGCAGCTTCCGGATTTAAGGCCCTTCAGGGCTTGCTTGTCGGCAAGTCCGTGCCAGCAGTCGTCGGCGCGGACACCTCCTGCAACTGCTCCCAGAGTTCGGCGGCACCGGGAAACTCGGTGCCGTCCTCGACACTCAGCTCATCCGGGTCGTAACGACTCAAACACCCCTCACCCAGGGTCGAGGGTGCCCTGGCGGTTGCTTTATCCAGTGGATCAGTCATTTTCCCTGCCTCCCCCAGACCGAGTGACGCAGAGCGTCACAGGCTGCATTCCCACGCAGAGCGAGGGAACGATCAGGGCCTGAAGCGATTGAACGCTCAGGCCCTTGTCTTTACAACCGCCGCGTCCGGTCAGAACACCACGGTCTTGTTGCCGTGCACCAGCACGCGATCTTCCAGGTGATAACGCAAACCACGGGCCAGCACCATCTTCTCGACGTCACGGCCGAAGCGCACCATATCTTCAATGCTGTCGCTGTGGCTGACGCGAACCACGTCCTGCTCGATGATAGGGCCGGCATCCAGCTCTTCGGTGACGTAGTGGCAGGTGGCGCCGATCAGCTTCACGCCACGCATCGAAGCCTGGTGGTAAGGCTTGGCCCCCACAAACGACGGCAGGAAGCTGTGGTGAATGTTGATGACCTTGTGTGCGTATTCAGTGCACAGCTCAGGCGGCAGGATCTGCATGTAGCGCGCCAGCACCACGACTTCAGCATCGTGCTGTTTGACCAGGCGCGAGACTTCGGTAAACGCAGGCACTTTGTTCTGCGGGTCAACCGGCACATGGTAATAAGGAATACCGTGCCACTCGACCATGCTACGCAGGTCGTTATGGTTGGAAATCACGCAGGCGATTTCGCAGTCCAGTTCGTCGCTGTGCCAGCGGTGCAGTAAGTCTGCCAGGCAGTGGGACTCACGACTGGCCATCAGGACTACGCGTTTTTTCTGCGCGGTGTCGGTGATGCGCCAGTCCATCGAGAACTCTTCGGCAATCGGCGCAAACGCCTCGCGGAATGCCTCAAGGCCGAATGGCAGCGAATCGGCACGAATTTCGTGACGCATGAAGAACCAGCCACTGAGATTGTCCGAGTGATGGCTCGCTTCAGTGATCCAGCCATTGTGTGACGCCAGAAAGTTACTGACTTTAGCAACGATGCCGACGCGGTCCGGGCAAGCAATCACTAGCCGAAAAGTGCGCATGGGGGGAGAACTCCAGAACTTCGCAAAGGCCGCCATTCTAGCGATTACGCAGCAAAACTGCAGTACTCCCGAACAATCGCGAGATGTGCCCGCCCCGTGGTCGGGCCTAATCGAGCCGGTTTTCCATGCTCGAATCCGATGCCGGCGTCTTTGAAAAACAGACAAAAATGGTTGTGTGAATAACTGTAACCCTCCCCACAGAAGTTTAATTCTCAGTCATTTTTTCATGCCATTGACATTAATCACCGCAAATTAAAGTTTGCTTTAATGTTTACTTGATGAAACACCCTGATTATTATTGCGCCACTGTCTCCCCGCTACTCAGCGACCAACATAAGGTAATCCTCATGTCCCTGATCAACGAATACCGCGCCACCGAAGAAGCAATCAAAGAGCTGCAGGCCCGTTTGAAGAACCTGTCCCAAGACGACAAACTGCAAACCGAGCTGGAATTCGAAGGCAAATTGCGCACCCTGATGGGCGAATACTCCAAATCCCTGCGCGACATCATCGCCCTGCTGGATCCGGAATCGAAAGTTAAAGCCCCACGCGGCGCAGTCAAAACTACCGGCACCAAACGTGCTCGCAAGGTTAAACAATACAAAAACCCGCACAACGGCGAAGTCATCGAAACCAAAGGTGGCAACCACAAAACGTTGAAAGAGTGGAAAGCCAAGTGGGGCGGTGACGTGGTTGAAAGCTGGGCGACCCTGCTGGGCTAAGCCTCGACACGTATCGCAGGTTCACTTGCGAACATCAAAAACGCCAGCGAATGCTGGCGTTTTTTTATGGCCGGCATTCGCCGGCTTCATGGCGTGTTTTCAAAGACCCAAACGTTTGCATAATTTGTCTGCGTACTCACGCCACTCATCCAGCACCTGGCGCTGAGTATTCGTGGCACTAAGCGCCCATTGCCCTATCGCTTCATAAAAGTCCTGCAAGGTATTGGGGGCACCCCATCGAGCGTCCGACAATCGTTGCTGGCAGAATAATTTCCAGCGCTCTTGCTCCGACGCACTCAACGTATCGGGGAAGTTGCGTGCGCGATATCGAAATAATAATTCCGGCAAACGCTCATCATCGAACGGCCATTGCTCTTGTGCTAATTGCTGCGGATCGGCCGCTCTGACTTGCTCGCATAAACGTCGATCCCGATCACCCATGAAGCCGTCGTACAACTGTTGCTCGGGATCCTCGCTCGGCGAGAAATCATCACGGGCATAAATGGCCGAAACTTTGTCTCGCCATAGTGTCTGTGCGTCACTTAGCCGCAGCGCCCGTGCCTGATACAACGCCATATCCAGTTGCAGCCGTTGCTGATCCTCGTCGCGCAACACCGATAACGGTGCCACCACCGGACAACGGTTAATTTGAATCAACTTGAGCGGCACCGGCAACTCACCCTCGCCAAGGTCTTCATGACGGGTATATAGGCGCTTACGCAAGGTCTCGGCGTCCAGATCCAGCAACCCCTGCGGATCCAGATGCAGGTCACAGACAATCAAGGCATTGCGATTGCGCGGATGCCAGGCCAGTGGAAGGACAACCCCCACATAACTGCGGGCAGCCGAAAAGCGTCCGGAAATATGCACCATCGGCTGCAATAGACGAACTTGATCCATGACTTTCTGCTTGCTGCGCAACTTGAACAGCCAGTCGTAGAGTCTGGGCTGTTTGTCCCGGATCAACCGCGCCAGGGCAATGGTTGCGCGAACATCGGACAATGCATCGTGGGCCTGACCATGGTCGATGCCATTGGCGGCTGTCAGGCGCTCGAGTTTCAACGTGACGCGGCCATCCTCCTGCGGCCAGACGATACCGTCCGGGCGCAACGCATAGGCTGCACGCACGACATCGATCAGGTCCCAACGGCTGTTACCGCCCTGCCACTCTCGCGCATAGGGATCGAAAAAATTGCGGTAGAGGCTGTAGCGGGTCATTTCATCGTCAAAGCGCAAGGTGTTGTAACCAGCGCCACAGGTTCCGGGGGCCGCGAGTTGCCCATGAACCCGGGTCATGAAATCGGCTTCACACAACCCCTGACCGGCCAGCCGGCCCGGGGTAATCCCGGTGATCACGCACGCCGCCGGGTGAGGCAGGATGTCGTCGCTGGGCTGGCAATAGAGGTTGACCGGCTGATCGATCTCATTGAGGTCGAAATCGGTGCGAATACCGGCCACTTGCAGCGGTCGGTCGCAGCGCGGTGTGATGCCAGTGGTTTCGTAGTCGTACCAGAAGATGGAGGTCACGGGCTGTTCCTGAACTTGAGACCGGCGAAGTCTAGGCGCTCAAGCGCTGCGCCGACCAGTCATCTTGTCATTCAAGCCGTTATCGCCAACACCTTGTCAGACAGAGTTATCTCGTTCCCGGGCGAAGCAACCGACCCTCATGACAGCTGAACATCACACCGATGCCGACACTGGATAAAAGCTGAAATAGTGCCGCAAGGCACTCACCAGCTGCCCATATTCAGGCGGCACATGCTCTATCAGGAACCCGGCATCATAATGATGGGGCGTCGCATCTTCATGGCACCACAAGCAACAGGCCCGCAGGTCGATCACCTGCGCGACGCCGTCGCTGACTGGGATCTTCAAGCGCAAATCAAACACCGCGCCCACCATCATCGGCAACTGGCTGATGAGCATCAGCCCGTCTTCGCAGACACTGCCGATAGAGCCCATGGGCTTGTCGGTGACGCTGTTGAATACTTTCAGAAAACACGGCAACTGGTGCCGCTCGATCCGGCGTTCTGTGAACATGCTGGGTATCGCTTTGCCAGGACCCTTGGGCAGGGTCGCATTAATGCTTCGCAACGAGCCCGCATCGCTGGCTCGCTGTGCCTGATTCCGGGGGCGAACACCCTTGCTATCGAGGTGCTCGCATGACCTCTGCCGTTCACAGGTATCAACGACATTCAGGGAGAATACTCCAAACGTCTTGATCGAATACTAGCTCAAGGACGGCGCACGACCAGCCTTCAAATGATAATCAACATCACAGAGGCGCGGGCGTGCTCCTGGCACTGCTTCGTGCTGGATACCAGCCCAACGACTGCAGGGTCTCCAGCCGTGCGCGGGCACGGTAGGCGTACTCGTTGCCGGGATACTGGGCCATGATGAACTGGTAGGTATGGGCGGCGTCGACGTACAGTTTCTGACGTTCCAGGCACTGCCCGCGCAGCATCGATACCTCAGGCTGAATATAACGCCGCGCGCGGCTGTCACGGTCGACCTGGGACAGTTCGAGCATGACACGCTCGCAGTTGCCGGCGTCATAGGCGCGGTAGGCGGTGTTCAGGTGATGGTCCATCGACCAACGGGTGCAACCCACGGCACTGAGGGCAAGGGCAGCTATGAGCACGAATCGCATGGGGGTTCTCCTGTCTTGAGCTCTGTATCGACCCGGCGTCAAAAATCTTCAGTGCGGCTTGTTCAATAAAGAAAGCGATAAGTAGTGCAAACGAACAATGACTACAACTTCGCAGCATAGTAGCCTCACTCAGCGCTTGAACTCAGGAGTCTTTGCATGTCCGTCCGTCGTACCAAAATCGTCGCCACCCTTGGCCCGGCCAGTAACTCGCCGGAAGTTCTCGAACAGCTGATCCTGGCTGGCCTGGACGTTGCCCGCCTGAACTTCTCCCACGGCACCCCCGACGAGCACAAGGCTCGCGCCCAACTGGTCCGTGACCTCGCCGCCAAGCACGGCCGCTTCGTTGCCCTGCTGGGTGACCTGCAAGGCCCGAAAATCCGCATCGCCAAGTTCGCCAACAAGCGCATCGAGCTGAAGATTGGTGATCAGTTCACCTTCTCCACCAGCCATCCGCTGACCGAAGGCAACCAGCAAGTGGTCGGCATCGACTACCCGGACCTGGTCAAGGATTGCGGCGTGGGCGATGAGCTGCTGCTCGACGACGGCCGCGTAGTGATGCGCGTTGATACCGCCACCGCCACCGAACTGCACTGCACCGTGACCATCGGCGGCCCGCTGTCGGACCACAAAGGGATCAACCGTCGTGGTGGTGGCCTGACCGCTCCGGCCCTGACTGAAAAAGACAAGGCCGACATCAAGCTCGCCGCCGAAATGCAGGTCGACTACCTCGCCGTGTCTTTCCCGCGTGACGCCGCCGACATGGAGTACGCCCGTCAACTGCGCGACGAAGCCGGCGGTACTGCCTGGCTGGTGGCCAAGATCGAACGCGCCGAAGCCGTGGCCGACGACGAAACCCTCGACGGCCTGATCAAAGCGTCCGACGCCGTCATGGTGGCCCGTGGTGACCTGGGCGTGGAAATCGGCGACGCCGAACTGGTGGGCATTCAGAAGAAGATCATCCTGCACGCACGCCGTCACAACAAAGCGGTGATCGTGGCGACCCAGATGATGGAGTCGATGATCCAGAACCCGATGCCGACCCGTGCTGAAGTGTCCGACGTGGCCAACGCCGTGCTCGACTACACCGACGCCGTGATGCTCTCGGCCGAAAGTGCCGCGGGCCTGTACCCGCTGGAAGCCGTGCAAGCCATGGCGCGCATCTGTGTCGGCGCCGAAAAGCACCCGACCAGCAAAACCTCCAGCCATCGCATCGGCAAGGTGTTCGAAAGCTGCGACCAGAGCATCGCCCTGGCCGCCATGTACACGGCCAACCACTTCCCGGGCGTCAAGGCGATCATCGCGTTGACCGAAAGTGGCTATACCCCCCTGATCATGTCGCGTATCCGCTCTTCGGTACCGATCTACGCGTTCTCCCCGCACCGCGAAACCCAGGCCCGCGCGGCCATGTTCCGCGGCGTCTACACCGTACCGTTCGACCCGGCGTCCTTGCCGCCTGAGCAAGTCAGCCAGGCCGCCATCGACGAGTTGCTGGCACGTGGCGTGGTCGAGAAAGGCGACTGGGTCATCCTGACCAAGGGCGACAGCTACCACACCATCGGCGGCACCAACGGCATGAAGATCCTGCACGTTGGCGACAAGATGGTCTGAGTGATCGGTTGCTGAAAAACAAAAGCCCCGCCATGAGAATGGCGGGGCTTTTTGCTTTCTGATCCAACAAACGGATTGCCTGATCGGGCCTCATCGCGGGCAAGTCCAGCCACCGCAAACTCAATGTCGGTTGATAAACCCCGACAGCGCGGCAATCGCTTCCGGCGAGCGCAACCGTTGGACAAACAACTTGCCCTCCTCCTCGACCACCGCACGCAGCCGTTCGCGGTCGGGGGCTTTCATCAGCTGCTTGCTGATGCGCACCGCTTCCGGTGGCAGCTTGTCGAAACGCAACGCCATCTCGCGGGCCTTGGCGAAGGTAGCCTCTGCGTTCGGCAATACCTGGGTGGCAATGCCCCAGGCGGCAGCCTGCTCGCCGTTGAAACTTTCACCCAACAGCAACAGTTCGGCGGCTTTGGCCTGGCCGAGCAGTCGCGGCAGGATCAGACTTGAGCCAAACTCGGGGCACAGCCCCAGGTTGACGAATGGCATGCGCAGCTTGGCATCCGCGCTGACATAAACCAGATCGCAATGCAGCAGCAGCGTCGTGCCAATGCCCACCGCGGCACCGGCCACGGCGGCGACCACCGGCTTGCGGCATTCCAGCAGGCTGCGCATGAACCGGAACACCGGGCTGTCGAGGTCGCTGGGCGGCTCCTGGATGAAGTCCGCGATGTCGTTGCCGGCGGTAAAACACTCGTGGCTGCCGGTAATCAGTATCGCCTTAATCTGCGGATCGGCGTCAGCCTGCTGCAGGGCTTCGCCCAACTGACTGTACATCGCACGGGTCAGGGCGTTTTTCTTGTCCGGGCGGTTCAGGCGCAAGGTCAGCAGGCCGTGCTCGCGCTCTATCAAAATGGCGTCGGTCATGGTGAATCTCATGAAAAGAAAATCAGCGTTCAACCACGGGGCAGGAACACATCGGCCAGCAGTTGATTACGCGGTAGCCCCGCCAGGTACAGGCGCCGGGCAAAGGCGTCGACGCTGTCAGGGTGACCGCAGAGTAAAGCCAGGGTCTGCCGGGAAACAAGGCGCAATTGCGCCAAAGCCGCTGACTGCTCGGCCGTCGTCAGCAGTTCGACACTAAGGTTTTCACGGCTCGCCGCCAGCGCCACCAAGGGTTTGGCCAGGTAGTGCTCGCTGGCGTCATGGGCCAGGTGAATGACCCGGATCGGGCCTTGGTGATCCTGGCGCAATGCCTCGCGCAACACCCCGAACAATGGGGCCAGTCCTGTGCCGGCGGCCAGTAGCCAGAGTGGTCGGGCTTGCCAGTCGGGATCGTAATGCAGCGCACCGCCGCGCAGCTCACCCAGGCGGATCGGGTCACCGATTTTCAGCAAACGCGCCGCATCGCTGAAGGCCCCCGGCAAGCGGCAATCCAAGTGAAACTCGAGAAAACGATCTTCCTGCGGCAGGCTGGCCAGTGAGTAGGGCCTGGCCACCTGACCGGCCCACAGCACCAGATGCTGCCCGGCCTGATAACGCAGCGGTCGCTCGGGTTGCAAGCGCAGGCGCAGGACGGTGGGGCTCAGCCAGTCTGCGGCCTGGACAACGGCAGGCAAGCCGTCGCGCACGGGATCGAACACCGCCACCTGCAGATCATCGACCACCTCGCACTGGCAGGCCAACCGCCAGCCTCGCTGGCGCTGATCCGCACTCAGCGCATCCGGTCGGCGATCACTGACCTCGCCGTGCAGGCAATGCACCAGGCAGGCATGGCAACTGCCCGCGCGACAGCTGTAAGGCACCTGCATCCCGTTGCGGTTCAAGGCATCGAGCAGGTTGCTGCCAGCCGCCACCGTCCATTGCTGTTCGCCCACGCGCAACTCAGGCATCGGCACTTTCCCAAGCCGCGGCGCAGCGGTTACGGCCATCGCGCTTGGCGCGATACAACGCCTGGTCGGCGCGGTGCAGCGCGTCGTCCAGATCCTCCTCCGCCTCAAGCAGGGTCATGCCGGCGGACAGGCTCAAATCCCGCACGTTCAGGCCGACCAACTCGACGCCGGTGAAAGCAACGCGCAGGCGCTCGCAACAGGTCGTCAGGCGTTCGGGATCAGAATCGGGCAGCAACAACACAAACTCTTCTCCGCCATAACGCGCCACCACATCGCCATCGCGCAGACAGGCGGTGGCGACAGCGGCGAAGGCCTGCAACACCTGATCGCCGGCCGCATGACCGTGGAGATCATTGATGCGTTTGAAATGATCAAGGTCAATCAGCGCCAGGCCATGCGCGACGCCAGGCTCCATGCGCTGCAGTTCGCGGGTCGCCAGGCGCAGAAAATGCCGTCGATTGAACAACCCGGTCAACTCATCGGTGGCCACCAGGTCTTCGAGCTGGCGCATCATCCCGCGCAAGGTGTCCTGGTGCGCCTGCAAGGCAAATCGTCGTTGCCGCATGCGCAGGCGCGAGGCCTGAACATAACTGGCATACAGCGCCAGCCAGACCAGCACGATAAACAGTACACAGACTTGCAGCGCCGCCAGCGTCGGGTCCGCCAACTCAAAGTGATAACCTTCCCAGAGGTTGATGCCGGCAAAGCTGAAGAACACCAGGGCCGCACAGCGGACAAACGTTCGGCGCGGCAAATGGAACAGTCCGAACAATAGAATCAGGACGTAGAACACCAGGAAGGCACCACGGGCCGAGTCCAGGTAGGCGATGAGCCAGCTCTGCCAACCGATCCCCAGCAGCACCTGGACTTCAGTCAGGCTGGGATCGGCAAAGCGCAGGTTGCGCCCGGTATAGAACAGTGTAAACAGCAGCGACTGACAGGCCATCACCAACACCGTGCCGATCACCGCGCCCAGTACAGAGCCTTGGTAATGCCCGCTGAGAACGGCCAGCCACAGCAGCAGTAACGCCAGCGCATACGTGCCCGTCGCCAGAATAAAGCGCTTGAGCAAAAGACTCTGGATCGCGTTATGGGCCAATCGTTGACTCACCGTGCAGAGGATGGCTGATAAGAGTGTCCTACCCTAAAAGGCCTGCTGTCACTTTAGTGTTGCTGCTCGAAAATGACCATTCAATTTTCGAGGCCCCCCCCTCGCCCCCGCGATCCAGGCATGCGACCTTCGTTTGACTGCCGGCGGGTGTGCCCGGCCTTGATGCGCGGTATACTGCCGCGCCTTTTTAGCGTCGCGCCAGCAACCCCGGCGTGCCTTGAAAGGTGTTTGCAGCCGACCGATGCACCCCAACTGCAAGCACCTTTATTAAATGTTCCCGTCTTTTAGAGGAGCGCGACTCATGACCGTGATCAAGCAAGACGACCTGATTCAGAGCGTTGCTGACGCCCTGCAGTTCATTTCCTACTACCACCCCGTGGACTTTATCCAGGCGATGCACGAGGCCTACCTGCGCGAAGAGTCGCCGGCAGCCCGCGATTCGATCGCGCAGATCCTGATCAACTCGCGCATGTGCGCCACCGGCCACCGCCCGATCTGCCAGGACACAGGTATCGTCACCGTGTTTGTCCGCGTGGGCATGGACGTGCGCTGGGATGGCGCGACCATGAGCCTGGACGACATGATCAACGAAGGCGTGCGTCGCGCTTACAACCTGCCGGAAAACGTCCTGCGTGCCTCGATCCTCGCCGACCCGGCGGGCGCTCGTAAAAACACCAAGGACAACACCCCGGCAGTGATCCACTACTCGATCGTCCCGGGTAACACCGTGGAAGTCGACGTGGCGGCCAAGGGCGGCGGTTCCGAGAACAAGTCGAAAATGGCCATGCTCAACCCGTCCGACTCGATCGTCGACTGGGTGCTGAAAACCGTCCCGGAAATGGGCGCCGGCTGGTGCCCACCAGGCATGCTCGGCATCGGCATCGGCGGCACCGCCGAGAAAGCCGCCGTCATGGCCAAGGAAGTGTTGATGGAATCCATCGACATCCACGAGCTCAAGGCCCGTGGCCCACAGAACCGCATTGAAGAAATGCGCCTGGAGCTGTTCGAGAAGGTCAACCAGTTGGGCATCGGCGCCCAGGGCCTGGGTGGCCTGACCACCGTGCTCGACGTGAAGATCATGGACTACCCGACCCACGCCGCGTCCCTGCCGGTGTGCATGATCCCGAACTGCGCCGCGACCCGTCACGCGCACTTCGTGCTCGACGGTTCCGGCCCGGCGTCCCTGGAAGCGCCACCGCTGGACGCCTACCCGGAAATCGTCTGGGAAGCCGGCCCGTCGGCCCGTCGCGTCAACCTCGACACCCTGACCCCGGAAGAAGTACAGAGCTGGAAGCCGGGCGAAACCGTCCTGCTCAACGGCAAGATGCTCACCGGTCGCGACGCGGCGCACAAGCGCATGGTCGAGATGCTGAACAAGGGCGAAACCCTGCCGGTAGACCTCAAGGGTCGCTTCATCTACTACGTCGGCCCGGTTGATCCGGTGCGCGACGAAGTGGTTGGCCCGGCAGGCCCGACAACGGCCACTCGGATGGACAAGTTCACCCGCCAGATCCTCGACCAGACCGGCCTGCTGGGCATGATCGGCAAATCCGAGCGCGGTCCGACCGCCATCGAGGCGATCAAGGACCACAAAGCCGTTTACCTGATGGCCGTGGGCGGCGCGGCTTACCTGGTGGCGCAAGCGATCAAGAAGTCCCGCGTTGTCGCGTTCGCCGAGCTGGGGATGGAAGCCATCTACGAGTTCGACGTCAAGGACATGCCAGTGACCGTTGCGGTCGACAGCAAGGGCGAGTCGGTGCACATCACCGGCCCGGCCATCTGGCAGCAGAAAATCAGTGAAAGCCTGGCGGTAGAAGTGCAGTAAGAAGCACTTAACCCCTGGAACAAGGAAGCCGCGTTGTTTGCAAAAACAGCGCGGTTTTTTTATGCGCCTCTGTAGCCCCGTCACCCCACAGGGTCTTGTTGCGTTTTCCCAGGCAGTTTCGGTGTAAACCCACCTCAGGACTCAATCCGTTCCAACACATCAATAGCCTTTCAACCAGGCAAAGGTTTCTGAATGGTTCTCCAGCGACTTCGGTCAAGTGCTGATGGAGCACTGCATGCTATCGTGCGCACCCCGAACCTGTAGCCTGTGCCAACAGCATGCCGACCCTTTTTCGCCCCCTGCGCCTGACGCTCTACATCCTGCTCATCGTTGCCGGCACCGTCCTGATGGCTAGCGCTGCCATGCGCCACGCCGAGCGCCAGGCCCAGGAAGACGACGCCGAGCGCGCCAATCAGCAACTGGCGCTGTACGCCAACTCCCTGCACACCCTGATCGAACGTTACCGCGCCCTGCCCGCCGTACTGGCACTGGACCCGGAGCTGCGTTCGGCCCTGGATGGCCCGGTGAGTGCGCAGCAACAGGAATCACTGAACCGCAAACTCGAAAAAATCAACGGCGCGGCAGAGTCGTCCACCCTCGAGTTGCTCGATCGCACCGGCCTTGCGGTGGCCGCCAGCAACTGGCGCTTGCCCAGCAGCTACGTCGGCCACAACTACGGCTTTCGCCCCTATTTCAGCCAAACTCGCAGCCAGGGTACCGGGCGCTTCTATGCGGTGGGTGTAACCAGCGGGATTCCCGGCTACTTTTTGTCGAGTGCGGTCACCAACGATAGCGGCGAGTTTCTCGGCGCCATGGTGGTGAAGCTCGAATTTCCGGAACTGGAGCGCGAATGGCGCCAGGGCACCGACACGCTGCTGGTAAGCGATGCCCGCGGCATCGTGTTTATCGCCAACCAGCCGGGCTGGCGCTATCGCCTGCTGGAAACCCTGTCGGACACCGATCGTGCCGAGCTCAAGGCCACGCGCCAGTACGACAAGCAAGCGCTCGTCCCGCTGGCCCATCAAATGATCCGGCGGTTTGACGACAACAGCTACCTGGCCCGTGTCGATAGCCCGCAGGGTTCGGCCGAGTACCTGTGGGAGTCACTGCCACTGAGCACCGAAGGCTGGACCCTGCACCTGTTGCGCCGCCCCCAGGTCACGTTCGAGGACTTGCGTAACGCGGGGCTGGCCGCCGCCGGACTGTGGCTGACCCTGGTGTTCCTGCTGTTGTTTCTCAGTCAGCGCTGGCGCTTGGCCAAGTTGCGCCAGCGCAGCCGCGAAGAACTCGAACGCCTGGTCGAAGAGCGCACCCGTGACCTGCGCACCGCGCAGGACGGCTTGGTGCAGTCGGCCAAACTCGCCGCGTTGGGGCAGATGTCGGCGGCCCTGGCCCACGAAATCAACCAGCCGCTGACCGCTCAGCGCATGCAATTGGCAACCTTGCGCCTACTGCTTGAGCATGGGCGGGTCGATGATGCCTACAAAGCATTGAAACCTTTGGACGACATGCTGACCCGCATGGCGGCCCTCACCGGCCACCTGAAAACCTTCGCCCGCAAAAGCCCCAGCGGCTTGCGCGAGCGGCTGGACCTGGCGGCAGTGGTCGATCAATCCTTGCAGTTGCTCGATACCCGCGTGCGCGATGAACAGGTCGATTGCGTGGTGCAACTGACTCGCCCGGCCTGGGTCCGTGGCGACGCGATCCGGCTGGAACAGGTCATGATCAATCTGCTGCGCAACGCCCTCGACGCCATGCGTGACAAACCGCTCAAGCGGCTGCACATCCAGCTGCAAGCCGATGATCAACTGTGGCGCCTGAGCGTTGCCGACAGCGGTGGCGGTATCGCCGAGCAGGACCTGCCGAATGTGTTCGACCCCTTCTTCACTACCAAGCCGGTGGGTGATGGCCTGGGCCTCGGACTGGCCGTATCCTTTGCCATCATCCATGAACTCGGTGGCCGCCTGAGCGCCGACAACCAGGGCGACGGCGCGATCTTCACCGTCACCCTGCCGATCGATCTGGAGGCGCACATTCAATGCTGAACTCGGTAATCCTGGTTGATGACGAACGCAGTATCCGCGACGCGGTCGAGCAGTGGCTGAGCCTCTCGGGGTTCGACGTGAAACTGTTCAGCCGCGCCGAGGAATGCCTGGCGCACCTGCCGGCCCACTTCCCCGGGGTGATTCTCAGCGATGTGCGCATGCCGGGCATGAGTGGCCTTGAATTGCTGGCGAAACTGCAACACCAGGACGTGGACTTACCGGTGATCCTGCTGACCGGTCATGGCGATGTGCCGATGGCGGTCGAAGCCATGCGCGAGGGTGCCTACGACTTCCTCGAAAAGCCCTTCAGCCCCGAGACCTTGCTCAACAGCCTGCGCCGGGCGCTGGACAAGCGGCGGCTGGTGCTGGAAAACCGGGCCCTGCACGAACAGGCCGACCACCGCAGCCGACTCGAGGCCAGCCTGCTGGGTGTTTCCCAGGGCTTGCAGACCCTGCGCCGACAAGTGCTGGACCTCGCGGCGCTGCCGGTGAATGTGCTGATCCGCGGCGAAACCGGCAGTGGCAAGGAACTGGTAGCCCGTTGCCTGCATGATTTTGGCTCACGCGCCGATAAACCCTTTGTGGCCCTGAACTGTGCGGCGATCCCCGAGCAACTGTTCGAGGCCGAGCTGTTCGGTCACGAAAGCGGCGCCTTCACCGGCGCTCAGGGCAAACGCATCGGCAAACTGGAATACGCCGATGGCGGCACCCTGTTCCTCGATGAGATCGAAAGCATGCCGTTGGCGCAGCAGGTCAAACTGCTGCGAGTGCTGCAGGACAAAAAGCTTGAGCGACTGGGCGCCAACCAGAGCATTGATGTCGACCTGCGCATCATCGCCGCGACCAAACCCGATCTGCTGGATGAAGCCCGCGCCGGACGTTTTCGCGAAGACCTGGCCTATCGGCTGAACGTTGCGCAATTGCGCCTGCCGCCGTTGCGCGAGCGCCGTGAAGACATTCCCTTGCTGTACGAACATTTCGCCCAGGCCGCGGCGCAACGACTGGGGCGCAGCCACGGGCCCCTGAGCGGTGCGCAATTGAGCCGGCTGCTGAGTCACGACTGGCCCGGTAACGTGCGCGAACTGGCCAACGTGGCCGAGCGTCAGGTCCTGGGGCTGGATGAACCGGAACCCGCCGCAATCGAGACCGGCCAGTCCCTCGCCGCCCAACAGGAAGCCTTCGAAGCCCAATGCCTGCGCGCCGCGCTGACCCGCCACAATGGCGATATCAAGGCCGTCCTCGAAGAGCTGCACCTGCCGCGCCGCACCTTCAATGAAAAAATGCAGCGCCACGGCCTCACCCGAGAAATGTTCCTGCCCTGAACCCTCGAGCGATCAACACCTATAAGCGGATTTCCGCTCATCAATTTCAGGTGATGAGCGATATCTCGCTCACAAAAACAACCACACCCCTCTAAACCGGCCCTCTCCAACTTGGCACAGCTCCTGCAATAGACCCTGCAGGCTGCGTTTTTGCGCGCTCCACAAAAACAATTAAATGAAGGATCCGTCATGGATAACTCACAAGCCCTGCCTCTTGGGTCGGCTGCTTCGCCTGCCAAAGTAAGAACCACGGCCAGCCGCATCAAATCGATTTTCAGCGGTTCCGTCGGCAACATGGTCGAGTGGTACGACTGGTACGTCTACGCCGCATTCTCCCTGTACTTTGCAAAAACCTTCTTCCCTGCCGGCTCTTCCACTGCACAGTTAATGAATACCGCAGCGATCTTCGCCGTCGGCTTCCTGATGCGTCCTATCGGTGGCTGGCTGATGGGCATTTACGCCGACCGTGTCGGCCGTAAAGCCGCGTTGATGGCCTCGGTCTACCTGATGTGCTTCGGCTCGTTACTTATCGCCCTGAGCCCTAGTTACGAAACCATCGGTATTGGTGCGCCGATCCTGCTGATCTTTGCCCGATTGCTGCAAGGCCTGTCGGTCGGCGGCGAGTATGGCACCTCAGCCACTTACCTCAGCGAAATGGCGACCAAGGAGCGCCGTGGCTTCTTCTCCAGCTTCCAGTACGTGACCCTGATTTCCGGCCAGCTCATCGCACTGGGCGTGCTGATCGTGCTGCAAAACACCCTGACCACCGAACAGCTGTATGCCTGGGGCTGGCGTATCCCGTTCGCCATCGGCGCCCTGTGTGCAGTGGTAGCGTTGTATTTGCGTCGCGGGATGGAAGAAACCGAGTCGTTCACCAAGAAAGAAAAGTCCAAAGAAAGCACCATGCGCACGCTGATGCGTCACCCCAAGGAGTTGCTGACCGTGGTCGGCCTGACCATGGGCGGCACCCTGGCGTTCTACACCTACACCACGTACATGCAGAAGTACCTGGTGAACACGGTGGGCATGAGCATCAGCGACTCCACCACCATTTCGGCGGCCACCCTGTTCCTGTTCATGTGCCTGCAACCGATCATTGGCGGCTTGTCGGATAAAATCGGTCGTCGCCCGATCCTGATCGCCTTCGGTGTGCTGGGGACCCTGTTCACCGTGCCGATCCTGATGACCCTGCACACCATCCAGACCTGGTGGGGCGCGTTCTTCCTGATCATGGCCGCCCTGATCATCGTCAGCGGCTACACCTCGATCAATGCCGTGGTCAAAGCCGAACTGTTCCCGACCGAAATTCGCGCACTGGGCGTAGGCCTGCCATACGCGCTGACCGTGTCGATCTTCGGCGGCACCGCCGAGTACATCGCCCTGTGGTTCAAGAGCATCGGCATGGAAACCGGCTACTACTGGTACGTAACTGCGTGCATCGCCGTGTCGCTGGTGGTGTACATCACTATGAAGGACACTCGCAAACACTCGCGGATCGTGACTGACTGACGGCCACTCATCCGCCGGCTTCTACAGGCCTTGTAGGAGCCGGCGGGTACACCTGCCACACCGCTTTCGCCCGTGAATCTTCGACATACCGCTCCTGCAATCTCCCCTCGCCGCACTCCCCCCGCTCCCTCGAAAAAGACACCACTCGTTCATCCCGCGATGATTAATGATCGGTTAATTCCCGGTTGTCATTCTGCTGCCATCTGAATCCCTATCGACGTCTCGTCCGTACAGAGAATGCAGGCCTGGGAAGCCGTGCCTGAAAGCAATCTGCGACACTGAATACATCTAATAAATCGATACTTAAAGGCAAATATTTGCGCTTTTTAATCAAATTCATCCGCGTAGTATGAATTCCATACCCAACGCACAACACGTCAACGCATCTGGAGCACACACCATGAAAACCAAACTGATCCTCGCCCTGACCTTCTCCGTACTGGCCGCCAACACCTTTGCCGCCGATGGTTTTGAGCGCACCGGTTCTGCTGTCGCCGCTGATGGTTACGATCGCACTGGCGCTGCCACTCTCGCCGCCGACGGCTTCGACCGCACCCCACAAGGCCAGACCGTTGCCGAAGGTGGTCGTGATCGCCTGGAAGAAAAAGGCCTGGTTGAAGATGGCTACGACCGCACCGGTTCCGCCACCGTCGCTCAAGATGGTTTTGACCGCACCGGCTCCGCCACTCTCGCCTCTGACGGCTTCGATCGCACCGGCTCGGCTTCCATCAGCTGACAGCTGAACGCGGCATCACAGCCCGGCCTCGGCCGGGCTTAGTCGTTTTTACGGGGCAGGAACCCGAGCAAAAAAGCCTTGGAGTAATCCGCGCACGCCTTGCACTATTGCACCCTTTCCCCGCCCTGGAACCGCGCCCATGCCTGACGATATCCACTTCTACGAACCCGCCCTGGGCCACGGTCTGCCCCATGACCCGTTCAATGCCATCGTCGGCCCACGGCCTATCGGCTGGATTTCATCACAGGACACTCAAGGCCGGCTGAACCTGGCGCCCTACAGCTTTTTCAACGCGTTCAACTACATTCCGCCGATCATCGGGTTCTCGAGCGTGGGTCGCAAAGACAGCCTGAACAACATCGAACAGACCGGCGAGTTCGCCTGGAACCTGGCCACTCGCCCGTTGGCAGAGCAGATGAACCAGAGCTGCGCCATGGTGGCGCCCGACGTCAACGAATTCGAACTGGCCGGGCTCACGACCGTGGCCTCGAAGATCATTCAGGTACCGCGCGTCGCCCAAAGCCCGGTGTCCTTCGAGTGCAAGGTCACCCAGATCATTCAGTTGCAGCGCGCAGACAAGGAAGTGGTGCCGAGCTGGCTGGTCCTCGGCGAAGTGGTCGCCGTGCATATCGCCAAGTGGTTGCTCAAGGATGGGGTCTACGACACCGCCGCGGCAGAGCCGATTCTGCGCGGCGGCGGCCCGGCGGACTATTTCCAGGTGGGCCCGGAGGCCTTGTTCAAAATGTTCCGTCCGGGGGCAAGCGGGCGGTGATTACCAGACCAGTTCACCGTCTTCGCTGACGTCGGCCAAGTGCTCGAGTTGCTGCTCGGCGGCCTGATCGGCCTCAAGGGCGGTCTTGAACGTCTGTTCGATGAGGACTTTATTAAAGCGCGGGGCGCCCGAGCCACCCAGTGCCTTGACGGCGATCGCGGCGTTGTAGCCTTCCTCAGCGCGTACCGCGGCTGAAACGGCTTCGAATTGTGCAAACTCTTTACGTGCCATGTTGCGGATCCTGGCCAATGGAAAGTCGGCCATTCTAAACCCTCAGCAGGCCAACTGCTGCATGGCCGAGGCGTTGAACTGTGGGTACTCACCGCGCGCCTGTTGCGCCGACACGTCGCTGAAGGTGTGAAAATCCAGGTGATTGACCACCAGTTCCTGCACCAACTCGCCGAATATCGCCATGGCCGGACTGCCGAAATAGGCAGTCATGGCCTGCTGGTCGGCCCAGAAGCCAGACACCAGCCACAAATCGGGGTCGCACAACGAGTGCTGCAAGGCGAAGTGCAGGCACCCGCGCGCCTGGCGCGAAGGTTCGATCAGGCTGCTCAAGCGCGCACCCAACTCCATCGAGCGTCCCGCTCGGGCACGGACAAACGCCATATGGCTGACGGGGATTTGCATGGACATGTTCGAGTCTCCCTGGGTGTCGACGGTCCGCAGCCTTGAGAGAGGCGGCGACAGGAACAGAGGTTAAGCACCTGGCTCAAGGGGCGTTAGTCGATTCCTGCCGGCTTGTTGCACAATCCTGCATCGGCACGGGATCGCTGCCACACCCATCCCCACCTGAGCAATGAACGCCACTGGGTGTTTCGAGCAAGTTTTTCAGTGCACCCGGCAGATTTTCCATGCTCCACTGGACGACACGGCAGGATCAGGCAAGTTTTGCGCAGGATCGACCTACCACCCTGCCTTGCACAAATTTAAGCTGTGCCCATTCCATCAACCTTGCCGAGGATGTGCCCATGACGTCTCTGGATTCCACCCACGCCCCGCTGGACGCCAATCTGGAACAACAACGCGTGGAACTCTCGGCAATCATTGGCCGTAACACCTGCGAGGACGGCAGCTACGCGACCGCCATCGGTTCGTTGTTCCTGTCGCGCCACAGCCAGTCCCACGAGTTCGCCCCGGTGCTCGCGCAACCTGCGCTGTGCATCATGGCCCAAGGCCGCAAAGAGGTGCACCTGGCGGACGAAGTCTTCAACTACGACCCACTCAACTACCTGGTGGTCTCGGTCTCGATGCCGCTGAGCGGACGGGTGGTGAATGTCTCGCCCCAGGAGCCAATCCTTGCCCTGCGCCTGGACATCGACCCCGCGGAGATCACCACGTTGATCGCCGACGCTGGCCCCCTCGGCGTCCCCACCCGCCCCGTCGGGCGTGGCCTGTATGTCGAGCAACTGGATCAACCGATGCTCGATGCCGTGCTGCGCCTGGCACGCCTGCTCGACACACCGAAAGACATCGCCATGCTCGCACCGCTGGTGCGCCGGGAGATTCTCTATCGTTTGCTGCGCAGCCCCCAAGGCCACCGGTTGTATGAAATAGCGATCGCCAACAGCCAGAGCCATCGCATCAGCCAGGCCATCAAATGGCTCAACGGCAACTACGAGCAACCCTTGCGCATTGACGACCTGGCCCGGGAAGTGAACCTGAGTGTGTCGACCCTGCACCACCGCTTCAAGGCGATGACGGCCATGAGTCCACTGCAGTATCAGAAGCAACTGCGCCTGCAAGAGGCGCGGCGCCTGATGCTGGCCGAGGGCATCGACGCCTCCGCCGCCGGTTACCGTGTCGGCTATGAAAGCCCCTCACAGTTCAGCCGTGAATACAGCAGGCTGTTCGGCGCTCCGCCGTTGCGGGATCTGGCGCGGTTGCGGATATCGGTTTAATCAGAATCTTCGGCGGGCAAATGGAACACCGCCCGTGACCACCTCTGACCTCAGGCGCCCAGTACCCGACAGGCTTCGGACGGAATAGTCACCGACACCGGATTGCCGATGCTCAGGCCGATGTCCTGGCACGGTGTGCTCAGGGCAGTCAGCGAAACGCCGGAACACTCGACCGTGGTTTCGATGGTCGCGCCGATATCCCGTACAAAAGTCACTTTGCCCAGTAGCCGGTTACCCGCCGTCGCCTGAGGATGGGACAGTTGCAAGTCCTCGGGACGCACCAGCATCTTGACCTTCTCGCCCACCACGATGCTACTGCAGATCGGCACCTGCAGGGCATCGCCACCTGGCAAGCCGACCTTGCCATCACCCAATGCGGTGGCCGGGAAAATGTTGCCCGAACCGATGAAGTCCGCCACAAACTCGTTGGCCGGGTGGCGGTAGATCTCGATCGGCGTACCAATCTGCTGGATCCGGTGCTCACCCAGTACCACCACGATATCGGCCATGGTCATGGCTTCACGCTGGTCGTGAGTGACCAGGATGGTGGTGATGTTCAGGCGTTGCTGCAACTGACGGATTTCCACCTGCATCGACTCACGCAGCTTGGCGTCCAGTGCTGACAGCGGCTCATCGAGCAACAGGATTTTCGGATGCGCGGCAATCGCCCGGGCAATCGCCACTCGTTGACGCTGGCCGCCGGACAGTTTCGACACCGGACGGTCGACCATCTGCTGCAGCTGAATCAGTTGCAGCAGCTCAGTGACCCGCGTCTGCTGGTCGCTCTTGCTCACGCCGCGCAGCTTCAAGGGATAGGCGATGTTCTCGCCGACGGTCATGTGCGGGAACAGCGCCAGGGATTGAAACACCATGCCGAAGTTGCGCAGGTGCGCGGGTGTATTACCAATGTCTTCGCCGTCCAGGCGAATCTCCCCGCCACTAAGGGTTTCCAGGCCCGCGATCATGCGCAGCAAGGTGGTTTTACCGCAGCCCGAGGGCCCGAGAAAACACACCAGCTTGCCCTCGGGCAAATGCAGGTTGACGTCTTTTACCGCGCAAGCCGAGCCGTAATGTTTCTCGACGTTTTCCAGAATCAGACCAGTCATGTTGCTCACCTCAAATCAAAAGGAAACGCCACCTTCACCGACCAGCTTCTCCAACGCCCAGATCAGGACGAAGTCGATCAGCACGATCAGCACGGCAAACGAAAATACGGTGGGGTCCAGCGATGACACGGTGCGGCTGTACATCCAGATCGGCACGGTCATGACATCGATGGTGTAGAGGAAGTAGGTCACGGTGAATTCGTTGAACGAGACGATGAATGCCAGCAGCATCCCCGCCAGGATCCCCGACTTCATCAGCGGTACCACCACATCGAAAATGGCCCGGGTCGGCGAAGCACCAAGCATCTGCGCTGCTTCTTCGACTTCGCTGCCAATGGAAAGCATTGCCGCCGTGCAGTTCTTCACCACGAATGGCAGGGCCAGGATCACGTGGGCAATCACCAGCCGCGAGGTGGTCATCTGGAATGGCAGGCTGTCGAACACCAACAGCAAGGCCAGCCCCAGCACCACCATCGGAAACACCAGCGGCAGCGACATCAATTGCAACGCCACGGCCTTGCCACGAAACTCGCAACGGGTCAGCGCATAGGCAGCCGGCACCGCGATGAGCGTGGCGAAGATCATGGTCAGGCATGACACCATCAGGCTGGTGCTCATGGCCGTGCCCAGGCTCAGCACATCGCTGGCGTCCGGCGAAACGAAGGTGTGCCAGGCGGCCTTGTACCATTGCAGGCTGTAGCTGCTGGGCGGGAAGTCGAGGTTCGACGCGCCACTGAACGACATGACGATCATGGTCAGGATCGGCAGCACCGCCAGCAGCAGGATGAAACCGGACAACACGCCGGCAAACCTGCCGGTATCGCCGGGCAACAACGACTGGCGCTTCTTGATCAAGGTGCTCATTGCGAAGCCTCCAGCATGCGCCGACGACGGCCGGTGATGTATTCGGACAGGGTCATGATGGCCAGGGTGGTAACGATCAACACCACGCCTGCCGCGGACGCGGCCGGCCAGTTCATCAGCGGCGCAATCTGGTCGTGCACCATCACCGCCAGCATCGGCACGCGTCGGCCGCCGAGCAGCAACGGCACCACAAAACTGCTGGCGTTGTAGGCGAAGACCAGGGTCGCACCGGTGATGATCCCCGGCAGGCTCATGGGCAACACGACCTGGCGGAACACCTGCAAGCGGCTGGCGCCGAGGGTCGCGGCGGCTTCTTCATAGGTCCGGGCAACGCCGCGCATGGCACTGGCAATCGGCAGGACGGCCAACGGAAACGCGGTTTGCACCAGCCCCATCAATACGCCGTTCTGGTTGTACAGCAGCATGATCGGGCGCTGAATCAGGCCCAGGCCCATCAAGGCCTGGTTGAGCATGCCACCGGGGCCCAGGATCACCAGCCAGCCATAGCTTTGCAGCAGCAGATTGACCAGCAACGGCAACAGCACCGCCGCCAGAAACACCCGGCGCAGCAAGGGTGAAGTCAGGCGCGACATGGTGTACGCCACCGGAATCGCCAGCAGCACCGCGATCACCGCGCTGATCAATGCCAGGCGCAGGGTCAGCAGCAAGGACTTGAGGTAGTAAGGCTCCAGCAACTGGGCGTAGCTGGCCAGGCTGAAACCGCTCCACTCCGCGCCTTTGGTGCCAACGCTCATGCGCAGCACCAAGAGGCTGGCGGCAATCAGCACACCGAGAAACAGCATCGAGGGCGTCAGGAGAAACCAGGCGCGCAGCGTCGGTGAAACGCCGAGGTGGCGGCGCACGACAGCTGCGCCGACCGGGTGGGTCAGGGGTTGGTGTTCCATAGCAAGGGTCTCGTCAATGGAAAACAAAAAACCTGGAGTCGCACGAGAAACCGTGGCGAGGGAGCTTGCTCCCGCTGGGTCGCAAAGCGCCCCCCAGAACCTGTTGACCGGTGTTCCTCTGACACACCGCACCGCCCGCTTC
Organism: Pseudomonas sp. Irchel s3b6; assembly: GCF_900187415.1. Lineage (NCBI taxonomy): Bacteria > Pseudomonadati > Pseudomonadota > Gammaproteobacteria > Pseudomonadales > Pseudomonadaceae > Pseudomonas > Pseudomonas sp. Irchel s3b6. The sequence goes on along the minus strand of NZ_FYDM01000006.1, from coordinate 103,142 downwards.
ACGACTGCTACGCAGTCGAGCGGCAGCAAGTTCCCTCACCACAATGGATCTCCAGACGACAGGCGTCAGGAAGAGAAGATTTCCGTGTAACGACGAATCCATTGGTCATGCACACTCGCCAGGAAGGCGTTGTCGTGCATGATCGCCTTCTCGGCGATCTGCTCCGGCGTCAGGATGTACGGGCTCTTGCGCGCTTCGGCGGAGATGATCGCCTTGGCGTTGACCGGACCGTTGAAGATGTCTTCGGCCATCTTGCCCTGCACCAGCGGGTCGAGGGAGTGGTCGATGAAGGCGTAGGCCAGGTCAGTGTCACCGGGACGGTTCTTGGGCATCACCGACAACATCAGGTCGGTGTAGAACCCTTCCTTCATACCAAACGTGGCGCCCAGGCCGTAGGCCGGGTCACGGATCTGCTTCGGGAAGAACGCCGGAGCGTACAGGCCACCCATGTCCAGGGACCCGGTGCGGAACAGTTCGGCGATCTGGTTGGGGTTTTCACCCAGGGTCACGACACGGTCCTTGAGCTCGGCGAGCTTCTTGAAGCCAGGTTCGATGTTGTGTTCGTCACCGCCCGCCAGTTTCGCCGCGATGATGATCAGGTCCATCGCCTCGGTCCAGTTCGGCGGTGGCAGGAAGATGTTCGGCGCCATGTCGGCGTCCCACAGCGCCGCGTAGCTGTCCGGGGCTTCTTTCAAGGTACGGGTGCTGTAGACCAGGCTGTTGCACCAGAGCAGGTAACCAATGCCGTGGCCGTTGGCCCCGGTGCGGTATTTCTCCGGTACGTCGAGCAGGTTGGGAATGCGGTTGAGGTCGGGCTTCTCCAGCAGGCCGGCAGCGGCCAGGCCTTCGGCACCGACACCGGCCAGGGTGATGATGTCGTATTGCGGACGATCCCCCCCTGCCTTGAGCTTGGCGACCATCTCCGAGGTGCTGCCAGTGCGGTCGGCGATGACCTTGGCACCGGTCTTGGCTTCAAAGGTCGCGGCAATGTTGCGCAGCGCGGCAAGCCCGGTGTCATCGGACCAGGTCAGCAGGCGCAGGGTCTTGCCCTGGAAACGGGTATCGCTGGCGCTGGCGCGGATGAACGGCATGCTCATGGCCGCCGCGGCAACCGAGGCGACACCTACGGTCTTGATGAATTGTCTTCTGTTCAGATCATGCTCGCCCATGGAGGACTCCCTTTATTGTTGTAGGTATAAGGTGGCTGCATCCCTTGCGACCGCGCGGTTCGACTTGCGGCAAGCCCCCGAATTACAAGGGCTTGGGCGGGGTCTTCGGGCTCATCCTGAGGTCACGCAAAACGCGCAACAATCGAAAAAAAATCATTGGTGCCATGTCCCGCGCGCATGCCTCGTTACGAGGCATGCGTGGCCCGTTTTCGTGCTCTCAGACGGCGCGAATCACGTGCTTGATTTCCTGAAACGCTTGCAAGCCCCAAGGCCCCAATTCGCGGCCGATGCTGCTCTGCTTGTAGCCGCCCCAAGCGGTCTGCGGGAAGATCACCTGGGGCGCGTTGATCCATACCAGCCCGGCCTGCAAGGCGTTGGCGACCCGCTCGGCATTCTCGACATCACGGCTGACCACGCTGGCGACCAGGCCGAACTGACTGTCGTTGGCCAGCCCGATGGCCTCCTGCTCAGAGGCAAAACGGCGCACACACAGCACCGGGCCAAAAATCTCTTCACACCACAGCGCACTGTCCAGGGGCACGTCGGTGAAGACCGTGGGCTGCAAAAAATAACCGCGCGGCAGATCGGCAGGACGACCACCACCACCACAGACCAGGCGGGCGCCAGCGCTCAGGCCGCGATCAATGTGGCCCAGCACCCGCTGGTACTGCGCCTGATTGACCAGGGCGCCCATTTCCACGTCCGGGTCGAATGGATCGGCCACCCGAATCGATTCGGTCTTGGCCTTCAGCCGCTGCAGGAATTCATCCGCCAGTTCATCGGCCACCAGTACCCGGCTGGTGGCGGAACACATCTGCCCGGCGTTGAAAAAACCACCGCCGCTGGCCAGCTCTACCGCCAGGTCGAGGTCGGCATCCGCCATCACCAGCAACGAGGATTTACCGCCCAGTTCCAGGCTCACGCCCTTCACCGTTTCCGCCGCGCGCTGCATGACCTGTACGCCGACCACGTTACTGCCGGTAAAGGAAATCTTCGCCACCCGTGGGTCGCCCGACAGCGGCGCACCGACCGCCAGGCCCGTCCCGCAGACCAGGTTGAACACGCCCTTGGGTAAGCCACTCTCGGCGATGATCGTCGCCAGTTCCAACTCCGCCAGCGGGGTGACTTCCGACGGTTTGAGCACCACGCAGCAACCTGCCGCCAGGGCCGGGGCGAGTTTCCAGGCGGTAGTGACCATCGGGAAATTCCACGGCACGATCAACCCCACCACACCGCACGGCTCGCGGCGCACGCGGGCGGCGAAGTCGTCGCTCGGCAGCTCGACCGTGCGGTCCAGCCCGGCATCCAGTGCTTCGGCGAGGCCGGCGTAATAGTCGAAGGTGGCGATCACGTCATCGACGTCGATCCCCGCTTCGAACTGTGGCTTGCCGTTGTTGATCGACTGCAAGTACATCAGACGCTCACGGCGAGTCTGCACACCGCTGGCGATGGCACGCAGGATCGCGCCACGCTCGCTACCGGTGGTTTTCGACCAACCGGCAAACGCCGCGCTGGCCGCGGTCACCGCGTGCCGGACTGCGCGTTCATCGCCGCCGTTGACCGTGGTCAGCAAGGCTTCGGTGGCCGGGTTGATGACCCGCAGGTGTTCGTCGCCCGCCGACCATCGGCCATCGATATAGAGGCCGTCCAACGTGACAGGAAAGCTCATGCCGACACCGCCTTCATCCACTGGCTCTGGTCGATTTCGATCAGGGTCGGGCCCTGACGATCAACCGCCGCCCGCAGGGCTGACTGCAGTTCTTCGACGCCGTTGATAGCCAGCGCCGCGCAGCCCAGGCCTTTGGCCACGGTGATGAAATCCGGGGTGTAGATGTCGACGCCTACCGGCTCAATGTCGCGGTTGACCATATATTTCTTGATCTCTTCATAGCCCTGGTTGTTCCACAGCAGGACGATCACCGGGGTACGGGCTTCCACCGCGCTGGCCAGCTCCGGCAAGGTGAATTGCAGGCCGCCATCACCGATCAGGCACACCACGGGCGGACGAGAATTGCATTCGGTTCCACCGCCGAGCCAGGCGCCGATGGCGGCTGGCAAGGCGTAGCCCAAGGTGCCGTAACCGGTGGACGAGTTGAACCAGCGACGCGGACGTTCCGGGTTGAAGGTCAGGTTGCCGGTGTACACCGGCTGGGTCGAATCACCGACAAACACCGCCTCAGGCAGCGTGTCCTGCACGGTTTTCAGGAACAGCGTCTGGGCACGGGTTGGCGCATCCCAGGTCGTGTCGAGCTGGGCACGCAAGGTCGCGGCCCGAGCCTGGCCCCAGTCGCTGCTGCGTTCAGCCAGCACATGCCTGGCCACGCCATCGAGCAACGCCTGTGCCGCGTTCCGGGCGTCGGACACCAGCGCTATCTGGGGCGGGTAGTTGCGCACGGTCTGGTCGGGATCGATGTCGACCCGCAACAAAGCCCCCGGAATCTCGAAGCCACCGGCAAAGGTCACGTCGTAGTCGGTTTCCGCCAGTTCGGTGCCGATGGCCAGCACGACGTCCGCGTCCGCCACCAAGGCACGGGTGGCCACCAGGGTCTGGGTCGAGCCGATCAGCAGCGGGTGCAGCGAGGGCAGCATGCCTTTGGCGTTGATGGTCAGTGCCACCGGGGCGTCGAGCCGTTCGGCCAGTTGCATCAGTTCGGCAGCGGCATCGATCGCACCGCCACCGGCTAGGATCAGCGGACGCTTGGCGTTGGCCAGCCATTCGCTCATTTGCGCCACGGCCGCTGGGGCTGCACCGGCGCGAGTGATGTTTACCGGCTGGCTGTCGAACAGTGCATCGGCGTCTTCCACCAGCACGTCCAGTGGAATTTCGATGTGCACCGGACGCGGGCGGCCCGCCTGGAACAAGGCAAAGGCGCGAGCCAGCACGCCTGGCAATTCAGCCGCCGACATCAGCGTATGGGAGAACGCCGCCACACCGGCCACCAGCGCACCCTGGTTCGGCAGCTCATGCAGCTTGCCGCGACCGCCGCCCAATTGGCTGCGCGATTGCACACTGGAGATCACCAGCATCGGGATCGAATCGGCATAGGCCTGGCCCATGGCGGTGGTGATATTGGTCATGCCAGGGCCGGTGATGATGAAACACACCCCCGGTTTGCCGCTGGTGCGGGCATAGCCGTCGGCCATGAAGCCGGCGCCCTGCTCGTGACGGGGGGTGACGTGGTTGATGCTCGAACGGGCCAGCCCGCGATACAACTCAACGGTATGCACGCCGGGAATGCCGAACACCTGCTCGACCCCGTAGCCTTCGAGTAACTTGACCAATACTTCGCCACACGTCGCCATGTCTTTGCCCTTTTTATTTGTCGAGACACTGGCCCCACGCGCCAACCCAGTGTGCGCGGCGAGGCTCAGTCATGGCGTTATTGGAACGGTCCGCGGGTAGCCGCAACAATCGATAAAAAGTCATACTCGCCATGTCCTCACCTCATGCCTTGGCGTCCCATGAAACGACTTCCTCCCCTTCCCGCCCTGCACACGTTTCTGATCACGGCCCAATGCTGCAACTTCACCCGGGCAGCCGAGCAGTTGCACATCACCCAAGGCGCGGTGAGCCGGCAGATCGCCGGCCTGGAAGAACATCTGGGTTACGCCCTGTTTCACCGTCAGGCGCGCGGGTTGAGCCTGACCGCCGAAGGGCTGGAGTGGCTGCCACGGATCCAGCAGGTGTTCGGCCTGATCGATGAGGCGGTGGAGCAAGCCGGCAAGCACCGTGAAACCTTGCAACTCAAGGCGCCGACCTGTGTCATGCGCTGGCTGTTGCCACGTTTGCTGCAATGGCAGAAAGAGCGCCCGGACGTGCCGGTGGAACTGACGACCACCGTGCAGCACGGCGTGGACTTTCATCGCGAACAGTTCGACGCGGCCGTCATGTACGGCGCGCCACCGGACAGCTCACTGGCGTCCTTGCGTCTGTTTGACGAACAACTCACGCCAGTCTGCTCCCGGCCGCTGCTCGACGGCCCGGTGCCGCTGCACAGCCCGAACGACCTGGGCAAGCACCTGCTGCTGCACCCCACGCGTGATCAACGGGACTGGAAAACCTGGCTGAAAGCGGCGGACGTCAACCTCAGTACCCTGGGCAAGGGCCAGCATTTCGAAACCCTGGATTTGGCCATGTCTGTGGCGTCCCAGGGTACGGGCGTGGCGATTGGTGACTGGTCGTTGATCGGCGATGACCTGAGTGCCGGAAGGCTGGTCATGCCCTTTGATCTGAAGGTCAGTACCGGGCTGGCGTACTACCTGGTGTTCCCGCAAAAGCCGGGACCGTCGCCGCAGCTGCGTGAGTTGATGGAGTGGCTGGTGTTACAGGCACAAGCGCGATAATCACTTGATCGTATCGCAGTGGTGCCTGTTCAACCGAGAAGACCATGCGCAATGCATGGCCTTCTACTGACATCACGGTTCAGCTTTTTTTGATGGCTTTCAAATAGATCAGAAATGCCTCATAACGTGCCGCGGTCGCGTTCAATGCCGGCACATCCGCAATCGACTCAGGGTGATTGACCTGGAGAAAATGCGTGTAGGCTGCAGCAACCTTCGAGACTTCTTCCGTCCAGCTACGGATAACCGGGTCCAACGCGTCCAGTTCATCCAATGCATTGAGCTTGCGCCGCAAATCACGTACTTGCAGCTCATCTGACTTGGCGCTGTCGTTAAGGGTACTCATACGCTCGCGCACCGCATCCCTGGCTTCTGCCAGATTGGTGAACTGCCGCCCTTGATCTATGCCCTCGAGATTTCCCTGGAGCTTGCTCAGCACCATTTTCAGGAAGTCCTGATCCGGTTTTTTGGTGGTTACCAGCTTTATCGCGGCCTCAATCTCCTCTGCGCTCGGCAGCAGGCTTTTGACGATAGCCAACCAACCCGGGGCCTTGAATTGCTGAATGGCATCGTCGATAAAACGCTTCTCCGCCGCAAGCTTCTCAAGGTCACCCTTGTCGCTCTCCATGCGTCGCTCGATAGCCGCCACCTCAGTACCGAAGGTCTGACGCAAATTACCGGCCGATTCAGCGAAACTGATCGTGTCAAACTCTTGGGTCACCTGCGCCAGATAGCGATTGGCAGAGTCCAACGCAACCTGCGAACCGGCAACCCGTTCAATACCATGCTTCAGGAGTCTGACTATTTGTTCGTTTTTCAGTTCGGAGGACAAACCCGTGTTACTTTCGACCTCCTGAATGCTAGTTAACGTCGCGACGAGTCCAGTGTTGGTCAATGACGCAGCAACCTTCTTGAGATCGTCAAACAGCTGTTGGTCCGCGTTATTTATCTCGTTACCGACATACGAAAGCTTATCTTGCAATGAGGGTAAAAAATCAAATTCCGGACCTACCACACTCATATTCAGCCGGTCCTTGGCGCGCCTCATTACAGCAGGGTCGGGTACTACGTAATGACCAGCCATCGCAAACTCATAATCACTCATGACCACACTCATCCTTGAATTAAGATATTCCAATTAATCCGCAACCTGATTAAAAACATCTGACAGCGCGCGAGCATGCCCTTGAATGGTTTTCCACGGCTCAAAAATGGCCTGAAGATTAAGGACCAACAAAATCAAATCCAATTCGCTCGCGTTGTCTTCAAACGCCTCCAAAGACACACCCAGACTACTCCAGACAATACCCAACACATCCTCAAGACACTTGATACCTTTCTCAGCGTCTTTCATCAATGCGCGCATTTCGGTAAAGTTGGTCGCCAGGATTATCAGGCTCTGTGACAGACGGGCTTTCGACAACTTTTCAACCAACCGCTCCTTACGATTTAACAACTCATTTTTCTGCGCCCTGGTTTCTTCCGCCTTGGCGCCGAATATACCACCGGTCACCAACAACCCAAGGGGCCCGAACACCAGCCCGGTAAAAGCGTAGCCCACCTGATAGTCATACTCTGTTTGCTTTTCGGCGATCGCCTCATCAAGTGCTCTTATTTGCTCACGAAGCTCATCAACCCCTTCATGCTTGTCGAGACCTGCCTCATCAGCAGCTTTTAACTTGGAGGCAACCTCAATCAACAACTCATTCGATATCTTGCGTGAAAATTCAATCGCCAATGCATTGACGCCGGCAACAGCCAGGTAAAAAACCGCGATATCAATTTTCGCCCGTGCCAAAGCCTTACTGAGACTCTCAACACGTTTTGAATCGGTGCTGCTCAGCGGAATAGCTGCCAGGCGTGCTTTTTCATCATCGTCCAACGAGTCAACACCTCCCTGCACACGCTTGTAGGCTTCGCTGCCCTTCAGAAGCTCGATGATGGCCGAGCCTGACTTGAAAAAGGTACTGGCAAACAGATCGAGTTGATTTCCAATATTCTTGGTTTCACGCTCCAGCGTTGCCCACGACAAGGCATGCTGATGAATACGCTGATGAAACTGCTGTATGCTCTCCGGGGAAACTTCTTTATAATTCGACTCACTGTAGCCGAGATAAGATTCAACCTCTCTGATATCTAGCGGCAAGGCAAGCCCCACGCCAACATAGCGTTTAATCGACAGCACATGGCTTTTCTTGACGATAAACGTTTCTTCATCAATATTTTTCGTCCGTTGACCAAAGTACTGCTCCGGCACAAACCAGGAGGCCGCCATCACATTATCAACGCCCTTCAGCGTTGGAACAACGCTCACCGCTATCGCCTGCAACTGCTCAGCGGCCAATTCTAAATCTTGCCTCATATATTCTCCGATGTATAACCAGGACATATAACCCGCACTTAAGCACTTACTCATTCATATCATGAGTCGATGAATACGCCTTAAATACCAAGTAACAGTATCGCGCTGCCCCCTCACTCACAACCTCCCGTTCGGACCAGACAATGTAGGACTTCGCCCTTAACATTGTCGGCAAAAAAATCATCAAAAAACAAAAACAACTCCCACGCCAAGCAACCTACATTTATTCACTACCAACCCGTAACTATCCATTTCAAAAACCCTCCTTCAACAAATATTCACAAGATCACCAAACTGCACTCAACACACTCAATCCGATAAAGCACACGCAAAAAAAAATGACCACTGAAGTGGCCATTTTCATACATCTGCTCAGTAACCTACCGTAAATCTCTGCCGGGAATATTCATGTCTCTCCACTTCATCCAGCATCGCAATCGCATAGTCGGCGAAAGTGATCCAGCTCTTGCCTTCAGCACTCACCAGCAAGTCATCCTGGCCGATACGAAAAGTCCCGGTGCGCTCGCCTTCAACGAACAGCGCGGACGGCGAGAGGAAGGTCCAGTCCAGCTCCTGCTCCTGGCGCAAGGTGTCGAGGAACACCGCGCCGGCACTGGCCTCGGCCTTGTACTCAGCCGGAAAGTCCGGGCTATCGATGACCCTGCTGCCGGTGGGCAACAGTAGCGAGCCGGCGCCACCGACCACCAGCAGGCGCTTGACCCCGGCTTGCTTCACCGGAGCGGTGATGGCGCCGGCGGGGATGGTCGCAAAATGTGCGGCACTGATCACCAGGTCATGGCCGGCCACTGCCGCTTGCAAGGCGGCTGCATCGAGAACGTCCACGTTCTTGCTCACCACACCCGGACGCGGGCTGAGTTTCGAGGTGTCGCGGGCAATGGCGGTGACGCTGTGACCACGACGCAGGGCCTCTTCCAGCAGTTGGCTGCCGGCACGGCCGGTGGCACCAATGATTGCGATCTTGCTCATGAACAGTGCTCCAGTTCAGGTGTGACGCAGCGCGTCACTGGCGGCATTCCCACGCGAGCGTGGGAACGATCATTCAGTTACTCGGTGAACACGAGTTACCACTTCATCTCGCCCTTGGCGACTTTTGCGCTCAGCTCCAGGGAGCTTTCTTCGCCCAGGGTCGGGTAACGTTTTTTCATGGCGCCGATCAGCTCGGCGGAGTCCTTGGCGTTGGCTGTTTCTTCATCGAATGCCTTGATGTAGTCGGCGGTGAAATGCACGGCTGCCAGCGACCGGGCGCTGTCACCCAGGTAGTGGCCGGGAACGATAGTCTCGGGTTTCAAGCGCTCGATGGTATTCAAGGTCGTCAACCAATCCGCATGGGACTGTGGGGTTTGAGTATCGGCCATCCAGACATGGATGTTTTCTGCCACCACCACGCCGCCGACCACGGCCTTGATCGAAGGGATCCAGACAAAACTGCGGTCCGGTTGCTGGCCGTCCAGGCCAATGATCTCCAGTTGCTTGCCTTCCAGGGTCAGGCTATTGCCCTTGAGCACACCCGGGACGATGGTTCTGGCCGGTACATCCGTGCCCATTTTCGGCCCCCAGAACGCAACCTTGCCGGCAACGGTCGCCTTGATGTGGTCGACCGTTGGCTGCGACGCCAGCACCTTGGCCTTGGGAAACGCCGCGGTAATAGTGTCCAGGCCAAAGTAGTAATCCGGGTCGCCGTGGCTGATGTAAATGGTGGTCAGTTGCTTGCCGCTGGCGCGGATTTTTTCCACCACCTGCTCGGCCTGGGATTTACCAAACTGTGCGTCCACCAGAATCGCTTCGCGCTCACCGCTGACCAGTACCGAGGTCACCGGGAAAATCGCGGCGGTGCCGGGGTTGTAGACATCCAGGGTCAGCGCGGGCGTGGCGGCGGCCGCATGAGCCGCGAAGCCCAGGGTGGCGGTGGCGAGTAAAAGACGCTTGAGCGAAGTGAAGCCGATCATGGTGTTGCTCCGTGTTCCGTAGGCCGTATCTGGCGATGGGACAGAGCTTAGTTGCCTGACTCAGTACAAAAAATGCGATGCTTGGACATAGTTTGTTTCTGAAAGCGGGCAAATCATGGATCGACTTCAAGCAATGCGGGTGTTCGTCACGGTGGTCGACCTGGGCAGCCAGTCGGCCGCGGCGGATCATCTGGACCTGTCGCGTCCGGTGGTCTCGCGCTACCTGGCGGAACTGGAAGACTGGGTCGGTGCGCGGTTGATGCACCGCACCACACGCAAACTGAGCCTGACCGCGGCCGGCAGCGAAATCCTGCCGCGTTGTCGGCAGATGCTCGACTTGTCGAGTGACATGCAGGCCGCGGTGAGCGAGCCGGACGATACACCACGGGGCTTGCTGCGCATCAGCGTCAGCACCTCCTTCGGCCAGGCGCAACTGGCCGACGCCGTGGCCGCCTACGTCAAGCGCTTTCCCGGCGTCAGCATTGACCTGCAGATGCTCGACCGCACGGTGAACCTGGTGGACGAGCGCATCGACCTGGCGATCCGCACCAGCAACGACCTGGACCCGAACCTGATCGCCCGGCGCCTGACCGTCTGCCGCTCGGTGATCTGTGCCTCCCCCGCCTACCTGCGCGAACACCCGACACCCCTGCGGGTGGAGGACCTGCGCCTGCACAATTGCCTGACCCACTCCTACTTCGGCAAAAGCCTCTGGCATTTCGAACAGGATGGCGAGCAGGTGTCGGTACCGGTGCAGGGCAACATCAGCGCCAACGAAGCCAGCACCTTGCTGCGTGCGGCCATGGCCGGTGCCGGGGTGGCGATGCTGCCCAGCTATCAGGCCTACGTGCATATTCACAGCGGCGAACTGGTACGCCTGCTGCCCCATGCCGAGCCCCGGCAAATGAACATGTATGCGGTCTATGCATCACGCAAACACATGCCGGCGGCGTTGCGCAGCATGCTGGATTTCCTGGTGGCGCGGTTCCCGGAAACTCCGCAATGGGACGCGAACCTGTAGGTGCTTTGGGCAGTGATCGTTTTCGACATCACGACCCTGAATACCCGGCTACACGCGAGGGCCGCGTGCATGGCAAGTCCCTGCGCCTGACCTATGCTGACAGTAATACCCACGGGTATTCGTTCAGAGGTCAGCGCCATGAACATCAGAACAAGAAGATACCTCTCCATTTTCATTACCTGCACCGCCACCCTGGCGTTGTATGGCACCGCTGCCTACCGGGTCGAACAAGCCCGCCAGCAACCCAGAGTCGCCGCCAGCTGTGGAATTGACCAGTGCATTCCACACAACGCAACCCTGAACTCCCTCAGGTAACGGACCGTCTCAATCGTCGCTGCCCTGATCGGACTTCAAGCCATCACGAAACGCCTTGGGCGAGATCCCGACACGCCGCCGGAACAGCCGCGTGAAATTGGTCGGATCGGAAAAGCCCAGCCAATCGGACATCTCATAAATGGTCATGCTGGTGTAGGTCAACAAACGCTTGGCCTCCAGCAACTGGCGCTCGTGCATGATCTGCAGCGCCGGCTGCCCCGCCAGTTCGCGGCACGTGCCATTGAGATGGGACACGGAGATCCCCAGCCGGTGCGCCAGATCCTCGACCTTGACGTGCTGCCGATAGTTTTCTTCCACCAGTTGAATGTACCCGTTGAGGTACTCCCGCGCGCGCTGGGGCCGCTGGTTGGCCGCTCGGCGCTGGATCACCTGCCGGCTGACCCACACCATGATGACGCTGACCAGCGAATGCATGAGCATTTCACGCGCGGGCTGATGCCCGGTGTACTCATTCTGCAAGGCACTGAACAGACTGTTCAGGTAATCGGCTTCGGTGCCGGCAGGGTAGCTGGCGGCCTGCGCCAATGCATTCACCGAGTTGCCGAGCTGCGCTTGAAGGTGAGCCACCAGCGGTGCCGCCAGTGTCACCACAAAACCTTCAACGTCTTCATGGAAGCGAAAACCATGCACGGACAGTGGTGGCAGGATCTGGATCGCGGCCTCGTTGAGCTGGGTGCGCTGGCCTTCGATCTCCAGCTCTGCCTGGCCTTTGAATACAAACAGTAACTGACATAAATCGGCGTGCCGATGGGGTTTGATTTCCCAGTGGTGTTCGCGGCTACGCTTGGAGATGGTTTCACAATGCAGCAAGTCCGGGGTCGGCCAGTCCAGACTTTCACCATAGAGCTTGAACACAGGAATCGCAGGCTTGTTCATAACTTCAGTCCAGGCCTCAGCATAACGGGCGATAATCGCCCCGATTGGCGAAATGTACAGGTATCGGCTCAGTTTTCACCTTCAATTGACAGACTCACAAGCGAAAAATGCAAGCACTCGATTCTTGATAACTATTCACCGGCGTTGTCCGCGTGAAGCTTGCGAGCCATAACAACAATGAAAATCCTCAAGACCCAAGTCGCCATTATCGGCGCCGGCCCCTCTGGCCTGCTGCTCGGCCAGTTGCTGCACAACGCCGGCATCGCCACGGTGATTGTCGAACGCCAGACACCTGATTACGTACAACAACGAATCCGCGCCGGAGTCCTGGAACAAGGCATGGTCGACCTGCTGCGCCAGGCCGGGGTCAGTCAGCGCATGGACGCCGAAGGGCTGGTGCATGGCAGCTTTCAACTGGCCTTGGGCGAGCGCCAGGTGCACATCGACCTGCATGCCCTGACCGGTGGCAAGACCGTGATGATCTACGGCCAGACCGAAGTCACCCGCGACTTGATGATTGCTCGTCAGAACGCCGGGGCCACGACCCTGTACGAAGCCCGCAACGTCGTGCCCCACGACATGAAATCCGACGAGCCCTTCCTGACATTTGAAAAGGATGGCGAAGCCTGGCGCGTGGATTGCGACTACATCGCCGGGTGCGACGGTTTCCATGGCGTCGCTCGCCAATCGATTCCCGCCGACAATTTGAAGGTCTTCGAGCGAGTGTATCCGTTCGGCTGGCTGGGCATCCTCGCCGACACCCCTCCCGTCCACGAAGAGCTGGTCTATGCCCGACATGCTCGCGGCTTTGCCTTGTGCAGCATGCGTTCGCCCACCCGCACTCGCTACTACGTGCAAGTGCCGACCGAGGAAAAAGTGCAGGACTGGTCCGACCAGCGCTTCTGGGATGAGTTGAAAGCACGCCTGCCCTCGGCGCTTGCCGAACGCCTGGTCACCGGGCCGTCCATCGAAAAAAGCATCGCGCCGCTGCGCAGCTTTGTGGTCGAACCGATGCAGTACGGGCGCATGTTCCTGGTCGGCGATGCCGCGCACATCGTCCCACCAACCGGCGCCAAGGGCCTGAACCTGGCGGCCAGCGATGTCAGCACCCTGTTCAACATCCTGCTCAAGGTATTGCGTGACGGCCGTACCGACTTGCTGGAAAAGTACTCCGAAGTCTGCCTGCGCCGAGTGTGGAAAGCCGAGCGATTCTCCTGGTGGATGACCTCGATGCTCCATACCTTCGAAGACAGTGACGCCTTCAGCCAGCGCATCAGCGAATCGGAACTGGAATACTTCGTCGACTCCGAGGCCGGGCGCAAGACTATCGCCGAAAATTACGTCGGTCTTCCTTACGAGGCTATCGAATAGCCCCCTACCGACTTAAACTGCCGAGCATCCCCGCTCGCCATGCTCCCTGCGGGTCAATCACTGCCCGCAGGTTTACCCGTGACCCATCTGAACCAGCCCGACACCTCCAGACCGGCCATTCGCAGCGTGTTGATTGCCTTGATGCTGGCAATCTTTCTCGGGGCGCTGGACCAGACCATCGTCGCCGTGTCGATGCCGGCCATTTCCGCGCAATTCAAGGACGTCAGCCTGCTCGCCTGGGTGATCTCCGGCTACATGGTGGCGATGACCGTCGCGGTACCGATCTACGGCAAGCTTGGCGACCTGTATGGCCGGCGCAAGCTCATGCTGTTCGGCATGGGGCTGTTCACCCTGGCCTCGCTGTTCTGCGGCATCGCCCAGAGCATGGAGCAGTTGGTACTGGCGCGAATCATCCAGGGCATCGGGGCCGGCGGGATGATTTCGGTCAGCCAGGCGATCATCGGTGACATCGTGCCTCCCCGTGAGCGCGGACGTTATCAGGGTTACTTCAGCAGCATGTACGCGGTGGCCAGCGTGGCCGGGCCAGTACTCGGCGGCTACATGACCGAGTACCTGTCGTGGCGCTGGGTATTTCTGATCAACCTGCCGCTGGGCGTCGGGGCCTGGCTGGTGGCCAATCGCACGCTGGTGGGGTTGCCAGTGCCGCACCGCAAGCCGGTGATCGACTATCTGGGCACGCTGTTGATGATCCTTGGCCTGACCGCCTTGTTGCTGGGCATCACCGAGGTGGGCCAGGGTCATTCCTGGCGCAGCGGTGAAGTCCTCGCACTGCTGCTGTGCGCGGTGCTGGGCCTGGCGTTGTTCGTCGGGCATGAGCGTCGGGCTCCCGAGCCGCTGCTGCCCATGCACCTGTTTGCCAACCGCAACGCAGTCCTGTGCTGGTGCACGATTTTCTTCACCAGTTTTCAGGCGATTTCGCTGATCGTGCTGATGCCGCTGCGCTTCCAGAGCGTCACCGGTGCCGGTGCCGACAGCGCTGCGCTGCACCTGTTGCCCCTGGCGATGGGCTTGCCGATGGGGGCCTACTATGCCGGGCGCCGGACGTCGGTGACCGGTCGCTACAAACCGATGATCCTGACCGGCGCGGCGCTCACTCCGCTCGCGATCCTCGGCATGGCCTTCAGCTCGCCGCACGCGGTGGTCCTCAGCAGCCTGTTCATGCTGCTCAGCGGTATCGCCGCCGGCATGCAGTTCCCGACCTCCCTGGTGGGCACGCAAAACTCGGTCGCGCAACGGGACATCGGCGTTGCCACCAGCACCACCAACCTGTTTCGCTCGCTCGGCGGCGCGGTGGGGGTCGCCTTGATGTCGGCGTTGCTGCTGGCGCTGTTGCAGGACTCAAGCTTCGCCCACCTGACCGGCGCCTCACTGATCGGAGAAGGCCACTCCGGGAATGTGCTGCTCGACGGTTTGAACGCGGCCCCGGGCGATGCACAGGACGCCTTGCGTGGCGAACTGCTGCTGACCTTCAGGCATTTGCTGATGGTCAGTGCGGCGGTTTCGTTACTGGGGCTGGCGGCGGCGATCGCCATGCCGAACCTGTTGCTGCGCGGTCGGGAAGACAGGGCCCTGTAGGTGTTCGGCACTCCCCTGGGTGGCGAGAGCAAGACAAACAATCATCCTTAAGGGATTTGCCTCGCTTCAAGGGCTGTAGTACCCCACCGCCACCAGCCGGTTACCGACCTTTTTCAGGTAGGCATGCTTGTCTTCCACCTTGCCGGTGACCGGGTTTTTCCAGCGGTAATCGTATTCGCCCTGATCCTGGCCGGCCATCAGCGCCAGGATCGGCTCACCGACGGGTTTACCGTCCGGGCCCTGGATCCGGCCGAAATCGGTATTGATCAACCGCAGGTTGGTGCCATGGGCGAGATAACGCTGGCCGTCGAGATCGACGACGAACACATAGAGGTCATCTTGTAGAAAGCCGCCCTGCAGCGAATTGATCGCCTTGAGCGTGGCCTTTTCGTCCTTGCCCAGGTCCGCGGCGGCCTTGTCGAGCAACGCTTTGGCTTGCTCGGCCGAAGCCCGCGGCAAGTAGTAGCCGACCGCCAGGATCCTCTGGCCGATGCGCTGGTAGAACACATGCTTGCGCTCAACCCTGCCGTCAGACCAGTTCTGCCAACGGTAATCGGCCTGCTGAATGCCGTTCCCCTCAGGCACCAGCAAGGCGTTCTTGAAGGCTTTCTGCAAGTCCGGCCCCAGCACCTCGGACACGTCCCGCCCGATCAGTGCCGACGATGGCCCGCCACTGGCGAGCATGATGCCCTTGGTATCGACCACAAAGACATACATGTCCTTGACCACAAACTCGCCCTGGCGACTGAACGCGGCAAACGCCTTGTCGCCATTGTCGTGGTAATAGGCCAGGGCTTTATCCAGCAGGGCCAGCGCGGCCTTATCTTGCGCCTCCTCCTTCCCGGCCGCCTGGGCCTGCCCCAGGCACACCACCAGCAGCCAGCCCAGCAAGGCGATCTTTTGCGCAAACCTCATTGTGCGTCCCTCGTTCTTGTATATGTTTCAAGAGCGTAGACGGCTTGAGGCTATGTACGACTGTTCAGGACAACCCAGGCATGCGGTGGCCAGGTGTCACGGTCGCGCGCTGATTTGCTGCTGCAGGTTCCTGATCTGGCTCTGCAAGGTCGTGATATTGCGCGTGACCTGGCCACGGAAGGCATCGAACTCGGCGACATTGGCGCCACCTTGAGGCGTCGGGCGGTTGTCCTGCTGGCTTTTGAGCACGATCAAGTCTTGCTCCAGGCGCTCGATGGCCGCGCTTGGATTGCCTTGTTTCTTCAAGGCCGCAATGTCGGCGCTGAGGCTCTTGAGCTCAGCCTCGACTTTGCTGGTGTCGGCCGGCGTGTTCTTGAGTGTCGCCACGTCAGCACTCAGGACCTTGAGCTCGCTTTGCAGCTGAGTATTGACGCCACGCTGCTCGGCGCTCTGGGCGACGATCTGCGCCAGGCGCTTGTCCAGGTCCGTCGCCTGCCCCACCACGCCTTGCTGTTGTTGGCCCTGCTCCAGCAACTTGCTTTCCAGTTGCCTGATTTGCAGCTTGAGCGCTTCGCTGTCGTTGGTGACATGGGACTGGCTGGCTACGACCTTGCCGGAAATGTCCTGCAAACGCCCGGCCGCTTCTTCACTGATCCGGGCGAAGCTTTCCTGGGTGGCCACCAGTTGTTGCTCCATCAGCGAAATCTGCTGGAAGCTCCACCAGGCAAGGCCAATGAATGCAAAGAACAATGCACCGACCAATGCCCACAACGGCCCGGTACTCGGCCCCTTGACCTGCGGCGCCGGGCGCGAATGCACGCTGGTGCGCTCGCGGGCAGCGGCCGTGCTCGGGAAGTCGTCGTGATCGAAGCTGTCCGCGCGCAGGCTCGGTACATCATCGAAGTCGTCGTTGGCATCGTTACGCATGGACATGAGTCAACCTTTTTGAACCACAGTGATGGCTAAATGCGACGAGTATAAACCCTGAACCCGCCGCATTGATCGACCTCGAACCCTGGACTCGGTTCACCCCTGTCGTGTACCGATGTCCTGAGCCTTCCACCAACCGCAGAATTCATCCAGCGCCGACCACAGGCTGACCTTGGGGTCGTAGTCCAGGTAATGCCGGGCGCGGCTGATGTCCAGGGTGAAGTTTTTGTGCATCCCTTGCATGCCCAGACGGGACAGCGTCGGTTCGGGACGCCCAGGCCAGAGCTTGCAAAACCCTTCGTTCAGCGCCGCGACACTGTAGGCCAGGCCGTAGGAACGATAACGCGTCACTTGGGGAACATCCATCTGACGCATCACGTAATTGATCACATCCCACAGCGGCACGGGCGTCCCGTTGCTGATGTTGTACACCTTGCCCAGCGCCGACCCGGTCGCCAGCAGGCAACTGAGCATGGCCTCGTTGAGGTTCTGCACGCTGGTGAAGTCGACCTTGTTCAAACCATTGCCGATAATCGCCAGGCGGCCCTTGCGCTGCATCTTAAGCAGGCGCGGGAAGATGCTCATGTCACCGGCCCCCGTGACGAATCGCGGGCGCAGAGCCAGTACTTCCAGGCCAAACTCCTGGGCCCCGAAGACCTTTTGCTCGGCCAGGTACTTGGTGGCGGCATGCGGGTGTTTGAAGCGCTTGGGCACCTGTTCCTCCGTCAACCCCAGGTGATCGCGGCCATCGAAATAGATGGACGGTGACGACAAGTGCACCAGGCGCCGGACGTTCTGCTTTAGGCAGGCCTCGACCACGTTTTCAGTGACCAGCACGTTGCCCTGGTGGAAGTCCTGATAGCGTCCCCATAACCCCACAGCTCCGGCGCAATGCACCACGGCATCGACATCCACGCACAAGTCGCGCACCCGTTGCGCGTCGGTGAGATCGCCCTGAACGAACTGTGCTCCGCGTCGAACCAGATGTTCGACGCTTTCGGCCCGGCGCCCGTTGACCCGCACGTCCAGGCCTTGCTCCAGGGCGAACCGCGCAAAGCGCCCGCCAATGAAACCGCTTGCGCCGGTGACCAGAATTTTCATTTATTGCTCCTACAGATGCAGTTACAAGCTTCAAGCCACAAGCTGCAAGTTAAAAACGGTGCCCAGCGCTTCACCTGCCGCTTGCAGCTTGACGCTCACCGCGACTCCAACGGCACCAACCACTGTCGGGACAGGCGCACCAGATGTTCAGTGAGTAAGCCGAGCAGCTGGCCACCATTGCGCCAATGATGCCAGTACAGCGGCACATCGATGGGTTTATCTGCCAACAACTCCACCAGGACACCCCGCTCAAGCTGTTCCCGAACCTGCAGTTCCGGCACCAGCCCCCATCCCAGGCCGGCTTCGGTCAGGCGGATAAAGCCTTCGGAAGACGGACACAAATGGTGCTCGAAACCACCGTCGACGCCCAATGACGCCAAGTAGCGGTGCTGCAGGAAATCGTCCGGGCCGAACACCAGCGCCGGGGTGCGGGCCAACTGGTCGGCCTTGACCCCATCCGGGAAATGCCGGGCGATGAACGCCGGGCTGGCCAGGGCGCGATAGCGCATCGCCCCCAGCAATACACTGCGGGCCCCGGCCACCGGCCGCTCACTGGCGCACACGCACGCGGCCACTTCTCCGGCGCGCATGCGTTTGAGGCCGACCGTCTGGTCCTCCACCACCAGGTCGAGCAACAGATGCTGCTCGGCGCAAAATTCCCCCACGGCCCCAGCCCACCAGGTGGCCAGGCTGTCGGCATTGAGGGCGATGCGCAAACGCTCGGGCAAGCCTTCTTCGTCAAGCGCCGGCACCAGGCTTTGCAGGTCGCGCTCCAGCAAGCGCACTTGCTGCACATGGTTGAGCAAGCGCCGGCCGATCTCCGTGGGTGCCGGTGGCGTGGCCCGTACCAACACCGGCTGGCCGACGCGGGCTTCAAGCAATTTGATGCGCTGGGAAATCGCCGATTGGGACAACCCCAGCACCTGTGCCGCGCGTTCGAATCCGGCCTGCTCGACCACGGCAACAAGGGCGGACAGCAATTTATAGTCGAACATCAGTTTTCCTAATGAGCGATCAGCAATATTGGTTTTTCTTATACAGCCTGGAACAGGAGAATAGCCAGCAAGAACTCTTGGACAAGGATCAGCGTCATGGCTGGCGAAACCTCACTCGACACCCTGCTGCGCAGCATGAGCCCCCACCTCAACGACGGTGAGTATGTGTTCTGCACGATTCGCGACGGCCAGTTGCCACAAGGCTGCGAGATCATCGGCAGTTTCCGGGAACAGGAAGGCCTGACCCTGATCCTTGCGCGATCCGAAGCCGAGAAGGCCGGCTTCAGCTTCGACTACCGGGCGGCATGGATCACCCTCAAGGTGCACTCGGCCCTTTCCGCCGTCGGCCTTACCGCCGCCTTCGCCACTGCGCTGGGCAAGGCCGGCATCAGCTGCAACGTGATTGCCGGCTACTACCACGACCATTTGTTTGTCGGCCTGGCCGACGCTGAACGTGCCATGTCAGTGCTACGGCAACTGGCGGCAGACGCGGAGTAATTCCTATGTGGCAAAGCTATGTGAACGGCCTGTTGGTCGCTGCGGGGCTGATCATGGCGATCGGCACGCAAAACGCGTTCGTCCTGGCGCAGAGTCTGCGTCGCGAACATCACCTGCCGGTGGCCGCACTCTGCGTCACCTGCGATGCCCTGCTGGTCGCCGCCGGGGTATTCGGCCTGGCCACGGTGCTGGCCCAGAACCCGACCTTGCTGGCCTTTGCCCGCTGGGGTGGCGCGGCGTTCCTGCTGTGGTACGGCAGCCAGGCACTGCGTCGGGCTTTTTCCAGACAAAGCCTGCAACAAGGCGAGAACCAGACCGTTCGCTCATTACGCGCGGTGATGCTCAGCGCCCTGGCGGTCACGCTGCTCAACCCCCATGTGTACCTGGATACGGTGCTGCTGATCGGCTCCCTCGGCGCACAACAGACCGAACCCGGTGCCTATGTCGTGGGAGCGGCGAGTGCATCGCTGCTGTGGTTCTTCACCCTGGCCCTCGGCGCGGCATGGCTGGCACCCTGGTTGGCACGCCCGAGTACCTGGCGGGTACTCGACCTGTTGGTGGCGGTGATGATGTACGCGGTGGCCTTTCAACTGATCATGGCCGGTTGATTGCTCCCGACAGCTCTGGAACCTCTATCCCACACAGTTGTTGCGTGGTTATGCCGCCCCCCCGGTGCTATGATCCGAGACCTGCGCCGCAAAGAGTACAAACTCCCCGGCGCTTGTCTGGCCGCCCGTGATCGGCCTTGCGCCCACCGCAACTGACCTGATTAGGAGAATCACCATGGCTTTCGAATTGCCGCCACTGCCTTACGCATACGACGCACTGCAGCCGCACATTTCCCAGGAAACCCTGGAATACCACCACGACAAGCACCACAACACCTATGTCGTGAACCTGAACAACCTGGTGCCAGGCACCGAGTTCGAAGGCAAGACCCTGGAAGAAATCGTCAAAACCTCTTCGGGTGGCATCTTCAACAACGCCGCTCAGGTCTGGAACCACACTTTCTACTGGAACTGCCTGGCGCCAAACGCTGGCGGCCAACCTACCGGCGCATTGGCTGAAGCCATCAACGCGGCATTCGGTTCGTTCGACAAGTTCAAAGAAGAATTCACCAAGACTTCCGTCGGCACCTTCGGTTCCGGTTGGGGCTGGCTGGTGAAAAAGGCTGACGGTTCCCTGGCCCTGGCCAGCACCATCGGCGCCGGCAACCCGCTGACCAGCGGCGACACCCCGCTGCTGACCTGCGACGTCTGGGAACACGCTTACTACATCGACTACCGCAACGTTCGTCCAAAGTATGTCGAAGCGTTCTGGAACCTGGTCAACTGGAAGTTCGTGGCTGAGCAGTTCGAAGGCAAAACCTTCACCGCTTGAGTCGGCTTGCAGTGAAAAAACCCGGCATCGCCGGGTTTTTTTATTCCCGGCCCTGGTGAACGTCCCCGCAAACAGGCTGAAAACAAAGAACGCCTTGCCGCAGCGCCACAGGCGTCTACCATCAACCAGATGGAAATATTCTCCCCTGCCCCTCAAGTTGCAGGAG
The DNA here is from genome assembly GCF_900187415.1 of Pseudomonas sp. Irchel s3b6. NCBI lineage: Bacteria > Pseudomonadati > Pseudomonadota > Gammaproteobacteria > Pseudomonadales > Pseudomonadaceae > Pseudomonas > Pseudomonas sp. Irchel s3b6. The sequence goes on along the minus strand of NZ_FYDM01000006.1, from coordinate 82,118 downwards.
GTGCTTACCGACACATTATCAATGGTCTCCAATTGCCAGCTGACAGGGCGATGCGGTCAAGCCAGCAGACAACCGCGTTAAGATTGTCCCTTTGACTGCCATCACAGGATTGCCAATACTCCTGACAACTTGACGTTACCCGCATGGAACAAGGAATTACCCTTTGAAGCTGGAACTCAAAAACAGCTTGTCGGTGAAGTTGCTCCGGGTCGTGCTCTTGTCGGCATTGATCGTCGGTGTCGTTTTAAGCTGCGCACAGATTGTCTTCGATGCTTATAAAACCCGTCAGGCGGTGGCCAACGATGCCGACCGCATCCTCGACATGTTTCGCGACCCCTCGACCCAGGCGGTGTATAGCCTCGACCGTGAAATGGGTATGCAGGTCATCGAAGGCCTGTTCCAGGATGACGCGGTGCGCATGGCCTCCATCGGCCACCCCAACGAAACCATGCTCGCGCAAAAGAGCCGTGAACCGCAGCAGTCCGACAGTCGCTGGCTGACTGACCTGATTCTGGGCAAGGAGCGCACCTTCACCACCCCACTGGTGGGCCGTGGTCCCTACAGTGAGTATTACGGTGACCTGAGCATCACCCTTGACACCGCCACCTATGGCCAGGGGTTTATTGTCAGCTCCGTCATCATCTTCATTTCCGGTGTGCTCAGGGCAATGGCCATGGGGCTGGTGCTGTACCTGGTCTATCACTGGCTGTTGACCAAGCCGTTGTCGCGGATCATCGAGCACCTGACCAATATCAACCCCGACCGTCCCAGCGAACACAAGATTCCGCTGCTCAAGGGCCACGAGAAGAACGAACTGGGGCTCTGGATCAACACCGCCAACCAGTTGCTGGAGTCCATCGAGCGCAATACCCACCTGCGCCACGAGGCCGAAAACAGCCTGCTGCGCATGGCCCAGTACGACTTCCTCACCGGCTTGCCGAACCGTCAGCAATTGCAGCAGCAGCTGGACAAGATTCTGGTGGATGCCGGTCGCCTGCAGCGTCGGGTCGCGGTGATCTGCGTCGGCCTGGACGACTTCAAAGGTATCAACGAGCAATTCAGCTACCAGACCGGCGACCAATTGCTGCTGGCCCTGGCCGATCGCCTGCGCGCCCACAGTGGCCGCCTCGGCGCCCTGGCTCGCCTCGGGGGGGATCAGTTCGCACTGGTTCAGGCTGACATCGAGCAGCCTTACGAAGCAGCCGAACTGGCACAAAGCATTCTTGACGACCTGGAAGTGGCCTTCGCCCTCGATCATCAGGAGATCCGCCTGCGTGCAACCATCGGCATCACCCTGTTCCCCGAGGATGGCGACAGCACCGAAAAGCTGCTGCAAAAAGCCGAACAGACCATGACCCTGGCCAAGACCCGTTCGCGCAACCGATATCAGTTCTACATCGCCAGCGTGGACAGTGAAATGCGCCGGCGCCGCGAACTGGAAAAAGACCTGCGTGACGCCCTCGGCCGCGAGCAGTTCTACCTGGTCTACCAGCCGCAGATAAGCTACCGCGATCACCGCGTCGTCGGCGTCGAGGCGCTGATTCGCTGGCAACATCCCGAACATGGCCTGGTTCCACCGGACTTGTTCATTCCGCTGGCCGAACAGAACGGCACCATCATCGCCATCGGCGAATGGGTGCTGGACCAGGCCTGCCGCCAGCTGCGCGAATGGCACGACCAGGGGTTCAGCGACCTGCGCATGGCGGTCAACCTGTCTACCGTGCAGTTGCACCACGCCGAACTGCCCCGGGTGGTCAATAACCTGCTGCAAATCTATCGCCTGCCGCCCCGCAGCCTGGAGCTGGAGGTCACCGAGACCGGCCTGATGGAAGACATCAGCACCGCGGCACAGCACCTGCTCAGCCTGCGCCGTTCCGGAGCCTTGATCGCCATCGACGACTTCGGCACCGGTTACTCCTCGCTCAGTTATCTCAAAAGCCTGCCGCTGGACAAGATCAAGATCGACAAGAGCTTCGTCCAGGACCTGCTGGACGACGATGACGACGCAACCATCGTCCGCGCCATCATCCAGCTGGGCAAAAGCCTGGGCATGCAGGTCATCGCCGAAGGCGTGGAGACCGCCGAACAAGAGGCGTACATCATCTCCGAGGGCTGCCACGAAGGTCAGGGTTACCACTACAGCAAACCGCTGCCGGCACGCGAACTGAGCGCCTACCTCAAGCAGGCGCAACGCAGTAACGCCGCCATCCTGTAATGCGTCGGGGCCTGGCCCCACGCATTGAGTCCGTTAATAAGAAATATTTACAAGCACAGCCCTTTACACATAATGCGAAAGATTTGCATTATGTTGCGGTTTTGCGCACCCCGCGCCTGTCCATCATCTCCCGAAGCAGGATGTTCGCCATGATTCGTATGCCTCTGGCTACCGCCAGTTTGCTGGCCATCGCTATTTCCCTCGCCGGTTGCGGCGAAGGCAAAGACAAGGCGGCTGCACCCGCGCCTACTCCGGCCGCCAGCACCGCAGCGCCGGCTGCTGCAGCTACCGCCGGTAAAGTCGACGAAGCTGCTGGCAAAGCCGTTGTCGCGCATTACGCCGACATCGTCTACGCCGTCTACAGCGATGCCGAATCCACCGCGAAAACCTTGCAGACCGCGATCGACGCGTTCCTGGCCAAGCCGAACGCCGACACCCTCAAAGCCGCCAAGGCTGCCTGGGTAGCGGCACGCGTGCCTTACCTGCAGAGCGAAGTGTTCCGCTTCGGCAACACCATCATCGACGACTGGGAAGGTCAGGTTAACGCCTGGCCACTGGACGAAGGCCTGATCGACTACGTCGACAAGACCTATGAGCACGCACTGGGTAACCCGGGCGCCAGCGCCAACATCATCGCCAACACCCAGGTACAGGTCGGCGAAGACAAAGTCGATGTGAAAGATATCACCGCGGAAAAACTGGCCAGCCTGAACGAGCTGGGCGGTTCCGAAGCCAACGTCGCTACCGGCTACCACGCCATCGAATTCCTGCTGTGGGGCCAAGACCTGAACGGCACCGGCCCGGGCGCCGGCAACCGTCCTGCATCCGACTACCTGGAAGGCAAAGGCGCTACCGGTGGCCACAACGAGCGTCGCCGTGCCTACCTCAAAGCCGTGACCCAGTTGCTGGTCAGCGACCTGGAAGAAATGGTCGGCAACTGGAAGCCGAACGTGGCCGACAACTATCGCGCCACCCTGGAAGCCGAGCCTGTTGATACCGGCCTGCGCAAAATGCTCTTCGGCATGGGCAGCCTGTCGCTGGGCGAACTGGCAGGCGAGCGCATGAAAGTCTCCCTGGAAGCCAATTCTCCAGAAGACGAACAGGACTGCTTCAGCGACAACACCCATTACTCGCACTTCTACGATGCCAAAGGCGTTCGTAACGTGTACCTGGGCGAATACACCCGTGTCGATGGCAGCAAAATGACCGGCGCCAGCCTGTCGTCGCTAGTGGCCAAGGCCGACCCGGCTGCAGACGCCGCACTCAAGGCCGACCTGGCCGCGACCGAAGCCAAGCTGCAGGTCATGGTTGACCACGCCACCAAGGGCGAGCACTACGACCAGTTGATCGCCGCCGGCAACACCGCTGGCAACCAAGTGGTGCGTGACGCCATCGCGGCCCTGGTCAAGCAGACCGGCTCGATCGAACAGGCCGCGGGCAAACTGGGCATCAGCGACCTGAACCCGGACAACGCTGATCACGAGTTCTGATCAACGCTGGCTGAGTCATTGAGAAAAGCGACCTTCGGGTCGCTTTTTTTGTGCCCCGCCCATCACCCCCGCGCGGGAACGATCCGCTGATGTACATCAACCAAACGATAATTCCTCTTATTCAAACTCCCCTGCCCTGTTAGACTTTGCGCCCTTGTTTTGCTCGTCTTTCAGGATCTCTGATGCCCTCGCTGTCTCTTCGCCTGTCCGCACTGTTTCTGGCCCTGGGCCTGAGTGCCTGCGATGACGCCCCGCGCTTTACCAAGGCCGAGCCCGGCGAGGCCCGCTCAGGTGGCACCGCAACGGTTCGCAAGACTGACCAGAATGCCTTCTCGATGCCTTCGGCCAACCTCTCGCCGACCCGACGGCTGGACTTCAGCGTCGGCAACAGTTTTTTCCGCAGCCCTTGGGTAACGGCCCCCTCGACCACCACCGCCCGTGACGGTCTCGGCCCGCTGTTCAACACCAACGGCTGCCAGAACTGCCACATCAAGGATGGTCGCGGCCATCCACCGGCGCCCGATGCCAACAACTCGGTGTCGATGCTGGTGCGCCTGTCGATCCCCGACACCCCGGCCGACGCCAAGCTCATCGAGCAAGTCGGTGTGGTGCCCGAGCCGGTCTACGGCGGACAACTCCAGGACATGGCGGTGCCAGGCGTCACCCCGGAAGGCAAGGTTCGCGTCGACTACGAGCCGGTACTAGTGCGCTTTGCCGACGGCAGTGAAGTCGAACTGCGCAAACCCAAGCTGCAGATCACCCAGCTGGGCTACGGACCAATGCACCCCGACACGCGTTTTTCCGCTCGGGTCGCCCCGCCGATGATTGGCCTGGGCCTGCTCGAGGCGATTGCCGATGCGGACATTCTGGCCAACGCCGACCCGCTGGACAAAGACAAGGACGGCATTGCCGGTCGGCCGAACCTGGTCTGGGATGATGCGCAGCAAAAGACCGTCCTGGGCCGATTTGGCTGGAAAGCCGGGCAACCGAATCTCAATCAACAAAACGTTCACGCGTTTTCTGGTGATATGGGCCTCACCACTCACCTGAGCCCCGTCGATGACTGCACCCAGGCCCAGACCGATTGCCTGCAGGCCCCCAACGGCAATGGCCCGGATGGCGAGCCGGAAGTCAGCGACAACATCTTGCGCCTGGTGCTGTTCTACAGCCGTAACCTGGCCGTGCCCGCCCGCCGTGACGTCAACGGTGCGCAAGTGCTGGCCGGCAAGAATCTGTTTTTCCAGGCCGGCTGCCAGTCGTGCCACACCCCGACCTTCACCACCGCCGCCAATGCCGCCGAACCTGAACAGGCCAATCAAGTGATTCGCCCCTACAGCGATCTGCTGCTGCATGACATGGGCGAAGGCCTGGCTGATCACCGTAGCGAATTCCAGGCCTCTGGCCGCGACTGGCGCACGCCGCCGTTGTGGGGCATAGGCCTGACGCAAACAGTCAGCGGCCACACCCAGTTCCTGCATGACGGCCGCGCCCGCAACCTGCTTGAAGCCGTGCTCTGGCATGGCGGTGAAGCCCAGGCGGCGCAGCAACAGGTTTTAGCTTTCAATGCCGAGCAGCGGGCTGCGTTGCTGGCCTTTTTGAATTCGCTTTGAACGCATTTCCCATACGCCTTGCCCCAGACCAATAGGGAGCCCGACATGTTCCGTCCCAAGCTGTTGTTCACCAGCCTTGCCGCCCTCGCCCTCGGCGCCTGTTCGCCCCAGGACCCACAAGCCGTCACCTCGGCCGCCATTGCCAAGCAAGTGATCCTGCCGACCTACAGCCGCTGGGTCGACGCCGACCGTCAACTGGCCGTTAGTGCGCTGGCTTACTGCGAAGGCAAGTCGGATCTGGCGACCGCCCGTGCCGACTTCCTGCATGCGCAAAAAGCCTGGGCCGAACTGCAGCCCCTGCTCGTAGGCCCACTGGCCGAGGGCAACCGCTCCTGGCAGATCCAGTTCTGGCCGGACAAGAAAAACCTGGTCGGCCGCCAGGTCGAACAATTGCTGACCGCGCAGCCGCAAATCGATGCCGCGGCCCTGGCCAAGTCCAGCGTGGTCGTCCAGGGTCTCTCGGCTTATGAGTACATTCTGTTCGACGAGAAGAGCAACGTCGCCGATGCGGCGCAAAAAGCCCGTTATTGCCCGCTACTGACTGCCATCGGCGAGCGCCAGAAGCAATTGGCCGAAGAAATCCTGGCGAGCTGGAACAGCACCGACGGCATGCTCGCGCAGATGACCAAGTTCCCGAACCAGCGCTACGCCGACTCCCATGAGGCCATCGCCGATTTGCTACGCGCGCAAGTGACGGCACTGGACACTTTGAAGAAAAAACTCGGTACGCCGATGGGACGTCAGAGCAAGGGTATCCCGCAACCCTTCCAGGCGGACGCCTGGCGCAGCCAATCCTCGCTGCAAAGCCTGGAAGCCAGCCTCGCGGCCGCCCGGACCGTCTGGGTTGGCGTCGACAACAAAGGCCTGCGCGGCCTGTTGCCCGCCGAGCAGAAGCCACTGGCCGACAAGATCGATGCTGCCTATGCCGCCTCGATCAAGCTGTTCGACAGCAGCCAGCGTTCACTGACCGAAATGCTCAACGACGATGCCGGCCGCCAGCAACTCAACGACCTCTACGACAGCCTCAACGTCGTGCATCGCCTGCACGAGGGCGAACTGGCCAAGGCGCTGGGCATTCAACTGGGCTTCAACGCCAACGACGGTGACTGATGAGGGTTAGCTCCATGCTGCGACGCCAGGCTCTGACTTTCGGCAGTTTGTTGCTGGGTGCCGTGACACTGGGCGGCTGGAAGCTGTTCAAGCAAAAGGACACCGGTCCTTTGCTGCTTTCGGCCCGCGACGACAGCGACGGCAAGCACTACGCCGTCGGCTATCGACTGGACGGCACGCGCGTGTTCGCCACCGAGGTCGGCCAGCGCTGCCACGACATCATCAATCACCCCGAGCTGCCGATTGCGCTGTTCGTTGCCCGGCGACCGGGTACCGAGAGCTACCTGCTCGACCTGCGCGACGGCACGCTGCTGCAGACCCTGGCCTCGCAAGCGAACCGGCACTTCTATGGCCATGCGGTCATTCACAAAGGCGGTGAGTGGCTGTACGCCACGGAAAATGACACCACCGACCCGGGCCGCGGCCTGCTCGGGGTGTACCGTTTCGAGAACGAACGACTGGTGCACCACGGTGAAATCTCCACCCACGGCATCGGCCCCCATCAGGTGTCGTGGATGCCTGATGGTGAAACCCTGGTGGTGGCCAACGGCGGCATCCGCACCGAGGCCGAAAGCCGGGTGGAGATGAACCTCGATGCCATGGAGCCGAGCCTGGTGTTGATGCAGCGCGATGGCAGCCTGCTGAGCAAGGAAACCCTGGCCCAGCAGATGAACAGCGTGCGGCACATGGGCATTGCCAGCGACGGCACCATCGTCACCGGCCAGCAATTCATGGGGGCCGCCCACGAATCGTCCGAACTGCTGGCGATCAAGCGGCCCGGCCAGCCCTTTGTCCCGTTCCCGGTCGATGAGCAGCAGTTGCAAGCCATGGGGCATTACACCGCCAGCGTCGCGGTGCACAGTGACCTGCGACTGGTGGCGTTGACCGCTCCACGGGGTAACCGGTTTTTCATCTGGGACCTGGACAGCGGTGAAGTAAAACTCGATGCGCCGCTCCCCGATTGCGCCGGGGTTGGCGCGGTGGCCGATGGTTTTGTCGTGACCTCGGGTCAAGGCCGTTGCCGCTACTACGATTGTCGCCAGGCAACGTTGGTGGCCAAACCCCTCGAACTCCCCGCAGGACTCTGGGATAACCATCTGCACCTGGTCTGATCGTCATGCTGCCCCGTGGCGAGCGAGCTTGCTCGCGCTGGGGCGCGCAGTGCCCCCATTCAGGCGACCGCGGTCTTTCAGCAAGCCCTCGTCCACTTTTTTAGGGGCTGCTGCGCAGCCCAGCGCGAGCAAGCTCGCTCGCCACAGGCAGGTGTTCGTGAGTTCAAGGCCGTTGCTGCGACAGCCCCCAAAACATCCATTGGAAACGCCAGCACTCTCGGAGTAATGTGCGGCCTGTCTCACCTGATTTTTTCCAAGGAAGTGGAATATGCTGCGTCGCCGCATGCTGATCATGTTGGGGGGTGTACTGCTGATCGTCCTGGCGCTGGGAGGCTACAAGGCCTTTTCCATTTACCAGGTGATGCAGACCTTCGCTGCGCCGAAACCACCGGTAAGTGTTGCCGTGGCCACCGCCACCGAACGCCCCTGGCAAGTGCGCCTGCCCAGCGTCGGCACCCTCAAGGCGTTGCAAGGGGTCGACCTGAGCCTGGAGGTCGCTGGCACCGTCACCGAGGTGCAGTTCCAGTCTGGGCAGAAGGTCAAGGCGGGCCAGCCGATCCTCCAGCTCGACAGCGCCGTTGAAAGCGCCCTGCTGGAAACCGCCCGGGCCGACCTTGGCCTGGCGCAACTGGACTATGGCCGGGGCAGCCAACTGGTGGGCAGCGAGGCCATTTCCAAGGGCGAGTTCGACCGACTCACCGCACAACTGGCCAAGAGCAAGGCGACGGTCAATCAACTCAAGGCCTCCCTGGAAAAGAAACACATCGTTGCCCCCTTCAGCGGCACCATCGGGATTCGCCAGGCCGACGTCGGCGACTTCCTGGCCAGCGGCACCGTGATTGCCACCCTGCAGGACCTCAGCAGCCTGTATGTCGACTTCTACGTTCCGGAACAGGCGGTGCCGAAAATCGCCCTCGGCCAGCCGGTGCAGGTAAGCGTCTCGGCCTACCCGACCCTCAACTTCCCCGGCACCATCAGCGCCATCAATCCCAAGGTCGAAAACACTACCCGCAACGTGCTGGTGCGCGCCACGCTGGCCAACCCCGACGGCAAACTGCTGCCCGGCATGTTTGCCAGCCTGCAGGTGCTGCTGCCCGACCCTCAGCCAAAGATCGTCGTCCCTGAAAGCGTGATCACCTACACCCTGTACGGCAACTCACTCTATGTGGCGGCGCAGAAAAAAGACGCGCAAGGCAACCTCGAAAAAGACGACCAGGGTCAGCCGGTGCTGGTCGCCGAGCGTCGGTTCATCGAAACCGGTGAGCGCCGCGACGGTCTGGTGTTGATCAACAAAGGCGTGAGCAACGGCGAGCAAGTGATCAGTGCCGGCCAGATCAAGCTCGACAACGGCGCTCACATCGTCATCAGCCCCGACAAGAACCTGCCGGCCGAACAGAACAGCCAGCCGCACGCTGACTGATCAGGGAATCACCATGGCTTTTACCGACCCGTTCATCCGCCGCCCGGTGCTCGCGACCGTGGTCAGCCTGCTGATCGTGCTGCTGGGCTTCCAGGCCTGGAGCAAGCTGCAGCTGCGCCAGTATCCACAGATGGAAAACGCCCTGATCACCGTCACCACGGCTTACCCCGGGGCCAACGCCGAAACGATTCAGGGCTACATCACCCAGCCCTTGCAACAAAGCCTGGCGAGTGCCGAAGGCATCGACTACATGACCTCGGTCAGCCGCCAGAACTTCTCGGTGATCTCGATCTACGCCCGCATCGGCGCCAACACCGACCGCCTGTTCACCGAGTTGCTGGCCAAGGCCAACGAGGTCAAGAACCAGCTGCCGCAAGACGCCGAAGACCCGGTTCTGAGCAAAGAGGCGGCTGACGCCTCGGTGCTGATGTACATCAGTTTCTTCAGCGAGGACTTGAAGAATCCGCAGATCACCGACTACCTGTCGCGGGTGATCCAGCCCAAGCTCGCCACCCTGCCCGGCATGGCCGAAGCCGAAATCCTCGGCAATCAGGTGTTTGCCATGCGCCTGTGGCTGGACCCGGTAAAGCTCGCAGGTTTCGGCTTGAGCGCCGCCGACGTGACAACTGCCGTACGCCAGTACAACTTCCTTTCCGCCGCCGGTGAAGTAAAAGGCGAGTATGTCGTCACCAGCGTCAACGCCAACACCGAACTGAAATCCGCCGAAGCCTTTGCCGCGATTCCGCTAAAAGTCGATGGCGACAGCCGAGTACTGCTCAGCGATGTCGCTCGCGTGGAAATGGGGGCGGAAAACTACGACACCATCAGCTCATTCGGCGGCACCCCCTCGGTGTACATAGGGATCAGGCCCACCCCCGGCGCCAACCCGCTGGACGTGATCAAGGAAGTGCGAAAGCTCATGCCGGAGCTGGAATCCCAGCTGCCGCCCAACCTCAAGGCCGACATCGCCTATGACGCCACGGAGTTCATCCAGGCCTCGATCGACGAGGTGGTGAAGACCCTGTTCGAAGCGGTGCTGATTGTGATTGTCGTGGTGTTCCTGTTCCTGGGCGCACTGCGTTCGGTAGTCATTCCGGTGATCACGATCCCGCTGTCGATGATCGGCGTGATGTTTTTCATGCAACTGATGGGCTACTCGATCAACCTGCTGACCCTGCTGGCCATGGTGCTGGCCATCGGGTTGGTGGTGGACGACGCCATCGTGGTGGTGGAGAACATTCACCGCCACATCGAAGAAGGTAAAACGCCGCTGGACGCGGCGCTTGAGGGCGCGCAGGAGATTGCCATGCCCGTGGTCTCGATGACCATCACCCTGGCCGCGGTTTACGCGCCTATCGGCTTCCTGACGGGGCTGACGGGGGCGTTGTTCAAGGAGTTCGCCCTGACTCTGGCCGGTGCCGTGGTGATTTCGGGGGTCGTGGCCCTGACCCTGTCGCCGATGATGTGCGCCATGCTCCTGCGCCACGATGAAAACCCGACGGGGCTCGCCCATCGCCTGGACCTGATTTTCGAAGGCCTCAAGCAGCGTTACCAGCGCCTGCTGCACGGCACGCTGAACACCCGGCCGGTGGTGCTGGTGTTTGCGGCGATCGTGTTATGCCTGATTCCAGTGCTGCTGATGTTCACCAAGTCGGAACTGGCACCGGATGAGGACCAGGGCATCATTTTCATGATGGCCAATGCGCCGCAACCGACCAACCTGGATTACCTGAATTCCTATACGGATCAGTTCATCACGATCTTCAAGGAATTTCCCGAGTACTACTCCTCGTTCCAGATCAACGGCTTCAACGGCGTCCAGTCGGGTATCGGCGGCTTCCTGCTCAAGCCCTGGAACGAACGCAGCCGCACCCAGATGGAAATCCTACCCGAGGTCCAGGCCAGGCTGGCGGCGATCTCCGGGCTGCAGATTTTCGGCTTCAACCTGCCCTCACTGCCCGGTACCGGCGAAGGCCTGCCCTTCCAGTTCGTGATCAACACTGCCAATGACTATGAGGCGCTGCTAGCCGTAGTCGACCGGGTGAAAAAGCGTGCGCTGGAGTCTGGCAAGTTCGCGTTCGTCGACATCGACCTGGCCTTTGACAAACCGGAAGTGGTGGTGGATATCGACCGCGCCAAGGCCGCGCAGATGGGCGTATCGATGCTCGACCTGGGCACCACGCTGGCAACGTTGCTGGCGGAGGCCGAGATCAACCGCTTCACCCTCGAAGGCCGCAGTTACAAGGTGATCGCCCAGGTCGAGCGGGCCTACCGGGACAACCCCGACTGGTTGAGCCACTACTACGTGAAAAACACCCAAGGGCAACTGCTGCCCTTGTCGACCTTGATCACCGTCAACGACCGTGCCCGACCGCGCCAGCTCAACCAGTTCCAGCAATTGAACTCGGCGATACTCTCAGGCTTCCCGACGGTCAGCATGGGCGAAGCGATCGATTCCGTGCGCCAGATCGCCGAGGAAGAAGCACCACCCGGCTTTGCCTTTGATTACGCGGGGGCCTCACGGCAGTACATTCAGGAAGGCCAAGCGTTGTGGGTGACCTTCGCCCTGGCACTGGCGATCATCTTCCTGGTGCTGGCCGCGCAGTTTGAAAGTTTCCGTGATCCACTGGTGATCCTGGTGACCGTACCGCTGTCGATCTGCGGCGCGTTGATTCCGCTGTTTCTGGGGTGGTCGAGCATGAACATCTATACCCAGGTCGGGCTGGTGACCTTGATCGGCCTGATCAGCAAGCACGGGATCCTGATCGTCGAGTTTGCCAATCAACTGCGCAAGGACAAAGGCCTGAGCGCCCGTGAAGCCGTGGAAGAAGCCGCCGCCATTCGCTTGCGCCCGGTATTGATGACCACGGCCGCCATGGTGTTTGGCATGGTGCCGCTGATCCTCGCCACAGGCGCAGGGGCCGTGAGCCGCTTCGATATCGGCACCGTCATCGCCACCGGGATGTCCATCGGGACGCTGTTCACCCTGTTCGTGTTGCCGTGTGTCTACACCGTGTTGGCCAAATCCGATCAACCGTAAGGACGGCCAGGCGGCGTGCCTGAGACACCATTTTCGCAGGCGCGCCTGCGCCTGAAAAACAAAAGGCCCCGCATGTGCGAGGCCTTTTCGTTGCGCTTCAATGTCTTCAGCTCTGCGGTCTCATTCCCTGGCTCATACTGAACATGAACAACAACAAATCATGATCAGGCTGTGCCGCCACCGATGATTTCTCAACCCGTGGCAATAAACAATGCTCGTCGCCGTGCGCGGTACTGAGGACTTGCGTGCGGGGCTGCTCCCATGCGGCCACCGCCAATGAAGCAACTGCCAAGGCTCCTATTAGAAACAAACCTCGTGCAACTTCGAGTTTCATCGCTATAAACCTTTGATAGCGCTGCCAAACGCCGTCTTATAAAAATAGACGAGCTTGTCCCAGTCTGCCGGCTTCCACGACGAATGGCGACGTAATTGCTCCATGTCGTGCGCTGCCGCCTGCTTGCTCAACAGCCGCTGGCGGCACTTCTCCAGGTCCAGCAATGCCACTTCGGCCTTGGCCGCTGCGCCCTCGCCGGTGACCCGCACAAAGATATGCTTGATGTACAGGCAACTGTGCTGCCAGCGGCCCTTGTGCATCCGCGCCAGGTTTTCAGCCAGATCCTTGAGCATGCTGTCATGCAAGGCCTCGCCATGACGCTCGCGGCCACCACTGGCATACCAGTCTTCAATCTCGGTAAAGCCGTCCAGAGACTTGGTGACCAGCAACGCGCGCCACTGGTGTACTGGATCGGGCTGGGCACCACAGAACACGATTTCCGGCACCCGGACTTTCAACGCATGCAGGCCGGTCAGGGCATCAAGCTCGCGCAACACGGTCGGACGGCCGAACGGGTGCAACCAGCTTCGATAAATATGCCCGGTCTGGCGCTTGGCATACAGCAGTTGGCCACTAGGTGTATGGATACGCTGTACGCCACTTTCTCCGCCACGACGTACATTGGGCTCTTCCACCCATTCGCCACGCTGGCTCCAGAAATACTCGAAGCGATCGTCGGGCGCGTGTTGCGTTTCCGATACCTGTTCAACTGCCATGCTGTTACCTCTTTCGCAAAATATATACGCGCCACATGGCGTAGAGCGGAATGAAGTCCAAATATTCCTGAACGCGGAAACCCGCCTGCTCAAACTCTGCTTCTACCGTAGCGGCTGGTAATACAAAGCGGTTTTGGTAGCCCTGTTGCGCACGATTTTTCTCCAAACGCTTGCGTTTCCAGGCCTTGAAATTGCCGTCGACCCACAAGGAAAGGATGACGCTGTCGCGGGTGACACGCTGGAATTCCTTCAAGATGGCCAGTCGATGCTCGGCCTCACCGATGTGGTGCAGCAAACGCATGCAGAAGATGCTGTCCACGGAGTTGTCAGGCAACGCGATATCGAATGCAGAGGTCTGCAAAGGGCGTACCCGCTTGACCACGTCGGCAGGTTGCGCCTGGGTTGCGATCTTCACCATTGACGCGGAGTTGTCTGCCCCGATGATCACACGGTTGGATTTTTCCGCCAGCATGGGCCAGAAACGCCCGGCACCGCAGGGCAGGTCCAGCACCAGACCCGGCTCACCTACGCGTTTGAGCGCGGTACGTGCCAGTTGCAAGTCACGCTTGTGTGACAGTTGACGGCCGAGACCGTCCTTATGCTTGAGCAGATAGCGCTTGGCATGTTCGTCATCGTACTTTTCGGAAAATTCAAGTTTGACCGGGTCATCCATTATCAATGTCTCCTGAGCTGATGACAGCTACCTTAGGGAGCGCAATGTGAGTTCCAGGTCATCCAATTGTGAAAATTTCGTTGAAAAAAGCCAAAAACCATTACAGAATTTTACAGGCTCAGGGTAGGCATAGATAACCGGCTACGTAGGAAACGCCCCAAGAAAGCCCGCATACCTACACCTCTCCTCCCTCGTGGAGCAATTCGACATGGAAGCGACAACCGCTGGGCTCCATGGTGCTGAGGCTGACGCTCCACCCCTGGTTTTCACAAATCCGCTGTACCAGCGACAGGCCAAGCCCCAAGCCCTCACCGCGATTTTCAGAGCCTCGCACGAAGGGTTCGAACATGGCCTCGCGCTTCTCCTCGGGGATCCCCACGCCACTGTCCTCGACCAGAAAGCCGCTGGGCAGAAGCGTCAGCCGGATAAAGCCGCCGTCGGTGTAGTGCAATGCATTGCGCAATAGGTTGCCCATGACGGCGTGCAGCAATGTTGCGTTGTAACGCGTATCCATCGGGTTCCCGGCGTTGTAAACCAGTTCCAGTCCCTTGGCCTCGATCGGTGCGCGCCACAGGCTGATCAGGTCCTGCGCCACCTGCCCCAGGGTCATCTGCGGCGCCACGCTGGTTTCGTCACGCTGGGAGCGAGCCAGCATCAGGAAGGTCTGCACCAGCTCGCGCATTTCGACACAGGCCCGCGCAATGCGCTCGACCTGGGCCCGGCCGCGCTGGTCGATGCCCGGGTTTTCCAGCAGCAACTCACAAGAGCTGGCCAGCACCATCAAGGGTGTGCGCAACTCATGACTGACGTCGCTGGTAAACAGCCGCTCGCGGTTCAAAGCCTGGCGCAAGCGGCCCAGGGTGGCGTCGAAGGCAACCGCCAGTTCACCCACTTCATCGGCGGCATAGTCTGGAGCCAAAGGGGGGGCCAGACCGAGCAACTGGTCACGGTGGCGCACCTGACGTGCCAACCGGACCACCGGCGCCATCACCTTACGAGCCAGGACCCAGCCCAGGAATACCGCTAATGCGAGGCTCAGCACAAACCCCACCAGCACCACGGCAAACAGCACCCGTTCACGCTCTTCAAAATCGCTCTGATCCTGCAACAGCACGTAACGCCTGCCGTCGACGATCTCGACCATCGCGTGGTACGACAGTTGCTCGCGAAACACCTCGTGAAACCCGGAGTCCAGATGACGCAGGTCCTTGGGCAAGTCGAAGTCACCGGGGCCGCCACTGAAATAGAACAGCTGGTCAGGCTCTGGCCGGTGGCTCCATTCAGACATGTTGTCCATCAGCAGCATCCGCTGCAAATCGCCCCCCAGCCCGGCAGAGATCAGCTTCTCTTCAACCACGTGCACGGTCGCCACGATGCCCATGGCGAATGCCCCTGCTACCAACGCGCTCATCAACGCAAAGGCGATGATGATCCGTTGTGCAAGGCTCTGCTTAAACTCCATCACGCCCCTCGGCCAAGCGATAACCAACGCCATGCACGGTATGCAGCAACGGCTTGTTGAACGGCTTGTCGATCACCTGGCGCAATTGGTGAACATGGCTGCGCAAGCTGTCACTGTCCGGGCAATCATCGCCCCACAGAGCCTCTTCGAGAATTTCACGACGCAGCACATGCGGACTCTTCTGCATCAACACGGCCAACAACTTGAGGCCTACCGGGTTGAGCTTGAGCAGGCGCCCTTCACGAGTCACTTCCAGGGTGTCGAGGTCATAGCTCAAATCGCCGACCTGCAACGCTCGCCGACCGCCCCCCTGGGTACGACGCATGACCGCCTCGACGCGTGCGGCCAGTTCCGACAGCGCAAAGGGTTTGATCAGGTAATCGTCGGCACCGGACTTGAAGCCCTGCAAGCGGTCATCCAACTGGTCACGGGCGGTCAGCATGATCACTGGCGTATCACGCCGCGCGTCTTCGCGCAGGCGTTTGCAAAGCGTGTAACCGTCGATACCGGGCAACATGATATCGAGCACGATCAGGTCGTAATGCTCGGTGGCCGCCAGGTGCAACCCTGACAGGCCATCCTGCGCGCAATCCACGGTGTAGCCTTTGAGCCCCAGGTAATCCGCCAGGTTGGCGAGGATATCGCGGTTGTCTTCAACCAATAGAATTCGCATGGGCATCTGCTCCGTACACAGTTACGGCCGTCTTGGCTCGCGCAGCTTAAGGCCAAGTCTGGCTCAGGGCCAGCGCTGTCTGACGGGCCAAATCCCGTCAAACCCGTCCACGAAAGGCATCACGAAATTTTCACCCGGAGTTCACGTACAGCTTACGGCGTCAGGCGCAGAGTGCGGCCATTTGAGTACACGAACCGTCGCTGGCCCTCTCTTCCTCGTTCAGGACTCCCTCATGCCATCCACTGTTTCACACCCGGCCTCACGCCCCCTGAACTTCTGGATCTGCCTGGGCATTCCCGCCGTGACGGCTGTCACGTTGGTATTGCTGGAACTGACGTCGCTGGACATGAGCTTGGCCCAGCTGTTCTACGATCCAACGGCCGGAGGCTTCATCGGTCGCCACAGCTACTTTCTGGAAAATATCCTGCACGACCGGGCCAAGCAGGTGGTTATCGGATTTTCGGTGCTTGCCATCCTTGGCTTCATCGGCTCATTCATGCTGACACGGCTCAAGCCGTTCAAACGTGAGCTGGGCTGCCTGGTGCTGTCATTGGGGCTGGCAACCGCGTTCGTCACGCCCGTCAAAGCGGTGACTGCCGTGCAATGCCCATGGAGCCTGAAAGAGTTCGGCGGCAAGGAAACCTACAGCGAACTGCTCAGCCCCCGTCCCGTCACTGACAAGCCTGGGCGTTGCTGGCCGGGGGGGCATGCGGCCACGGGTTTTGCCTTGTTTGCTTTGTTCTTCGTATTACGTGACCGGCGGCCGAAACTGGCCCGCGCAGCCTTCATCCTTGCATTCGGTCTGGGCACGGTGTTTTCCATCAGCCGGATGATGCAGGGTGCGCACTTCTTTTCGCACAACGTATGGACAGCGGTGTTTTGCTGGCTGATTTGCCTGGGGTCTTACTACTACGTGCTGTATCGGCCGGCGACCAAAACTGAGCGAGCGACCAAGGCAGAATCTGTCAGCGCCTGAGCTGACGCCATCGCTCTCCTGACAGACCAGAATGAAGGCAATAAAAAACCCCGCTAGCTTAACGCCAGCGGGGTTTTTTCGTACAGGGTAAGGCTGGCTTACATCATGCCGCCCATGCCGCCCATACCGCCCATGTCTGGCATGCCGCCAGCTGGAGCGTCTTCCTTGATCTCGGCGATCATGGCTTCGGTGGTGATCATCAGGCTGGCAATCGACGAAGCCGCTTGCAGAGCCGAACGAGTCACTTTGGCCGGGTCCAGGATACCCATTTCGATCATGTCGCCGTATTCGCCGGTCGCTGCGTTGTAACCGAAGTTACCCGCGCCTTGCTTGACCTTGTCGACGACTACACTTGGCTCGTCACCGGAGTTGGCAACGATCTGACGCAGTGGCGCTTCAACAGCGCGACGCAGCAACTGGATGCCCACGTTCTGGTCATCGTTGTCGCCTTTCAGCTCGCTGATGGCCTGCAGAGCGCGAACCAGTGCCACGCCACCGCCAGGTACCACGCCTTCTTCAACAGCTGCACGGGTAGCGTGCAGAGCGTCTTCAACGCGGGCTTTCTTCTCTTTCATTTCAACTTCGGAGCCAGCGCCAACCTTGATCACTGCAACGCCGCCAGACAGCTTGGCCAGACGCTCTTGCAGTTTTTCACGGTCGTAGTCCGAGGAGGTTTCGGCAACCTGGGCACGGATCTGGGTGATGCGCGCTTCGATGTCGCCTTGTACGCCAGCACCGTCAACGATGATGGTGTTTTCCTTGGACAGGGTCACGCGCTTGGCGCTACCCAGGTGCTCCAGGGTGGTGCTTTCCAGGCTCAGGCCGATTTCTTCGGAGATAACGGTACCGCCGGTCAGAACGGCGATGTCCTGCAGCATGGCCTTGCGACGGTCGCCGAAGCCTGGAGCCTTGACGGCTGCGACTTTGACGATGCCACGCATGTTGTTCACAACCAGAGTCGCCAGGGCTTCGCCTTCAACGTCTTCAGCCACGATCAGCAGTGGGCGGCCGGCTTTGGCAACGGCTTCCAGCACTGGCAGCATTTCGCGGATGTTCGAGATCTTTTTGTCGACCAGCAGGATCAGCGGACCATCCAGCTCGGCAGTCATGGTCTCTGGCTTGTTGACGAAGTACGGGGACAGGTAGCCACGGTCGAACTGCATGCCTTCAACAACCGACAGTTCGTTTTCCAGGCCCGAGCCTTCTTCAACGGTGATCACGCCTTCTTTACCGACTTTTTCCATGGCTTCGGCAATGATGTCGCCGATGGAGTTGTCGGAGTTGGCCGAGATGGTGCCGACCTGAGCGATTGCCTTGGTGTCAGCGCATGGCTTGGACAGGGCCTTGAGCTCTTTGACGATAGCGATGGTCGCTTTGTCGATGCCGCGCTTGAGGTCCATCGGGTTCATGCCGGCAGCGACGGCTTTCAGGCCTTCGTTGACGATCGATTGAGCCAGAACGGTAGCGGTGGTGGTGCCGTCGCCTGCGTCATCGTTGGCACGGGAGGCAACGTCTTTGACCAGTTGCGCGCCCATGTTTTCGAAGCGATCTTTCAGCTCGATTTCCTTGGCAACCGAAACGCCGTCCTTGGTGATGGTCGGAGCGCCGAAGCTCTTCTCGATGATCACGTTACGGCCTTTAGGGCCCAGGGTCGCTTTTACTGCGTCAGCCAGGACGTTGACACCGGCGAGCATTTTCTTACGGGCGGAATCGCCGAATTTAACTTCTTTAGCAGCCATGATCGATATTCCTTAAATACTTGAGTAGTCGCGGGAAAATGAGCGGGGTATCAGCCTTCGATAACAGCGAGAATCTCGTTCTCAGCCATTACCAACAGGTCTTCGCCGTCGACTTTGACGGTGTTGCTGCCCGAGTACGGGCCAAACACAACCTTGTCACCCACTTTCACGGCCAGCGCACGCACTTCACCGTTGTCCAGCACGCGGCCGGTACCGACAGCGAGGATCTCGCCGCTGTTGGCTTTTTCAGCAGCCGAACCTGGCAGAACGATACCGCCAGCGGTTTTCTTTTCTTCTTCGCTGCGACGGATGACGACGCGGTCATGCAGAGGACGAAGCTTCATTGTCGATCTCTCCTAATTGTGGTTTCAGCGGCCGGTGTAGTCCCGGCGGGTTAATTTCCGGCGTGGCCGGTTGCGGCTCGTCGAGCGAGACGCGGAAGTCTGTCTGGCGATCATCGCCAGAAACCTTGCGGTGACCGTTACATAAGGGCGCGCAAGCTCATTACAAGGGCAGCACAGCGAAATTTTTTACTGCACGGCCCGGCAAAACGAACACGGCACCCGAAGGTGCCGTGTGGTGGATGGGTTTACTTGGAATCACGGTGCTCGAATTCACCCTCGATCACGTCAGGTTCACGCCCCAACGGTTGCCGCGGAACCGGGCCACCACGCGGTTGCAGGTCATCGGCAAAGGCGCGCTGGCGAATGGCTTGCTCCTCGGCGCGCTGGCGCATCTTGTTGGCCAGCAGGCGCCGGGTGAGCGGCAGCATCATGACCAGGCCCAGCACACTGCTGATGAAGCCTGGGATGATCAACAGGCCGCCACCCAGGGCCAGCATCAGGCCTTCGAGCATCGTCTGGGCGGGCAGTTCGCCACGGCTCAGGCTTTCACGGGCACGCAACGCGGTTGCCAGGCCGGCGATACGCAGTACAAACACCCCGAACATCGAGCCGAGGATGATCAGCAGCAGCGCCGGGAAAAACCCGATGGCCGCACTGACTTTTACGAATACGAACAGCTCCAGCACCGGAAACAGCAGAAAGAGCAACAGAAAAGGGCGCATCAAAAGGTTCCTCAACGCAAGAATGCCTTGCAAGTAAGCCTTAGATGACGTCGCCATTTCGTGATTTCAAGCCTCGCTCGTCTCATTTGTTGGCCAATGCTCGGCGCGAGCCAGTAAAACCAGGGCTTCACGTACTTGTGTCGGCGTATTGCAAAGCGTCGGGAACGGCAACCAGTACACCCCTTGGCCAATCCGCAGGTGCATGCCTTCGGGGTCGATACCAACCATTTCCGCCGGTGAGGTGTTCGGCAGACCGGCCAACTCGACGTAATGGGCAATGGCCTTGGCGTGGTCGGCATTCATGTGCTCGATCATGCTCGCCTCTGCCAGGCCGGCAAACGGGTTGGCCAGGGTCAGTTCGTTGACCCAGTGAATGGCGCCAAAACCGCCGATGTAGCGATGACGGACAGGCTCCAGCACCCAGAAGTCGAAATCATGGGCGTTGTGATAGTTCCTCGAGTCCGGGAAATAGCGGTAGTAGCGCTCGGCGGCGGCTTCGATCGCGGCGGCGTCCTCGATCATCCGCGCCTCGGCCAGATAGGTCAGTCGCCCCACGGCCTGTACGTCTTCGGCCTCGCGCTCGCCCACCAGCAGTGAACATTTAGGGTCTTTTTGCAGGTTGTGCGTGTGCTGGGCGATTCGACTGATCAATATCAGTGGGCGGCCCTGCTCGTTCAGGCAGTATGGAACCACGGAGCCAAACGGGAAACCGGGCATCGCCTTGGAGAGTGTCGAGAGCACCCCGCGGTATTCCTTGAGCAGCAATTCTCGTGCATGCTTGGCAGCTTCAACGCTCAATTTATGACTCCTTATATAGAACTAGTCGAAAAAACGGACAGGCTTCTGGAGAAAGTTCCAGCAATGCCTTCGGGGCAGTTCTCATGTGCAGCCAGGCCACGTCAGGCGCAGATCGAGAGGCTCTCTAAAAGGAATCCACTCAGACCTGCAATTAAGGCATGCGAATGCAACTCACTGACAAAGTAATCATTATCACTGGCGGCTGCCAGGGTTTAGGCCGCTCGATGGCCGAGTATTTCGCCGCCAAGGGCGCGAAGCTGGCACTGGTCGACCTGAACCAGGAGAAGCTCGACCAGGCCGTTGCCGCGTGCAAAGCCGCCGGCGTCGAGGCGCGCGCCTACCTGTGCAACGTTGCCAATGAAGAACAGGTGACCCACATGGTCGCCCAGGTAGCCGAAGACTTCGGCGCGATCCACGGCCTGATCAACAACGCCGGGATCCTGCGCGACGGCCTGCTGATCAAGGTCAAGGACGGCGAAATGAGCAAAATGAGCCTGGCCCAATGGCAAGCCGTCATCGACGTCAACCTGACCGGCGTGTTCCTGTGCACCCGTGAAGTGGCGGCGAAGATGATCGAACTGAAGTCGTCCGGCGCGATCATCAACATTTCCTCGATCTCGCGCGCCGGCAACGTCGGCCAGACCAACTACTCCGCCGCCAAGGCCGGTGTCGCTGCGGCCACCGTAACCTGGGCCAAGGAACTGGCACGCTACGGCATCCGCGTGGCCGGCATCGCACCGGGGTTCATCGAAACCGAAATGACCTTGGGCATGAAGCCTGAAGCCCTGGACAAAATGACCGCCGGTATCCCGCTCAAACGCATGGGCAAGCCGGAAGAGATCGCCCATTCGGCGGCCTACATTTTCGAGAACGACTACTACACCGGCCGGATTCTGGAAATGGATGGCGGGTTGCGGATCTAGGTTTTACGCACGCTCTGTGGCAAGGGAGCTTGCTCCCTCGCCACAAAAACACTCCCCTCGTATTGCTGCATCAATCGTCGCTGATGCTGATATTCGGCATCGCTGGCGACAAAGCTTCTTGCAACACGATCCGTGCGCCGACATGACGGGCCAGTTCCTGGTAGACCATGGCGATCTGGCTGTCGGGTTCTGCGATCACCGTTGGCTTGCCGCCATCGGCCTGCTCGCGGATAACCATCGACAACGGCAACGAGGCCAGCAACTCGACGCCATACTGGCTGGCCAGCTTCTCGCCACCGCCTTCGCCGAACAGGTGCTCGGCGTGACCGCAGTTGGAGCAGATGTGCACAGCCATGTTTTCCACCACGCCCAGCACCGGGATGTTGACCTTGCGGAACATTTCCACGCCTTTGCGCGCATCCAGCAATGCCAGATCCTGCGGCGTGGTGACGATGACCGCACCGGCCACCGGGACCTTTTGTGCCAGGGTCAACTGGATGTCACCGGTGCCTGGCGGCATGTCGATCACCAGGTAGTCCAGGTCGCCCCAGGCGGTCTGCGTCACCAATTGCAGCAAGGCACCGGACACCATCGGGCCGCGCCAGACCATCGGGGTGTTGTCATCGGTCAGGAACGCCATGGACATCACTTCGACGCCATGGGACTCGATGGGCACGAACCACTTCTGCTCCTTGACCTTGGGCCGGGTGCCTTCAGGGATACCAAACATGATGCCCTGGCTCGGACCGTAGATATCCGCGTCAAGAATCCCGACCCTGGCGCCTTCACGGGCCAGGGCCAGCGCGAGGTTGGCGGCGGTGGTGGATTTGCCCACGCCGCCCTTGCCGGATGCCACGGCGACCACGTTCTTGACGTTGGCAAGCCCGGGGATCTGCGCCTGCGCCTTGTGTGCCGCGATCCGGGTGGTGATCTCGACGCGGGCCGAGGCCACGCCGTCCAGGCTTTCGATCGCCATCTGCAGCATCTGCGCCCAGCCGCTGTTGAACAGACCCGCGGCATAACCTTGCTCCAACTGAACGCTGACGCGATCGCCCTGGATATCGATGCCACGCAGGCAACCGGCGCTGATCGGATCCTGGTTCAGGTAAGGGTCGGTGTACTGGCGAAGGACGGCTTCCACCGCTGCGCGATTGACGGCGCTCATGGGTAACTCCGATAACAAGACTTGGAAAAGATGACGGGTATCGTACCTGTTCCGCGACCGAGGCGGCATGCCTGTAGATTATTTGTTGCCCAGGAAATCCTGTGCCGAGGGAACTTGCTCCCGCTGGGTGGCAAAGCCGCCCCAATTCCGGCTACCCGGTTCGACAGATCGATCGCATCCGTCTGATTACGACTGCTGCGCAGCCGAACGGGAGCACGCTCCCTCGCCACAGGTTTTGGCAATCGATACGTCCGGAAACAGGCCTTGAGGGTGAAAAAACTTCGCCGGCGCTTTATAGTGGCCGACCTCCGTTTCATCAAGTAGCCGAGCCCCATGTCCGAGCCACGCAAGATCCTCGTCACCAGCGCCCTGCCCTATGCCAATGGTTCAATCCACCTTGGCCATATGCTTGAGTACATCCAGACCGATATGTGGGTGCGCTTCCAGAAGCATCGCGGCAATCAATGCACTTACGTCTGCGCCGACGACGCCCATGGTTCGGCCATCATGTTGCGCGCCGAAAAAGAAGGCATCACCCCGGAACAACTGATCGCCAACGTCCAGGCTGAACACAGCGCCGACTTTGCCGAGTTCCTGGTGGACTTCGACAACTTCCACTCCACTCACGCCGAAGAAAACCGTGAGCTGTCGAGCCAGATCTACCTGAAGTTGCGCGACGCCGGGCACATTGCCACGCGTTCGATCACCCAGTATTTCGACCCGGAAAAGAAAATGTTCCTGGCCGACCGCTTCATCAAGGGCACCTGCCCGAAATGTGGCACTGAAGACCAGTACGGCGACAACTGCGAAAAATGCGGCGCGACCTACGCACCGACTGACCTGAAGGATCCAAAGTCGGCGATCTCTGGCGCCACCCCGGTGCTCAAGGATTCCCAGCACTTCTTCTTCAAGCTGCCAGACTTCCAGGCCATGCTGCAGACATGGACCCGCAGCGGTACCCTGCAGGACGCGGTCGCGAACAAGATCGCCGAATGGCTGGATGTCGGCCTGCAACAATGGGACATCTCGCGCGATGCGCCGTATTTCGGTTTCGAAATCCCGGACGAGCCCGGCAAATACTTCTACGTCTGGCTGGACGCACCGATCGGCTACATGGCGAGCTTCAAGAACCTCTGCGCGCGCCGGCAGGATTTGGACTTCGACGCCTACTGGGCCAAGGACTCCACCGCCGAGCTGTACCATTTCATCGGCAAGGACATCGTTAACTTCCACGCCCTGTTCTGGCCGGCCATGCTCGAGGGCGCGGGTTACCGCAAGCCGACCGGCATCAACGTTCACGGCTACCTGACCGTCAACGGCCAGAAAATGTCCAAGTCCCGCGGCACCTTCATCAAGGCCCGTACCTACCTGGACCACCTGTCTCCGGAATACCTGCGCTACTACTACGCGTCCAAGCTGGGCCGTGGCGTCGACGACCTGGACCTGAACCTCGAAGACTTCGTGCAGAAGGTCAACTCCGACCTGGTGGGCAAGGTCGTCAACATCGCCAGCCGTTGCGCAGGCTTCATCCACAAGGGCAACGCCGGCGTACTGGTGGCTGAAAATGCCGCACCGGAGCTGACCGACGCGTTTCTGGCCGCTGCGCCAAGCATCTGCGACGCCTATGAAGCCCGCGACTTTGCCCGTGCCATGCGGGAAATCATGGGCTTGGCCGACCGCGCCAACGCCTGGATCGCCGACAAGGCACCGTGGTCGCTGAACAAGCAGGAAGGCAAGCAAGACGAAGTCCAGGCGATCTGCGCCACGGGCGTCAACCTGTTCCGCCAGCTGGTGATTTTCCTCAAGCCGGTCCTGCCGTTGCTGGCCGCCGACGCCGAGGCATTCCTCAACGTCGCCCCGTTGACCTGGAACGATCACACCACCCTGCTCGGCAACCATCAGTTGAACGAGTTCAAGCCGCTGATGACCCGCATCGATCCGGTCAAGGTCCAGGCCATGACCGACGCGTCGAAAGAAGACCTGGCCGCCAGCCAGACCGACACCGGCGCTGTTGCCCCACAAGGTAACGGCGAACTGGCCAAGGACCCGCTGTCGCCGGAAATCGAGTTCGACACCTTTGCGGCCGTCGACCTGCGCGTGGCCCTGATCCTCAAGGCTGAAGCCGTGGACGGTGCCGACAAGCTGTTGCGCCTGACCCTGGATATCGGTGACGAGCAACGCAACGTGTTCTCCGGTATCAAGAGTGCCTACCCGGACCCGGCCAAGCTGGAAGGTCGCCTGACGATGATGATCGCCAACCTCAAGCCACGCAAAATGCGCTTCGGTATTTCCGAAGGCATGGTCATGGCTGCCGGCCCTGGCGGCGAAGAGATCTACCTGTTGAGCCCGGACAGCGGCGCCAAGCCGGGCCAGCGCATCAAGTAATTCGCCTGGCTGGACCGATCCCACCGTCACGCTGACGCGCGACGGTGGGATTTTCATATCTGCGCCGCCGGATACTGCCTAATCTTTAAGCACAGGCCCTCGCTCAACCCGGCTCACCCATGACCGACATTCTACTTACGCTTATCAGCACCGCCCTGATCAACAACTTCCTGTTGTACTGGCCGCTGGGCGTCGATCCACTGTTGCAGTCGACGCGCGATCCTGCGGCCGAACGACATCAAGTGCATGCCCTGGGCATTGCGACCACAGGCTTGATGCTGCTCAATGGCGTGTTGGGCTATGGGGTGTATCACTGGCTGCTCGAGCCGCTTGGGCTTGCGTCCCTGCACCTGATGGTGTTTTTGCCACTGAGCGTGTTGCTCATCACGCCGCTGCTCAAGGTGCTGGCGCGCGTGCTGCCTCAGCTACCGTTCGAAGGCCTGTGGCCGTTGTTGCTGGGTAACGCGGGCGTGCTGGGGCTGAGCCTGTTCGGTTTGCAGAATGACAATGGTTTTGCCGGTCACGCCGCGTTGAGCCTCGGTGCCGGGCTGGGGTTCTGGCTGGTACTGAGCCTGTTCAGCGATTTGCGCCAACGCACTCTCAATAACGATGTGCCCCTACCCTTTCGCGGCTTGCCGATCGACCTGATCAGCGCCGGATTGATCGCCGTGGCATTTCTCGGTTTCAGCGGACTGATCAAACTATGAGTCTGATTCAACGCATCGACGCCCTTCTGCCACAGACTCAATGCGGCAAGTGCGGTCACCCAGGGTGCAAGCCCTACGCCGAGGGCATTGCCAACGGTGAAGCCATCAACAAGTGCCCGCCAGGTGGCCGCGAAACCCTTGCCGCACTGGCCAGACTGTTGAACGTCCCTGAGCTGGAGCTCGACACCACTCGTGGCACGGCACCGGCACAGGTTGCGTTTATCCGTGAAGCCGAGTGCATCGGTTGCACCAAGTGCATTCAGGCGTGCCCGATCGACGCGATTGTCGGCGCGGCCAAGCTGATGCACACGGTGCTCATCGACGAATGCACGGGCTGTGATTTATGCGTAGCACCCTGCCCGGTGGATTGCATCGAGATGCATCCCTTGCCCTCGCCACAGGTGGTGCCCATTGTCGGCGGTCTGGCCTTCACCCCGGAACAACGAGACGCCCGAAGCGTCAAGCGCGACCATGCCCGGCAACGCTTCGAGCAGCGCAACGCGCGCCTGCGCCATGAAGAAGAACAGAAGCTCGCTGAACGCGCCGCTCGCGCGCAAAAAGCCGCGCAACCCGGCACGACCGGCAACAACCCGGTGCAAGACGCCATCGCCCGGGTGCAGGCGCAAAAAGCCGCAGCCGCCGATGCCGCGCTGAAAAAAGCCAAGATCGATGTGGCGATGAGCCGGGCGCAACTGCACAAATCACTGAAAGCCTTTGGTCACCCACCGACCTTCGAGCAACAGTCGCAGTTAATCGTTCTCCAGCAGCAGTTCGAAGCCGCCGAGCAGGCCTTGGCGGTCCTGGAGGCCAGCGCAACGCCGGTGCCCGCAAAGGTCGCACCGCCCGCCAACGACGCCGAGCTCAAACGGGCGAAAATCCAGCTGGCCATGCGCCGTGCCGAACTTAAAAAAGCCCAGGCCGGCGACGCCCCGGCCGAGCAACTGGCCGCGCTCGGTGAGGCGCTGAACCAGGCTGAACAGGCACTGCACGCGGCGGAAAACGCCAGCGAAAAACCGGCTCCGGATCTGGTACGCGTTGAGAAACGGCCGATCGACCCGCAGCTGCGCCATCTGAAAACCGAACTGGCCTACGCCCGCGCCGACCTCGCTAAACTCGAGCGCAGCGTCGATACGCCGACAGCGTTGCTGACCCAGGCTCGCGCCAGGCTGTGCGAAGCAGAACGTCGGGTGAACGACTATGTCGCCCCTTGAACCGGTCGACGATCGCCTGCAACAGGCGATGAAGCGGGTGTTGCTGGCCACCGTGCCCGGCGTGCTGGTGTTGTTCTGGTGGTTTGGCTGGGGAGTTCTGATCAACTTGCTGCTGGCCTGTGGCAGCGCGCTGGCGGTGGAAGCCGCCGTGCTCCGTCTGCGCAAGTACCCGCTCAAGCCATCCTTGAGCGATGGCAGCGCCTTGGTCAGCGCCACCCTGCTGGCCTTGGCATTACCGCCGTATTGCCCATGGTGGCTGACAGTGAGCGCAGCGGCCTTCGCGATGATCTTCGGCAAGCACCTGTATGGCGGCGTCGGTAAAAACCCGTTCAACCCGGCGATGCTCGGTTTTGCCTTGGTGCTGGTGTGTTTCCCGCAACAAATGACCCAATGGCCAGCATCCCAAGGGATGGGCCTGCTTGAAGGCCTGCAACGCATTTTCGGCTTCGCTTTCAGCGATTCCTCCCTTCCTGATGCCTGGGCGCAGGCCACCGCGCTGGACAGCCTGCGCATCAACAAGAGCCTGACCATGGACGAGCTCTTCGCTGGCAATCCGGCGTTTGGGCATGTCGGTGGCACCGGCATCGAATGGGTGAACCTGGCCTTTCTTGCCGGTGGCGCGTTTCTGTTGCAACAGCGGGTGTTCACTTGGCACGCCCCGGTCGGGATGCTGGGCAGTCTTTTCATCATCAGCCTGCTGTGCTGGAACGGCTCGGGCTCGGACTCCCATGGCTCTCCACTGTTCCACCTGCTGACCGGCGCGAGCATGCTCGGCGCATTCTTTATCGTCACCGAACCGGTGTCGGGGGCAAGGGCCCCCAAGGCGCGGCTGTTGTTTGGGGTCGGCGTCGGTGTGCTGACCTACCTGATCCGCACCTGGGGCGGGTATCCCGACGGCGTAGCCTTTGCCGTGCTGCTGATGAACCTGTGCGTGCCGGCCCTGGAGCGTCTCTTCGCTGGACAACCAGAGCCTCGTACGCCATGAACAGATACCTCAGCGTACTGATCCTGATGCTCGTGGCCGGACTGGGAGCCGGTGCAACGCTCCTTGTGCACCAGGCCCTCACCCCCCATGTTTCCAGCCAACTGCGCCTGATCGAAAACCAGCGCCTGCTCGACATGCTGCCCACAGGCAGTTACGACAATCAGCCATTGGACCACCCCTTGGCGCTGAAAGACGTTGCCCTGAGTAACAGCACGTTGCTGGGCGGGTACCTGGCGACCCTCGAGGGCAAAACCAGTGCAATCATGCTGTTGAGCCGGTCAATGGGCCATGAAGCGGCGATCGACCTGCTGATCGTCATCGATCCTCGCGGCAAACTGTTGGGCGTAAAAGCCATCAAGCAAGCGGAAACACCAGGGCTGGGAGGCGCAATCGCCACTCAGCCCAATCCGTGGCTACGGGGCTTTATCGGAAAGTCCCGTCAGGACCCGACCGACAGTGGCTGGGCGTTGAAAAAGGATCAGGGCAGGTTCGATCAACTGGCCGGTGCCACCATCACCTCCCGAGCGGTGATCGGTGCCGTGCACGATGCACTACGTTACTTCGACGAACATCAGCCCCAACTGATCGGGAGCGGACAATGAACAACGCCAGGGCATTACAGAGCTCGTTGATGCTCACCCCGTTGATCGGTGCCAGCGACACACTGGTCAGCGCCCTGAGCCTGGCACTGCTGTCCCTGCTGGTCATCAGTGTCTATGGCATGAAGATGAGCCTGCTGCGCCCCCGGATCCTGCCGTCCCTGCAGTTGATCACCGGTACGCTGCTCGCGGCGGCGTTGACCAGCCTTGCTGCGTTGGCCCTGCAAGGCTGGGCGTTTGAACTGCACCAGCAGTTGGGTATTTATGTCGGGTTGCTGGCCCTGCAATGCGTGGTGCTGGAGCACAGCGGATTTTTCACCCGGTCCCTCATGCCTGATCGATTGCGGCTGTTTGCCCTGTTCACCGCCGCGATGGTTATTCTGGGTGCCTTGCGCGAAGGCTTGGGCCACGGCTCATTCGCCAGTCACCTGCCATGGTTGGTCGGGATCACGGACTCGAATGGACCAGGCTGGGTTTTGATCGAAGGTGGCGGCCTGCGACTGGCCATCATCACACCTGGCGGGTTTATTCTGTTGGGACTGCTCCTGGCAGCCAAACGGGCCTGGCCTGGCCCCTCAACTTCACACTGAACGTCTTCAAGGAACTGCTCTGCCCATGAATGCCGCAAAACGCCTGGAAATTTTCCGCCGGCTTCACGAAGACAATCCGGAACCGAAAACCGAGCTGGCCTATGCCTCCCCCTTCGAACTGCTGATTGCGGTGATCCTCTCCGCCCAGTCCACGGACGTCGGCGTGAACAAGGCCACGGCCAGGCTGTTTCCGGTCGCCAATACCCCTGCGGCAATCCATGCACTCGGTGTTGAGGGCCTGTCGCACTACATCAAGACGATCGGCCTGTACAACAGCAAGGCGAAGAATGTCATCGAGACGTGCAGGTTGCTGGTGGAGCGCCATGGCGGCGAAGTCCCGCAAACCCGCGAAGAACTGGAGGCATTGCCCGGTGTGGGCAGGAAGACCGCAAACGTGGTGCTCAACACCGCCTTTCGACAACTGACCATGGCGGTAGACACCCATATTTTCCGGGTCAGTAACCGGACAGGCCTGGCGCCCGGGAAAAATGTGCTGGAAGTGGAAGCCAAACTGATGAAGTTTGTTCCCAAGGAGTATCTGCTCGACTCCCATCACTGGCTCATCCTGCATGGGCGCTACGTATGCCTGGCCCGCAAGCCTCGCTGCGGCAGTTGCCGGATCGAAGACCTGTGTGAATACAAGCACAAAACCTCCGACGATTGAGGCGCTATTGCTTTTATTGATTTATCGATTGAAAAAATCTTTTTTACCCGCCAGGAGATTGTCGATATAAGAAGCGCCAATGGCAGTCTTAGCCTGGAGTTAACCTTATGAGCACTGGCAAAGAACAACTGGACGTAGAAGACGACTTCACCCCTGTTGAGACCGATGATGTTGAGCCTGTGGCAGAGGTGGCAAAGACCAATCTGAGCAAGCGTCGCACCATCGATAACCTCCTGGAGGAGCGCCGCCTGCAAAAACAACTGGCCGACTACGACTTTGATCTTTAACACCTGAAAGCCTCCTTTACGGGAGGCTTTTCATTTAGCTATCACTCACTGCCCTCACCCATCACCTGAACAGTTTTCTCTGGGTTCCTCCCCGGAGGACTGAAGCCGTTCAACAACCTCCCTGGCTCCCGAGCGCTTGCCAAAACCACTCGAGCCCCACGTTCTCAAACCAGGCCGTTACGCTGTGCCAGCTCGATCAAATCGACCAGCGAGCGCGCGTTCAGCTTGAGCAGCAGGCGGGTTTTGTAAGTGCTGACGGTTTTATTGCTCAAAAACATCCCATCGGCAATTTCCTTGTTGGTCTTGCCTCGCGCCAGCTGCTGCAACACCATCATCTCCCGTCCGGAAAGCCGATCCACCATATCGGCCTCACTGGCATTCCCCAAACTTGAACGGACAGTGTGCAACGCTTGATTCGGGAAGTAGCTGTACCCCGACAGCACGGCCTTGATAGCGCTCAACAATTCGGTGAGATCCTGCTGCTTGCAGACATACCCGGCAGACCCGGCCTGCATGCAGCGCATCGAAAAATGTCCCGGAGCCTGAGACGTCAGGACCAGCACTTTCGCAGACGAGGGAGTCGAAGACAATCGCGCAATGACTTCCAGGCCATCAAGTTTCGGGATGCCTATATCCAGTATTACAATATCCGGAAGATGTTCACGAGCAAGTTGCAACGCGTCTACGCCATTATCCGTTTCAGCAATGACTTCGTAGCCATGACGCTCCATTAGCATACGTACAGCAAGACGAATGACGGGGTGATCATCCACGATCAGCACTTTATTCATGGGCAAGTCCAATTTTCGCTGTTCGAATGTTTAGAACCCTCACAATAGCCTAGTCATTTCAACCTTGGGATGGTGACCTGCCCAACCATCCACGCCGAGAGACATTCCCTACAAACATCAAGGACGCTTCCTACAAAAACCCACAAAAAACTATGTCTCTTAAAGTTTACTTGATGACCCACAAGCCAGTTTTCTTTGGAGTTCCCTGCTCAGCACACAACACAAAACCCGCCATACTGAAAACACTGCTGTACCTTCTTCAGCACTCATCTATCATAAAACAACCATTACAACTCACCACCAAACACACACCCTTCTAAAAAACACCCCCTAACTTAACAAGCTCCACACATGAGTAATCCTACAACACAGTATTTGCGAGAATCCAACATGACAGAACATCAAATAAAAATAACAAACCCGATGACCATCATCGCGATATTCGCGACTATCTCCGAAACATCCGCAGCCGTATCACTCCCTTTCCTCGACGGGGAAGACCGGGAGATTTACATCTGGTTCCTGATCAGCTTCCCCTTCTACCTGCTCTTCCTATTCTTCTATACTTTAAACTTTAACTACAAATCACTGTACGCACCCTCAGACTTCCAAAAGAGCAAGCAATTTTTAAAGGTCATTGACGATACTGCACGATCAGAAATGAACAGAGACGACCACCTTGCCAAGACAGACGAACAAAGCCTGCAACCGCCAACAAGGAAAGAGCACGCAGAACGCTCAAAAAAACGGCGCCGTCGTGCATTACTGAAAGCCAGGTCTGACTATCTGCTTCAAAGCATGCAAGACCCTCCGGATATCGCTGCCCGTGACAATCTGAGTGTTCAACATCAAATCTCTTTACCGAAATCGATACAGAACATTCGCATCATGGATGCCCGCTGGATTCACAAGAAAAAAGAATTCAGACACCTGGTTTCCGAAGTCAATAAAAGCAAACACCCTCAACACAAAGCCATCATATTTCTTAGCTGCCATGAATCCGCGCACATAGTCAACGAAGTCTCACTCAAGGCCCCTGATATAAAATCCGACCCCACAAACAACTTTTACATAGTTTACAACTTGAGCACACTATCAGTGACAGTCATTGATCAGAACTCAAATCCACCCGACTACCCGAATCAGGAAAAATCGCTACAGATCAACGCAAGAGAGAAGGAAGACAGGGGAATTTCAGACCACTGAGCGTCAACTTCAGTGACAGGGACTCGACGCACGACCGACACACACAAAATTCTTCACTCGAATTGTGGCCCCGCACCACGCGGGGCCACAGTTCGTGACTAGCAAGGCAGCATCAGAACAGCTTGCGGCCTTTGTTCGCCGCGATGCGCATACGCAGCGCATTGAGCTTGATGAAGCCGGCTGCATCAGCCTGGTTGTACGCGCCGCCATCTTCTTCGAAGGTCGCGATGTTGGCGTCGAACAACGACTCGTCAGACTTACGGCCGGTAACGATCACATTGCCCTTGTACAGTTTCAGGCGAACGACGCCATTCACGTGCATCTGGGAAGCGTCGATCATCTGTTGCAGCATCAGGCGCTCAGGGCTCCACCAGTAGCCGGTGTAGATCAGGCTGGCGTACTTGGGCATCAACTCGTCTTTGAGGTGAGCCACTTCGCGGTCCAGGGTGATCGATTCGATAGCGCGGTGAGCACGCAGCATGATGGTGCCGCCAGGTGTCTCGTAGCAGCCACGGGACTTCATGCCGACATAGCGGTTCTCGACGATATCGAGACGGCCGATACCGTGTTCGCCACCGATGCGGTTGAGGGTAGCCAGCACGGTAGCCGGGCTCATCTCGACGCCGTCCAGTGCAACGATGTCACCGTTACGGTAAGTCAGTTCCAGGTACTGCGGCTTGTCCGGTGCTTTCTCCGGGGAGACGGTCCAACGCCACATGTCTTCTTCATGCTCGGTCCAGGTGTCTTCCAGCACGCCGCCTTCATAGGAGATGTGCAGCAGGTTGGCATCCATCGAGTACGGGGATTTTTTCTTGCCGTGGCGCTCGATCGGGATCGCGTGCTTCTCAGCATAGTCCATCAGCTTCTCGCGGGACAGCAGGTCCCACTCGCGCCATGGAGCGATGACTTTCACGCCTGGCTTGAGTGCATACGCGCCCAGTTCGAAACGTACCTGATCGTTGCCCTTGCCCGTGGCGCCGTGAGAAATGGCGTCAGCGCCGGTTTCGTTGGCGATTTCGATCAAGCGCTTGGCGATCAACGGACGAGCGATGGAAGTACCCAGCAGGTACTCGCCTTCGTAAACGGTGTTGGCGCGGAACATCGGGAACACGAAATCCCGCACGAATTCTTCGCGCAGATCGTCGATGTAGATTTCTTTTACGCCCATGGCCTGTGCCTTGGCGCGGGCCGGTTCGACCTCTTCGCCCTGACCCAGGTCGGCGGTGAAGGTCACCACTTCACAGTTATAAGTATCCTGCAGCCACTTGAGGATCACCGAAGTGTCCAGGCCGCCGGAATACGCCAGAACGACCTTGTTTACGTCCGCCATGCCATCACTCCACGGGGTTCTACGGAAAGCCGATAAGTCTAACGCTGCGAGAGGATAATTTACAGAGGCGCGACAGCTTATGACGACGAAGCGACAGATTATGTCGAGTGGGCGACGATTTCAGCCGTTCAGGATGCCGTGCCCGTGCTGCCGCTGGAGCTGACTTGCGGGGCAGGATCCTGCGCGGGCTCGACCCGCTCAAGTTGCACATTGACCCGACGGTTTTTCGCCCGATTGGCCGTATTGGTATTGGGCGCCAGGGGGTACCGTTCACCGTGGAAACGCAGGGTAATCTGCGACTCGGCAATACCATTGGCCTTGAGGTAATCCATCACCGCCAGCGCCCTGCGCCGGGACAGGTCACGGTTGGTCAGACGGTTGCCGCTGTTATCGGAATGCCCGTCGACCTCGATGTGATTGACCGTCGGATCAGCCTTCATGAACGCCAGCATCACCTGCAACCTGGCCTTGGCCTGTGCGTCCAGTTCGATACCGCCGCCCGGAAAACCGACCTGGGCCTGCTTCACCTGGTCATAATTCATGGGTAGCAACTTGGCGACACAGCCCTGGTAATCGGCATAGGCCTTGCTGAACCTGACCGGCAGCAGGCGTACTTCCGACACCCGGCCATCACGCGCGTAATGCCGAACCAGTGGACTGCGCCCGTCCATCAAGCCGCCGATGAGGCGCCCGGCCTGAAGCTGCGAACTGTTGAACAACACGTCGCCGCTGCCCAGCCTGACCGAGCCCAGGTTGATATCACCCCGCCCGGGCTGCCACGGCGCTGCGGCGGCCAGCAAGGTCGCCGAGCCACCGGCCAGCATCGGGTTATTGGCCTTCAAGCGAAACGTCGCCTGCTCGCCCGCTCGCCGCACGAACTCACCCGAGCCGAAATCGGTAACCGGCTGCGTCAGGCGGCATTCGAACTGGTCACCCTCGACCTTCCACTCAATGCTCTCCAGGCGTGTCTGGAAAGTGAGCGCCATGGCGGGAAGGCTGGCAAACACACTGAGCAAGGCTAGATAACGCTGGCGCACGGGAGGCTCCACTGACTTCTGCAACAAAAAGACCGATATATATGTTTACGGCATGCCTTTGTAATATCGGAAGCGTGCGACAAAACTTGATAGCGGGTGCCTGCAAGAGTCTTTTCCGGTAGCATTCCCATGAGTTTTACCCGCCTGGAATCCCCAATGTCCGACCACCTGACCCTGCTGCGTCCCGACGACTGGCATATTCATCTTCGCGATGGTGCTGTGTTGCCCAATACAGTGGCGGATGTCGCGCGCACCTTTGGTCGCGCCATCATCATGCCTAACCTGGTACCACCGGTGCGAAACGCCGCTGAAGCCGACGCCTATCGCCAGCGCATTCTCGCTGCGCGCCCGGCCGGCAGCCGCTTCGAGCCGCTGATGGTGCTCTACCTGACCGACCGCACGACCGCCGACGAAATTCGCACGGCCAAGGCCTGCGGTTTCGTTCACGCCGCCAAGCTGTATCCGGCCGGTGCGACCACCAACTCGGATTCTGGCGTGACCAGCATCGACAAGATCTTCCCTGCGATCGAGGCCATGGCCGAAGTCGGGATGCCCTTGCTGGTCCACGGTGAAATCACCCGTGGCGACGTCGATGTCTTCGACCGCGAAAAGATCTTCATCGACGAGCACATGCGTCGTGTCGTGGAGCGTTTTCCAACGCTCAAGGTGGTGTTCGAACACATCACCACCAGCGATGCCGTGCAGTTCGTCAACGAGGCTTCGGCCAACGTGGGCGCGACCATCACCGCCCATCACCTGCTGTACAACCGCAACCACATGCTGGTCGGCGGGATTCGCCCGCACTTCTATTGCCTGCCGATTCTCAAGCGCAACACCCACCAGGTCGCCCTGCTGGATGCCGCCACCAGCGGCAGCGATAAGTTCTTCCTGGGTACTGACTCGGCGCCCCACGCCCAGCATGCCAAAGAAGCCGCCTGTGGCTGTGCCGGGTGCTACACCGCCTATGCCGCGATCGAGATGTATGCCGAAGCCTTTGAACAGCGCAACGCGCTGGACAAGCTCGAAGCCTTCGCCAGCCTCAACGGCCCGCGCTTCTATGGCCTGCCGGCGAACACCGACCGCATCACCCTGGTCCGCGAAGAATGGACCGCCCCAACCAGCCTGCCGTTCGGCGAGCTGACTGTCATCCCGCTGCGCGCCGGTGAAAAACTGCGCTGGCGCCTGCTGGAGGAACACGCGTGAGTGAAGACCATTACGACGACGAACAGGAAGGCCAGGGCGGCGGTTCGCGCCACCCGATGGCAGCCCGGTTCCGTGGATACCTGCCCGTCGTCGTCGACGTTGAAACCGGTGGTTTCAACTGTGCCACTGACGCCTTGCTGGAAATCGCCGCGACAACCATCAGCATGGACGAAAAGGGGTTTGTGTACCCTGATCACACCTATTTCTTCCGTGTCGAGCCGTTCGAAGGCGCCAACATTGAAGCTGCTGCACTGGAGTTCACCGGGATCAAGCTCGATCACCCACTGCGCATGGCGGTGAGTGAGGAGAGCGCGCTGACCGATATCTTCCGCGGTGTGCGCAAGGCGTTGAAGGCCAACGGCTGCAAACGGGCCATCCTGGTCGGCCACAACAGCAGCTTTGACCTGGGCTTCCTCAACGCTGCGGTCGCGCGCCTGGATATGAAGCGTAACCCGTTTCACCCGTTCTCCAGCTTCGACACCGCCACACTGGCCGGTTTGGCTTACGGCCAGACCGTACTGGCCAAGGCATGCCAAGCAGCCGACATCGACTTCGACGGACGCGAGGCCCACTCGGCTCGCTACGACACCGAGAAGACCGCTGATCTGTTCTGCGGCATCGTCAACCGCTGGAAACAAATGGGCGGCTGGGAAGACTTCAACGACTGATCGAGTCGCAGGTTTCTTGCGCCCATGAAAAACCGGCCACTGAGGCCGGTTTTTTTATACCTGACGCTTGGCTTACAGTGCCGCAGCGTGCTCGGTCAGGTAAGCAGCAACGCCTTCTGGCGAAGCGGTCATGCCTTTGTCGCCTTTTTTCCAGTTGGCCGGGCAAACTTCACCGTGCTCTTCGTGGAATTGCAGGGCGTCGACCAGACGGATCAGCTCTTCCATGTTACGGCCCAGCGGCAGGTCGTTGACGATCTGCGAGCGGACAACGCCTTTGTCGTCGATCAGGAACGCGCCACGGAACGCCACGCCACCTTCGGACTCAACGTCGTAGGCCTTGGCGATGTCGTGCTTCATGTCAGCAGCCATGATGTACTTGACCTGACCGATGCCGCCGGCGTTGACCGAGGTGTTGCGCCAGGCGTTGTGAGTGAAGTGCGAGTCGATCGAAACAGCGATCACTTCAACGTTACGCGCCTTGAAGTCAGCCATGCGGTTGTCCAGAGCGATCAGCTCGGACGGGCAGACGAAGGTGAAGTCCAGCGGGTAGAAGAACACCAGGCCGTATTTGCCTTTGATGGCCGACGACAGGTTGAAGCTGTCGACGATTTCGCCATTGCCGAGTACGGCCGGAACGGTGAAGTCAGGGGCTTGTTTGCCTACGAGTACGCTCATTGAAAATTTCCTGGTGTGGTGGCGTGATGAACGGTATCGAGCCAGTCTGTCGGGATTAAACGACAGGTTGATGAATCGACTGCCCTTCGCGAGGACCGGCCATCATACACTGCGTTTTTGACCTGTCCTCAACGGTTTTTCCAATGAGCCCAAAAACTCGGCAGGGGGGTTGCAGACAAACTCAGGGCACGCTTTGTACCGTTCGTCAGCCGAACGTGGATCCGCCACACAGCGTCGGGAAAGCACTTTGACAATCATTCTCGTTAACATTAAGATCCATCGCAATTGAGCCCTAACCAGCGACGGTTCTCACCTTATGTATGTCTGCCTCTGCACTGGCGTCACCGACGGTAAAATCCGCGATGCAATCTACGAAGGTTGCTGCAGCTACCGTGAAGTGCGCGAAGCCACCGGCGTTGCCAGTCAATGCGGCAAATGTGCCTGCCTTGCCAAGCAAGTAGTCCGCGAAACCCTCGCCGACCTGCAGTTGAGCCAGGCAGCCATCCCCTACCCTGTAGAGTTTTCTGCAGCGTGAAATAGAGCATTCCAAAGAACCGGACCCAGCGTCCGGTTTTTTTATGCCCATAATTCAATCGCTTAGCGTTCGGATGCGGAACACAAACATTCTTATTCCGATTAATTTTCATATATTATTCAATAACTTAGGTTTGACACTAAGTACTTGCCAGCTCAAACTCTGCCTTATATACGGTAATTAAAGGGCAGGACCCCATCATGAAAGGCGACGTCACAGTCATCCAGCACCTCAACAAGATTCTTGCCAATGAGCTGGTCGCAATCAATCAGTACTTCCTGCATGCGCGCATGTATGAAGATTGGGGCCTGAACAAGCTTGGCAAGCACGAGTACCACGAATCCATCGACGAGATGAAACACGCGGACAAGCTGATCAAGCGCATCCTGTTCCTCGAAGGCCTACCCAACGTCCAGGACCTGGGCAAGCTGCAGATCGGCGAGCACACCAAGGAAATGCTGGAGTGCGACCTGCGTATCGAGCGTACCGGCCATGCCGACCTCAAGGTCGCGATTGCCCATTGCGAAACCGTCGGCGACTTCGGCAGCCGTGAACTGCTCGAAGACATTCTTGAATCCGAAGAAGAACATATCGACTGGCTCGAAACCCAACTGGGCCTGATCGACAAAGTGGGCATGGAGAACTATCTGCAATCGCAGATGGGCGACGAGTAAGTTATCACTCGTTAAACCCGCCACACTAAAAAGCCCCGCCCTCTTACGAGAGGCGGGGCTTTTTATTACCTGCAGGGGCCGCGGCCCCTACTGGTGGATCAAGCTTCTGTCTTGGCCGCAGCGGCTTTGGCCGAAGCGTCCTTGATCAGTGCCTGCAACGAACCGTCTGCAGCCATTTCGATCATGATGTCGCTACCGCCGACCAGTTCGCCACCTACCCACAGTTGCGGGAAGGTTGGCCAGTTGGCGTATTTTGGCAGGTTGGCACGAATTTCCGGGTTCTGCAGGATGTCCACGTAAGCGAACTTCTCACCACAGCCCATGACCGCCTGAGCGGCTTTCGCGGAAAAGCCACACTGTGGCGCATTCGGCGAGCCTTTCATGTAAAGCAGAATGGTGTTGTTGGCAATCTGCTCTTTAATAGTTTCGATGATATCCATGAAGCACCTCGGCTGAACTTTCCGACTCAGTTGTCGGCACGGTGGCGCATTGTAACGGAAAGCCGGGCGCGATGCTCGGCCTCCCCGACAGACATGCCTACGCGGCTGCCACCGTCACCGGCACCCCATTGAGCGCCGCATTGCCGGACAACTCATCCAGTTGCTGCTCATCGGTCAGGTCATTGGCACTGGAGCCTGGTTGCCCCATGGCGATGGTCATCTGCACACCAGGCCGCGCATGCCCCCAGCCATGGGGCAGACTGACCACGCCCTTCATCATCTCGACACTGCCCAGCACCTCGACCTCGATCGCCCCGACCCGCGAGCTGACCCGCACCCGCTGACCGTCGTTGAGCCCACGGCTGGCAAGATCCTCTGGATGCATCAGCAACTGATGACGCGGCTTACCCTTCACCAGGCGGTGATAATTGTGCATCCACGAATTGTTGCTGCGCACATGGCGACGACCGATCAACAACAACTCATCAGCGACCGGTAGCTGTTGCGCGGCAAATCGCGCCAGGTCCGCCAGGATCGCTGGCGGCGCGGCCTGCACGCGCTGATTGGCGGTTTTCAGGCGCGGCCCAAGGTTGGCCTTGAGCGGCCCCAGGTCGATGCCGTGGGGGTGATCGAACAGGCTCGCCACCGACAGCTTGTACGGCGAGGCATCGCCATAGCGGCCGGCGCGCAAACCAAAATCGATCATCTGCGCCGGTGGCATCGTGGGTTTGAGTTCTTTGCCGGTCCGGACCGCAAACGCCTTGGCCAGTCCGACGAAAATCTCCCAGTCGTGCAGCGCGCCCTCGGGCTTGGGCAGGATGGCCCGGTTGAAGCGGCTGACATTGCGCACGGCGAACATATTGAACGTCGTATCGTAGTGATCGTTTTCCAGCGCCGAGGTCGACGGCAGGATCAGATCGGCATAGCGCGTGGTCTCGTTGATGTACAGGTCGATGCTGACCATGAACTCCAGCCCGTCCAGCGCCTGTTCCAGTTGTCGACCATTGGGGGTCGACAGCACCGGGTTACCGGCCACGGTCACCAGCGCACGCACCTGCCCCTCCCCTTCGGTGAGCATCTCTTCGGCCAGCGCCGACACCGGCAACTCACCGCCGTACTCCGGACGCCCGGACACCCGGCTTTGCCACTGATTGAAATGCCCACCCGAGGTCGACGCCACCAGATCGACAGCCGGCTCGGTGCACAGTGCGCCTCCGACCCGATCCAGGTTACCGGTGACCAGGTTGATCAGCTGCACCAGCCAATGGCACAAGGTACCGAACGCCTGGGTGGAAATGCCCATGCGACCATAACAAACCGCAGTCCTGGCGGCGGCGAAATCCCGGGCCAGTTGCCGAATCTGCCCGGCCGGTACCGCGCACAGCGGGCTCATCGCTTCAGCACTGAAGCCGCTGACCGCCTGGCGAACCTCCTCCAGCCCATCGACCGGTAAATGACTGTCGCGCGTCAGGCC
Organism: Pseudomonas sp. Irchel s3b6; assembly: GCF_900187415.1. NCBI lineage: Bacteria > Pseudomonadati > Pseudomonadota > Gammaproteobacteria > Pseudomonadales > Pseudomonadaceae > Pseudomonas > Pseudomonas sp. Irchel s3b6. The sequence goes on along the minus strand of NZ_FYDM01000006.1, from coordinate 42,135 downwards.
TTCGCTGAACAGGGTATTGAGCAAGCCGAACAACAGCGCCGCATCGCCTCCCGGGCGGACAAACAGATGCTGGTCGGCAATCGCAGCTGTCTCGCTGCGCCTCGGGTCGACCACCACCACTTTGCCGCCCCGTGCCTGAATCGCCTTCAAGCGCTTTTCCACATCCGGCACGGTCATGATGCTGCCATTGGAGGCCAGCGGGTTGCCGCCCAGGATCAGCATGAAGTCGGTGTGATCGATGTCGGGAATCGGCAACAGCAGCCCGTGGCCATACATCAAGTGACTGGTCAGGTGATGGGGCAATTGGTCGACCGAAGTCGCGGAGTAGCGGTTGCGGGTTTTCAGCAGGCCGAGGAAATAGTTGCTGTGGGTCATCAACCCATAGTTGTGCACGCTGGGGTTGCCCTGGTACACCGCGACGGCGTTCTGGCCATGGCGCTCCTGAATCGCTGCAAGGCGTTCAGCCACCAGGGCAAACGCGTCTTCCCAGGCAATCGCTTGCCACTCGCTGCCCACGCGCTGCATGGGGTGGCGCAGGCGATCGGGATCGTTCTGGATATCCTGCAAGGCCACCGCCTTGGGGCAGATATGGCCGCGACTGAAGCTGTCTTGCGCGTCGCCCTTGATTGAGGTGATCTGCAGGCCGGCATCGTCGGTTGCCGTGGTTTCGATGGTCAAGCCGCAAATGGCTTCACACAGGTGGCACGCACGGTAATTGAGAGTCTTGGTCATGGCCAGTCTCTGTTTTATTCGGGGCAACCAACGCACGGTTGCGGGAACAAAACTATGGGCCGTGACCGGCCGCCGCGCCAGCGACGTTCGTCTTGTGAATCGCCAGCCATCAGGCCTGCCGATAGCGGCCCCGGGCACCGGGCCCTATCAGTCAGAAACCGACCAGGGCGACACCTTGAACGTCTCGCTCGATTGCCAAGGCGCGCGAGGGCAGTGTACAAAGGACTGGCTGCTGTCAGGAAACAGGCTTCAAAAGCGCTACCGCGATCGTCCCGTAGCCCCTCTGAAATCCCCTAAAAACTGTAGCCTATTGGTAAGACGCGACATTTAATGTCAATATCGCGCCTTCCCCTATTTCGTCGCCCCGTGCGGCTTACGCCGCAGGTCTCGCCCGTTTTCCAATGAAACAAGGCTTTGAGTATCTGCGGTCCGTTGCAAAAAGGTAGTCAATGATGAGCGCAAGGCACTTTCTCTCCCTGATGGATTGCACGCCCGAAGAGCTGGTCAGCGTGATCCGTCGAGGCATTGAGCTCAAAGACCTGCGTAACCGCGGCGTACTGTTCGAGCCGTTGAAAAACCGCGTCCTGGGCATGATTTTCGAGAAGTCCTCGACCCGCACCCGCCTGTCGTTCGAAGCAGGCATGATCCAGCTGGGTGGCCAGGCGATTTTCCTTTCGCCGCGCGACACCCAACTGGGGCGCGGCGAGCCGATCGGCGACTGCGCCATCGTCATGTCGCGCATGCTCGATGCGGTGATGATCCGCACCTTCGCCCACAGCACCCTGACCGAATTTGCCGCCAACTCGCGCGTACCGGTAATCAACGGCTTGTCCGATGACCTGCACCCGTGCCAGCTGCTGGCCGACATGCAAACCTTCCTTGAGCATCGCGGCTCGATCCAGGGCAAGACCGTCGCCTGGATCGGCGACGGCAACAACATGTGCAACAGCTATATAGAAGCCGCCATCCAGTTCGACTTCCAGTTGCGCATCGCCTGCCCCGAGGGCTACGAGCCCAACCCGGAATTCGTGGCAAGAGCAGGTGACCGCGTGACCATCGTCCGCGATCCGAAGGTTGCCGTGCTGGGCGCCCATCTGGTCAGCACCGACGTCTGGACCTCCATGGGCCAGGAAGAAGAAACCGCCAAGCGCCTCACATTGTTCGCGCCGTTTCAGGTCAATCGCACCCTGCTCGATCTCGCCGCAGAGGATGTCCTGTTCATGCACTGCCTGCCCGCCCACCGTGGCGAAGAAATCAGCCTCGACCTGCTGGACGACCCGCGCTCGGTCGCCTGGGACCAGGCAGAAAATCGTCTTCACGCACAAAAGGCCTTGCTCGAGTTTCTCGTCGAGCCTGCGTACCATCACGCATGAGCCATCCATTACTGCTGAACCTGCGCAACCTGGCCTGCGGCTATCAAGACCAGCGGGTCGTTCAGAACCTCAACCTGCACCTCAATGCCGGTGACATTGGCTGCCTGCTCGGTTCATCCGGTTGCGGCAAAACCACAACCCTGCGCGCGATTGCAGGCTTCGAGCCGATTCACGAAGGGGAAATCCAGCTGGCGGGTGAAACCATCTCCAGCGCCGGTTTTACCCTCGCCCCGGAGAAACGCCGGATCGGCATGGTGTTCCAGGACTATGCCCTGTTTCCTCACCTGAGCGTGGCCGACAACATTGCCTTCGGCATTCGCAAGCACCCGGACAAAGAACGGGTCACCGCCGAGATGCTGGAGTTGGTCAATCTCAAGCACCTGGGCAAGCGCTTCCCCCACGAACTGTCTGGCGGCCAGCAGCAACGGGTCGCACTGGCCCGGGCCCTGGCGCCAGAGCCACAACTCTTGTTGCTGGACGAACCGTTTTCCAACCTCGATGGCGAATTGCGCCGCAAGTTGAGCCACGAAGTCCGGGATATCCTCAAGAGCCGGGGCACCAGTGCGATTCTGGTGACGCACGACCAGGAAGAAGCCTTCGCGGTCAGCGACCAGGTCGGGGTGTTCAAGGAAGGTCGACTGGAACAGTGGGACACGCCCTACAACCTGTACCACGAACCACTGACACCTTTCGTTGCCAGTTTTATCGGCCAGGGCTACTTCATTCGCGGCCAGTTGCAGACCCCCGAATCGGTGCAAACCGAGCTCGGCGAACTGCGCGGTAATCGTGCTTACACCTGGCCAATCGGCGGTGCCGTGGACGTGTTACTGCGTCCCGACGACATTGTCTATGCCCCCGACAGCCCGTTGAGAGCGCGGATCGTGGGTAAGTCGTTCCTCGGCGCCTCGACCCTGTATCGCCTGCAACTGCCGACGGGCAGCCAACTGGAGTCGATCTTTCCAAGCCACGCCGACCATCTGGTCGGAGCCGAAGTCGGCATTCGTGTGGCGGCTGAACACCTGGTGCTGTTCCAGGCGCCCGGCAGCATGGCCGCGCAGATTGCGCAGATCGAGTCAGGGGTTCGGCGGTACAGCACTGCCAGCTGAACAGAGTTCGCTTGATCGTTCCCACGCTCTGCGTGGGAATGCCTCAAGGGATGCTCCGCGTCCAGTGACTCGGAGCGTCACGAACTGCATTCCCACGCGGGAGCAGATCATCAATCCAACATCAAGGTCCCGCTGGCCACCAGCGTCGCATGACCGCCGATTTTCACCCGACTGCCTTCCAGGCGGCAGAACAACTCCCCTCCCCGCGCCGAACGCTGAAACGCCGTCAGCCTGGTTTTGTCCAGACGCTGCGCCCAATAGGGGATCAACAGGCAATGGGTCGATCCAGTGACCGGGTCCTCGTTGATACCGATGGCCGGGGCAAAATACCTCGACACGAAATCATGCTGTGCTCCACGGGCCGTCACGATCACCCCCAACCAAGGCAGCTTTGCCAGCGCAGCCATGTCAGGCTGGCAATCGATGACTGCCTGCTCTGACTCCAGCACCACCAACAATTCGTTTGAACCCAGCACCTCGACCGGTTGCACCCCCAGCGCCCGCGCCACTTGCTGATAGTCCTGCACCTCACGCGCATCGATGGCAGGAAAGTCCAGCCACAGCCGCTCGCCTTCCCGAGTCACGCTCAAGGGGCCGGACTGGCTGATGAAGTCCAGGCGCTCGGCCGGCTCGTGAAAGACCTCGAACAATACATAGGCACTGGCCAGCGTCGCATGCCCACACAAAGGTACTTCGGTAGCAGGCGTGAACCAGCGGATACGCCAACCCTCGGCTTCGCGCACCACAAACGCCGTTTCGGCGAGGTTGTGTTCGGCGGCGATTTGTTGCATCAGCTCATCACTGAGCCAGGTATCGAGCCGATAGACCATCGCCGGATTGCCACTGAACGGGCGCTCGCTGAACGCATCGACCTGATGAAACGCTAACTGCATGGCGCGGACCTCCTTGTGATAAGTCGGACGCGAGCATGCAGTAACCGTCGCCAGCCGGGCAGAGACAGAGCCGGCCAATTTTCACCATACAGCGCAACCGTCAGCCGCGACCGATATCGGCAAACTTGGCTTGGGTGTGCTCGGCCAGCACCGACGCCGCCAACTCGACCTCCAGGCCCCGCCGCCCGGCACTGACATAAACACTTGCAAAAGGTTGGGCACTGTTATCGATGAAGGTGCGCAGGCGCTTCTTTTGTCCCAGCGGGCTGATGCCACCCAACAAATAGCCGGTCGCCCGTTGCGCGGCGGCAGGGTCAGCCATCTCGACTTTCTTCACCCCCGCGGCCTGGGCCAGCGCCTTGAGGTCCAGGCTTCCGACGACTGGCACCACAGCGACCAGCAACTCGCCCTTTTCACTCGCCGCCAGCAACGTCTTGAACACTTGCGCGGGGTCCAGCCCCAGCTTTTCCGCAGCCTCCAGCCCATACGAGGCGGCCTTCGGATCATGTTCATAACTGTGCACGCGATGTTCGGCTCGAACTTTTTTCAGCAGATCCAATGCGGGGGTCATGGCAGCTCCAAGCGTGGCAAAACAACAAAAATGTTGCGCCGGATTCTAGGACATCAGACAGCAAAAGGCTTCATGGCCAGCGTTTTATCCCTCCGCAGGCGCCAACCTGGAGAGCCAGACCAGGACTGTTCCACACCTCGAACCCGCAGTCATTCATCAAGCCGTCAGTTTAAAAGTGACTGACAGTTCACTTTCGACCTTTGACAGCAGCGTTTCTTGTCTATATTTTTTCGAATCTGAATATATGCGAAGATTCCTAGCAACACCCGGCAGCAAGCCGAGACCAGGATGGGGATCCTGCCTCGGTGAAAATCGCGCTCAGTCCTTTCGGAAACAGCGCCAGACAACAACAAAAACCGAGGTTTTCAATGACAACTGCTTTACAGCAACCTTCGCTCTCGAGCCAATGCATGGCCGAGTTCCTGGGCACTGCCTTACTGATCTTCTTTGGTACCGGTTGCGTTGCCGCGCTCAAAGTCGCCGGTGCCAGCTTTGGCCTGTGGGAAATCAGCATTATCTGGGGGGTTGGCGTGAGCATGGCGATCTACCTGACCGCGGGTGTTTCCGGCGCGCACCTGAACCCGGCCGTCAGTATTGCCCTGAGCATTTTCACCGACTTTGAAAAACGCAAACTGCCGTTCTACATCCTCTCTCAGGTCGCTGGCGCCTTCTGCGCCGCCTTGTTGGTTTACACGCTTTACAGCAACCTGTTCTTCGATTTCGAACAAAGCCATCAAATGGTCCGTGGCAGCCAGGCCAGCCTTGAACTGGCATCCGTGTTCTCCACCTTCCCCAACCCTGCCCTGTCGACAGGTCAGGCGTTCCTCGTCGAGGTCATCATCACTGCGATCCTGATGGGCGTGATCATGTCCCTGACCGACGACAACAATGGCCTGCCGAAAGGCCCGCTGGCACCGCTGCTGATTGGCCTGCTGATCGCGGTGATCGGCAGTTCGATGGGCCCGCTGACCGGCTTCGCGATGAACCCGGCACGTGACTTCGGTCCGAAACTGATGACTTTTTTCGCTGGCTGGGGTGAAATTTCCTTCACTGGCGGCCGCGATATTCCTTACTTCCTGATTCCTGTCTTTGCACCGATTGTCGGTGCCTGCCTCGGTGCCGCGGCCTATCGCGGGCTCATTGCCCGTCATCTGCCTGGCGCCGAACCTGCTACAAAGGATGCAGAACCAGCCATTGACGGCAAACCACGAGTTTCCTGAAAGCGGCGGCGCGCGTTCCTGCCCATCCTTGACCACGCGCCCCCCATCCACTCCCTTATTTCGTCCAAGGCAATCGACATGACCGACACACAGAATAAGAACTACATCATTGCCCTCGATCAGGGTACGACCAGCTCGCGCGCGATCATCTTCGACCGTGACGCCAACGTGGTCTGCACCGCACAACGCGAATTCGCCCAGCACTACCCCCAAGCCGGCTGGGTCGAGCACGACCCGATGGAAATCTTCGCCACCCAAAGCGCGGTGATGGTCGAGGCCCTGGCACAAGCCGGCCTGCACCATGACCAGGTGGCCGCCATCGGCATCACCAACCAGCGTGAAACCACCGTGGTCTGGGACAAGACCACCGGCCGCCCGATCTATAACGCGATCGTCTGGCAGTGCCGCCGCAGCACCGAGATCTGCGAGCAACTCAAGCGCGACGGTCACGAGCAATACATCAGCGACACCACGGGCCTGGTCACCGACCCGTACTTCTCCGGCACCAAGCTCAAGTGGATCCTGGACAACGTCGAGGGCAGCCGCGAGCGGGCGCGCAAGGGCGAGTTGCTGTTCGGCACCGTCGACAGCTGGCTGATCTGGAAATTCACTGGCGGCAAGACCCACGTCACCGACTACACCAACGCCTCGCGCACCATGCTCTTCAACATCCACACCCTGGAGTGGGACGCGAAGATGCTGGAGGTGCTGGACATCCCGCGCGAGATGCTGCCAGAGGTGAAGTCTTCGTCGGAAATCTATGGGCACACCAAGAGCGGCATCGCCATCGGCGGTATCGCCGGTGACCAGCAGGCTGCCCTGTTCGGCCAGATGTGCGTGGAACCAGGCCAGGCGAAAAACACCTACGGCACCGGCTGCTTCCTGCTGATGAACACCGGCACCAAAGCGGTGAAATCCAGCCACGGCATGCTCACCACCATCGCCTGCGGCCCCCGGGGTGAAGTCGCTTACGCGCTGGAAGGTGCGGTATTCAATGGCGGCTCCACCGTGCAGTGGTTGCGCGACGAGCTGAAGATCATCAACGACGCCCACGACACCGAGTACTTCGCCAACAAGGTCAAGGACAGCAACGGCGTGTACCTGGTGCCCGCCTTTACCGGCCTGGGCGCTCCATACTGGGACCCCTATGCCCGCGGTGCTTTATTCGGCCTGACCCGCGGCGTACGGGTGGACCACATCATTCGTGCCGCCCTGGAGTCGATTGCCTTCCAGACCCGCGACGTACTCGACGCCATGCAACAGGACTCCGGCGAACGCCTCAAGGCCCTGCGCGTGGACGGCGGCGCTGTCGCCAACAACTTCCTGATGCAGTTCCAGGCCGACATCCTCGGTACCCAGGTCGAACGCCCGCAAATGCGCGAAACCACCGCGCTCGGCGCCGCCTACCTGGCCGGCCTGGCCTGTGGCTTCTGGGGCAGCCTGGAAGAACTACGCGGCAAGGCAGTGATCGAACGCGAGTTCGACCCGCAGCTGGACGAAACCACGAAGGAAAAACTCTACGCTGGCTGGAAAAAAGCCGTCAGCCGCACCCGCGACTGGGAGCCGCACGAAGGTGCTGAGTAAGCCAGACTGAGCACTCGTATCGGTATGTCCAAACAGCGTGAAAGCGTAGCGAGCGAAGGAAAGACAAGGCAAAAACAGGCGAGGACCGGCTGAGGTCGCACACGACTTTACGAGGTTGTAAATGAGTAGTCCGAGCCTGTTTTTAACGCAGGATAGCTTGCGTAACGCCGAAGGCGTCCAGCACGAAGTAGCTTTCACGTTGTTTGGAAACTGGTAGGGAGCAGATTCCTGCGTCATCATGGGCAAATTTTGCACGGCAGCCCAAAGGAAGCCCCATGAATCTGCCTCCCCGTCAGCAGCAAATCCTCGAACTGGTCCGCGAACGCGGCTACGTCAGCATCGAGGAAATGGCCCAACTGTTCGTTGTGACACCGCAGACCATCCGCCGCGACATCAACCAACTGGCCGAAGACAACCTGTTGCGTCGCTACCATGGCGGCGCGGCCTATGACTCAAGCGTGGAAAACACCGCGTATGCCATGCGCGCCGACCAGATGCGCGACGAAAAACAGCGCATCGGCGAAGCCATTGCCCGGCAAATCCCCGACCACGCCTCGCTGTTCATCAATATCGGCACCACCACCGAATCCATCGCTCGGGCGCTGCTCAACCACAGCCACCTGAAGATCATCACCAACAACCTGCACGTTGCCTCGATGCTCAGCGCCAAGGACGACTTCGATGTGCTGCTCACCGGCGGCAACGTACGCCGCGATGGCGGCGTCGTCGGTCAGGCCAGTGTCGACTTCATCAACCAGTTCAAGGTCGATTATGCCCTGGTGGGCATCAGCGGCATCGACGAGGACGGCAGCCTGCTGGACTTCGACTACCAGGAAGTGCGGGTCTCCCAGGCGATCATCGCCAACGCCCGGCAAGTGATCCTGGCGGCCGACTCCAGCAAGTTCGGGCGCAATGCCATGATTCGCCTGGGCCCCATCAGCCTGATCGACTGCCTGGTAACTGACCAGCAGCCGGTACCTGCCTTGGCGCAACTGCTGAACCACCACAAGATTCGCCTGGAAGTCGTTTAATCCCACCCGACGGTAAAGCTCCCCTGTGGCGAGGGAGCTTGCTCCCGCTCGGCGGCGAAGCCGTCGCACACCCGGCGGCGGGTCGGGTGCATCTGAATGAGTTCGATTGAATGGTTCTGGGGCTGCCGTGCCCGAACGCGGACCGGCCCAGCGAGAGCAAGCTCCCTCGCCACAAAAGAGCTGCACCTCACATTAATGTTCGAAAATTTTCCTTTAGCGGCACTTCGATGAGTTTTTTCAATCGAAGCCGACTGGCCGTGCCCGCCTTTATGAGCTAACATTTTCGCAAATGAACATTAATGTTCGAATTCAAATACAGATAATCAAAAGAGTCCGAGGCCAGCCAATGCGCACTTCCACCCTGACGCCCCCACTTGCCGAGATCTATGACATTGCCGTTATCGGTGGTGGGATCAATGGTGTCGGGATTGCAGCGGATGCCGCCGGCCGCGGTCTCTCGGTGTTCCTTTGCGAAAAGGACGATCTGGCCAGCCATACCTCGTCCGCCAGCAGCAAGCTGATCCACGGCGGCCTGCGCTACCTCGAACACTACGAATTCCGCCTGGTGCGCGAGGCCCTGGCAGAACGGGAAGTGCTGCTGGCCAAGGCACCGCACATCGTCAAGCAGATGCGCTTCGTGCTACCTCACCGCCCGCACCTGCGTCCGGCGTGGATGATCCGTGCCGGCCTGTTCCTGTATGACCACCTGGGCAAGCGCGAGAAACTCGCCGGCTCCAGAAGCCTGAAATTCGGCGCCGACAGCGCACTGAAAAGCGAAATCACCAAGGGCTTCGAGTACTCCGACTGCTGGGTCGACGACGCCCGCCTCGTAGTACTCAACGCCATGGCTGCCCGAGAAAAAGGTGCCCACGTCCACACCCAGACCCGTTGCGTCAGCGCCCGTCGTAGTAAAGGCCTGTGGCACCTGCATCTGGAGCGTGCCGACGGCAGCCTGTTCTCGATCTGCGCAAAGGCGCTGGTGAACGCTGCCGGCCCATGGGTCGCCAAATTCATTCGCGACGACCTGAAGATGGAATCGCCTTACGGCATCCGCCTGATCCAGGGCAGCCATCTGATCGTGCCAAAACTGTACGAAGGCGAACACGCGCATATCCTGCAAAACGAAGATCAGCGCATCGTGTTCACGATCCCGTACCTCAATCACTTCACCCTGATTGGTACTACGGACCGTGAATACACGGGCGACCCGGCCAAAGTCGCAATCACCGAGGGCGAGACCGACTACCTGATCAAGGTCGTCAATGCGCACTTCAAGAAACAGATCAGCCGCGAGGACATCCTGCACACCTATTCCGGTGTTCGCCCACTGTGTAACGACGAGTCCGACAACCCGTCGGCCGTGACCCGGGACTACACCCTGGCGCTGTCCGGCAGCGGCGAAGAAGCCCCACTGCTGTCAGTGTTCGGCGGCAAGCTGACCACTTACCGCAAGTTGGCCGAATCGGCCATGGCGCAACTGGCCCCTTACTTCAAGGACATCAAGCCAAGCTGGACCGCCAGTGCGACCCTACCAGGCGGTGAAGACATGACCACCCCCCAGGCCTTGAGTGCGTTGATTCGCGACAAATTCGACTGGGTACCAACGGAAATCTCCCGACGCTGGGCCACCACCTACGGCAGCCGCACCTGGCGCATGCTCGAAGGCGTGCAGAACCTGAACGACCTGGGTGAACACCTGGGCGGCGGTCTCTATAGCCGCGAAGTCGATTACCTGTGCAGCGAAGAATGGGCTACCACCGCTCACGATATCCTGTGGCGCCGCAGCAAACTGGGCTTGTTCACCACCCAGGACGAGCAAGCGAAGGTTCAGCAATACCTGGACACGGTTGAAATGAACCGTCGGAAGATCGAAGCGGCCTGATTGCCGATTCGATGGATCAAAAGCCCCTGGCACCGAAAGGTCCAGGGGCTTTGTACATTCTGATGCCCCCTGATCGCTCCCGGGCAAAGTGGGCAATACCGACGGAAATGCATTCGGTTTTCCGAACGCGACTCTGCGGTCGATTCGGTTAACCGGACCTTCCTCCTCGAACATCGTCGCCACAAATATTTAATATCCTTATAAATCAACAAGTTAACTTGAAAGCCCTAGCCTGGCACGACTCATGCTCTACACTCTTGGACGAATGCCTGAGGTGCCAACACTTCAGGAGCCCTCCAGGCATTCCGCTGCACAAGAGAGCCGAAGAACTGGCTCCATAAAATAACAATGTCGAGGAAAATTTGATGCGCATCGTTCCCCATATCCTGGGCGCAGCCATTGCTGCCGCTCTGATCAGCACGCCAGTTTTCGCCGCCGAACTCACCGGCACCCTGAAGAAGATCAAAGAGTCCGGCACCATCACCCTGGGCCATCGCGACGCTTCCATTCCGTTTTCCTACATTGCAGACGCTTCCGGCAAACCGGTCGGCTACTCCCACGATATTCAGCTGAAAGTCGTTGAAGCGCTGAAAAAAGACCTGGACATGCCGAACCTCCAGGTCAAATACAACCTGGTGACTTCGCAAACCCGTATCCCGCTGGTGCAGAACGGCACCGTGGACCTCGAGTGCGGCTCCACCACCAACAACGTCGAGCGTCAGCAGCAAGTTGACTTCTCCGTGGGCATCTTCGAAATCGGTACTCGCCTGCTGTCCAAGGCAGACTCCAAGTACAAGGATTTCCCTGACCTGGCCGGCAAGAACGTCGTGACCACCGCCGGCACCACGTCCGAGCGCATCCTCAAGGCGATGAACGCCGACAAGCAGATGGGCATGAACGTCATCTCCGCCAAAGACCATGGCGAGTCGTTCCAGATGCTGGAAACCGGCCGCGCAGTGGCCTTCATGATGGACGACGCCCTGCTGGCGGGTGAAGCGGCCAAGGCCAAGAAAGCAAGCGACTGGGCCGTGACCGGCACTCCACAGTCCTACGAAATCTACGGCTGCATGGTGCGCAAAGGCGACGAGCCGTTCAAAAAGGCTGTGGATGACGCCATCAAGGCCACCTACGCATCGGGCGAGATCAACAAGATCTACGAAAAATGGTTCATGCAACCGATCCCGCCAAAAGGCCTGAACCTGAACTTCCCGATGAGCGACGAGCTCAAGGCCCTGATCGCCAAACCGACCGATAAAGCGGCTGACGACAAGAAGTCCTGATTTCTGACTAACCTTATCTCCTGAGGGGGCCGCGGCCCTCTCAGGAGGTTGTCACTCCCTGCTGGCATTTTTTGGAAACACTCGAACCGGTGGCTGTCGAGCCGAGCGTGTGTGCCTGATCGGAGTGGCCTGTACGGTTAGTTCGTTGGCTCAAATTCGGATGCCAGAAGTTCATAGCCAAGGCGCTGTGACGAGTCATAGCCCGCTATGGCGAGGAACAGCAACGCAGGATATGGACCTCTGGCGCCGAAGTTGAGCTAACAGAACTGACCACACAGGCCACCTGGGTCGGGCGGGAACGGAGCTTCCCCCAAGCGGGTATTTGTACATTGATCGAATCCGAGGGGAGACCCTAATGAATTACAACTGGGACTGGGGCGTGTTCTTCAAGTCCACCGGCGTGGGCAGCGAGACGTATCTCGACTGGTACGTGTCCGGTCTGGCCTGGACCATCGGCATCGCCATCGCGGCCTGGATCATTGCCCTGACACTGGGCTCGATCCTGGGCGTCATGCGTACCGTGCCGAACCGCATCGTATCGGGCATCGCCACCTGCTACGTCGAACTCTTCCGTAACGTGCCGCTGCTGGTTCAGCTGTTCATCTGGTACTTCCTGGTACCCGACCTGCTGCCGGCGGACCTGCAGGAGTGGTACAAGCAGGACCTGAACCCGACCACCTCGGCCTTCCTCAGCGTCGTTGTGTGCCTGGGCCTGTTCACCACGGCCCGCGTTTGCGAACAGGTGCGTACCGGTATCCAGGCGCTACCTCGCGGCCAGGAATCCGCGGCCCGCGCCATGGGCTTCAAGCTGCCACAGATCTACTGGAACGTGCTGCTGCCCCAGGCCTACCGGATCATCATTCCGCCGCTTACCTCGGAATTCCTGAACGTATTCAAGAACACCTCCGTAGCCTCGCTGATCGGCCTGATGGAACTGCTCGCGCAGACCAAGCAGACCGCCGAGTTCTCCGCCAACCTGTTCGAAGCCTTCACCCTGGCAACGCTGATCTACTTCACCCTGAACATGAGCCTGATGCTGCTGATGCGTTTGGTCGAGAAGAAAGTCGCCGTACCGGGCCTGATTTCCGTAGGGGGTAAATGATGGAATTCGACTTCTCGGGCATCATCCCGTCCCTGCCGGGTTTGTGGAACGGCATGGTCATGACCCTGCAACTGATGGCGTTGGGCGTCGTCGGCGGGATCATCCTTGGTACTATCCTGGCGTTGATGCGTCTGTCCCACAGCAAACTGCTGTCGAACATTGCCGGTGCCTACGTCAACTACTTCCGCTCGATCCCGCTGCTGCTGGTGATCACCTGGTTCTACCTGGCGGTACCATTCGTACTGCGCTGGATCACTGGCGAAGACACACCGATCGGCGCGTTCGCCTCGTGCATCGTGGCGTTCATGATGTTCGAAGCGGCGTACTTCTGCGAAATCGTCCGTGCTGGCGTGCAGTCGATTCCCAAGGGCCAGATGGGCGCTGCCCAGGCACTGGGCATGAGCTACGGCCAGATGATGCGCTTGATCATCCTGCCGCAAGCGTTCCGCAAGATGACCCCGCTGCTGCTGCAACAGAGCATCATCCTGTTTCAGGACACCTCGCTGGTCTACGCGGTCGGCCTGGTGGACTTCCTCAATGCTTCGCGCGCCAGTGGCGACATCATTGGCCGCTCCAATGAGTTCCTGATCTTCGCAGGTCTCGTGTACTTCATCATCAGCTTTGCCGCCTCGCAGCTGGTCAAGCGTCTGCAAAAAAGGTTCGCCGTATGATCTCTATCAAGAACATCAACAAGTGGTATGGGGACTTCCAGGTGCTGACTGATTGCAGCACCGAGGTCAAAAAAGGTGAAGTGATCGTGGTCTGCGGGCCGTCCGGCTCCGGCAAATCGACCCTGATCAAGTGCGTCAACGCCCTGGAACCGTTCCAGAAAGGCGACATCGTGGTCGACGGTACTTCCATCGCCGACCCGAAGACCAACCTGCCGAAACTGCGTTCGCGCGTGGGCATGGTGTTCCAGCACTTCGAACTGTTCCCGCACCTGACCATCACCGAAAACCTGACCATCGCGCAGATCAAGGTGTTGGGCCGCAGCAAGGAAGAAGCCACCAAGAAAGGCCTGCAACTGCTTGAGCGCGTCGGTCTGTCGGCTCACGCCCACAAACACCCGGGCCAGCTCTCGGGTGGTCAGCAACAGCGTGTGGCGATTGCCCGTGCACTGGCGATGGATCCGATTGTCATGCTGTTCGACGAACCGACTTCGGCCCTCGACCCGGAAATGGTTAACGAAGTGCTCGACGTCATGGTGCAACTGGCCCACGAAGGCATGACCATGATGTGCGTGACCCACGAAATGGGCTTCGCCCGTAAAGTGGCGGACCGGGTGATCTTCATGGACGCCGGCAAGATCATCGAAGACTGCAAGAAAGAGGAGTTCTTCGGCGACATCAACGCCCGCGCCGAACGTACACAGCACTTCCTCAACAAGATCCTGCAACACTAAAACCGGCACTGCCCTCAATTAGGAGGGCAGGCTTGCCCTTGTGGCGAGGGAGCTTGCTCCCGCTGGGTCGTGTAGCGACCCCAAAACCTGCAAATGCATGTTGACTGACACACCGCATTGACCGGTTTTACGACTGCTTCGCAGCCGAGCGGGAGCAAGCTCCCTCGCCACAAGTTCTGCGTTCGACCCAACCAACAGGCAAGCCCGCTGCCACACTGGTTGACCCAAGGCATCTGTGATGAAATGCGACCCTAGCCATTATCGCGCCGCACCGCCATCACTCGCCGTGAAACCCCGTCTGATTCGCCATCTGTTTCTGCCGCCGCTGGTCATCCTGTTGATGGCCGCATTAGGCTACCTCGGCTTTTGGGTCAGCGAGCATTACGGTGTTCGCAGCCTCAGCGAAAACGGCCAACGCCAGCTGGAACTGCACGCCCGTGCCGTGGAAAGCGAAATCAGCAAGTACACCTACCTGCCCAGCCTGCTGGAGCTCGAATCGAGCGTTTCCCAACTGCTGGCCGACCCGACGCCAGAGCTCCGGCAAACGGTCAACACTTACCTCGAAGGCCTGAACCGGCGCAGCCGCAGTCGGGCGATCTACGTGATGGACACCACCGGCCGAGTGCTGGCCACCAGCAACTGGCGCGATTTCGACAGCTACCTGGGGGAAGACCTGTCCTTCCGTGCCTACTTCCAGAATGCCGTGCGGGGTCAGCCCGGACGCTTCTATGGCATCGGCAGCACCAACGGCGAACCCGGCTACTACCTGGCCCATGGCCTGGAAGAACAGGGCAAGATCATCGGCGTCGCCGTGGTAAAGGTACGCCTGGAAGCCTTGGAAGAACGCTGGCAGCGCGCCCGCCTGGAAGCCTTTGTCAGCGACGAGAACAGCATTATCATTCTCTCCAGCGACCCGGCGCGGCGACTCAAGGCGGTGCGTCCGCTCAGCGAGGACACCAAGGAGCGCCTGGCCCGCAGCCTGCAGTACTACTGGTTCCCGCTGAACCAGCTGGAACCGCTGGCCCGCGAACGACTGGCCGAAGGCGTGGAGAAGCTGACCTTCCCGGCCAACTCCGAAGTGGCCTCCGATGAAGAAGCCATCAGCTACCTGTCCCAGACCCGGCCGCTGAGCGACACGCCGTGGAATTTCACCCTGCTCACGCCGCTGCAAGACCTGCGACGCGAGGCCATTAACCAGGGGATTCTGGTGGCCGTGGCGTTCGCCTTGTGTGCCTTCCTGCTGATTGCCTGGAATGAGCGACGCAAGGTGGTCGCGACCCGTCTGGCGGCTCGCGAGGCGCTGGAAGAAGCCAACAATCAACTGGAGCGTCGGATTACCGAACGCACCACCGACCTGCGGGCCAGTAACGATCGGCTCAAGAGTCAGATCCGTGAACGGCGCCAGGCCGAAGAAACCCTGCGCCACGCGCAGGATGAACTGGTACAGGCCGGCAAGCTCGCCGCCATCGGCCAGATGTCCACCAGCATTGCCCATGAATTGAACCAGCCGCTGGCAGCCCTGCGCACCTTGTCCGGCAACACCGTGCGGTTCCTTGAGCGCGGGCAACTGGACACCGCCAGTGCCAACCTGAAAACCATCAACGAATTGATCGACCGCATGGGCCGGATCACCGCCAGCCTGCGCTCCTTCGCCCGCCGTGGTGAAGACAAGGGCCAGGCCAGCCTCGGCAAAGCGATCGATGCCGCCCTGCAAGTGCTTGGCCCGCGCCTGGAAAATGCGCCGTTGCAAGTGCACCGTGCGTTCAGTGACGAGCAGGTGCAGATTGACCAAACCCGCCTGGAACAGATCCTGGTCAACCTGATCGGCAACGCCCTGGACGCCATGCACGCCCAGCCCGCGCCCGAGCTGTGGCTCGAAGGCGACATCGTCGACGGCAAGTATCGCCTGTGCGTACGCGACAACGGTCACGGCATCGACGCCGAGACCCGCAAACATCTGTTCGAACCCTTCTTTACCACCAAACCCGGCGAACAAGGCCTGGGGCTGGGCCTGACCTTGTCGGCAAGCCTGGCGGCCGCCACGGGCGGCAGCCTGGGTGTCGAGCACCCGGCCAGCGGTGGTACCGCTTTTGTCCTCAGTTTACCGTGGGTAAGCCCCCTTCCCGCCGAGCGAATATGAACAACAATCTTAGTGTGCTGATCGTCGAAGACGATCCCCATGTCCTGCTCGGTTGCCAGCAGGCCCTGGCCCTGGAAGACATTCCCTGCCAAGGCGTCAGCAGCGCCGAAGAAGCCCTGGAACAGGTCGGCGACAACTTCGCCGGTATCGTCATCAGCGACATTCGCCTGCCGGGCATTGATGGCCTGGAGCTGCTGGGCCGACTCAAGGCCCGCGATCGCAGCCTGCCGGTGGTGCTGATCACTGGTCATGGCGACATTTCGATGGCCGTCGACGCGATGCAAAAAGGCGCCTACGACTTCATGGAGAAACCCTTCTCCCCGGAGCGCCTGGTGGACGTTGCGCGCCGTGCCCTGGAGCAGCGCAGCCTGGCCCGTGAAGTGACGTCGTTGCGCCGGCAACTGGCCGAACGCGACTCGCTGGAGGGGCGAATCATCGGTCGCTCGCCCGCCATGCAACACCTGCGTGAGCTGATTGCCAACGTCGCCGACACCTCGGCCAACGTGCTGATCGAAGGTGAAACCGGCACCGGCAAGGAGCTGGTTGCCCGCTGCCTGCACGATTTCAGTCGCCGGCAGTCCCAGCAGTTTGTCGCGTTGAACTGCGGTGGCTTGCCTGAGAACCTGTTCGAAAGCGAAATCTTCGGCCACGAAGCCAATGCCTTTACCGGTGCCGGCAAACGACGGATCGGCAAGATCGAACACGCCAATGGCGGCACCCTGTTCCTCGACGAAGTGGAAAGCATGCCATTGCCACTGCAGATCAAGCTGCTGCGGGTGTTGCAGGAGCGCACCCTGGAGCGACTGGGTTCGAACCAGAGCGTGGCCGTCGACTGCCGGGTGATTGCCGCCACCAAGTCCGACCTCGACGAACTGGGCCGCGCCGGTCAGTTTCGCAGCGACCTGTATTACCGCTTGAACGTGGTGACCCTGGAACTGCCGCCGCTGCGCGAACGTCGCGAAGACATCCTGCAATTGTTCGAGCATTTCCTGCAGCAGTCGTCCCTGCGCTTTGACCGCAGCCCGCCGGAACTGGACAACCAGACCCTGTCCAACCTGATGAGCCACGACTGGCCGGGCAACGTGCGCGAACTGCGCAACGTCGCCGAACGCTTTGCCCTCGGCTTGCCGGCCTTCAAGAAATCCGGCAGCGGCGCCGCCCAGGGCCTGGCCTTCTCCGAAGCGGTGGAAGCCTTCGAACGCAACCTGCTCAACGACGCCTTGCAGCGCAGTGGCGGCAACCTGACCCAGGCCAGCCTGGAGCTGGGAATGGCCAAGACCACCCTATTCGACAAGGTCAAGAAATACGGCCTGAGTCACTAACCCCGAATCGAGAATACGTGTGGATCTACTGTTAAAAGCTGCGCTGGGCGCCGCGGTGGTGGTTATTCTCGCCGCACTGGCCAAGACCAGGAACTACTACATCGCAGGCCTGGTGCCGCTGTTCCCGACCTTCGCCCTGATCGCCCACTACATCGTCGGCAAAGGCCGCTCGCTGGAGGACCTCAAGACCACCATCGTGTTTGGCATGTGGTCGATCATTCCGTACTTCGTGTACCTGGCGACCCTGTATGTGATGGTGGACAAAATGCGCCTAGAGGCTTCGCTGGCCGTGGCCGCCGTGGCCTGGTTGATGGCCGCCACCGTCCTGGTCAGCGTCTGGGTGCGGGTGCATGCCTGACACTGTCGGAGCGAGCTTGCTCCGGGCGGCGTTCCGACGAAAAGCGTGAGGACCACGCGCGTTTATCCAGATAGCTCGCGTTATCGTTAACGTCCATCGCGAGCGCGCTCGCTCCTTCGGGTGGCGTTGTCTTAAAGCATATTCACACCCGGTAATGGATCAATCTGCGCCCAGTGCGAGATGTCTTCCCGGTGTTGCTGCAGATACGGCAACACCGCCGCCAGCAACGGCGCCTTGAACGCCTCCTGGAAACGATGGGCCAGCCCCGGGATCAGCTTCAGTTGGCTGCCCTGGATATGGGCCGCCAGGTGAATGCCGTGCATCACCGGCAGCAACGGGTCGGCCGTGCCGTGCACCACCAGGGTGGGCACCCGCAACTGATTGAGCAGCGCAACCCGGCTCGGCTCGGCGAGGATGGCCATGATCTGGCGCTTCACGCCTTCGGGATTGAACGCCCGGTCATAGGATTGCGCGGCCTGTTGCAACAACGCCTGGCGATCATCGGCGATGTTCGGACTGCCGAGCGCGGCCAGCAGATCAGCCTGCTGCTCCAGGGCCACTTCACGGTTCGGTGCACTGCGGCGCGAGAGCAATTGCACCAGCGCCGCGTTCGGTGCCGGCAACCCTTCGGCCCCGGAGCTGCTCATGATCAGCGTCAGGCTTTCCACCCGCTGCGGCGCCATCGCCGCCATATGCTGGGCAATCATCCCGCCCATGCTCGCGCCCAGGACATGGAATTGCTCCACCTGCAGGGCATCCATCAGGCCAAGGCCGTCCTCCGCCATGTCGGTGAGGGTGTACGGTGCCGATACCGGCAAGCCCAGCTTGTAGCGCAGCGCTTCGAAGGCCAGGTTGGCGTCGGCGGGCGGTTGGCGCCAGGTCGACAAGCCGACATCGCGATTGTCGTAGCGAATCACCCGAAAACCCTGCTCACAGAGCGCCTGCACCACCTCGTCCGGCCAGTGGATCAGTTGCCCGCCCAAGCCCATCACCAGCAGCAACGCCGGATCGGACGCGCGACCGATGCTCTGGTACGCCAGGCTCACCTGTGGCAGATCGACCCGCTGGGTCGCTACATTGACGTCGCAGCGCGACGCCGCAAAGGAAGGCAGGCCGAACCACAGTCCGACCAGCAGTATGAACACCCGCATGAAAAACACCGAAACGCAGAACTCCAGTAGAGCGCGAGTCTGATGATGTTTGTTCAAGCGCGCTGCCACAGTTGCGTGACAATTTGATGAAGGCCGCCGAACGGTCATTTTCAATGACCGCACGCTCGCTCTTCGCGAGCAGGTAACGCGTGGGCAGCGCTTCGGCTCGCGATGGCGCCTGACAAGGCGCCGCAGGACGTCAAGCCAACTGGCTGCGCAACTGACGGGCCGCCGCCACCATGTTCACCAGTGCCGCCTCGGTCTCCGGCCAGGCGCGGGTTTTCAGGCCACAATCGGGGTTGACCCACAGCCGCTCGGCCGGGACACGCTCAACGGCCTTGCGCATCAACGCGACGATCTCAGAGGTGTCCGGTACCCGCGGCGAGTGAATGTCGTAGACACCCGGGCCGATGTCGTTCGGGTAGTCGAAAGCCTTGAAGACCTCCAGCAGCTCCATGTCCGAGCGTGAGGTCTCGATGGTGATCACGTCCGCGTCCATGGCGGCGATAGCCTTGATCACATCGTTGAACTCGCTGTAGCACATGTGGGTGTGGATCTGGGTTTCGTCGCGCACACCGCTGGCACTCAAGCGGAAGGCTTCCACCGCCCAATCCAGATACTCCTGCCATTGCGACCGACGCAGCGGCAGACCTTCACGGAATGCGGCCTCGTCGATCTGCACAATCTTGATCCCGGCGGCTTCCAGGTCGAGCACTTCGTCACGCAGCGCCAGGGCCAGTTGTTGCGCCTGGACTTTGCGCGAGATGTCCTCGCGGGGGAACGACCACATCAGCATGGTCACGGGGCCGGTGAGCATGCCCTTCATAACCTTGCCAGTCAGGCTCTGGGCGTAAGTGATCCAGTCCACCGTCATGGCGTTCACACGACTGAGGTCGCCGTAGATGATCGCCGGTTTGACGCAGCGCGAACCGTAGCTCTGGACCCAGCCGAAACGGGTGAAGGCATAACCATCCAGCTGCTCGGCGAAGTACTCGACCATGTCGTTGCGCTCGGCTTCGCCGTGCACCAGCACATCTAGCCCCAGGCGCTCCTGGATGTGCACCGCGTGACGAATTTCAGTGTGCATGGCATCGGTGTAGTCATTGGCCGACAACTTGCCTTGTTTGAACGCCTGACGCGCCAGACGAATCGCACCTGTCTGCGGGAACGAGCCGATGGTGGTGGTCGGGAACGCCGGCAACTTCAGTCGCGCACGCTGCTGTTCGATGCGTTTGGCGAACGGCGACTGACGTTGGCTATCCGCCGCACCGATGGCGCTGATGCGTGCTTGCACCTGAGCCTTGTGAATGCGTGGCGACTCGGCGCGGCTAGCGGCAATCGCGCGACTTTCAGCCAGAGCCGCTTGTACCCTGGGCGCTTGCGGGTCGTTCAAGGCATCGCGCAGCACAGCGATTTCGCCACACTTTTGCACGGCAAACGCCAGCCAGCTTTTCAGCTCGGGATCGAGTTTGTCTTCGCGCTCAAGGTCCACCGGGCTGTGTAGCAGCGAACAGGAACTGCTGACCCACAGGTTGTCGCCAAAGCGTTCCTGGGCAAATTGCAGTTGTGCAAGCACCGGCTCCAGTTCGCAGCGCCAGACGTTGCGACCGTTGACCAGGCCCACCGAGAGAATCTTGTAGATCGGCAGGCGGTCCAGCACCTGGCCGAGCTGATCCGGCGCGCGCACCGCGTCGATGTGCAGGCCCTGCACCGGCAGGCCGACGGCCAGACCGAGGTTGTCTTGCAGGCCGCTGAAGTAGGTCGCCAGCAGTTTTTTCAGCGGTGAATACTGCAGGATGTGGTAAGCGCGTTCGAAGGCATTTTTCCAGGTTTGCGGCAGGTCCAGGGTCAGGATCGGTTCATCGATCTGCACCCACTCCACGCCCTGGGCAGCGAGGCGACCAAGGATTTCGCCATAAATGGGCAGCAAGCGTTCCAGCAGGTCGAGTTTGTCGAAGTCATTGCCTTTGGCCTTGCCCAGCCACAGGTAGGTCAGCGGGCCGATGATCACCGGTTTGACGTCGTGCCCCAGGGCCTTGGCTTCTTCGACTTCATCGAACAACTGTTCCCAGCTCAACTTGAACTGCTGGTCAGCGCTGAATTCCGGGACCAGGTAGTGGTAGTTGGTGTCGAACCACTTGGTCAATTCCTGGGCGTACTGCGCTTTGCCGTGTTCACCGCAGCACGCGCTACTGGCGCCACGGGCCATGGCGAACAGCGTGTCGAGGGTCGGCAGGCCGCGCTCATCCTTGGTACGGTCAAAACGCTCGGGGATCACACCGAAGCTCAGGGAATGGGTCAGCACCTGGTCGTACCAGGCGAAGTCGCCAACCGGCAGCAGGTCAATGCCGGCGTCCTTCTGCAATTGCCAGTGCCTGGCTCGCAGTTCACGGCCAACGGCTTGCAGCGCGGCCTGGTCGAGATCACCCTTCCAATAGGCTTCGAGGGCTTTTTTCAGTTCGCGGTCGGCGCCAATGCGAGGAAAACCGAGGGTGTGGGCCAAGGCCATGGCGAGTAACTCCTGAGTAAATGATGGCGCTATTGTCGACAGCCGACCCATCATGAGACAAACTCAACCTTTTCGTGTTGATCACAAAATTTACTCATGGAGGCCACGGTGCTCGAAATCCGTCACCTGAAGACCCTGCACGCCTTGCGCGAAGCCGATAGCCTGGTCGAAGCCGCCGAACGCCTGCACCTGACCCAGTCAGCCCTGTCCCACCAGTTCAAGGAGCTGGAAGAGCGCATGGGCATGCCGTTGTTCGTGCGCAAAACCAAGCCGGTGCGCTTCACCAGCGCCGGCCTGCGCCTGCTGCAACTGGCCGACGCCACCCTGCCGCTGCTGCGTGGCGCCGAGCGCGACATCGCGCGCCTGGCGGGCGGCACCGCCGGACGGCTGCACATGGCGATCGAATGCCACAGTTGCTTCCAGTGGCTGATGCCGACCATCGACCAGTTCCGCGATGCCTGGCCGGAAGTCGAACTGGACCTGGCCTCCGGTTTTTCCTTCGCCCCGCTGCCTGCCCTGGCCCGTGGCGACCTGGACCTGGTGGTGACGTCCGACCCGCTGGAGCTGACCGGGATCACCTACGTACCTCTGTTCACCTACGAAGCGATGCTCGCGGTGGCCAACCAGCATCGGCTGGCGAACAAGCCCTACATCGTGCCCGAAGACCTGCTCACTGAAACCCTGATCACCTATCCGGTAGAGCGTGACCGGCTGGACATCTTCACCCGCTTCCTGGAGCCAGCCGACATCGAGCCGGCGCAAGTGCGCACCTCGGAACTGACCGTGATGATGATGCAACTGGTGGCCAGCGGCCGTGGCGTCTGCGGCATGCCCCATTGGGCACTGCATGAATACAGCTCACGTGGCTATGTGAAGGCCAAGCGGCTGGGTGAGAAAGGTCTGTTTGCCACGCTGTACGCCGGCATCCGCGCCGACATGCTCGACGCGCCGTACATGCGCGACTTCTTGCTGACGGCCAAAGACACCTCGTTCTCGACCCTGGATGGGGTGAGTGCGGTACGTTAGAAGCAGCCGCAAGCTTAAAGCTTGCAGCTTCAGACCATCCGCCGCGGCTCGGACAACAGCCGTACCGCCAGGCCCGCCAGCACGAAGCCCATGAAGTAACGCTGCACCGCCAGCCAGGTCGGGTTGTTGACGAACCAGGAGGCGATGCCCGCCGCGAACAGGGCGATCAACAGGTTCACGGTAAAGCTCACGCTGATCTGGGTCAGGCCCAGGGCGATGCTCTGGAAGAAGATCGAGCCGTTTTCAGGGTTGATGAACTGCGGGAAGACCGAGAGATAGAACACTGCGATTTTCGGGTTCAGCGCGCTGGTCAAAAAGCCCATGAGCATCAGTTTGCGCGACGAGTCCGGTGGCAGTTGCCGGGCTTCGAACGGCGAACGTGCTCCCGGCTTGACCGCCTGCCAGGCCATCCACAGCAAGTACAGCGCACCTGCCCACTTGAGCGCTTCGTAGGCCATCGGCACCGCCAGGAACACTGCGGTCAAACCTGCCGCCGCCGCGAACAAGTGCACGAAAAATCCCGCCACCACCCCCAGCAACGACGTCACGCCGGCCTTGCGCCCCTGACAGATCGAACGGGAGATCAGGTAGATCATGTTCGGCCCGGGCGTCAGCACCAGCAGCAGGGAAGCCGCAGCGAAAATCAACAGGTCGTGGGTGGCAATCATGGCGCAATCCTTGTCCGTGAGCGATCAGGCCGAAGCCTGCAGAGAACTGCGATAAAACGGCAGGATCAGGTCCCTTGTCAATGGCGCCAGGACCACTTCGCCGTCGCCGGCAGGATCGATCCAGATCACCTCTTCGATCTCCGCGGCCGGGGACACCGGCACGTCGACAGCCAGCTGGAAGATGTCGGCTTGTACGATGAATCCCGGCTCGTTGGCCGCGGGGGCTGAAAACTGTCCCAGGAACCTGGCGTGCGCCGGATTGATCACCAACCCCAACTCTTCCTCCAGTTCACGGGCCAGGGCATTCACGGGCAACTCATGGGCTTCAATCTTGCCGCCCGGCTGCATAAAGGCCTGGGTACCGCGCTTGCGCACCAGTAGGGTTCGGCCGTCGGGGCCGATCAGCAGGGCAGCGGCGATGCGGATAATGCGAGGCGAAGCAGAAGATGAAAGCGTCATGGATCAACGATGGCCCTAGAGAAAAACGCCAAGGATCACATGCGCGCCGCGTCTGCGTCACGCCCCGTCTGCCGGCAGCGAGATTGCCCGGACAGTCCGGGTGAGCCAGTATGTCGCCTGGCCGGGGTAACCCGATAGGGAACGCTCAATGAATCAATCGCTGGAAGACATCGCCTGGCACCGCTCGATCGGGCAACTGATCGACGCTCTGGACAAGCCCAACTTCTGGACTCAACTGCTGCGCTTGCTGGATCAGTACGTGAGCTTCGACAGCTGGGTGGTGCTGTTGTACGACGGCGACCAACGCCCCCGGGTCTTCGCCGAATGCCCAAGCGAGGACGGCCGCCCCGACCCGCTGTTTCAGGACTACCTCATGGGGTTGTTCCTGCTGGACCCGTTCTACATCGCCTGCCGCGAGCAATCGCGCACCGGCCTCTATCGCTTGGCCGAAGTAGCGCCGGAGCACTTCGAACTGACCGAGTACTACCAGCGCTACTTCCGCTTGAATGTGGTGGCCGATGAAATCCAGTTCAATTGCCAGCTGGAGGGAGACCGCACGCTGTGCCTTTCCCTGGGCAGCAAACAGCGCTTTGGCAGCGAGCAGATTGCCCTGCTGTCGCTGATCCAGCCATGGGTCCTGAGCCTGCTGCGCCAGCGCCTGCCCTACGAATCCGCAGCGGCATCGGTCCCTGATCCAACGGCCCGCCAGGGTGACTGGCGCATCCGTCTCGAAGACTCGCTCAAACAGATCAAGGGCGCACAACTGACGGCCCGGGAACTGGATGTCGGCCGCTGGATGCTCAGCGGTTGCTCCAGCAAGGAAATCGCCCGTAAGCTGGAAATCTCCGCTGAAACCGTGAAAGTCCATAAGAAACACATCTACAGCAAGCTGGGGATCAAATCCCAGTCCGAGCTGTTTTCGATCTTTCTCCAGGCACAAAATGCCTGACGAAACCTGATGATTCCGAACCCAAGGAACCCGTATGAGCCTGTCACTCCTGAGCCGCTACGCCTTCTTTGCCCTCTGCGTGATCTTCACCCTCGCCAGCCTGCCGTTTCTTGAACACGACTGGGTGTGGCCGATCTCCATCGTCACCGGCCTGCTGAGCCTGCTGGGTATCTTCGACCTGTTGCAAAGCCCCCACGCGGTGCGCCGCAACTACCCGATCCTGGGCAATATCCGCTACCTGGTGGAAGGCATTCGCCCGGAAATCCGCCAGTACTTGCTCGAATCCGACAGCGACGCCCTGCCCTTCTCCCGGGCCCAGCGTTCACTGGTCTACTCGCGCGCCAAAAATGAAAGTGCCGACAAACCTTTCGGCACGCTGGTCGATGTGTACCAGTCCGGTTTCGAGTTCATTGGCCACTCCATGCGCCCCGCGCCCCTGAGCGACCCTAGCGGTTTCCGGGTGACCGTCGGCGGCCCGCAGTGCCGCCAGCCGTACTCGGCGTCGCTGTTCAACATCTCGGCGATGAGTTTCGGCTCGCTGAGCGCCAACGCCATTCGGGCATTGAACCAGGGCGCCAAACTCGGCAACTTCGCCCATGACACCGGTGAAGGCAGCATTAGCCCCTATCACCGCGAACACGGCGGCGACCTGACCTGGGAATTGGGCAGCGGCTATTTCGGCTGCCGCACCGCCGACGGACGTTTCGACCCGGAGCGCTTCGCCGCCCAGGCACAGGACCCGCAAGTGCGGATGATCGAAATCAAGATGAGCCAAGGCGCCAAGCCCGGCCACGGCGGCATCCTGCCCAAGCACAAGGTCACCCGGGAAATCTCCGACACCCGTGGCGTCCCCATGGGTCAGGACTGCGTATCACCGTCGCGCCACAGCGCGTTTTCTACGCCGATCGAAATGATGCACTTCATCCAGCAACTGCGTGAACTCTCCGGCGGCAAACCGGTGGGCTTCAAGTTCTGCCTGGGCCACCCGTGGGAGTTCATGGGCATCGCCAAGGCCATGCTGGAAACCGGCATCCTGCCGGACTTCATCGTGGTCGACGGCAAGGAGGGCGGCACGGGCGCCGCACCGGTGGAGTTCACCGACCACATCGGCGTGCCGATGCGCGAAGGCCTGCTGTTCGTGCACAACACCCTGGTGGGCCTGAACCTGCGGGACAAGATCAAGCTCGGTGCCAGCGGCAAGATCGTCAGCGCCTTCGACATTGCCAGCGTCCTGGCCATCGGCGCCGACTGGGCCAACTCAGCCCGTGGCTTCATGTTCGCCATCGGCTGCATTCAGTCGCAAAGCTGCCACACCAACAAATGCCCAACCGGTGTCGCCACCCAGGACACCCTGCGCCAGCGCGCCCTGGTGGTACCGGACAAGGCCGAGCGGGTCTTCAACTTCCACCGCAGCACCCTCAAGGCACTGGCCGAAATGCTCGCCGCCGCCGGGCTCGAACACCCCTCGCAATTGTCAGCCAAGCACCTGGTGCGACGTATGTCCGCCACCGAGATCAAACTGTTTTCCCAGCTGCACGTGTTCCTCAAACCCGGTGAGTTGCTCACTGGCGAAGTGAACGGCGAGTTCTATTCGCGGATGTGGCAAATGGCACGGGCCGACAGCTTCGAGGCCAATGACGTGGCGGCCTGAAACCTCACCCAACGCCCGTCCTCCCAGAGGACGGGCCCAGCATCAAGGAAGAACCCATGCTCAAAGTGATTGCCCAGGACTTCATCAAACCCGAACACCTCGAAACCGTCCGCCCGTGGTACGCCGAACTGGTGGAGAAAACCCGTCAGGAAGCGGATTGCATCACCTACGATCTGTTCGTCGATCAGAAAGACCCTGGGCATTTCATCTTCATCGAACAATGGCCGAATCAGGCCGCCCTGGATGCCCATTGCCAGTCGGAGCACTTCCGCCGGCTGGTACCGCAGATCAATCGTTATCAGGCCCGGGACTGCATCGTGGTGCTGATGGACGCGTTTACGGACGTGGCGGTTCCTTCATGACAATGAAGCCGTAATCGCCCACCAGATACATATTGTAAAACTGGCTGTCGACCACCGGCGCGAACCCTTGGTATCCCACGAGGGTCGCGTTGAGTCGCTCCTTCTCGGGAAACACATTGTTGATGCCGACCCTGGGCAGGTTCTCGGCCAACATGTAGAAGTCGACATTCAGGATGTACCCCAGCACCGGCATGACCTTGAATGATCCGCTCGCCTTCGCCAGCCAACGGTCGGAATAATTGATCGCCATGTAGATGCGCTTGGCCTCGCGCAACGGGCGGTTGGAAGCGATGTCATGGCCCAGTGAAAACAGCGCACTGGTGGCGAACTCCTTCTGCACCGTCAGTACTCGCCCGTAGGCAAAGGACAGTACCAACATGCTGAGCAAGGGAATGGCCAGCAACAACCCCAGCCGTGAGTCGACAGCCTCCAGCCCGCGCCGGCTCAAGTAGTAGACAAACACCCACAAGACACCAAAGCCCAACAGGGTCCTGGCGCCTTCATTGAAGTCCCTGAACAACAGCGTTGCACCACACACCAGCAATAGCAGCAGCGGCAGTGTCAGCAGGCACAGCAGGCCCAGACATCCCTTGCGCCACAGGCGGTCTGGTCGCTTGCACAACGCAACCGTGACCTGCACCGCGCCGAGCGCCGCACACAGCAGCACCGCCCACAGCCACCCGCGATTGCCACCCTCGAACAACAGCACAACCTTGTCCGCCACGGTGTTGATATTCACGCCCACCTGAACGAGTCCGTTGGCGCTCAGGGACTGCATCGGCAAGCGCTCGGCAATGATCGACTGATGCGTCGTCACAGAGTAAAAAAACACCCCACAGATCAACTGTGCGCCCTTCATCAGGCACAACCCACGAATGTCCTGCCATGAGCGGCCTTCACTGGCCGCCCTGACCAGTTCTATGCAGCACAGCCCCAGGAACACGTTGATGCTGAGCTGATAAAACCCCATGCCAAGGGTGACCAGGACGCCAGGAACCAACACCCGCCACAGCACCGATTTCGCACTAACGGTAATGGCGTAGACCATGGCCACCAGGCTCAACGCCATGGTCGGACCATCGTATTGATAGGACAGGTTCTGTAGAAAAAACGGGTTGTACCAGAGCGGCAGTACCACCAGGCAGCACGACAACGTGGGCCGGGGGTAGTAGTGAAATGTCAGGCGAGTCATGGCCAGGGCAATGGCAATGACGGCTATCAGCAGGGGCAACGGGAAGACATGGGGAGCACCCGAGGAAAACGTCAGGCCGCGGTAGAACAACTCGGCCACCCAGCGGCCCTGTTCTGCCCAGGCCGTACCGGCGGACAATGATCGCCAGTTGTCGTCGATGTAGTAATAGTCCGCCAGGATCAACGGCAAGATGTACATAAACGCAGCCAACACAAAGAACGCCAACACATCACGCCAGGGCAGTTCCTTGTTCGCAATGTTGGCCACGTTCATTCGCGCTCCTGTCCTGGCCCGGACCTCACTGACGCTCCGCAGGGCTCACGTTGCCCGGGCGGCCGACAATGTCCTTGATCACATAACGCGGACGATGCTTGGATTCGATATAAATCCGGCCGATGTACTCACCCAATATGCCAATGCCAATCAGCTGAACACCGCCCAGAAACAGAATAGCGGTCATCAGCGACGGGTAGCCGGGCACGCTGTTGCCAAAGAAAATCTTGTCCAGAACCATGTACAGCGCATAGACCAGGGCGAACAGGGAAACCGCACTGCCCACGTAGGTCCACAACTGCAACGGGACGGTACTGAACGAGGTAATGCCTTCCAGTGCCAGGTTCCACAACTTCCAGAAGTTGAACTTGGTGGTCCCCGCCACACGCCCGGCCCGTTCATACTCGACCACCACCGTGTTGAACCCCGCCCACGACAAGATTCCCTTCATGAACAATCGGTGCTCCGGCAGCGTACGGATCACGTTCACCACCTTGCGGTCCATCAGGCGAAAATCGCCGACGTTCTCTTCAATCCGGGTGTACGCAATCCGGTTCAGCAGATGATAGAACAACGCCGCACTGTGGCGTCTCAGATAACTGTCGGCGGCGCGCCCGTGACGTTTGGCGAGCACCACATCCGCCCCCTTCTTCCATTCGGCTATCAACAAGGGGATCACACTGATGGGGTCCTGCAGGTCCACATCCATTGGAATCACCGCATCACCAGTGGCGTATTCCAACCCGGCAAACAGCGCCGGTTCCTTGCCGAAGTTACGCGAGAAGTTGATCAGCAACACATGCTCGTCCGCCAGCGCGAGCGCTTTGGCATGCTCCGCGGTGCGGTCCGAACTGCCGTCGTTGATAAACACGATCTCGACCACGCCATCGGCCAGTACCAATTGCTGACGAACGGCCTGATAGAACAGGTTGATCGCCTGCTCCTCGTTGAACACCGGGACGATCAACGAGATTTTCATGCCTCGGGCTCCCGAAAGACCAGGAACCTGGAAAAGAGAAAACCGCAGACCAGGCTGATGGCCGAAAACACCATCAGGGTCAGCAGCCCGGGCAACCGCCAGTGGTCCGCGCCGTAGCCCACGCCAAAGCTCAGCGCCCCCATGAAGGTCACAAACAGTAGATAACGCGGGAGGGTTGCCCGGCGCTGAAAGGTGTATCGGGCATTGGCGTAAAAAGAGAACGTCACCGCCAGGCAAAAAGCCGCCAGATTACTGGGTGCCTGGCGCAGCCCCAGCAGCCCGTACAGGACGAAAAAAACCGTCCAGTGAATCAGCGTATTGAGCAGGCCAATGGAAGCGAACCTGGAAAAGCCGCGAAACGCAGGCGTTCTGAGCATGACGTTGGTTTCCAACCTGCCTGCCGGCACCGGATAGTTCATCCAGCTTGGCACTGCTTCCCGGCTTGTCTACTTTCCCGGCGGCAAACAGACCGGCGGACATCCCTTCGTTGCAAACAAAAACGCCCGATGCAGTGCACCGGGCGTTTGGGCGAAACAGGTCAGGACAGCGTGTCAGCGACTCAGGAAGCCGAGCGCACTGCACCTTGCGACAGGTTCGTGGGTTGCAGCTTGAACGCATAGAACAGCACGGTCAGCAGCACCAGGAACGCAGGCCCTACGTACAGCGCGATGCGGGTGTCCGGGAAGTACGCCATCAGGCCGACTACCAGCACCAGGAACGCCAGCGCCAGGTAGGAACTTACCGGGTACAGCCACATGCGGTACTTGAGGGCGGCACGCTCGGACGGGCTCAGGCCCTGGCGGAACTTGAGTTGTGCCAGCAGGATCATGACCCAGGTCCAGATCGCACCGAAGGTCGCGATGGCAGTGACCCAGACAAAGACTTTTTCCGGCACCAGGTAGTTCAGCAGCACACCCAGCAGCAGTGCGCCGATCGACAGCAGCAAGGCACGACGAGGTACGCCGTTGCTCGAGGTCTTGGCGAAACCGGCCGGGGCCTGGCCATTTTGCGCCAGGCTGTAGAGCATGCGCCCGGTGCTGAAGATACCGCCATTGCAGGACGACAGTGCGGCCGTGATCACCACGAAGTTGATGATGCCGGCAGCGGTCTTGATGCCCAGGCGTTCAAAGGTCATCACGAACGGGCTGCCCTGGGTGCCGATTTCGTTCCATGGGTAGATCGACAGGATCACGAACAGCGCGCCAACGTAGAACAGCAGAATGCGCCAGAACACCGAGCCGATCGCATTCGGGATGGTCTTCTGCGGGTTCTTCGCTTCACCGGCGGTCAGGCCGATCATCTCCACACCCAGGTAGGCGAACATCACCATTTGCAGGGACATCAGCACGCCCTGCACACCATTAGGCATGAAGCCACCGTGGGCCCACAGGTTGGAAATCCCCAGCGCGACGCCGTCGTTGCCGAAGCCGAAGGCGATGATGCCGATACCGCCAAGCACCATGGCGATAATGGTGACAATCTTGATCAGGGCGAACCAGAACTCGAACTCACCGAACGCCTTCACGGCGATCAGGTTGATCGAACCCATGCTCACCAACGCCGCCAACGCCCAGATCCAGCGCGGCACATCGGGGAACCAGATGCCCATGTACACCGCCACCGCGGTAATTTCCGCGACGCAGGTCACCAGCCACAGGAACCAGTAGTTCCAGCCGGTGAGAAAGCCCGCCAACGGGCCAAGGTAGTCTTGGGCGTAACGACTGAACGAACCCGCCACCGGGTTGTGCACCGCCATCTCGCCCAGGGCGCGCATGATCACCAGGATCGCCAGACCGCCGATGATGTAAGACAGCATGATTGCCGGGCCCGCCATCTCAATGGCCTTGGCCGAACCGAGGAACAGGCCGACACCGATACAGGCGCCGAGCGCCATCAAGCGAATATGCCGTTCGCCGAGTTCGCGTTTGAGCGGGCCGCCTTGAGCGGTCTCGCCGTGGGGCTGGTGATTGCCAACAGGCATAGGGGGACATCCTCGTCTTGTTATTGGATATGACCACCGAGCGTCGACGTACAGACCGGTAAGCCTGTGCGCCGTGATACCGGATCCACTTCGTGAGCAGAGCCTTCTTGTAGGACAAATCCTGCAAGATCAGCGGGACGTGCAGTATAAAGAGCCATCAACAGGTGTTTTCACTCAATAAAAACCAATATTCAGAAAGAAATCTCGGCGAAAGCGGCATTTACGGAGGTGCATTACCTGGAAACTGGCATTAACTCGCCAGCAAAGCGGCGCCGAGTATTGCACAGCCATGGTGCAACGTCATGCCCCTACCTAGGCCGTATTTACCAGATTGATGGCTCTATCTCAGTACTTTCAGGCTAGGACTATCCCTGTGGCTCAGGCTCACTACTTTCAGGCAGCACTTACCCCCGTGGCGAGGGAGCTTGCTCCCGCTCGGTGGCGCAACCACCGCAATGCAGCTGAATGCGGATTACCTGGCACGCTTCAATGGCTGTATCGGGACGGCTGCGCCGTCCAGCGCGAGTAAGCTCGCTGACCACGCAGAGGCCA
Source organism: Pseudomonas sp. Irchel s3b6 (assembly GCF_900187415.1). Taxonomy (NCBI): domain Bacteria; kingdom Pseudomonadati; phylum Pseudomonadota; class Gammaproteobacteria; order Pseudomonadales; family Pseudomonadaceae; genus Pseudomonas; species Pseudomonas sp. Irchel s3b6. Next base: position 10,387 of record NZ_FYDM01000006.1, on the reverse strand, counting down.
ATACCTGCCATCACACTTTATCCCTTCACAAATTTTTCACCCGCGCCAACCAGCGTCTAAGCTTCAGGCAAGTCCGATAAATCTGCGTGAATGGATCAGTCGACTATGGGCGCTTTGTGGCAAACCGATTCGAGTAAAACTGTGGTGCCAACTGACAGCGTGGACGAAGCGCCTTTACCGCCGAAAAAATCACCCCGCCGCCATTATGCCTGGGGGTCATTCTGGCTATTGCTGGTGATCATTCTGATCGTGCTCGGCTTTGCCATCGAAAAGGAGGTCCGCACCTCCAGGTTCCAGGCTCGCGAGTTCAGCCGGTTTGCAGCCTCGTTGAGTTATTCGATGCAGCCAGGCCCCAGCAACTCGATTCTCTACCCCGGTGCCGGCCCTTTCGACAAACGCCTGGGCTACAGCGCCCTGGGCGAGTTTTTGCCCCGCCTGCTCAAGCGTGACTACGTGATAACCGCGCAAACCCGCTTTTCACCCCAGTTGCTCAAGTACAGCCTCAACGGCTTTTTCGTGCCCTATGCCGAGAAAATCCAGGCCGGCTTGTCGATCACCGATTGCACCGCTGCCCCGCTCTATCAATTCAAGTACCCGCAACAGTTGTACTCGAGCTTCGCGACGATCCCGCCGCTGGTGACCCATAGCCTGCTGTTCATCGAAAACCGTGAACTGCTGGACCCTAAACAGCCCAAGGCCAACCCCGCCGTAGACTGGCCGCGCTTTGCCAAGGCCGCCTGGTCGCAGGTTGCCAAAATGCTTCACTTGCCCGGCCAGACAGCCGGCGGCAGTACCCTGGCCACCCAGCTGGAAAAATACCGCCACTCGCCTGACGGCCTGACCGTGTCGGGCGGCGAAAAAATCCGCCAGATGATTTCCGCCAGCGTGCGCGCCTATCAAGGTGGCCCGCAGACCCTGGTAGCCCGGCAGAACATCGTGCGCGACTACCTCAACAGCGTGCCATTGTCGGCCGTGCCTGGCCATGGCGAAGTGCATGGCATGGCCGAAGGATTGCGGGTCTGGTACGGCGCCGACTTCAATCAAGTCAACCAGGCCCTGGCCAGCGATGCCGCTGACTCGGCAGGCCTGGCGCAACGCGGTCTGGCCCTGCGTCAGGTGTTGTCGTTGATGATCGCCCAGCGCCGGCCATCGTACTACCTGACCAAGGGGCGAGAAGAATTGGCAGACCTCACCGATAGCCATATCCGCCTGCTGGCCCAGAACGGCGTGATCGACAGCGCGCTGACCACCGCGGCGCTCGCCAGCAAGGTGAGCTACCGTGACTGGTTGCAACAACCGACCATCCAGCCGATTGAAACCAACAAAGGCATCAGCGTTGCGCGCAGTCGCCTGGCCTCGATACTCAACCGCCCGCTGTATGACCTGGACCGTCTCGATCTGTCCGCCACCAGCACCTTGCAGGGCGATCTGCAAACCCAGGCAAGCGCCTACCTCAAGCGCCTCGCCGACCCGACCTTTGCCGCCGAAATCGGCCTGTTCGGCGAACGCCTGCTCACCCCCACCAGCACCGCACAAGTGCGCTACAGCTTTACCTTGCTGGAACTGACCCCCGACGGATCGCGGGTGCGGGTGCAGACCGATAGCACCGACCAGCCCTTCGACATCAACGAAGGCAGCAAACTGGAACTGGGGTCCACCGCCAAGCTGCGCGTGCTGACCACTTACCTGCAAATCATGGCCGAGCTGCATGACCGTTACGCAACCAAGACCCCGGCCGAACTGAAAACGGTCGAAGTCGCCGAGCAGGACCGGCTGAGCCGTTGGGCCGTCGACTACCTGATCCAGAACACCGACCGCAGCCTGCCGCTAATGCTCAGCGCCGCGCTGGACCGCAAATACTCGGCCAGCCCCGGCGAAGCCTTTTTCACAGGGGGCGGATTGCACACCTTCCACAACTTCCGCAAAGAGGACAACGGCCGCCTGCCGACCCTGCGCGATGCGCTTCGCGAGTCGATCAACCTGCCCTTTATCCGGCTGATGCGCGACCTGGTGCGTTACACCACCTATTCGGGGCCTGACAACAGCGGCCAGTTGCTCAAGGATGACGTGAACCCGCGGCGCCAGGAATACCTGGCCCAGTTCGCCGACCGCGAGGGCACTTCGTTCCTGCTCAAGTTCTGGAAGAAGTACCAGAAAAAGGATACCCAGGCTCGCCTTGATACCTTCCTGGACAGCATGCACCCGACCCCGATTCGCTTGGCCGCCGTGCACCGCTACCTGCTGCCCGAAGCCACTCAGGAGAGTTTCAACAGCTTCGTGCGCTCCCACCTGAAAACCGCCAAGACCAAGGAAAGTCTCACCGACGAACGCCTGGAACGGCTCTACAACAGCTATGGCCCCGGCTCCTATGACTTGCCCGACCAAGGCTTCATCGCCAAGGTTCACCCACTGGACCTGTGGCTGATTGGCTACCTGATCGACAACCCCGACGCCAAGTTCAGCCAGATCGTCAAAGCCAGCCAATTCGAGCGCCAGGAGGTTTACAGCTGGCTGTTCAAGAGCCGGCACAAAAGCGCTCGCGACAGCCGTATCCGCACCATGCTGGAGATCGAAGCGTTCCTGGACATCCACCAGCGCTGGCAACAAGTGGGTTACCCCTTCGATCACCTGGTGCCGTCACTGGCCACGGCCATTGGCAGTTCCGGCGACCGTCCCGCCGCTCTGGCTGAGTTGGTCGGGACCATTCTCAACGATGGCGTACGCATGCCAACCTTGCGTATCGACACCCTGCATTTCGCCGTCGACACACCCTATGAAACCAGATTGATCAACGACCCTGACAAGGGCAAGCGAGTCATGCCCTCGGAAGTCGCGACCGCCCTGCGCGATGCGCTCTCGCAAGTGGTCGACGCCGGTACGGCAAGACGCGTGGCGGGCAGTTTCAAGCTGGCTGACGGCACACCGCTGGCCATGGGCGGCAAGACCGGCACCGGCGACAACCGCATCGAAGCCGTCGGCTCTGGCGGGCGGATTCTCAGCTCCAAGGCGATCAACCGCACGGCGACCTTTGTGTTCTACATCGGCGACCACCACTTCGGCACCCTGACCGCCTACGTCCCGGGTGCATCGGCCCAGGACTTCAAGTTCACCTCGGCACTGCCGGTGCAGGTGCTCAAGGGGATGGCACCCATTCTCAACCCTTACCTGCAACCGGGAAGCAATACACAGTGTCAGCCAACGATGGCCAGTGCCAAGCCCTGAGCAGACAAAAACACCGCCTCGAATCGAAACCGGTTCGAGGGCGGTAGTCATGTATTTTGCACTCTTTACTCTTCGATCTTTCCGACCCCCCCGGAAAACCCGCCTGTCGTTGCAATGCTGTTCAGTTAAGGCGATGAGACCGGCTGCTCCTACAAAGGTCGACGCTCGCTGAACTGAACAGCATTACGCCTGTACTTGAACTTTTGTTCACCCACGCCCTTGCCTGGTCTGGCCATTCCATTCTTGATCATTGGATGACCTGGAAATGCAATCACCGCCACTGACACGGACGACACTTCGGCCTATGGCCCTCATTTGACTTCAGCGCGCAAGGGTGCGCTCGCCACGCACCGTTGGTCCTGTTCTCTTGATTTTCTATAAAGATATATCTTAAGTTATATCTAAATACGACGAGAGAAAGAAAAATGAGCGACCATCATGTCCACCGTGAACACCTTGAAGGCCGCGACGGCTTCGAAAAACGCCCTGGTCCCGGCCGTGAACGGGGCGGACGCGGCCCTAGGGTCTTCGCTCCTGGCGATCTGAAATTGTTGCTGTTGGCGCTGATCGCCGAACAGCCGTGCCACGGCTACGACCTGATCCGCCAGATCGAGGGCATGTTCGACGGTGCGTACAGCCCCAGCCCCGGGGTGATCTACCCGACCCTGACCTTCCTTGAAGAAAGCGAAATGATCCTGGGCGATGCCGCTGGCGGAAAAAAACGCTACGCCATCACCGAGGCCGGGCGCCTGTCATTGAGCGAACAGGCCGTTGCCCTGGACGGCGTGCGCATGCGCATCGAGGTGAGCAAGCGCTCATTGCGCGGCCACGACCGCCCCGCCGAGATCCACGAAGCGGTGCACAACCTGCGCCATGCCCTGCAGATGCATCACGGGCGCTGGAGCCCGGCAGAAATCCTGCGGGTACGTGACCTGCTCAACAATACTGCCAAGGCCATCGTTGACGGCCCTCAGGAGCACGCCGAATGAGCGAACTGATTGCCAGCACCATTCACCGCGTCAGCCACGAACTCAAACGTCGCCGCCTGCATGTGCTGCGGGTGGTCGACCTGACCCCGCGCATGCGCCGCATCACCCTCGGCGGGCCGGAACTGGCGGGCTTTGTCAGCCAGGGAACCGACGACCACGTCAAACTGTTTTTCCCGCAAACCGCCGCGGAGCAAGCAGCGCTGGAAACTCTGGTGCTGGGCTCCGGCAAGGACAACGGGCCGATGCCTGCGATGCGCGACTACACGCCCCGCCGTTATGACCTGGACACCCTGGAACTGGACATCGACTTCGTCCTGCACGGCGACGGCCCTGCCGCGACATGGGCGGCGCAGGCCAAACCCGGCCAGTGCCTGCACATCGGAGGGCCGCGAGGCTCGATGGTAGTCCCGGACATCTTCGACAGCTATGTGCTGATCGGTGACGAAACCGCCCTGCCCGCCATCGCCCGGCGCCTGGAAGGCCTGGCAGCCAACCGATGCGCGCTGGTAGTGGTCGAGGTGGAAAATGCTGCCGAGCAGCAAGCCCTGAAAAGCTCAGCCCAGGTCAATGTCATCTGGGTGCTGCGTGAAGCAGGCAAGGACAACCTGCTGACCACGGTCAAACAACTGCAGGTGCCCAAGGGCAATCTGTATGCCTGGGTCGCCACGGAAAGCAAAGTCTCGCGGCAGATTCGCCGGATACTGCTCGATGAGCATGGCCTGGACGAACAACAGATCAAAGCCGTCGGCTACTGGCGGCTGGGAGACAGCGACGAAACCTGATCGTCGCCAGCGCGCTCCCGCTAACGGTCTTGATTGCATGGCTTGCTCTCGCCACACAGAGGAATAGCGAACACTTACCCCTGTGGCGAGCAAGCTTGATTGAGGGTGGGCGCGGGCCGGGCGGCATCGGCGGCACTACCGGCCTTGAGCCATACTCCGTCGCCCGCCCCAGCGATCCAGCCCCACCACCAGCAGCGCCATCAACACAAACCCCAGCAATACCCCACCGGCATTGATGAACACCTGGGCATACCCCAGCGTGTCGACGTCGATGAAGGGATACGGGTACCACCCCAGCGAGTGCCCGCGCAGCAAGACATAGGCGAAGTACAGCAGCGGGTAGATCACCCACAACCCGATGTGCCCCAGGTACAAGGTGCCCTTGGGCACGCAGCGCCACCAGTACAGCAAAAACACCAGCGGCATGATGTCGTGCAGCAATTCGTCAGCCACGAACTGCCAACCCTGCGGGTGCCACAAGTGCCGCAGCAACAGGTTGTAGGCCAGGCCGACCACGGCAATGCTCACGGCGATGCCACTACTGACCCAGGGCTGCAACAGCCAGCGCCGGCCTCTGGACTGCCGCGAGGTCACGGCACAGGTCAGCACCGCCGCCGCCAGGGTGTTGGTCAGCACCGTGAAGAAACTGAAGTAACTCACCAGCCCGCCCAGCAAGCTGGCCTCGACGCTCCAGCGCCCGTACAACACCAGGTACATCTGAATGCTCAGGCCCAGCCAGCCCAGCACAGCAACCAGACGGATCAAACCGCTCTGGGCGGGGGAGCCTCGAGTCAACTCGACAGGCATCGATTTTCCTTAGAGCGGACGTTTGGTGCGCATCAGTTTCACGTAGAGCTTTTCGACTTTCTCGCGGGCCCATGGTGTCTTGCGCAGGAAGGTCAGGCTCGACTTGATGCTGGGATCGCTCTTGAAACAACGAATATCGATACGCTCGGCCAACCCCGACCACTCGTAGTGTTGGACCAGCGCATTGAGAATCTGCTCAAGCGTCACGCCGTGCAGCGGGTTGGTGTTGTGTTCGGTCATGCCGGGCCTTTGCACAAAGAAAGTAAGGAAGGCGCGCACCTTAGCCGAGGGGGCCCCGCGGTGGAAGGATTCTGTGCGGCACAGCCTTAACTCTAGGCGAAGTTTCCCCCCCGGCTGACTGTTACCGAATCCGAAAGGATTCATGTCGAGAAAAGCCCTTTCTCTATTTGTAACAGATCATTATCCTTGCGCCCTCAAGCTGAAACGTTTCTCCCAATCGTTTCACCCCCTTGCGCGTTCAGCTCTCTCCTATAGAAAAAGACCCGAATTTCTTCTTTATGCCTGACCTTCAGACCTTACGAGACAGCGCTGTCTCAACAGCGATTGCCCGCCGAAATGCCCTGAGCCTGCTCAGTGGTCTTACCGCCCTGGGCCTCGCCACCTGCACCCATGCCGCCCCGGCCTTCGATAGCGAGTCACCGTGGATGCTCGGTGACTGGAACGGCACACGCAGCGAACTGGCGGAACAAGGTTACGACTTCAAAATCGACTACACCGGCGAAATGGGCAGTAACCTGCACGGCGGCTACGACCAGGACCGCACCGCGCGCTACAGCGACCAGTTCGCCTTCGGCAGCCACCTGGACCTGCAAAAGATCCTCGGCTGGAACGATGCCGAGTTTCAACTGACCATCACCAAGCGCAGCGGCAACAACATCAGCAACGACCGGATCAACGATCCACGGGTCGGTGGCTTCACCTCGGCCCAGGAAGTCTGGGGGCGTGGCCAGACCACGCGCCTGACGCAGATGTGGTACCAGCAGAAATTCCTCGATGAAAAACTCGACATCAAGGCCGGCCGCTTTGGTGAAGGCGAAGATTTCAACAGCTTCCCCTGCGACTTCCAGAACCTGGCGTTCTGTGGCTCCCAGGTCGGCAACTGGGCTGGAGGCATCTGGTACAACTGGCCGGTCAGCCAATGGGCACTGCGGGTCAAGTATCACCTGACACCCGAGCTGTACGCGCAAATCGGGGCCTATGAGCAGAACCCCTCGAACCTGGACAAGGACAACGGCTTCAAGCTCAGCGGCAGCGGCACCCAGGGCACCGTCGTGCCGGTGGAGCTGGTATGGACGCCGACACTCAATGACCTGCCGGGCGAATACCGTGCCGGTTACTACTACAGCAGCGCCAGCGCCAGCGATGTCTACAAGGACAGCAACGGCCAGCCCGCGGCCTTGAGTGGCGAGGCGTACCGCAGCGCATCGAGCAAGCACGGCATGTGGCTGGGCATCCAGCAGCAATTGACCAGCGTTGCCAGCGACCACTCGCGCGGCCTGAGCGTGTTCGCCAACGGCACGATGCACGACAAGAAAACCAACGCCATCGATAACTACGTCCAGGCCGGCGTCGTCTACAAAGGCCTGTTCGATGCCCGTGCCAAGGACGATATCGGCGCAGCCATCGCCCGGGTCCACGTCAACCCGGCCTACCGCAAGAACGCCGAGGCGAGCAACCAGGCCCACGCTGCCTTCGACTACGACGACCCGACGTATCTGCCGCCGCAAGACACCGAATACAGCGCCGAGCTCTATTACGGCGTGCATGTCACCAACTGGCTGACCGTGCGCCCGAACCTGCAATACATCCGCCACCCGGGTGGCGTGAATGAGGTCGACGACGCGCTGATCGGCGGGATCAAGGTGCAGTCGTCCTTCTAACCCCGCAGTAACCGAACCCTGCCCACGCCTGTTCGTCATCTACAGTGAACAGGCGCGGGACTACTTGAAACGTCACGGAGAATCGCACTATGAGCACTGAAGGTGCTTCAAGTCCAAGCCGCCTGATGCCGAGCCTGCTCGGCATTGTGCTGCTACTCATGGGCCTGGCCTTGCTGGCCGGGGGGATCAAGCTGAGCCTGCTCGGCGGCTCGCTGTACTACCTGCTGGCCGGCATCGGCCTGGTACTGACCGGCATTCTGTTGCTGGCCGGCCATCGCGCTGCCCTGGGCCTGTACGCACTGGTGCTGCTGGCCAGTACCGCGTGGTCGCTGTGGGAAGTGGGCCTGGACTGGTGGCAACTGGTGCCGCGCCTGTCACTGTGGTTCGCCCTCGGCGTAGTGATGCTGCTGCCATGGTTCCGCCGCCCGCTGCTGCGCAACGGCGCTGCACCGCTGGGCACCGGCGCGCTGAGCGTGGCCGTGGTGCTGGCGGGGGCCACGGCCCTGGCCAGCCAGTTCACTCACCCCGGTGAAATCCTCGGTGAATTGGGTCGCGACAGCGCCGACATGAGCAGTACCGCACCGCAAATGCCCGATGGCGACTGGCAGGCCTATGGCCGTACCGAATTCGGCGACCGCTACTCGCCACTCAAGCAGATCACCCCGGACAACGTTGGCCAGCTGCAGGAAGCCTGGCGCATCCGCACTGGCGACCTGCCGACCGCCGGTGACCCGGTGGAGCTGACCAACGAGAACACCCCGCTCAAGGCCAACGGCATGCTCTATGCCTGCACCGCCCACAGCAAGGTGCTGGCACTGGACCCGGATACCGGCAAGGAAATCTGGCGCTTCGACCCGCAGATCAAGAGCCCGGTGGGTTTCAAGGGCTTCGCCCACATGACCTGCCGTGGCGTTTCCTACTACGACGAGAATGCCTACGCCAAAGCGGATACCTCGGCCGCCGTCATCTCCGAAGCCGGCAAGGCCGTTGCCCAGGCCTGCCCGCGTCGCCTGTACCTGCCGACCGCCGATGCACGTCTGATCGCCCTGAACGCCGACACCGGCAAACTCTGCGAAGGCTTCGGCAATCAAGGCGTGGTTGACCTGACCCAGGGCATCGGCCCGTTCACCCCGGGCGGCTACTACTCCACCTCGCCTGCCGCGATCACTCGCGACCTGGTGATCATGGGTGGCCACGTCACCGACAACGAGTCGACCAACGAGCCCTCCGGTGTGATCCGCGCCTTTGACGTGCGTGACGGTCACCTGGTGTGGAACTGGGACAGCGACAAGCCAGACGCCACCGAGCCTTTGCCGGCGGGCGAGCACTACAGCCGCAACTCGGCCAACATGTGGTCCCTGGCCAGCGTCGATGAGAAGCTGGGCATGGTCTACCTGCCACTGGGCAACCAGACCCCTGACCAATGGGGCGCCGACCGTACCCCGGGCGCCGAGAAATTCAGCGCTGGCATCGTCGCGTTGGACCTGTCCAGCGGCAAGGTGCGCTGGAACTATCAGTTCACCCACCACGACCTGTGGGACATGGACGTCGGCAGCCAGCCGACCCTGCTGGACATGAAGACCGCCGACGGCATCAAGCCGGCGCTGATCGCACCGACCAAACAGGGCAGCCTGTACGTGCTCGACCGTCGCGACGGCACGCCGATCGTGCCGATTCGCGAGGTCGCGGCGCCACAAGGCGCGGTGCCTGGCGACCGTACCGCCCCGACCCAGGCGCGCTCGGACCTGAACCTGTTGGCTCCGGACCTGACTGAAAAAGCCATGTGGGGCGCCAGCCCGTTCGACCAGATGCTGTGCCGCATCCAGTTCAAGGAACTGCGTTACGACGGTCAGTACACCCCGCCGTCGGAACAAGGCAGCCTGATCTATCCGGGTAACGTCGGTGTGTTCAACTGGGGCGGCGTCTCCGTTGACCCGGTGCGCCAGATGCTGTTCACCAGCCCGAACTACATGGCCTTCGTCTCGAAAATGGTGCCCCGCGCCCAAGTGGCGGAAGGCAGCAAGCGCGAGAGCGAAACCGCTGGCGTGCAACCCAACACGGGCGCACCTTACGCGGTGATCATGCACCCGTTCATGTCGCCGATCGGCGTACCGTGCCAGGCACCGGCCTGGGGCTACGTGGCCGGTATCGACCTGACCACCGGCAAAGTGGTGTGGAAACGCAAGAACGGCACCAGCCGCGACAGCTCGCCACTGCCAATCGGCCTGCCCATCGGCGTGCCAAGCATGGGCGGCTCGATCGTCACCGCCGGTGGCGTGGGCTTCCTCAGCGGCACCCTGGACCAGTACCTGCGCGCCTACGACGTCAACACCGGCAAGGAACTGTGGAAATCACGCCTGCCGGCCGGCGGCCAAGCCACCCCCATGACCTACACCGGCAAGAATGGCCAGCAGTACGTACTGCTGGTGGTCGGTGGTCACGGCTCCCTGGGAACCAAAATGGGCGACTATGTGATCGCGTACAAACTGGCCAACTAAACGCCAGCAGCGACAACGAAAAAGGCGACTACCGCAAGGTAGCCGCCTTTTTTGTGAGCAATGTCCCGTCCTGAATAAGGTTTACACCTTCTGACCTATTTTCAGGAGGACACAATGGATTCAGGCAAAAGGCGCAGTCAGCGGGATTACACGCTGGCTTTTAAACTGTCGGTCGTCGATCAGGTCGA